>PCUV01000049.1:0-219600 GCA_002786915.1 Comamonadaceae bacterium CG12_big_fil_rev_8_21_14_0_65_59_15 | reverse complement strand
GACCCGGCATCCATGAATGCGGGGCCATGGATTGCGGATCGTGGTCCGCAATGACAGCCGACTTGCATGCTTCGGGGTGGCTTGACTGCCATGGCAGTTAGCGCTGCCTGTCCAGCAAATACAGCAGCTGCGCTTTGACTTCAGGCCATTCGCCCGCGCGCAGGCTGTACATCACGGTGTCGCGGATGGTTCCGTCGCGGCGCAGGGCGTGGCCACGGATCACGCCGTCTTTGTGGGCGCCCAGGCGCTCGATGGCTGCTTGCGAGGCAAAGTTGAAGTTGTCGGTGCGCCAGCCCACCACGTTGCATCCCAAAGTTTCGAAAGCATGGGTCAACAGCAGCAGCTTGCAAGTGGTGTTCACAAAGCTGCGCTGCACGCTTTTGGCATACCAGGTGTAGCCAATCTCGACGCGCTTCACGGCCGGGATGATGTCGTGGTAGCTGCTGCTGCCCAGCACCTGGCCAGAGTCGGCTTGCGTGACGGCAAAAGCAAAGCGGTTACCCGCCTGGCGCATGGCCAGCGCGTCTTCGATGTACTGGCGCGTGTGCTCGGGCTCGGGCACAGAGGTGACGCGAATATTCCACAACGCACCGTCAGCAGCAGCAGCGCGCAAGCCGGCTTCGTGGTCGAGTGCCAATGGCAGCAGGGTGATGCCGCGCGCGGACAGGATGACAGGTTCAACAAATGTCATTCAAAGTCTCCAAAAGGTTCCCTAAGCTGCAAGCCAGACAAAGGTATCGCGTGGTAGTCGGTATGGGCAACCCCCGATTTCTGGTACTCCAGCATGAGGGGGCTGCCCATACCGGCTACCGCGCGGGGAGCACAGATACAGCCCGCGCGGGTGCCCCTACTGTTTGCGCACGGATACACCATGAATAGCGTCATGCGTCTTCAGCGGTTGCGGCTCTGCATGAACACCAGCTTCTCAAACAGCGTCACGTCCTGCTCGTTCTTCAACAATGCACCCACCAGCGGCGGCACCGCCACCTTGTCGTCGGCAGTCTGCAAAACAGACGCTGGGATGTCTTGCGCCATCAGCAGTTTCAGCCAGTCCAGCAGTTCGCTGGTGGATGGCTTTTTCTTCAGGCCCGGCAGATTGCGAACGTCAAAAAACGTTTTCATGGCGGCACTGAGCAACTCGGCCTTCAGGCCGGGAAAGTGCACGTCCACGATTTGCTTCATGGTGGTGGCATCGGGGAACTTGATGTAGTGGAAGAAGCAGCGGCGCAAAAAGGCGTCGGGCAGCTCTTTTTCGTTGTTGGAGGTGATGAACACCAGCGGGCGGTGTTTGGCGCGGATCAGCTCACGGGTTTCGTAGCAGTAGAACTCCATGCGGTCGATCTCGCGCAGCAAGTCGTTCGGGAACTCGATGTCGGCCTTGTCAATTTCGTCAATCAGCAGCGCCACCGGTTGGTCGGCCGTGAAGGCTTGCCACAAGACGCCTTTGACGATGTAGTTGTGGATGTTTTTGACGCGTTCGCCGCCATCGACATCGGCCAGTTGCGAGTCGCGCAGGCGACTGACGGCGTCGTATTCATACAACCCTTGCTGCGCCTTGGTGGTGCTTTTGATGTGCCATTGCAGCAGCGGCAGTTTCAGGGCGCCTGCCACTTCTTCGGCCAGCATGGTCTTGCCGGTGCCGGGTTCGCCCTTGACCAGCAGCGGGCGCTGTAGGGTGATGGCGGCGTTGACGGCCAGCATCAGGTCGGAGGTGGCGACGTAGTTGGGGGTTCCTTGGAATTTCATGGGGCTGATGTGATTTTTCTGGAAGGGCAGAGCTTAGCGCCAGTTGCACCACCCAGTTGAAAAGGGGTTCAGCATCGGGTTTACGCCAACGTTTTCTTGCTCGCAGTATCCCTATAATTCTTTGACATTTATCAAACCATGCGTGGTTTTACTGCTATTTTCCTTGCCAAATGATGAAAAAACTTGCCCCCTTGTTGTTGACCGTGGTGTGTTCCCTGCCTGCGCTGGCGCAAGATGTCCAGGGTGATCCACTGGCGGGTTCGCGCAAAATCGCGGTGTGTATGGGTTGTCACGGTATCAAGGGCTTCCACACGGCGTTCCCTGAGACGCACCGGGTGCCCAAGTTGTCGGGCCAGAGTGCGGGGTATATCTCGGCGGCGCTGCATGCCTACCAGAGCGGTGAGCGCAAACATCCGTCCATGCGCACGACGGCGTCGTCGCTCAAGGAGCAGGACATTGCTGACCTGGCCGCGTACTATGAATCCACCGGCACCGGAGCCACCTTGCCTCCCACCGCAAAAGAAGGCTCGCCTGCTGCTGCCGCTTTGGTGGCCAAGGCCGGATGCACCTCCTGCCACGGCGCCAATTTCAGCAAGCCGATCAGCCCGACTTACCCCAAGATTGCAGGTCAGCATCCCGACTACCTCTACGTGGCGCTCAAGTCCTACAAGACCACCGACAAGCCGTTAATTGGCCGCAGCCAGCCGATCATGGGTGGCATTGCGGCGCAGTTTTCGAACGCAGAGCTGAAGGTGTTGGCGGAATACGTCGGTAGCCTGCCGGGCGAACTGCAGACCATCCAGCGCGCGCGCGTCAAGTAAATATCCTCAGTCTTCCGTGGCCCTGCGCTGTACGCAGGCCACGTAGGCTTGCCCGTCCGGTGGGCGACCGGAGCGCTGGCTTTCCCAGATCATTTGTCCCAGGCATTCCATGACCGCGTGATGCGCGTCATGCAGACCGTCCAGGCGCCGTGTAAGCAATTCAGTGGCCTGGCGGATGCCGCGGGGCTGGTCGATGCTGCATTGTTCGCTGATCGACAAGTGCATGGACAGATGCAGAAAACCGTTGCTTTTGCCCTCTTGCTCCTGCGTCATGGTGGCCAGCGCGCTGTCCACGTCGGCCAGGTCCGCGTGATATTCAGGGTGTTCGTCGATCCACAGCGATGCCAGTGTTTCAATGGCCTGCATGGGTTCGCCCGATGTACGCTTGGCATACACCGCACAGAAAAAGCGGCGCACATCAGCTTGTGAGGGGTTGAACATGGCAAGACGGCAAGAGTTGATACGATGGGGCTCAGGTTTGCCAGGTCGGCAGACGCCAGTTGCGCCACAGCGCCAGCATCCGAAGCCCGGCGGTGAAGCCAACGCATGCCAGCAGCGCCAGCCAACCCGGCGCGCCCAGTTGCCAGGCACCTACGTACACCCAGCCGCCAGCAAAAGCGCACACCGCGTACGGTTGATGGTCGCTGAAGGTAGCGGGAATCTGGTTGCAGACGATGTCGCGCAGCACACCACCAAAGACGCCAGTGATCAGCCCCATCAGCACGGCTACCAATGCAGGCATGCCTGTGAGCAGCGCCTGGTGCACACCGGTGGCGGTAAACAGACCCAGCCCCAGCGCGTCTGGCAGGGCGATCCCGCGCTGGGTGGCTTCAAAGTGATGGCGGCGCATAAACAGCATGGCCAGCAAGCACAGCGCCAGCACACCCCACAGCATTTCCACGTGGCGCACCCAGAAGAAGGGGCGCTCGTCCAGCAACAGGTCGCGCAGCGTGCCGCCGCCAAAAGCGGCTAGAAATCCGACCACAAAAATGCCCACCGCGTCCAGCCGTTTGCGCGCGCCTTCCAGCACCCCGGACAACGCAAAGGCGGCGGTACCCGCAAGCTCAACCAGCAAACGTAGCGTGTCGCCCCATTGTTGAAAATTGTTCATGCGCCGATTGTCGCGGAGCGTGCGCGCACCGGCGCGTCGTAGGCGTCAACGATGCGCGCCACCAGTGGGTGCCGTACCACGTCCGCACTGGTCAGGCGGCAGATGGCGATGCCCTCGACGCTTTTGAGCACACGCTCGGCGTCAATCAGGCCACTAAGTTGCGCGCTGGGCAGGTCGATCTGGCTCACGTCGCCGGTCACCACCGCTTTGGAACCAAAGCCGATGCGCGTCAAAAACATTTTCATCTGCTCGGGCGTGGTGTTTTGCGCCTCGTCCAGAATCACGAACGCGGTGTTGAGCGTCCTGCCGCGCATGAACGCCAGTGGCGCGACTTCAATGGTTTGGCGCTCAAACGCTTTTTGCACCGCGTCAAAACCCATCAGGTCGTACAGCGCGTCGTAGAGTGGGCGCAGGTAGGGATCAATTTTTTGTGCCAGGTCGCCGGGCAGATAGCCCAGGCGCTCACCCGCTTCGACCGCCGGGCGCGTCAGCACGATGCGCTGCACCGTGCTGCGCTGGAGCGCATCGACGGCCATGGCCACCGCCAGGTAAGTCTTGCCGGTACCGGCCGGGCCGATGCCCAGCGTGATGTCGTGGCTGGCGATGCAGTCCAGGTAATGCGCCTGGTTCATTGAGCGCGGTTTCAGGTCGGCGCGGCGCGTTTTGAGCTGTGGGGTGTCGGCACCACCTACCTCACCGTCACCCGAGAGCATCAGTTGCACCGTGCGTGGCTCAATCGGGCGCGCGGCCATTTCATACAGGGCCTGCAAGAGCTCCATGGCGCGCTGGGCGCGCACCTTGAGCCCGTCCACCTTGAACTGCTCATGCCGATGCGCGATCTTGACCTGCAGTGCCGCTTCGATGGTGCGCAAATGGGCGTCCAATGGGCCGCACAAATGCACCAGGCGGGTGTTATTGGGTGGTGAAAAGAGGTGTCTGAGAATCACGTTGATAATTCCAAAAAATTGATCTCCATGATAGGCAAAAAATGATCGGCAAACTCACAGGTTTTCTCGACAGCAAAAATCCACCGCAAGTCATCATCGACTGCCACGGAGTCGGCTATGAGGTGCAGGTGCCCATGAGCACGTTTTACAACCTGCCGGAATTGGGAACAAAAATTAGTCTGCTGACGCATTTTGTGGTGCGTGAGGACGCGCAGATTCTGTATGGCTTTGCCAGTGCCACCGAGCGTGAAGCGTTCCGAGAGTTGATCAAGATCAGTGGCATCGGGCCGCGCACGGCGCTGGCAGTGCTTTCCGGCATGAGCGTGTCCGAGTTGGCGCAGGCGATCACATTGCAAGAGCTAGGGCGCTTGATCAAGGTGCCGGGCATCGGCAAGAAGACAGCAGAACGCCTGTTGCTGGAGCTCAAAGGCAAGCTTGGCCCGGACATTGGCGCGGTGGCCAGCGTGACCAGCGGTGCGCAGTCTGATATTTTGCAGGCGTTGCTGGCGCTGGGCTACAGCGAGAAAGAAGCCGCCAGCGCGCTCAAAGCCTTGCCACCAGACGTGGGGGTGAGCGACGGCATCAAGCTGGCGCTCAAAAGTCTGGCGCGGTAGTGGGCTGACACACACCGGTGGCCCCCAGCGTGCTCCCAGCATTTGAAAGTAAAAGGTATCTCCATGCCCACTCTGTATCGGCAATTTGAAACCCAAGCGCAGATTGACGCGCAGTACAACCCGGCCATTCAATTGGCTGACCCGACGCAGCCTGCGCGGCATTACGCACAGCGCTCTGGCGATGCGCGCACGCAATTGCCGTGTACGCTGGGTGTGCCCTATGGGCCGACCTTGGTCGAGACGTTGGATATTTTTTCGGCCGATAGGCCAAACGCGCCTGTGTTTGTGTTTTTGCACGGTGGCTACTGGCGCGCCTTTTCCAGCAAGGACTTCAGCTGTGTGGCGTTGGGCTTGCAACCTCTGGGTATCACCACGGTGGTGGTCAACTATGCGCTGTGCCCACACGTCACGGTGGACGAGATCACGCGCCAGGTGCGCGCCGCTGTGGCCTGGACCTTTCGCAATGTGGGTGCCTACGGCGGAGATCCATCACGCATTGCACTGGGCGGACATTCTGCTGGTGCACACCTGGCTGCCATGTGTCTGCAAACGCCGTGGGATGCCGCATATAGTCTGCCGCAGGACCCCGTGGCGGCGGCGTTGCTGGTCAGCGGTATCTACGACATTGCGCCGCTGCGTTACAGCTACCTGCAGCCGATGATCCAGCTCGATCAAGGAATGGTGGCACGCAATTCACCGGCTTTTGGTGTGCGGCCATCTGCCACGCCTGTCTGGACCACGTGGGGCGGCGAAGAAACCCCGGAGTTTGAGCGCCAGGCGCACTTGTTTCATGATGCGTGGCAGGCGGCAGGCAACCAGGGTGAGCTCAGCGCCTTGCCGGGGGCCAACCACTACATCGGCATCCACGGCTTTGAACGCCCCGATAGCGGCTTGAGCCAGTGGCTGGCGCGCCAGCTGCGCGCCTGACAAGTCGTCGCGTCCGGGCAGCTCACCCGGCGCTTGGCGTAATGGCGTTTACTGTGCGTTGCGCACCGGCCGGTTATTCGCGGGCTGCACCGGCCGCGCGTTGTTGGGGTAGAGCTGCTGAAACAGTCGCAATTGCGCGGCGCTGATTTGCACCGATGTTTTGAGCACCATCCACAGCACGCCTTCGGTGCACGGTGGCGTGGTCAGTGATCCCAGAAACTGGTAGTAGCGCTGGTCTTGCGGCAACAAGCCTTTCAGGTCGAACAGGCCTGCGGGCATGCGTACCTGGTCGTTCACGTCCAACGGCATGTAGGTCCAAACGCTGTCGATGAAGGCGTTGGCCTGCCCTGGCTCCAGCAGCACCGCCACCACGGCCAGTTGGCCATCAGGGTTCTTGTGCACCAAGTGCGCCACCATCGCGTAGTTGCGAAAGTTGATCTGCTCTTCAGACGGACTGTGAAAGTGCACCTGCACCAGTGCGTAGTTCGAACCGCGCACGGTGAGTGTGTTGCCGCCTTGCACGTCCACCTGCACCGTGTGGCCGTTATTGATCACCGTGCCATTGGACGGCGTGTAATTGAACAACAGAGGCTCGGCCGGACCTTGCAGCGTATTGGATTCCTCAATATTGATCGGGGATTGCCGTTTGCCGGTGGCGCAGACGCCAAATTCAGGTTGCAGTTGGCCCCAAGCCTCGGGTCCGGTGGCGCCGACATAAGACCAATGTGCGCCAGTATGTTCGGACGCCTTGTGGGCGTCAGTTGCTGCTGGCTCACCGTGCCCGGCCAGGGCGGCCGCTTTGGCTTGGATGTAGTCCCGACTCGCGCGCGCGTTCACCACTGACGTACGCGTTGGCTTCTTGCTTGACACAGCTACGGCCACTGGATGCGCATTGGCCGGAGTTTCGTGGCGTGGCTGCGCGGTGTGTGCAGAGGTTTCGTGCGGGACGGTGACGTGCGCTTGAGACGCGGTCAGACTCTTGGTGCTGGCTGTCTTGTTGGCTGACGTGGCAGTTGCGCTCGCTCTAGGCGCCGACTCAGGCTTATCACTGATGACAAGAGTCAGCTTCTTCTTGCCGAACACTTGTTCACGCAGGGCTTTCTTCAGGTCAATCAGCGGCGCAGCGGTTTCGCCTGCGGTGGCGCCTGCGGTGGCTGATCTTGAGTCAACCTTGGCCACGGCACTGGTTTTGGATGCGACAGCTGGCGCGTGGGTAACGGCAGGTTCGACAGCGTTGGCACCTGAGAACCAGGGCATCAGTGCTGCAAAGAGCAGACCGACCCGCAAAAAACGCATCCTTTTGCCCATTACCAACCATCGGCAACACCCATGGGTTGGCACAGTGAATAGTGAAGGGGTCTTGGTGTGAAAGGAATTCATGTGAGCTACCAAGCCATCGTCATCAAATGGACAGGCTTGTCTGTGTTATCGGCCATGCTTGCACGTAGCTTGAGTGGGAATGCGTCAAGTATCGCGGTTACGCGGTAATGCCAAGGGCGGAAATTTGATTTATGCAAGAGGTAGAGGGCAGGGCGCGTGGACAATCCGGGCCATGAAAGCAAGCATGCACACCCTGCGCGCCGACGCACCCTGCCCGTGTGGCAGCGATCACACCTATGGCGACTGTTGTGGGCGCTGGCACGCAGGCGCTGTAGTTGGCGCTTATCCGTCCACACCGGAAGCCTTGATGCGCTCACGCTACAGCGCCTATGTGTTGGGGCTGATCGACTACCTGCTGGCGACCTGGCACCCCAGCACCGCACCGGGTGAATTGGATTTGTCGCCGGTGAAATGGCTGGGTCTGGAAGTGCGCCACGCGCAGGTCACGGGGGACGCCGGCGTGGTGGAATTCGTGGCGCGCTGGCGCGATAACGGGCGCGGCGTGCGCCTTCATGAAATCAGCCGCTTTGTGCGCGAAGCCGGGCGCTGGCTGTACATCGATGGGACCGAGCCGGCTGCAGATTCTGGGCTCGAATAGACCGAGCTACTGGATGCCTGCGGCAGTGGGTGCGAGCGCGGTGTCCGTGTCGTCTTTCAACCCCACGCCGCTGAGCTGTTTGTGGTGTGCCTGAGACATCCGTCGGTGCAGCGTTTGGGCAGCGGCGTCAACGGACAAGCCCGCCGGGCGCACGTTGGAGATGCAGTTTCGCTGCGCGTCCATCTTGCCAACTTGGGGCGCCCAGGTGAGGTAGAGCCCCAAGCTGTCGGGCGAGCTCAAACCCGGGCGCTCACCGATCAGTACCACTACCAGGCTTGCGCCCAGCCGCTCACCGACTTCGTCGCCGATGGCCACACGGGCCTGCTCGACCACCGCCACCGGCGCAATACGCCAGCCAGGGGTGCGGCCGTTTTGCAAGCGCTGCAACAGGTGGGTCAGCAAGGGCACGGCGTTTTCATGAATGGCCCGGGCGCTCAGGCCGTCGGCCACCACCAGGGCCAGGTCAAATGCCGCATCGCCTGCGGGTTGGGCCATATTGCGTGCCAAAGCTTGCCACCGTGCCAGCGTGTGCAACGATGCCGCATCCAGCCGTCGCCCCCGGTCTGGCCGCTGCAAATAGGTGGCGCGGTCTGCCGCCTGGCTGTGCAGCAGCAGCGTGGTCAGGCCCAACGCTTGCAGGCTGGCGGCCACACCGCTGGCATCCAGCGGCAAATGCACCGCATTTCGCGCCTGCGCGTGCGCCAGCTGAAACGCCAGATGTGCGTTGGTGGGGAGGCTGACCCCGGCGCGCCCCAGGGCAATGCGTGCGTCTGTGAACTGGCGCAACGCGTCCCACGGCGTCGGGGTGATCAGGGGTGGCAGGATGAATGGGGAAGCAGTTTTCATGTTCGTCTTGTCCCAGAAAGTTTTTGCAGGTTTGACCCACAATCCACGACCAGCCGGCTTCCTGGATGCCGGGTCGTGCCCGGCATGACAAAGCTGCGGCAGGCACCGTGCCATGGTCAAGTGCCTTGGCCATCTCGCAAATCTCGCAGCGTCGGCACAAAAGCAGCGGGCACGTGGTCGGCCAACCGCGGTCCGTCGCCCGCCGTGGTGATGCCCAGGGCTTGCTGCCAGGCTTCAAACTCGGGCGCGGCGCGCAGGCCCAGCAGCTTGCCGCAAAAGTGGTCTTCCAGACCGGCACGGGTGATCTGCTTACCGTTGAACCTGGATTCCTCAGTTGACCGCTTGATTTCTTCGATAACTCCTGATGAACATTGACTATTTCAGCTTCGACACTGTTCACCTTTTGGGTGACAGCGCTACGCACCCGATTGAGCCACTGGCAACGCGCCCGGGGTCGTTGCTCCGCCTCGCGGGCATGAGCCTGCAGCGTTGTCGCGCCTACCCGGACACGCCGCCAGCAGCCCACTCGGGCGCGTCCAACTGAGGAATCCAGGTTGAACAAATACTCTGGCCCGATGAAGCCAACCACGGTGTTGACCAGCAAGGGTTTGAAATGCCGCGCCACGGCGTAGGCGCGCGCCTCAATGGTTTGCTGGTCGCAGTCGTGATGCGCGTTGGCAGACAGCGCGCTGCCTTGGCCGGTTTCGAAATACATCACGTTGGCGCTGCGCTGGCCAGACTTGTCCAACAGCTTGGCGCGATGCAGCAACAGGGCCGCCTCGCGCGCCTCTTGCAGCAGCGCCAGCAAGCTGGTATTGGTGGCCTCGGTGCCGCCGATGGACTGGAACACCAAATCCACTGGCGCGCCGCGTCCGATCGCCTGTAGCGTGTGGGTCACGTGCGTGAGCACACAGCTCTAAGTGGTAATGGCGTAATGGCCAATCAATTCATCCAGCAAGTGCAGCCGCCGCACCACCTGCGCGGTGTTGGCGCTGGCCGGGTTGATGCCGATGACCGCATCGCCACTGCCCAGCAGCAAGCCGTTAAGCAGGCTGGCGGCAATGCCTTGCGCGTCGTCTGTGGGGTGGTTGGGCTGCAAGCGCGTGGCCAGGTGGCCGGGCAGGCCGATGGTGCTGCGAAAGCGTGTGACCACCCGGCAATTGCGCGCGATCAGCACCAGGTCTTGCGGGCGGCACAGCTTGCTCATCGGCCGCCGCCACGCCCGCCAACTGGTCGCCCGAGCGCAGCGGGTTGGCCCTGGCCAGCAGATCTTTCAAGCTATTGAAGTGATAGTTTTGTGCGCTGATGGTGTGGGCGCAGGGCATGGTCTTTGACTTCAGTCTTTGGATGGCACTTTAACCCAGCGGCAACGCAACAATAGCCTGTAGTCTGAAAATCATTTCTTCAGATTGCAGGTTGATTCGCTTTGGCTACGTTCAGTGCAATCATTTGGGCGGCTTGCATTGGGTTCATGACTTCAATACCTTCCTTTATGGGGTAAGCCTGTTGAACTGGCGCTATCAGCAACTTGCGCGAGGCGCTTAAATCCTGGGCGGCCAGGTGAAACCCTTTTGACACGGTGGGCGCAGAAGATCGTTTGACTTCAATGACCCAGGTTTGCCCGCTGCGAAACTCCAGTACAAGATCAACTTCTGCACCATTGCTGGTTCTGTAAAAGCTGGCCTGTCCACCGGGAGCGGCGTTGATAAGCTGCTCAACCACAAAACCCTCCCAACTGACACCAGCCACTGGGTGGCTCAACACCGCATCCAGGTCCGGCAAGCCAAGCAAGGCGTGAACCAGTCCGCTGTCGCGCACGTAGACCTTAGGCGCACGAATCAGCCGCTTGCCGACGTTGCCGCTCCAAGCTGGCAAACGCCGCACCAGCATCAAATCGCAAAGCAAATCCACATAACGCCCCACCGTTTGGCCGCTGATGGCTAGGGCGGCGGCCAGTTTGGACTGGTCCAGCAACGCACCCTGATTGTGAGCCAGCATAGTCCACAACCTGCGCAAGGTGGTTGCTGGTATTCTGGGGCCTAGTGCCGGAATGTCTTTTTCAAGATAGGTGGTGATGAACACCTCGCGCCAGGTCATGCTGGTGGCAGCGCTGTGAGCCAGCCATGCCAAGGGGAAGCCACCGCGCACCCACAAGGTATCCATGTCGGCGGCGCTGAAATCGTTTGCGAGCACCTCGCGGGCCTGAAAAGGGGTCAGCTCCACTTGAGCCACCCGCCCTGCGAGACTTTCACTGGACTGTTGCAGCAGCGCACCCGATGCCGACCCCAGCAAAAGAAATTGACCAGCGTCTTCACCCTGACGGCGGCGTTGATCGATCACGCCCCGCAGGATGCTGAATATCCCCGGCAGACGCTGAACTTCATCCAGGATTACCAGTTGCTTGGGGTGCGCCAAAAAGAACGCCTCAGGGTCGTCAAGCTGTCTTTGGGCAGAGGGCAACTCCAAATCCAGGTAAAGCGCATCGGGATGGCTTTCCTTTTGAGCGATGGCCAGTGTGGTCTTGCCTGCCTGGCGCGGCCCCAAGAGCGCAACCGCCGGAAACTGGGTCAATAGCTCGCCGAGCTGCTGGTTGATAATCCGTTTATACATCCATGTAGTTTATCCATTAGTTGGAGGTTTTGCATGGTTTATTGAGCAGCTTCATTCAACGGCAACGTGTTTCGCGTGCGGTTTGAACGCTCGAGCTAACCGGGCGCCAGCGGCAGGACGCCAGGCCCGGGCTGACGAAAATGTACCGCGTACCGCCAGACCGGGCCTGGTGGCCTGCCGTTGGTGCTCCGGTTGAGCGAGGGGTTAGGACGCGGCGCCGCGCCTTGAATGGCGGGGGAGTCTGCTCTTACCCACTTTTGTACCAGCTCGTCATCACGCGCGCGGCGCACGCCGGGGGGCGTCGCGCGAACACGATTGTTTGGAATGGCTACAGGCGCTGAAACGGATGCTTGTTCTGCGGCCTGGGCCAAGCGCAGAGCCGGTACACAGGAGCGCGGCAACGCCCGTGGCAATCAGTGAATAGCGCAATTTCATGGTGCTTCCTTGAGGTGAGCTCAATGGGGCCGGTACAGATTTCAGCAGCCTTGCCTGAAAGAGCCCTGTTATGTCAGCCGCGTGACATTCTGATGTCCGCCGGGCACGCTGTCGCAAGGGTTTTCCCTACATCGTGCTTGCCGATAACATGGCGGCTGTTGCATTGCCGGAGGGTTCATCCATGCCAGTCATTGTTGTTGCCAACCCAAAAGGCGGCGTGGGCAAGTCCACGCTGTCCACCCACATCGCGGGTTACTTTGCCAGCCAGAGCCAGCGCGTGATGCTGGGCGATGCAGATCGCCAGCAGTCCAGCCAACTGTGGTTGTCGCTTCGCCCGGCCACAGCACAGCCGATCGCCAGTTGGGACATCAATGACGACCAGATTGCCAAGCCGCCGAAGGGCACCACGCACGCGGTGATTGACACCTCGGCCGGGCTGCACGGCAAGCGGCTCAAAGACGTGCTCAGGCTGGCGCACAAGGTGGTGGTGCCGCTACAACCTAGCGTGTTTGACATCTTTGCCACGCGCGACTTTCTGGACGAGTTGGCCGAACGCGTCAAGACCGATAAAACACAGGTGGGCATCGTCGCCATGCGGGTCGATGAGCGCACCCGCGCGGCCGAACAGTTGCGCAATTTTGTGGTCAGTACCGGTCTGCCGGTGTTGGGCACGCTGCGCGACACACAAAACTACGTGCAACTGGCCGCGCACGGCCTGACCGTGTTCGACCTGGCCCCCGAACGCGTGGCGCGCGACCTGGCGCAGTGGCAGCCGATTTGCCAGTGGCTGGATCAGTAGGTGTTGGTTTGGCTTGGCCTCTTTTGGCTTCAGGCGGAGTGCCCTATGTTGGTCAGGGCCTCGTAGCGGCCAAACAAAAAGGCGACACGCTCGGCATCGGTCTTCCAGTTTTTCTTGCCACCGTTCAGGGCGTAGGCCGCATCGACCGCTGCATCCAGCGCCCGGTGCGCCTTGAGCAGGGCCGTTGGCATGGGCGGGTTATACAGGTCGGCCAGCGTCGCACCCACCTCCATGGCACGCGCATCGAGCACCGCTTTTACTGTAGTTTCGATAGCTGCTTGCGCTTGTTCTACATGGGATGGAGGCTGATTTGACTTGAAACTTTGAGAGAAATCGGGCCAGGGGAAGTTGTTGTAAACAATCTGGTTGGTGTAGCGGTAGTCGCTCTTGATGCGACCGCAGACATGGCTGACCCAAGCCATGTGCATCCGTGAGGTCAAGATGCCAAACTCATACAGGCCCGCATTCGGGATGCACAGGTTGGCGTTGCCGACGATCACATCGGGCGGCATGAAGCCAATTGGAATGACGCTACGCCGCTCGGAAGAATGGGCTGGCAAAAGGATATAGCGCCCGCTGGGTTGGCGAATTTCGCCAAACAAATGCGGTCGGTCGGCCAGCGCTTGCGTGGCGGGTCGCGTGCTGGCGCGGCGCTGCTGCTCCACGGCGCGCACCCGCTTCATCACCTCCGGCATGGCTTTGAGTTCCGCCGCCGGGCATTCCACCAGCCACAGACACCAGCGCTCCAGCCCATTGATGAATTCGTCGGCACCCAGAAAGCGACGAATCCACGGTGCGGCATTTGGCTCTTTGGCCAGCAGTTCATCACGCTCTGGGGTTGAAAGCAGCAAATACCCGCCATCATTGGGCATGGAACCGAAAACAATCTCAGGCACCGGACAAATTGGGGTGCGGCGTTTGTCAAGCACCAAGTCGGCCGCTTCGACCAAATAGGGGTTGATGTTGCTTACATCGGAAATCACCGGCTCGGACTTGACGGTTTCATAATCGGCCAGCGGCACTTTTCTGGGCTTGTCGACCCCAAAGCCGACGATGACGCAATGCACTGCCGCTTTGCCCGGCGCGTCGTTGCTCCACTGAAACGTGCGGTGTGCAAACTGGATGTGCATGCCAGCGTTCAGCATCCAGCCCCACAGTGGCGCAACCTGCTCGCCCTGGGTGATACTGTTGGTGGAGACAAAACCGCAGCGCACCTTACGCCGAGCCAGCGTTTCCGCCCGGTCCACGTCGGCAAACATGTCACCAAAGCCAGTGGCCGCGCCGCCAAACTTCACGTCCTTGAACTTTTTGCGGTCGCGGCTGGCCGCTGCGTTGATACCAGCAAAGCTGTCCGGTGCGGTGGTGATGTAACGTGCCGCTTTGATGTACCAGCCGGCCACATAGTCCAGCACACCGGCTCCTTTCATACCCGTACAAACGGTTTCCATGTCTTCTTTTTGCTCATCCGACTGGTGTTGCTTGCCCACAAACGGCGGGTTGCCCAGGATGTAGTTCAACTGGGTGGGCGGCACAAAATCGGCCCAGTCAATGCGCAAGGCGTTGCCGTGGCGGATGTGGGCGCTGCGCTTCAAGGGCACGCGCAGCATGGGTTCGCCAAATTCGGTACCTGCCTCCACGTTCATCTGGTGGTCGGTGAGCCACATGGCCACCTGCGCCACTTGCGCCGGAAATTCTTCGTATTCGATGCCGTAAAACTGATCCACATCGACCTTGAGAAAGTCGAACACATGGCCGATGCGGCTGCCAAAGTGGCTGGCCGCGCGCATCACGTCAAGCTCCAGCTTGCGTAGCTCACGGTAGGCCACCACTAAAAAGTTGCCGCAGCCGCAGGCCGGGTCAAGAAAAGTCAGAGTTTGCAGCTTTTTATGGAATGCAAACAGGCGATTGGCGTCGCCTTTGACTTTTTCAAATTCAGCACGCAACTCATCCAGAAACAAGGGGTGAATCAGTTTCAGGATGTTGGTTTCACTGGTGTAGTGCGCACCCAGTTCACGGCGGCGCTCTGCAGCATCAAGCTCAATCACGCGCTGGAACATCGCACCGAAGCTGGCGAAATGTTGCCCCAGTTGCGCTGGCACAGAGTGATGAGCTGGCGGCGCATGGCGGCGGTGAAGGCGGGCGGGTCAATGCGCTCTTCAAACAGACGGCCATTGATGTAGGGGAACAAACTGAATTGTTCAGCCAGTGAGGTCTGTCGTGCTGGAGTGTCTTTGTTAAGCGTGACAAACAGGGTGTCGAGCACCGCGCCCACATTCGAGCCGTCCTCATGGGTGTGGAAGTCGATCAGGTCGTGAAAACTGTCTTTGGGCTGAAAAATACCGGTGTCATCGGCAAACAGGCAAAACAGCAGACGCACCAGGAATACTTCCAAATGATGGCCGCTGTAACCGTCTTTTTTTAGCGCATCGTGCAGCTCGCCCAGGGCATCCACCGCCACGCGGTTAATGGCTTCTTCAACCCGGATGCGCTGCTTGCGGTAACCGGCGATGAAATAGAAAAGCCGCAGATGCTTGTCCAGCTCGGGTAGCGTGAAGCGGTGAACGAGGTCTTCATCAAGGTCGTGCAGCTCAAATTGCCAGAAATCGCACAACAGGATGTAACGCGGCTCTTCGTCCGGTTGCAGACCCGGAAAGTAGTCTCTGGCCTGCCTATAGGCCCGCGCCAAATCCTTGCCCCGGCTTTTGTGCTCGATCAACAGCGTGCCTTTCCACAGCAAGTCGATATAGCCATCTTTGTCGTCAAACTTTTTGACGCGCTTCTCAAAAGTGGCCACCTTGCGCCGCTTGATGCCAAAGACTTCAAAGAACTCGTCCCAAAAGCTTTTGGCATCAGCGTCTTCGCGCTCGACGTGCTGCCAGTCATTGGAGAAAGCCCGGGCACGGTTGGCAATTTCTTTCCAGTCAAGAGGCATGGTGGTAGATCAGTCTTTTCGTTGCGGGTTAGTTCAGACGGTAGTGGATCAAGGTTTGTCAGGGGGCAGGATGAAGCCAATGGCCCGCTGGGGTGGGTCTGGCGGCTGCGTGAGCGCGCGCAGGGCATCAAAAACCTGTCTGAGTTGGTTGCGCGTGTTATGGGCAAAAGCGTCGGTTTTGATTTCCACACCCTCTACTTTCATTTCAAGTTCATAGAGGCGTTGGGCCAAATCTGCGTGCGTGACGGCGGCTTGGCGCAACTGCACAAAGGCCCGTACCACATGAACCGAGACCTCTATGGCTCGGTCACTGCCCAGCACCATGGCTGCCATGATCGCTCCATGCTCGGTGAATGCGTAGGGCAAGTATTTGCGATGTTGCCCTCTGCCCTGCTTTAAGGTCGCAAATTGCGACCTTAAAGATTCAAATTCCTCGGAAGATAAACGGAACATGAAATCTGTCGGAAATCGACCCAGATTCCGCTTGATTTGCTCATTAAACCGCTTGGTTTCAACACCGTACAGCGCGGCAAGGTCAGAGTCCAGAATGACACGCTGTTCTCTCAATGTTCGTATTGAAACTGCAATGCCAGGCAATGCGGATGTGGTGTCTTGGATGTCAGTGCTCATTTCGACGTCATATCAAACCGTTGCTGTCACTTTGACAAGGCGGTCGCAAGGTGCGACCACCTCACCCCAGATGTTTGCCCACCAATCCGGTGAGCGCAAACATGCCCACAGTGGGCTGGCCCAGCACCGCTTGCAGCTTGGCGTCGGCGTTGATGTTGCGCTTGTCCTTGGGGTCTTGCAGGTTGTTCGCCTTGATGTACTCCCACAATTTTTTGATGGCTTGCGGGCGTGTGATGGGCTCGGCACCAATCACCGCCGCCAGGGCCGCACTGGGTGTGGAGCCAGCACCTGCTGCAGGGGCTTTGCGCGGCGTTTTGGCTGCTGTCGCCTTGGCCACCTTCTTGACTGCAGGTTTTGCAGTTTTTAAGGCTTTTGAGGCTGTAGCCCCCGTGGATGTTGTGCGAAGAACTCCTGATTTTGAAGCGACCGCGGCTTTGGTCAAAGGTGTGGCGGCGGTTTTGCGGGGAGGGAATTTGCTTGGTGCAAATTCAAAGTTGACCTTGCCCGCTGCTGCGTCCCAGGCCAGCATGGCCTTGAAGGCGCGCCGCGTGCGCATGGATACGAACTTGTCTAATAAATCGGTTTTGCCGGTGGCCAGCAGCTTGACCATTTGCGCGCGCTCAATGGGTTGCTGCAGGATGATCTGGCCGGTTTTGAAGTCGCAGCTGGGCGTGGCTTGCTGCAGCGTCGGCACGGATTTTTCACACACGTAGTTCTTGCCGTGCTCAAAGACCCTGCCACCTGTGGCAGCTCCAGTGCCAGCGCCGCATTTGGGACAGGCTCCCAGCGGCTCCTGGGCTGAAAAGTCGATCAGTTCACCGCTGTCCTCACCCTTTTTGTCGTCGCCAAAGTCAAATTCCAGCTTGTAGTTTTTGGTTTCGTCGTCGAACTTGATGACCATCTCGGCACTGAACGGCCAGCCCGCCTTGGAGCGAAAACCGTCCAGCGGACCGATGTGTTTGTCGCGCAAAAATTGCTCCACCTCGGCCAGCTCAAAGGTGCGTCCGGCCGGGGTTTTGCCAAACGAAAAGCCACAGCCCTCGCTCTGACCGTCGGCGCCGCTACAGGCGTACCGGCGGTAGTTTTCTTTCACCACGCCACCACAGTTCGGACACGGAGCGGTCAGCGTGGCGTAGTTGCCGGGCACGGTGTCGTGGTCGTATTCCTTGGCCTTTTTGACCATGCGCTCGGTCATGGCGGCAATCTCGGCCATGAAGCTGGCGCGGCTGAGCTTGCCGTGCTCCATCTGGTTGAGCTTGTATTCCCACTCGCCGGTCAGGTCGGCGCGTGACAGCTCTTGCACATCGAGCCCGCGCAGCAACGTCATGAGCTGGAACGCCTTCGCGGTCGGGATCAGCTCGCGGCCTTCGCGCAGCATGTATTTTTCGGCAATCAGGCCTTCGATGATGCTGGCGCGGGTGGCGGGCGTGCCCAGGCCTTTTTCTTGCATGGCTTCACGCAGTTCGTCGTCTTCCACGGTTTTTCCCGCGCCTTCCATGGCCCCGAGCAAGGTGGCTTCAGAGTAACGCGCCGGAGGGCGGGTTTTGAGGCCACGCGCTTCGGTACTGTCCGCCGCTGGGTGTTCACCCGGCAGCACCGGCACCAGGTTCTGGCCCTTGTCGCCGTCTTTGGCATCCGCCACCTCGTCAGCGGCTTCTTTGCCATAAATGGCCAACCAGCCTGGCTTGACCAGCACCTTGCCTTCTGTTTTAAAACTGTGCTGCTGCACCTTGCTGATGCGCGTCGTCACCTGGTATTCGGCGCTGGGGAAAAACACCGCCATGAAGCGGCGCACCACCAAATCGTACAGCTTCTGCTCTGCTTCTGAGAGCCCGTTGGGCGCTTGCAGCGTGGGGATGATGGCAAAGTGATCGCTGATCTTGCTGTTGTCAAAGATGCGCTTGCTAAAGCGCAGGTAACTGTGGTTCAACGCCGTGCGTGCGTGCGGTGCCAGGTGCTTCATGCCGGAGTCGGCCAGCATCTCAAAGGTCTGCTTGACCACCGGCAGATAGTCTTCAGGCAGGGCGCGCGCGTCGGTACGCGGGTAGGTCAGGGCCTTGTGGCGCTCATACAGGCTTTGCGCGATTTGCAAGGTGGCCTTGGCACTGAAACCAAATTTGCCGTTGGCCTCGCGCTGCAAACTGGTCAGGTCAAACAGCAGCGGGCTGGCTTGCGTGGTGGGTTTGCTTTCTTCTGTGACCGTGGCGGCCTGGCCGCGCACCGCATCGGCAATGGCTTGCGCCTGTGCGGCAGACCAGACACGGTCGGCCTTCTTCTCGGCATCGTCGGCCTCTTTCTTCCAGGCCGGGTCAAACCATTTGCCGGGATATTGGCCGGCCTGAGCAGCAAAAGTGGCGTGGATTTCCCAATAGTCGCGGCTGACAAAAGCGCGAATTTGCTCCTCGCGCTCCACCACCACGCTGAGTGTGGGCGTTTGCACCCGGCCCACCGTGGTTAAAAAGAAGCCGCCGTCACGCGAGTTAAACGCGGTCATGGCGCGTGTGCCATTGATGCCCACCAGCCAGTCGGCCTCAGAGCGGCAGCGCGCGGCGTCGGCCAGCGGCTGCATTTGGGCGTTGCTACGCAGGTGTTGAAAGCCGTCGCGGATGGCTTGCGGCGTCATGCTTTGCAGCCACAGGCGCTGCACCGGTTTGCCCAGTGGTTTGACACCGCCCGCGTATTGCTCGATCAGGCGAAAGATCAGCTCGCCCTCGCGCCCGGCATCGCAGGCGTTGATGAGCAAGCCCACGTCCTTGCGCTTGGCCAGCCGCACCACAGCATTCAGGCGCGTCTTGGTCTTGTCCACGGGTTTGAGGTCAAAGTGCGGCGGAATCACCGGCAGGTGGGCAAAGCTCCACTTGCCGCGTTTCACGTCGTATTGTTCTGGCGCTTCGATTTCAACCAGGTGACCGACCGCGCTGGTGACCACGTACGTGTCGTTTTCAAAGTGCTCGTCGTGTTTTTCGAACTTGCCCGCCAGTGGCGTCAAGGCGCGCACGATGTCTTGTGCCACCGATGGCTTTTCGGCGATGACCAATGTTTTGGAAGTTGCTGTGGCATTCATCTGACTACAATCCTTTTCCCTCGCGGGCGCACACGCGCGCACCCATACGAGTTCACGATACCAAATTTTTACCGTGCCCAAAAAATCCGCTTCAAAAACCCGTCGCATCCAGGTCCGCCGCTCGGGCATACATGGCAAGGGCGTCTATGCCGTGCAGCCAATAGCGGCGGGCGAGACCATTATTGAATACGTCGGTGAGGTCATTAGCTGGAAAGAGGCGCAGGCGCGGCATCCGCACGACCCGACTGACCCCAATCACACGTTTTACTTTCATATTGACGAGCACCGTGTGATTGACGCGCTGCACGGCGGCAACTCGTCGCGCTGGATCAACCATTCGTGCGACGGCAATTGCGAAGCCGAAGAGGTGGGGGGGCGCATCTTCATCAAAGCCTTGCGCGACATTGCCGCAGGCGAGGAGTTGCATTACGACTACGGCCTGATCATCGACGAGCGCTACACCCCCAAGCTCAAGGCCGACTACCCCTGCTGGTGCGGTGCGCCCACCTGTCGCGGCACACTGCTGGCGCCCAAACGCAAGCCGCGTGCGGGCAAATAAGCTGCTGACATGGCCGTGCCTGATCTGTCCGCTTGGCCTTGCGAGGATATCTGGCAGGCGATCGAACCGGGTCTGCCCGGCTTTACCGTGGAGGTGCTGCGCGAGATCGACTCCACCAACGCCGAGTTGATGCGCCGCGCGCGCGCTGGCCAGACCGAGCCGGTTTTGCTGGTGGCCGAACACCAACACGCCGGGCGTGGCCGACTGGGGCGACAGTGGATCGATCAGCGCGTGGCTACAGGTCGCACCGGTAGCCTGATGTTTTCGTTGGGACTAGCGCTGGCGCCTGCGGACTGGTCTGGTTTATCGCTGGCTGTGGGGTTGAGTCTGGCGCACAGTCTGCACGCCGACATCCGCCTGAAGTGGCCCAACGATTTATGGTGGCGAGACCGCAAGCTCGCTGGTGTGTTGGTGGAGACGCTCAACTGGGGTGGGCATCCGGGTGGGCCACAGCGCTATGTGGTGATTGGCGTCGGCATCAACATCGTGTGTCCGTCGGCCGATGGCCTGCACACTGCACCTGCCGGATTGACTGATCTGCTACCTGACATCACGGCATCACAGGCGCTGCACTACGTGGCCGCGCCGCTGGTCGCGGCTGTACAGCAGTTTGAACGGCGTGGTTTTGCGCCACTGCAACGCGCCTTTAACGCGCGTGACGCGCTGGCGCAGGTGAGCGTTACCCTGAGCGACGGCACGCAAGGTATGGCGCGGGGCGTGGACACCGACGGCGCACTGCTGGTGGCAACCAGCTCCGGCCTGCATCGCATCACCAGCGCTGAGGTCAGCGTGCGCGCGCTGCACCCACCCATGGCGCCTCACGCCTGAAGATCTGCCACCGTGTTGCGCCTGGTCGTTTTGCTGTTGCTGCTGCTGAATGTGGGCTACTTTGCCTGGAGCGAAGGCTGGCTGCGCGCTTACGGTTGGGCGCCGGAGCAGCTGCGCGAACCCGAACGGCTGACGCAGCAAGTCAACCCTCAAGCGCTGACGGTGTTGCCGCAGTCGGCTGTCGCCAGTGCCGCTGGCGCTGCGCCCACCCCCGCCAACCCGATCCAGCCAGCCAGTGCGCCCGACGTCATTGCCAGCGCACCTGTGCGCACATGTTTGCAAAGTAACGCGCTCGACGCAGCGCAGGCAGACGTTCTACGACCCGTGTTGCAGAGCCAGTTCGAGGCAGACGCCTGGCAGATCGACGAACTCTTGCCTGCGGTGCGCTGGATGCTGTACTTGGGCAAGTTTGCCAACAAGGCTGACCAGGCCAAAAAACGCGCTCAATTGGTGGCGCTGAAAGTGGCATTTGAGGCGGTGAAGGTCGCCGAGCTGGAACTCGGATTTTCATTGGGTATTTTCCCCACACAGAAGGCGGCCAGTGCCGCTTTGGCTGTCTTGTCGCAGCGTGGCGTGCGCACTGCGCGGCTGATACAGGTGCAGGACGCGCTACCCACCTACCGCCTGCTGCTCAAGGCAGCCGATCCTGCACAAGCGCCGGTGCAGGCCTTGGGAGCGGCGCTGGCAACGCTGGAACTGACCCCCTGCGCACCTCGGAACGAGCGTTGATCAGGTATCCGATGGCTCTTGCGCGGTGGCGGTAAACCGCACGACAAAGCGTGCGCCTGGTGGATTCTGCCCGGGTCGGGTGTCTTCCATACTGACGCTGGCACCGTGTTGCTGCGCAATTTCAAGCACGATCGGCAGCCCTAGCCCGGAGCCGTCAGCTTCGGTGCCCAGCGCCCGGTAAAACGGCTGAAAAATCAGTTCGCGCTCGGTTTGCGACACGCCCGGGCCGTTGTCTTCCACCTGTAACACCAGCGTGCGCCCAAACGGGTCGGTCAAGACCCGGGCGGTGATGATGCCTGGACGCTCTTCAAAGGACGGGGTGTAGTTGATGGCGTTGTCCACCAGGTTGCGCACCATCTCTTTGAGCAAGGTGGCGTTGCCCCACACGGTGCAGCCCGGGGTGTCTGGCTGTGTGCCTTCGTAACCCAGGTCAATGTGCTTGTCCAACGCCCGCGGCACGCAGTCGCGCACCACCGACATGCACAACTCGGCCAGGTCGCACACGCTGCGCTGCATGGCGCTGCCGCTGCTCTCAGCCCGTGCCAGCGCCAGCAACTGGTTCACGCTGTGCGTGGCGCGCACGCTGGCGCGCCCGATCTGGCGCAACGACTGCTTCAGGTCTTCTGCGCTGGCACCTTCCAACTGGGCCAGGTCGGCCTGCATGCGCAGCCCGGCCAAGGGCGTTTTGAGCTGGTGCGCGGCGTCCGCCAAAAAACGTTTTTGGGTGGCAATCGACTCGGTCAGGCGCAGCAACAGGTCATTCACAGAGTCCACCAGAGGCGACACTTCCAGCGGTACTGATTCGGCGTCGATCGGGCTCAGGTCGTCGGGTTTGCGCGCGCGGATGCGGTCTTCGAGCTGGTGCAGCGGTTTGATCGCCTGCACCAGCGCCAGCCAGACCAGCAGCACCGCCAGCGGCAAGATGACAAACTGCGGCAGCATCACGCCTTTGACGATTTCGGTCGCCAGCACGGAACGCTTTTCCAGCGTTTCTGCCACCTGTACCAGGGCGGGTTGCGCCTCCATGCCAGGTAGCCGCACCCAGGCATAGGCCACTTTCACGTCATAGCCCTTGACCACGTCGTCACGGATTTGCACCTCGTCGAGGGTGACCCGGTTGATGTTGGGCGGCGGGGGTAGTTCGCGCTCGCCGCTCAGAAACTCGCCACCGGGTCCAATCACCTGGTAGTAGACGGTGTCGGAGTCGTCGGCACGCAGCAGTTCGCGCGCCGGCCTCGGCAGCACAAAGTGGGCCTTGCTGTGACGCACGGTGATGAGTTGCGCCATGGCGCGCACGTTGTATTCCAGCGCACGGTCGAACGGTTTGCCGGCAATGCTTTGCGCCACCAGCCAGGTCAATACC
The DNA here is from genome assembly GCA_002786915.1 of Comamonadaceae bacterium CG12_big_fil_rev_8_21_14_0_65_59_15. GTDB lineage: Bacteria > Pseudomonadota > Gammaproteobacteria > Burkholderiales > Burkholderiaceae_C > Rhodoferax. Next base: position 196,661 of record PCUV01000049.1, on the reverse strand, counting down.
AGGCTGATGGGCCACAGCAACAGTAGTGGCGTGAGCATCCAGTCCAGGATTTCACCAAACAGCGAGCGCTGTTCGCGCTGAAAGATGTTCACGGCGTATGTGACTGGCTACGCTGTGTACCATCGCAGAGCACGTTTCGGCGCCGGGCCGCCCCAAGCCGAAACAGCCCCCATGGGGCTGAGTGCTGCGGCTTCCCATGCGCCTGCGCACATGGGGACAGCGCGAAGAGCCCACGACTCAGACGTGGGCACGTCCAGCGCAGTACATGAAATGACAAGCGTGGGGGCATCTTTACCCGGGGATTTTTTCCAGGCAATAACCCAGACCACGGACGGTGGCGATACGGATTGGTCCCTTTTCAATCTTCTTGCGCAGGCGGTGGATGTACACCTCGATCGCATTGTTGCTGACTTCTTCGCCCCATTCGCATAGACGTTCGACCAGTTGGTCCTTGCTGACCAAACGGCCCGCGCGCTGCAGCAGCACTTCCAGCAGGCCCAGTTCACGCGCGGACAGTTCCACCATCACACCATCGATGGTGGCTACGCGGCCGCCCTGGTCGTACACCAGCGGGCCGTGCTTGATGGTGCTACTGGCCGCGCCCATGCCGCGTCGGCTCAAAGCGCGCACCCGTGCCTGTAGCTCTTGCAGGCTGAACGGCTTGGCCATGTAGTCGTCGGCACCGTAGTCCAACCCCTTGACGCGCTCTTCCACGCTGTCAGCGGCGGTCAGAATCAGCACCGGCAAGGATGAGCCGCGCGCGCGCAGTTTCTTCAGCACTTCCAGACCGTGCATTTTGGGCAAGCCCAGGTCTAGGATCAGCAAGTCAAATTCGGTATTGGTCATGAGTGCGGCGTCGGCCTCGGTGCCGCTGGCCACATGATCCACTGCCGCACCCGAACTACGCAGGGTGCGCAACAGGCCGTCAGCCAGAACCTGATCATCTTCGGCAATCAATATCCGCATGGTGTCTCCTGTAGGGTTTTGAATTCATTTTAGGCGGCATACGCCTCCAGCCCGATCGCAATCACTGCGGCCACTTCGGCGCCGACCGCGTCGCGCAGTTCGGCTTCGGTCTGGCGCACCGCCTCTTCATAAGCCTGGAGCCACGCAAAGCCAACGTCGGTAAAAACCACCCGGCGCGCCCGCGCATCCTGGGCATCCGGCTGGCGCTGCACCAGCGCCCAGGCTTCGCACTGGTCCACCAGCTTGCCCATGGCCTGTTTGCTCACGCCGGCGCGCTGGGCCAGTTCGGTCAGGCGCAGGCCGGTCACGTCCAGGTGACGCGTGATGTGGATGTGCGCTGCGGTCAGACTACCGCGCGCGCACAAGTGGGACAGCGCTAGCGGCATGCGGTCGTTGGCGGCCATCAGCGCCAGCACGCGCTGGTCAAATCGTTGCAATGCCAACGCCAGCCAATGCCCGAGGTGCGACCGACGCCACAATGGATCCGAGACAAGGTGATTCATTTGCAAATAGTAAACCAATTTGACCAATAATTTTTATATTACTTCTTGATTGAGCCGTAAACTACTGTTCACGCATCCAGCCTGTTGTTAAAAACAGAAGACGCCGAACCAACCATTTTCCCCACCCATTTTTCAGGAGAGCCACCATGGACGCACCCGTCAAAACCGCCACCCCCATTAACGCCGAAAAAGCCCGAGCACTGCAAGTTGCGCTGGCACAAATCGAAAAACAATTCGGCAAGGGCACCATCATGCGCCTGGGTGAAGGCGAAGTCATCGAAGACATCCAGGTGGTCTCCACCGGTTCGCTGGGGCTGGACATTGCGCTGGGCGTGGGTGGTTTGCCGCGCGGCCGGGTGGTAGAAATTTACGGCCCGGAGTCCAGCGGCAAGACCACGTTGACGCTGCAAGTTATTGCCGAGATGCAAAAACTGGGCGGCCAATGCGCTTTTGTCGACGCCGAGCACGCGCTGGACATCCAGTACGCGCAAAACCTGGGCGTGAACCTGCAAGACCTGTTGATCAGCCAGCCCGACACCGGCGAGCAGGCACTGGAGATTGTCGACAGTCTGGTGCGCTCGGGTGCGGTCGATCTGATCGTGGTCGATTCGGTGGCTGCCCTGACCCCCAAAGCCGAACTCGAAGGCGAAATGGGCGACAGCCTGCCCGGCTTGCAGGCGCGCCTGATGAGCCAGGCGCTGCGCAAACTCACCGCGCACATCAAAAAGACCAATTGCCTGGTCGTCTTTATCAACCAGATCCGCATGAAGATTGGCGTCATGTTTGGCAGCCCCGAAACCACTACCGGCGGCAACGCGCTCAAGTTTTATGCGTCAGTCAGGCTCGACATTCGGCGCACCGGCACCATCAAAAAGGGCGACGAGTCCATTGGCAACGAAACCAAGGTCAAAGTGGTCAAAAACAAGGTGGCGCCGCCGTTCAAAACGGCAGAGTTCGACATCATGTTTGGCCAGGGCATTAGCCGTGAAGGCGAAATCATCGACATGGGCGTGAACGCCAACATTCTGGAGAAGTCCGGCGCCTGGTACGCATACAACGGCGAAAAAATCGGCCAGGGTCGCGACAACGCGCGCGAGTTCCTGAAAGAAAACCCCGGGCTCTCGCGTGAGATCGAAAACAAGGTGCGCGCCTCGCTCGGCATTGCGCTGATGGACGGTGGCGAGGCACCCGAGGCAGCAACCAAAACCTCAAGCAAAAAGGCAGTCTAGCCCTTATAAATAAAGCACATGTAGTTATTTTATTTGTAGCAATTGAGCGCAATCCATGGCTTTCCCCACCCTGTCGCTGACCGGTCGCGCACTCAAGCTGCAAAGCATGCGCGAGCATTCCCGGCGCGAGCTGGAACGCAAGCTGGCGCGTTTTGAAGAGCAACCGGGGCAGCTCGCGGCCGTGCTGGACGATCTGCAGGCCAAGGGCTTCATCAGCGAAGAGCGGGTCATTGCGTCGGTCGTGCATCGGCGCGCTGGCAAATTCGGTGCCGCGCGCATCCGCCAGGAGCTGTCCGGCAAGGGGCTGGGTTCAGACGCCGTGGATGACGCCGTCGGGCAATTGCGCCAGACCGAACAAAAGCGCGCCCAGGAAATCTGGCGCAAAAAATTCGGATCCCCGCCCGCCGACGGCAACGAACGCGCCCGTCAGTCGCGCTTTTTGGCGTCTCGCGGTTTTGGCGGCGACGTGATCCAGCGTGTGCTTGCTGGAGGCAGCGACGACTGAGCGCCAGACACCGAGGCGCAGGGCTACAGCCCCAGCATCAACTGAAGGTTTTGCACAGCGGCACCACTGGCGCCCTTGCCCAAATTGTCCAGACGCGCCACCAGCAGCGCGTGCCGGAAACCGTCGGCGGCATCCCGGTTGCCAAAAACGCGCAACTCCATCACGTCCTGCCCGGCCAGCGCCACAGCGTCGAGCTTGTTGTCGGGTGGGACGTCCATCACCCTGACCCAGGTACTGCCCGCGTAATGACGCACCAGCGCCTCTTGCAGATCGGCCACCGTTGGCTTGCCCGGCAGCAGATCCAGATGGAGGGGCAGCTGCACCAGCATGCCTTGCTTGAAATTGCCCACCGATGGCACAAACAGCGGGCGACGCGTCAGGCCAGTGCAGGCCATGATCTCGGGGACATGCTTGTGCTTCAGACCCAGTCCGTAGAGTTCGTAAGCGGGCGCGGCACCTTGCTCATAAGCCTCGATCATCTGCCGTCCGCCGCCAGAAAACCCGCTGACAGCGGGCAAACACAGCGGAAAGTCGCGCGGCAGCAGCGCTGCGTCCACCAGCGGGCGGATCAGCGCGATGGCCCCGGTGGCATAACAGCCCGGGTTGGCCACGCGGCGCGACTTGCGAATCGCATCGCGCTGCCCAGGGGCCAGCTCGGCAAAGCCATACACCCAGCCTGGTGCCGTGCGGTGCGCCGTGGAGGCATCAATAATCTTTGGACCTTTTTGACCACTAGCCCCTGCCATCTGGTCGATCATTGCAACAGATTCAATAGCAGCGTCGTCGTGCAGGCACAGCACCACCAGGTCGGCTTGCGCCATTACCGCGCGTTTGACGTGGGGGTTTTTACGTTGTTCCGCAGCAATGCCCAGCAACTCAATGCCCGGCAGGTGTTGCAGGCGTTCACGAATTTGCAAACCCGTGGTACCGGCTTCGCCGTCGATAAAAATTTTTTGCATGGTGAATGAGAGGGGTCGAAAAGTGGCTGCGTTGTAAGACTGCTTCAAGATTGACGCAGTGCACCATGATACAGTCCGAAGCTGTTTCAATCGGCGGCCACTGCCCACGCCTACCAGGCTTGCGCGTAGCGACTTTTCTTATTCATTTCTGAGAGAAAGAGCTCATGAAAATTCACGAGTACCAAGGCAAGGAGATCTTGCGTCAGTTCGGTGTACCAGTGCCACGCGGCATCGCAGCTTTCACCGTTCAAGAAGCGGTGGAAGCCGCACAAAAACTCGGCGGCCCGGTGTGGGTCGTCAAGGCTCAAATTCATGCTGGTGGCCGTGGCAAGGGCGGTGGCGTTAAAGTGGCCAAGACCATCGATGACGTGCGTCGTCTGGCGGGCGAGATTCTGGGCATGCAGCTCAAAACGCACCAAACCGGACCGTTCGGCCAGAAGGTGCGCCGCCTCTACATCGAAGACGGTGCCGACATCCAGAAAGAGTATTACCTGTCGGTGGTGACCGATCGTGCGTCGCAAAAAGTAGCCTTCATTGCCTCCAGCGAAGGCGGCATGGACATCGAGGAAGTGGCGAGCAAGACTCCCGAAAAAATTGCCAAGGTGTTTGTCGATCCGCTGGTGGGTTTGACGCAGGCGCAAGGTGAGGAAATTGCACGCGGCGTGGCCATGCCCGCCGATTCGCAGGCGCAGTTCATCGACGTCTGCCAAAAGCTCTACAAGTGCTACATGGACACCGACGCGTCGCTGGTCGAGATCAATCCGCTCAATCGTGACGGCAAAGGCAACATCATCGCCCTGGACGCCAAGTTCAACTTTGACGACAACGCGATGTTCCGGCATCCGGAAATCACCGCCCTGCGCGATCTGGACGAAGAAGACCCGGCCGAGATCGAAGCCTCCAAATTTGACCTGGCCTACATCAGCCTGGACGGCAGCATTGGCTGCCTGGTCAACGGTGCTGGTTTGGCCATGGCCACGATGGACACCATCAAGCTGTTTGGCGCCGAGCCGGCCAACTTTTTGGACGTGGGCGGCGGCGCCACTCCCGAAAAGGTCACCGAAGCGTTCAAGATCATGCTCAAGAACCCCAAGGTCAAGGCCATTCTGGTGAATATTTTTGGCGGCATCATGCGCTGCGACACCATTGCCACTGGCATCATCGCTGCTTGCAAGGCGACCAACCTGAGCGTGCCACTGATCGTGCGCATGAAGGGCACCAACGAAGAGCTGGGCAAAAAGCTGCTGGCCGACAGTGGTCTGCCCATCATCTCGGTGGACACCATGGCAGACGCGGCGCAAGCGTCTGTCAAAGCGGTGGCCAAATAATGTGAAACCTTGCGGGACAGACCGCAGCTACGTGCAACGAGCCAGCTCTGTCCTCAACTGATTAGGATCAAAAATGTCCATCTTCATCAATAAAGACACCAAAGTCATCACCCAGGGGATTACCGGCAAGACCGGGCAATTTCATACTGAAAAATGCCAGGAATACGCGAACGGCAAAAACTGTTTTGTCGCTGGTGTGAACCCAAAAAAGGCCGGCGAATCGATCTTCAACATCCCGATTTACGCCTCGGTCAAAGACGCTGCTGCCGCCACGGGTGCCACTGTTAGCGTGATTTATGTGCCGCCGGCCGGTGCCGCTGCCGCCATCTGGGAGGCCGCCGAGGCCAACCTGGATCTGGCCATCTGCATTACCGAAGGCATTCCAATCCGCGACATGCTCGAAGTGCGCAACCGCATGAAAGCCAAAGAAGCCGCAGGCGGCAAAAAGACCCTGCTGCTGGGCCCGAATTGCCCGGGTTTGATTACGCCTGACGAAATCAAGATCGGCATCATGCCCGGTCACATCCACCGCAAAGGCCGTGTCGGTGTGGTGAGCCGCTCCGGTACGCTGACCTACGAAGCCGTGGCGCAACTCACCGAGTTGGGCATTGGCCAAAGCAGCGCTGTAGGCATTGGCGGCGACCCGATCAATGGCTTGAAGCACATCGACGTGATGCGCGCCTTCAACGACGACCCCGATACCGACGCCGTGATCATGATTGGTGAAATCGGCGGTCCGGACGAAGCCGAGGCGGCGCGCTGGTGCAAAGCCAACATGAAAAAACCCATCGTCGGCTTTATCGCTGGCGTAACGGCACCCGCTGGCAAGCGCATGGGCCACGCCGGTGCGCTGATCTCGGGCGGTGGTGACACCGCAGAAGCCAAATTGGCGGTGATGGAAGAATGCGGCTTCAAGGTCACGCGCAACCCGTCTGAAATGGGCAGACTGCTCAAGGCCATGCTGTAATAGCGGTTAATCCCACGCAAGCCGGATGCCCTGAGGGACAATCCGGCTTTTATTTTGTGCGCCCAGCATGGGCGATTCCTGGAAACCTGCCGCAGACCATCTGTCATGGAAGAATTTCTGACCGTTCACTTCTGGGTTGCCGTAGGCCAGATCATTTTGATCGACATCCTGCTTGGGGGTGACAACGCTGTGGTGATTGCCATGGCTTGCCGGGGGTTGCCTGCACATCAGCGGCTCAAGGGCATCATGCTGGGCACGGCGGGGGCGATTGTGTTGCGCGTCATTCTGATTGCCTTTGCGCTGACGCTGCTGCAAATTCCCTACCTGAAGCTGGTGGGCGCGGCCTTGCTGTTCTGGATCGGGGTAAAGCTGATGGTGCCGCAAGAAGAAGGACACTCCACCCTGCAAACCAGCGCCAAGCTCTGGACCGCGGTCAAAACCGTCATCATTGCCGACTTGGTGATGAGCCTGGATAACGTGATGGCGATTGCCGGTGCCGCCACCACCGCAGGGGAGCAACATCAGTTGACGCTGGTCATTTTTGGTCTGCTGGTCAGTATTCCGCTGATCATCGGCGGCAGCCAATTGATTTTGAAGCTGATGGACCGTTTCCCGTTCATCATCAACCTCGGTGGCATGCTGCTGGGCTGGATCGCCCTGACCATGGCGCACTCCGATCCGGCGCTGACGGCATATGTGCCACAAGGCCGCCCCTGGCATTACGCGCTGGGGCTGATTGGCACCGTACTGGTGCTGCTGATAGGCACTTTTTTGAAACGCCGGGCGCAGGGCAAACCACGTCAGGCGACGTGACTGGTGCAGACCCAAAATGGCGTTCCTGCCTGCCACAATGAGGGCGACAACACCATCTGTGTACCCGACGCCACGATGCAATACCGTTTTTACGGCCTGACCGACGCCGGTTCCGTTCGTTCCAACAACGAAGATGCACTGGCCATCAATGCCGATCAAGGCATTGTTGTGCTGGCTGACGGTATGGGCGGTTACAACGCCGGTGAAGTCGCCAGCGGCATGGCCACCGGCTTACTTCACAACGCGTTGGCTGGTTGGCTGACCACCGGTGATCATCTTGTGCCCCAGCACATCGTCAGCAAGCTTCAGTTTTTTACCGAGCAGGTCAATCGGGCTATTTTGAACGCGGCCAGTGCCCATTCCCAGTGTGCAGGCATGGGAACGACCCTGGTTGTGGGCGTTTTCAGGGGTTCGCATCTGGTGCTCGGCCATATAGGTGATTCACGCTGCTATCGTTTGCGCGACGGGCGACTTGAACAAATCACCAAGGACCATTCATTTTTGCAGGAGCAGGTGGACGCCGGCTTGCTCACAAGCGCGCAAGCAGCCGTTGCGCCCGGGCGTCATTTGTTGACGCGGGCACTCGGTGTTGAAACCGACATTCGGCTAGAAATTCATACACACATTGTTCAAGAAGATGATCTTTACCTGATGTGTTCAGACGGTCTCAATGACATGGTTTCAGACGCCGAGATTGCAGCTATTTTGGACGGCAAGCCTGACCTGGCCAGGCAAGCCGATGCGCTGGTCAGGCAGGCGATTGCACATGGGGGGCGCGACAATGTCAGCGTTGTGTTGATCTGGGTGCAACCGCAAACCCTTGGGGCGGCTTGACAGGGGTGTTTCGTGCATGGCAGCACGCCAGAGTGATGCAGAGAGTGTCCTCAACCTGTGCAAAACCAATATACTGCACCTGACAGGAGGTTTCCATGCCCAAAGTAACAATCATGATGGACGGAGCAGTCCTGAACGAGGTGACACTGACCAAAGAATTGACCACGTTGGGGCGCAGGCCGTACAACGACATTGTGCTTGATAATTTGACTGTCAGCGGTGAACACGCTGTTTTACATAGGCTGGGCGGTCATGTAACTGTCGAAGACCTTCACAGCACCAACGGAACCTATCTTGGCGGCAAGTCCATCACCAGAGAAGAACTGCGGCATGGCGATATCCTTGAAATGGGTAAGTACCGACTGAAATTTGAGGTAGAGTCGGCGGTCGCTCCGAGGTCTCCCACGTTGGCTGAATCGGCTGAATTGGCTGCGTCCCAGCGGCCTGCCGCAGCCCCTGCAACAGAGTCACTTCGCGGTTTGGTCAAAGTGTTGTCCGGCCCGTTGGCTGGACGGGAAATGGCGTTGACCAAGGTCGTCACCACCATCGGTAAGCCCGGTGTGTCGGTTGCAGTCATCACGCAGCGCCGTAGCAGTTATTTTGTGCATCATGTCGAGGGGACGGAGCGCATGTTGATCAATGATGAAAGTATTGGCGAAAGCCCCTGTGTTTTGAAGTCAGGCGACCGAATCAAGCTCGCGGGGATAGAAATGCAGTTTTTTCAGGCCTGAATGGTGATTCGTGTTGGATTTTTGGCGTTATCAAATGGCTTGATTGACGTCACCTTTTTATGAGTCTGCCTGTGAAAACGTCCACTGAAAGCTCTGGCATGACATTTGAAGCGTTGTTTTACAAACAACTTCAGCATGTCACTGCGCAAATTCACGAAACCGAGAACATCGAACAAATCATGCTCGATGCAAGCGCGGAGATCTGTAAGCTGTTCAATGCCGACCGTCTGACCCTGTACGTGGTCAACGATGACCAGACCGCCATTGTTTCCAAGGTGAAAACGGGGCTCAACAGCAGCCGCGATCTCAAACTCCCGATCACGCCACAAAGCATTGCGGGCTATGTCGCTTACAGCCGTGACTCGGTCAATCTTGCGGATGTGTATGACGACGATGCGCTCAAGAAAATTCACCCGCAGCTGACGTTCCTGAAAGAGGTGGACAAGCGCTCGGGTTACCGTACCCGTCAGATGATGGTGTCGCCCATTCTTGACGGTGATACTCTTTTTGGTGTGCTGCAGGTCATCAACAACAAGAACAACGAGACCTTTGGTGGACTTGAGATCGAAGGCATGTCACAGCTGTGCAAGACGCTGGCCACGGCCATTCGACACCGCATCCACGGGGCCGAAGACGGCGTCTATCGCATGTCCACCAAATACGACGGATTGGTCGCAGAAGGTGTCATGACTGCCGCCGAACTACAAAAATGCCTGCAAGATGCGCGTGAACAAGGACAATCCGTAGAGCATGTCTTGCGCACGCAATACCAGGTGCGGTCCGGCCAGATCGGGTCTTCGCTGGCCAAATTTTTTGGTGTGACTTATGAACCTTGGGCAGAGGGCCGCATCCGGGCCGAGGCGCTGCATGGCGCTCTCAAACGGGAGTTCATAGAAGAACAGGGTTGGGTTCCCCTGGAAGACTCGCCCGAGGGGCTGATTGTGATGTGTCTGGATCCGGAAGCAGTGCGTAGCTCCCGAATTGTCACGCAGGTATTTCCGCGCCTCACCAAATTTGTTTACCGTGTTACAACGCACGCTGAGTTTCAGGACACGCTCAATCAGATTTTTGGACTGGAAAATGCCGGTGGCAGCATTGATGAAATGCTGGCCGACATGGACAGCGCGCCAATGGAAGACGGCAGTGTTGACGACTCTCTTGAATCGGCCGCTGCCGACAACGAGCTGGTCAAGTTTGTCAACAAGGTGATCCTGGACGCTTATCACCAGGGGGTGTCTGACATCCATATCGAGCCCATGCCAGGTAAGCTCAAAACGGGCATCCGGTTCCGGGTGGACGGTTCGCTGCAACCTTACATTGAGGTGCCATCGCACTTTAGGCAGGCCATGGTCACGCGCCTGAAGATCATGTGTGACCTGGATATTTCTGAGCGCCGCAAGCCGCAAGACGGCAAGATCAAGTTCAAAAAATACGGCCCGGCGGATATTGAACTGCGCGTTGCAACCATCCCTTCAGCCGGTGGTGTTGAGGATGTCGTCATGCGGATTCTGGCCGCAGGAGAGCCGATCCCGCTGGACAAGCTCGGGTTGACCGCACACAACATGGATCGTGTGCTGCGAACGGTCGAGAAACCCTATGGGCTGTTCTACGTGTGCGGTCCTACCGGGTCCGGCAAGACCACCACGCTACATTCGATCCTGAAGCACCTGAACAAGCCCGACACCAAAATCTGGACCGCCGAAGACCCGGTTGAAATCACGCAAAAGGGTCTGCGTCAGGTGCAGATCAACCGCAAGGCGGGCATTGATTTTGCGCTGGTTATGCGTGCGTTTTTGCGTGCCGACCCCGACATCATCATGGTGGGTGAGTCGCGCGACCATGAAACCGTGGCCATGGGTGTGGAAGCGTCGCTGACCGGTCACCTGGTTTTTTCCACCTTGCATACCAATTCAGCCCCGGAGTCGATCACCCGTTTGCTTGACATGGGCATGGATCCGTTCAATTTTGCCGACGCCTTGCTGGGTATTTTGGCGCAGCGGCTGGCCAAAAAACTTTGCGCCTGCAAAGAAGCTTATGTGCCCGACGACGATGAACTGCGCCTGTTCGCCACTGAATATGCTGAGGAGCTGCGTCATTCAGCGGCCTGGCAAGGCAACTTTGACACCGAACTGGACAAGCTCATCGCCAGTTGGAAGACGCAGTACGCTCAGGACGGCGAGCTCAAGTTTTACCGCCACGTGGGTTGTGATAAGTGCAACCAGACCGGCTACAAGGGCCGCGTGGGCCTGCACGAACTGCTGATTGCCGACGAAGGCATCAAGAAGCTGATTCAGGAGCGCGCACGGGTGGCCCAGGTTTTTGCCGCCGCGGTTGAGGGCGGCATGCGCACTCTCAAGATGGACGGCATGGAAAAAGTCATGATGGGCCTGACGGACCTGAAAATGGTGCGCTCGGTCTGTATCAAGTAGTGCGGCTGGTCGTAAGCGTTAGCACCACGGCCGCTCACACCTGCGGCAACAAATAGCGGCGCTCCCAAGCGCTGATTTCGCTTGAAAACTGGCCCAGTTCAAGCCTCTTGACGGCCGTGTAACCTGTTACAAAATCATGGCCAAGCGCTTGCCTTGCAAAGGAACTGTGCTCCATTTTTTCTAGCGCATCGCTCATCTGCTGTGGCAGAGCGCCCGTTTCCTTGTAGCCGTTACCAGTGAGCGCAGGTGTGGCTTGCAGGTGCTGCTCCATGCCGGCCAGACCCGCTGCCAAAGAGGCTGCAATGGCCAGATAAGGGTTGGCGTCGGCACCGGCCACACGGTTCTCCACGCGCCGCGCTACAGGTGTGCTGGCAGGCACGCGCAGCCCGGCCGTGCGGTTGTCATACCCCCACTGCAGGTTGATGGGCGCCTGACTGCCTGCTACGTAGCGTCGATAAGAATTGACGTTGGGCGCCAGCATCAGCATCAGATCAGGGATATAGGCCTGCAAACCGGCCATGAACTGCTCCAGCAAAGGACTTTGCGCGCCGTCGGGCAGGCTGAAAATGTTGCGCCCTTGCGCGTCCACCACGCTCTGGTGCAGGTGCATCGAGCTGCCGGGGCTGCCCGCGATCGGTTTGGCCATGAACACCGCGTTCAGCCCATGCTTGAGCGCAATCTCACGCGCGGCGTACTTGAACAAAAACGCCTGATCTGCCACCGCGACCGCATCGCCATGCAACAGGTTGATTTCATACTGGCTGGTGCCCACTTCGTGCAGCCAGGTATCGGCAGCGACGTTCAGCGTGGCCAATGCCGAACGGAATTCGTCCCAGAACGGTGCCAGGTCGTTGAGCGCGTTCGTGCTGAACGCGCTTTGCCCCACCTCGGGACGCCCAGCGCGCAATAGCGGTGCAGCTAGCGGCTGCGCCGGATCGGCGTTGGCAGCGGTGAGGTAAAACTCAATCTCGGGTGCCACCACCGGGGTCCAACCGCGTGCCTGGTAACTCGCCAGCACTCTTTTGAGAACGCTGCGCGGCGCAAACACGCAGGGGTCACCGTTGAGCTCGACGCAATCGTGCAGTGCCACGGCACGCGGCACGCTGGCCCAAGGTGCCAGCGTCAGCGTGCGGTAGTCGGGATCCATGCGCACGTCGGGGTCTGCGTCGGGGAACACCGGGTTGTAGGAGTAGTCGCCCGTGACGGCCTGCATCGGAATCGCCTGGCAAATGCGCAGTTCAGCGCCCGCGGCAAAGCTGGCTGCAGGCATGAGTTTGCCGCGTGGATAACCTGTGATGTCGGCAAAAATGCATTCAACCTCGCGCACACCATGCTGTCTGAAAAAGTCTGACAACGGGTTGTTTGATGCTGCATCTTTCGTGTGTGTCATCTCATGTCTTTCGAGAATCATCTGGATGCCGTATTAGACTCGACACATGGAATTTTCTACTTGGTTGGCTTTTTTTGCGGCGTCCTGGGCCATCAGCATCTCACCTGGGCCGGGTGCCATTGCCTCGATGAGCGCGGGGCTGAACCACGGCTTCAGATACGGCTACGTCACCATCTTCGGCCTGGTGCTGGGCATCTGGACTCAACTGCTGATCGTCGGTGCCGGTCTGGGGGCGCTGATTGCGGCATCGGCCACCGCGTTTACCGTGGTCAAGTGGCTGGGCGTGGCGTATCTGGTGTGGCTGGGCATAGCGCAGTGGCGCGCGCCAGCGCGGCCCATGGTGGCGGTGTCAGACACGGGTGAGGTGGTGACACAGCGCGCGCTGATCGTCAAAGCCTGGATGATCAACGTGGTCAACCCCAAGGGCACGGTGTTTTTGCTGGCGGTGGTGCCGCAGTTCATGAATTTGCATCAACCCCTGTGGCCGCAGTACCTGATCATCGGGGCCACGCTGGCCTTTACCGACATGGTGGTGATGTCGGGCTACACCGCTTTGGCCTCGCGGGTGCTGGGCGCGCTCAAGGAGCCCGCGCACATCCGCGCCATGAACCGCACCTTTGGCAGCCTGTTTGTACTGGCCGGTTCAGCACTGGCGTTTTTCAAACGGGCTCAGTAACGCGAATACACAAACATCGAATGATGCTTGGGAACGCTCAAATTCCGACAAGCGTCTAGGCCTTGACCAACCGGCCGCTGACAAATTGATGCAATAAACTGGCAGCAAACGTTTGGTAAGGTATCCCCTCGGCCAGAGCGCATGCCTGTAAATTCCTTAAATCGCGGCTTGAAATACGGATATTCAGTCGCTGATCTTTTTTGAAGGTGGCCTCGGCAGCGGTTTGATGGGCTTTGATCTGTTTCGCCACGCCACTGACGGGTTTGAGCGTGCCAGCTTCCCAAGCCTTGAGTATTTCCAACTCTTCATCGTCATAGATGAGATTTTTTTTCATGGTTTCCTCCTGTATTGCCTGGTTGCCTTGCGGCTTGGAATGATGGTTTTCAAAAAAATCCCTGTTTCTGTCTCGACGAAGGGCACTGCGTAAACGTAATCGTCAACCTGGACCATGGAAATTTTTTGCCCCGGGTACTTTTCCTGGTTGGGGTGTTCAAGCACGGTCAGCTCTTGTCCATTGGCGATTTCAAAAACAATTCTTTCAAACGAAATACCGCGCTCACGTATCAATAATTGGTTTTTGTCGGCATCCCAGTTGAATATTTTGGAACTTGGCATGTGTGCATTTTATGCACACTGATAAGCAGCCGTACAGCGCCTCGGAATTACTCCAAAGTAAACAAGGACATGTAGCACATGCTTCCACGCTCATCCGCATCCGTCAAGCGCGCAGCATGGTCTCCAGCCGGTCGCGCCAGCCTTGCACGGTGCGCTCGTCGCTGCTGCCTTCATAAAAGCGACCGGGCGCAAACAGGGGGTAGCGTTCGCCGCTGCGCAGCAACAGGCTCAGGTAGTGCCACTGAACAAAATTGGAGCGTTTACCCAGGTAGCCCATGCCCACATGGGTGATGTCATCAAACCGGATCACGCGCTCGCTGCTTCCCGTGCGGGACTTGTCCGTGACGGTGATGCGCCGTTTTTGGGCGTCAATGACAATGGTTTGCGTGCTGCGGGTCAGCAGCCCCCACGCGCCCAGCACCAGCAACAAAAGCCCCAGCAAGAACCCCGCCTTGGTGTTGATATTACTGAAATGGCGACAAGCGTAGAGCAACACCAAGCTCATGGCGGTCAACATTGCGACCATCCAAGTTTGCTTGGACGGATTGCTTTGAGCGGTCCAGTCGTTCATGTGCACTCCTTACCGTGCCGTTGCAGCATACATCGGTGACAGCGTTGCATGGGGTCAGCGCGAATTTGCCGCAATGACCGCACCTGCCAGTGCCTCGGCCAGCTTGATGCCATCCACCCCGGCCGACAAAATGCCCCCGGCGTAGCCTGCGCCTTCGCCACCGGGGTACAGCCCGGCCGTGTTGGTGCTCTGAAAATCCTCCCCGCGTGGGATGCGCAAGGGGCTGGAGGTGCGCGTCTCGACCCCGGTCAGCACCGCATCCATCATGTCAAAACCTTTGATCTTCTTGCCAAACACCGGCAGGGCCTCGACCATGGCCTCGATCGCGTAGCTGGGCAAAGCGCAGTGCAGGTCGCCCAGCTGAACCCCGGGCTTGTAGGACGGCAGCACAGCGCCCAAGGCGGTAGACGACCGCCCGGCGATGAAGTCGCCCACCAACTGCCCCGGTGCGTTGTAATTGCTCCCGCCCAGCACATAGGCGTTGGCCTCCAGCGCGCGTTGCAGGTTGATGCCCGCCAGCGGGTGCACGGCGTGCGCGTCAAGCGCCCTTAATTCAATAGCTTCTTGCGCATGGCTGGCGGCGGCCAGAGGCCCAAAAGCCTTATCAAAATCAGCCGCCTTCTGCGGAAAATCTGCGGGCTCGATGCCCACCACGATACCGGCGTTGGCGTTGCGTTCGTTGCGTGAATACTGGCTCATGCCGTTGGTCACCACGCGCCCTGGCTCCGACGTGGCTGCCACCACCGTGCCGCCTGGGCACATGCAAAAGCTGTACACCGCACGACCGTTCCTGGCGTGGTGCACCAGCTTGTAAGCGGCAGCACCCAGCACCGGGTGGCCCGCGTGGCGACCCCACAGCGCGCGGTCGATCACGCTCTGCGGATGTTCAATGCGAAAGCCGACTGAGAACGCCTTCGCCTGCAGCGCCACGCCGCGTTCGTGCAGCATGGCAAAGGTGTCGCGTGCGCTGTGGCCCAGCGCCAGAATGACGTGGTCGGCGCGCAGTTCTTCGGTCTGCCCGCTGGCCTGGTTGAGTACGCTCAGTCCGCGCACATGGCGCTGGCCGCCTTCGGGCTCAATATGCACATCGGTCACGCGCTGGCCAAAGCGCACCTCGCCACCCAGCGCGATGATGCGCGCGCGCAGCGCTTCCACCACCTTGACCAGCTTGAACGTGCCAATGTGCGGATGCGCTTCATACAGAATGTCGGCTGGCGCGCCGGCCTGCACCAGCTCTTGCATCACCTTGCGCCCCAGGTGGCGCGGGTCGCGAATCTGGCTCCACAGCTTGCCGTCCGAGAACGTGCCAGCACCGCCTTCGCCAAACTGCACGTTCGACTCGGGTGTGAGCACATGCTTGCGCCACAGGCCCCAGGTGTCTTGCGTGCGTTCGCGCACCGGGCGGCCGCGCTCCAGCACAATCGGTTTGAAGCCCATCTGCGCCAGCAGCAGCGCGGCGAAAATGCCGC
Source organism: Comamonadaceae bacterium CG12_big_fil_rev_8_21_14_0_65_59_15 (assembly GCA_002786915.1). Taxonomy (GTDB): domain Bacteria; phylum Pseudomonadota; class Gammaproteobacteria; order Burkholderiales; family Burkholderiaceae_C; genus Rhodoferax. The sequence continues at coordinate 180,676 of PCUV01000049.1, read as the reverse complement.
AGGGACCAAAACCCACCACCACCGGGCGCAGCGGCAAGTGGGCGGGCGCCTGGGCCACCAGCCGGTAAGCCATGTCGGGCGTAGGCTGGATGTGCGGGTTGGTCTTGAATTTGTCCAGTAGCTGCGCTTCACGCGCCGGGTTGGCCAACGTCGCATCCACGATATACACCGCGCGAATGTCGGCCTGGCGCGCATCAAAGCTGCGTTTGAAAACGTGCAGCTCAGCCAGGTCAGCTTCGGCCACGCCCAGCGTCTGCGCGGCCAGCTGGCGCAGCGCGGGCAGTGGGTGCGCCACCGGGGCGCGGTCAGCGTCGGTTTCTGCGGGTGCATCGGCGGCGCGGCGCGTGACCGCAGGCAGGGCCGACAGGGGCAGTTTGAGTTCGGAGAGGCGAATCATGGCAGGCTCGTGGTGATCGGGCAGGTCACCATGATAATCTGCCCGTGGCCCTTTACTATCTGCGAGACCTGCTATGACTTTTGTCTATCTGAGCCCGGTGGGCGTGTCGTTTTTGCTGCTGAGCGCGCACTTCATGCACGCTGACAACGCTGTCATGGTGGCTGCGGCGCTGGCGTTGTTGGGTCTGCTGGCGCTGCGCCAACGCTGGGTTCCCCCGGTGCTGCAAGTGGCGCTGGTCTTGGGTGCGCTGGAATGGTTGCGCACCGGGGTGCTGCTGGTGCAGGAGCGCTCGGCCATGGAGCAGCCCTGGACGCGGCTGGCCTTGATTCTGGGCGCAGTGGCCGCGCTGACGGCGCTGTCCGCGTTGCTGTTGCTTACGCCACGGGCGCGGGCTTATTTCAACCCGAAGGGAATTGTTGCCGCCGCAAGGGGTTAACCCGGCGGATGCCCCGATAATCCCGCTCCGTGAAGCCCGCCAGACTGCCGCTGGTGCAAGCTGGGAAACCAGGCACTGGAGGAACGTCCGGACTGCATAGGGCAGCGTAGCAGCTAACGGCTGTCCACTGAAAGGCCGCGCACGCAAGTGCGGGGCTATAAGGTGAGGATCAGAGCAACAGAGACGAGTCGCGCTGGGGCAACCCGGTGCGGGTGAAACGGGCAATCTCTACGCGCAGCAATACCAAATAGGCACACGTTGATGGGGCCCCCGGAGTGTGCGGGTAGGTAGCACCGAGCTGTGGGGTGACCCACAGCCCAGATGAATGGCAGTCACATTGAGGGCAACCTCAATGCACAGAATCCGGCTTATCGGTGGGCTTCACACTTTTATTTTGATAGCACCTTGTACAGATGCTATCAGGGCAGGACCGTGTTTTTTATGTTTAACCGCGTGCCAGCAGCGATTGCCCCAGGGCAAACACCGAATTGGGCGCGGTGGTGCGCACCGTTTGTTGTGCGGGCTTTTTGAAGACACCGCGGTTGGGCGCCGGTTTTTGCTCGATCTTGACGCCCTTGGCCAGTTGCTCCAGCACCAGGCTACGCAGCGTGACCGACTGCATGAACTCTGCCACCCGGGCGTTCATCGAATCCCACAGGTCTTGCGCCATGTCTTTGGTGGCCGCTGGCTCGGTCTTGGTCTTGGCCGGAGCGTCTTCCACCGCGCTGATGATGTCGGCCACGGTGATGGCGTCGGTGCGCTGGCCCAGTGTGTAGCCGCCGCCCGGGCCGCGTGTGCTGGCGACCAGCCCCTGCTGGCGCAGGCGACTGAACATCTGCTCCAGATACGACAGCGAGATTTGCTGGCGCGCAGAAATGTCGGACAGCGGTACCGGCCCGAGCTTTTCGCGCAGGGCAACGTCAATCATGGCGGTAACGGCAAAACGGCCTTTGGTACTTAAACGCATGGTGGTATCTCCTGTCAGTGTCCGAAACAGTGGACACAGGGCGCAACTGTAAAGTTCAATTCACTTCGTGTAAATTCGAATTTGTAACAATTAAACTTCGATAAACACGAAGTGTTGTGCGGGTAATTGAGGTTGATCCGATGAATTTCAAGCATCTTTACTATTTTTGGGTTACGGCGCGCGCCGGTGGCATCATGCGCGCCGGTGAGCAACTGCACACCACGCCACAAACGCTCTCGGGTCAGATCAAGCTGCTCGAAGACTGGCTGGGGCGCAAGCTGTTTCGCAAGTCCGGGCGCCAGTTGGAGCTGACCGAGCACGGCCGTCTGGCGCTAGGTTACGCCGACCAGATATTCAGTCTGGGGCAAGACCTGGAGAGTGCGTTGCGCCAGGTGCGCGGCGCGCAAAAGCGGCTGGACTTTCGGGTGGGTGTGGCGGACTCGGTCTCCAAATCGGTCGCCTACCGCTTGCTGGAACCGGCCTTGCAAATTGATCAACCCGTGAAGTTGCTGGCCAGCGAGGGCAAGTTTGACGACCTGCTGGCCGCATTGGCGCTGCATCGGCTGGACCTGGTGATTACCGACGAACCCATGCACAAACGTGTGAGTGTGAAGGCGTTCAACCATGCGTTGGGCCGCAGCGCCCTGAGTTTTTTCTGCGCGCCGGTGTTGGCGCCGCGCATCCAGGGCGGTTTCCCTGCGTGTCTGGACGGCGTGCCAATGCTGGTGCCGGGTGCGTCGGCGTCGGTACGCCAGCAGTTGGAGGGTTGGTTTGCCCGGCACCAGGTGGCGCCGGTGGTGGTGGGCGAATTTGACGACGCCGCACTAATGAAAGCCTTTGGCCGCGAAGGGCAGGGTGTGTTCATGGCCCCCACCGTTTTGGAGGACGAAACCCGCGCCCAGTTTGGCGTGCAGGTGATCGGGCGCACCGACGAGCTAGTGGAAGAGTTCTATGCCGTGTCGGTGGAGCGACGCATCAGCCACCCCTGCGTGCTGGCCATCACCGACGCCGCGCGGGGGCAATTGTTTGGGGAGTGATGAAGATTGATCGGCGTGGATTTTCGGGTTGCCTGCATGTTTTTTGCCGTGACAGCAAGTGTTGTCATGCCGGACTTGATCCGGCATCCATGGACTTGGGATCACTTCAGTACGGCAGACATCATTGGTGCGCCCCGCGCGGCAACCGGTAGCAGCGAACCCCTCATGCTGGAGTACCAGAAATCGGTGTTCGCCGCCACCGGTTACCACGCGATGTGTGGGTAGGCGGGCGGTGTTTGAGTCAGAAGGCAACCCGTTGGGATGGCCCGATTTGCCCCACAGCCCTCGATTTGAGGGCGACTGCTGCTTTTTTATTTGTAGCGTCTAGCGCAGTGGCTGGCTTGGGCGGTTGACGATTTCTGGTACTCCAGTATGAGGAGACCGCCCAAGGCAGCCGCTGCGCGGGTTCAACCGAAAGCGGCTGCTTTACCTCGTCCAGCATGCGAGACCAGATCAAGTTTCCGATCAGGCGGTAGCTTCCTAAAACCGCTCCCCATCCCCCAGATAGCGCCACAGCCCCTCGGGCAAATGGGCCAGCGTAACGCGCCCGATGCGCAGGCGCTTCATCGACACCATGTGCAGCCCTGCGCGCTCGCACAGGTAGGCGATCAACCCTGGGTGCGCGCCCTTGACGGCAAAGCGCAGCCGCGTGAGGCCCTCATGCGTGCTGTTCACGCTGGCCTTGAACGGCGGCAGTTTTTCCATCACCCCCAGGGCGTTGAGATGGTGCAATGGCTCGGCGCTGATCTCGCCTTGCACCTCCACCAGAAATTCATGCTCAATGAATGCCGCATCATCGGTGAGCTTGCGCAGCACGCGCCAGTCTTGCGTGAACACCACCAGCCCGCTGGCGGCAGTTTCCAGCGGCATAGCCGGGGTGAGCTTGCTCAGGTGACGTTTGAGCGCGCGCTGGCCGGCTGGGTCTTGTGCCCAGTGCGTTGCCGCCTGCAGCAACTGCTGCGCGGGCTTGACGTGCCGGTTGGCGCCACCCAGCGCGGCCATGGCGTCCAGCCCCGGCGGCTTGTGCAGCAGCAGCGTCACGTCAGTCAGCGCCATCGGGCTGGCAGCTGGGTCAATCACCACGGTTTGGTCGGTCACACGCGCCATGGGCTCTTCAACCACCACGCCGTTGACCTGCACCCAACCGCCTTCGATGAGTTGTTCGGCCTCGCGGCGCGAGCGACCGCTCAACTGCGCCACGCGCTTGGCCAGGCGCTCCCCCGCCTCGGGCAGAGGCGTCTTCATGTGCGCAGCGACTCGATGCGATCGACGTGCGCCATCAGCGAGCGCATGGCCACCGGCCAGAGGCGCTGCGGTACGTCGTCGTAAACGCATGCCAGCCAGTCGTCCAGCGTGCCGTCTGGCAGGGCTTGCATGGCATCCAGCACCTTGGCTTCGCGCGCCAGGCGGTGCGCCTTGAGCTGGTCGATCACGGCCAGCGCCTCAGTGCCCGGGCCGCCCATGGCGTAGCCGTGCGCGGGCAGGATGAAGTGCACGTTGTGCTCCACACAAATCGCGCGCAACAGATCCAGCGACGCCAGGTAGTCGTTCATGTCGCCGTCGGGCGGGTCCACCACCGTGGTGCTGCCGTTCAGAATATGGTCGCCAGAAAACAGCAGACCGTCTTGCAGCAACACCAGACACACATGGTTGGCGGCGTGGCCGGGCGTATGGATGACGCGTAGCGTGTGCCCGGCTTTATATGCCAAATCACCCTCCAGCACAGGTGGAACAAGCGTAAGCAGCTCGTTATTTTGTAGCGTTTTGTCGGGCGCAAAAGCACTGGCGGCGCGTGCCGTGGCGGCACTGGGTAGGCCCAGAATCGGTGGTACGCCTTGCCCGGCGTCGCGGCACAGCGCTTGCAACGGCAAGGCGCCGGGGGCGTGGTCGGGGTGCGAGTGCGTGCAGACAATGGCGCGTATATCGCCGCCTGCGGCGCGCCACAGTTTGTCCAGGTGCTCGGCGTCGGCCGGTCCGGGATCGATGGCGATGTAGCCGGTGGCGGGCTCGCCCACCAGGTAACTGTTGGTGCCCGGGCCGGTCATGGCGCCGGGGTTGGGCGCGGTCAGGCGCAGAACGTTTTTGAGCAGCGGCACCGGGTGATCGCTTTGCCAGTCTAGCGGGTGCACGATCTGGCCGTCGGGGCACACCAGCGCCAGTTCGCCAAACGGCAAGTCGTGCTCCATGTAGCGCGCCTCGCGCCCGCCCAGCAGCCCGGCGCGCGGACAGCTCACAAACAGCGGGTCTTCAGACACCGCGCAGGCGTCCAGTACTGCCTGTACGGTGGCAAAGCCCTGTAGCCGCTCCAGCGTCCTGATGGTCGGAAAGATCATGAAAAAGTGGCCCGCCTGATGCTGCGCCAGCGCGTCGACCGGGCGCACCCAGACCGGCTCGAACTGCTCCGCCTCGTCGGCCACTGGCGTTTGTCCGGGCGGCATGCGTGCCACCAGAAAGGGCACGTCAAAGCGTTTGGGCAGGTCGCGGTCGGTCACCCAGCGCGCCAGCACCTGCACCTGGTCTGCCACCAGCCGCAGACCGTGCGCGGCGCATTGGGCGGCAAACGGGGCGTGGCGGTCCATCGTGTCGATATCCGTTTGTGTGGCCCAACTGCCGTCACGGCGCTGCGCCAGCAAAATGCCCAGCTCTTCAAAGCTTTCACGGATGGCAGCAATGGCTTCGGTCAAGGCTGCGTCACTTTGCGTGGCGCGGCGCGTGGCCACGTCAAAACAGCAGCCGTCGGCCGCGTCGATGCCGCCACCGGGGAAGACGAACGCGCCGGGCACAAAACTGGCTTTGGCCGAGCGGCGGGTCATCAGTACCTCGATGCCCTCGAGGGTGTCGCGCAGCAACAGCACCGTGGCGGCGGCGCGTGCGGGTGCGGGGGGGCGGGCAGGGTGCAAGAGCTGGGTAGGGCGGAGCATGGGCAAATTATCAGTCACGGCGCGCCAGCGCCTACGGGCCGTTTTTGGCGTGCAGTTTGTGACCGGTTGGCTTGTACTCTCGAGTAGATAATCCGTGTCATGCAGATTCCCTTCACCAAAATGCACGGCGCCGGAAACGACTTTGTGGTGCTGGACGAAACCCAGACGTGCTATGGATTGTCTGCCGCGCAGTTCCGTTTTTTGGCTGACCGGCACTTTGGCGTGGGCGCTGACCAGATTCTGACGGTGCGCCCATCGCCTGCGCCGGGCATTGATTTTGAGTACGTCATCCACAACGCCGACGGTGCCCAGGTGGAGCAATGCGGCAACGGTGCGCGTTGTTTTGCCCGCTTTGTGCGCGACGCTGGGCTAACCGACAAAGACGCGATCCGGGTGCAAACCCAGGGCGGGGTGATCGAGCCTGTTTTGCGGCCCGACGGCCGCGTCACCGTCAACATGGGGCGGCCAGTGTTTGATCTGGCGCGCATTCCGTTTACGCCGGGTACGGCCCGGCCCGTGCCCCAAGGCTTATGGCAAAAATGGCCTCTAGCGCTTGCTGATAAAGCGCAGACAGCTACGGTTGATGTAGCAGTTTTGTCGATGGGTAACCCGCACGCGGTGCAGGTGGTGGACGATGTGGACACGGCCCCGGTGCTGCAACAAGGTCCGCTGATTGAGCACCACGCGTTTTTTTCAAACCGTGTCAATGCGGGCTTTATGCAGGTGCAATCACGCCGTCAGATTCGCCTGCGTGTGTACGAGCGCGGTGCCGGTGAAACGCTGGCGTGTGGGTCTGGCGCGTGCGCGGCGGTGGTGGCGGGCATCCGTTTCGGGTTGCTTGATGATACGGTGGACGTGCACACGCACGGCGGCGTGTTGACCATCGCCTGGGCGGGTGGCGACGCCCCGGTCATGATGACCGGCCCGGCCACCACCGTGTTTCGTGGCACCATTGAACTACCGTCCAACCTGTCCTGATTTTTTGCGAGTCACCGTCATGCCCCAATCATCCCTGCCCAGCGCGATTGCCAACCCGATCACCGAAGACGACATTGCCAACTACCTGGTCAACACGCCCGATTTTTTTGAGCGTCATGCCGAGCTGTTGGCCACGGTGCAGTTGTCCAGTCCGCACAGCCAGCGCACGGTCAGCCTGCAAGAGCGTCAGGCCCAGATGCTGCGCGACAAGATTCGCATGCTCGAGCAGCGCATCATGGACATGATCCGCAACGTGAATGAAAACATGGTGCTGTCCGACAAATTGCTGCTGTGGGCGCGTGCCTTGTTTTTGGCCACCGACCCGCGTGATCTGCCGCAGTTGATGGCCGGTGAACTGGCCAACCAGTTTTCGGTGCCGCAGGTAGGCATCAAAGTCTGGGGCGTGGCCCCCGCCTACGCCGGATGCGACTTTTCCCAGGGCGTGAGCGACGACGCCAAGCTGTTTGCTACCTCGCTGACCGAGCCGTATTGCGGCGTCAACGCCGGGTTGGAGGCCATCAACTGGTTGCCCGAACCGCAAGCAGCGGTCTCCCTGGCGATTTTGCCGCTGCGCGCCTTGCCTGCGGATGCAGCACAGGGCGTGGCTGCGGCCTTTGGGCTGCTGGTGCTGGCCTCGCCTGACGCGCAGCGCTTCAACAGCACCATGGGCACCGATTTTCTGGCGCGCATCGCGGATTTGGCCAGCGCTGCGCTGTCGCCGCTGCGGTAAGACCATGTCAGACCCGCTGGTTGCGCGCTACCTGGACCATGTACGCTTTGAAAAACGCCTGGCCGAGCGCACCGTTACCCTGTACGCGCTGGACTTGGACAAACTCTGCCGCTACGCACAACAAGCCGGCCTGACACTGGTGCAAGTGCAGCCCGCGCAGGTGCGGCGCTGGGTGGCGCAGATGCACAGCGGTGGGCGCAGTGCGCGCGGCATTGCGCTGATTTTGTCGGGCTGGCGTGGTTTTTATAGCTGGGCTGGGCGAGAGGGTCTGGTGCCCAGCAACCCTTTGGCGGACGTGCGCGCCCCCAAGGCATCCAAACCTCTGCCCAAGGCGCTGAGTGTCGATGACGCGGTGCGCCTGGCCAGTTTTGCCAGCGCCGGTGCCGATCCCTGGCTGGAAGCGCGCGACCAGGCGCTGGTGGAATTGCTCTATGGCGGCGGTCTGCGGCTGGGCGAAGTGACCGGGCTGGATGTGCAGGCCAGTACTGAAGCGCGTGGCTGGGTTGACCTGCAAGCCGGTGAAGCGCATGTGCTGGGCAAGGGCAGCAAGCGCCGGGTGGTGCCCGTGGGCGCGCAGGCGGTGCGGGCGATAGAGCGCTGGTTGCAGGTGCGCCATCCAAAGCGGCCTGTGGCGGCGCTGGGTGCAGACGAGCCTGGCCGCGCGCTGGGCGCGGTGTCGCCGGCGTTGTTCATTGGTCGCGGCGGCCAGCGGCTGACCGCGCAGTCGATCTGGAAGCGCGTGCGTGCACGCAGTTTGCAGGCCGGGCTGGCCGCGCCAGTGCACCCGCACATGCTGCGGCATTCGTTTGCCAGCCATGTGTTGCAGTCCAGCTGTGATCTGCGCGGTGTGCAGGAACTGCTGGGTCACGCCAACATCAGCACCACGCAGATTTACACTCGGCTTGACTTTAGCCACCTGGCCAAAACCTACGATGCAGCGCATCCGCGTGCGCACCTCAAACCAACTGGGTCAAAATAGCGTACTTTCTCAATTTTCTTCAACGGACGATCTATGCAAAAGCAAATCAGTGTGATGTTGGACAAGGGTGTTGAATTCACCTTCCACGTTCCGGCCGGAACGGCACCGCTGGCGCACGACGCAGCCCGTGCCTGGCTGGACCAGCAATTCACCACCCTCGAGTGCGAGCCCCTGCGCGCCAGCGGCAAGGTGCTCACTGCCGACAAGATTCTGGTGGTCACGCAAGCGGCCGGTGCCAAGTTGCTGGGCGACGCCAAATGGTCGTCCGAGTACGTGGCCGCTGTCAGCGCGGCGTTGGGCAAGCCGATGATTCGTGTCGATGTGCCGGCCATGGCGATTACCTACTGAGATTTTGCGGGACAGACCAAGGCTACGCGCAGCGAGCTTGCTCTGTCCCCAACTGATTAAAAATGCGGGGCAGATCAAGAGTTGCTCTGTCCTCAACTGATTGAATGCCTTGAAGTCAATACGCCTGCGCGCAGGCAAAGAAAAATCACTGCTGCGCCGTCATCCCTGGATTTTTGAGTCTGCTATTGCCAAGGGCAGTGCCGATGCCGGTGAAACGGTCCGGATCGAGTCTTTTGAGGGCCATTTTCTGGCCTGGGCCGCGTTCAGTCCGGCCTCCAAAATCCGCGCCCGGGTCTGGAGCTTTGACGAAAAGCAACGCATTGACCCCCCATTTTTTATAGCTGCTTGCGCTCATTCAGTAAGAGCCAGAGACCGATTTGCTATTCAAAGCAACGGTGTCAGACTGGTGCATGGCGAATCCGACGGCCTGCCCGGTTTGATCGTTGACCGGTACGGTGACACGCTGGTGGCGCAGTTCACCTCGGCTGGGGCTGAGCGCTGGAAAACCGTGCTGGCGGACGCGCTGCTGCAAGCCACCCATCTCACCAAACTCTACGAACGTAGCGACGCCAACAGCCGCGCGCTGGAAGGTTTGCCGCAGGCCAAGGGCTGGTTGCGCGGCCAGGGCGAGGTGGCCCTGGTGCTGCAAGAGCATGACTGGCAAATGGCGGTCAACATTGCCGAAGGCCACAAGACGGGCTTTTACCTGGACCAGCGCGACAGCCGCAAGCGCTTTTTTGACTACACCCAGCGTCTGAAGTTTGGACAGGTGCTCAATTGTTATTGCTACACCGGCGGCTTTACCGTAGCTGCGCTGATGGGTGGCGCACAGCATGTCATCTCCATTGACTCGTCGGGGCCCGCGTTGGTTAAAGCCGCAGCCAACCTGGCGCTCAACGGTCTGGATAGCGCCCGGGCTACTTTCATGGATGCAGACGTGAACGCTTGTTTGCGAGCGTTCATTGAACAAGGGCGCAGTTTTGATGCCATTGTGCTGGACCCCCCCAAGTTTGCCTCTACCGTGGCGCACGCGGATCGCGCCGCACGCGCCTACAAAGACATCAACCGGTTGGCTTTCAAGCTGCTGGCACCCGGTGGCGTACTGTTTACCTACAGTTGCTCAGGGGGTATCAGTGCCGACCTGTTCCACAAAATTGTCGCCTCGGCAGGTTGTGATGCGGGCGTGGACGGCTACATTCATGAGCGTCTGGGGGGTGCGCCCGACCACCCGATGACGCTGGCTTTCCCCGAGGGCGAATACCTCAAAGGGCTTGTGGTGATGCGGCGCGCGTAAAACGGGCGTAAAACGGCGAGGCTTGCCCTTTTTAGAAAACGCCCATGCGTTTGGCCTGCTCGGTCAGTTCTGAGCGAAAGTTGGGGTGGGCAATGCCAATCAACTCGGCCGCACGCTGTTTGGCCGATTTGCCGCGCAGTTGCGCGACGCCAAATTCGGTCACTACGTAGTTGATGTCGTTCTTGCTGGTGCTGACGTGCGTGCCAGGCGACAGGGTGGGTACGATGCGCGAAATGCTATCGCCTTTGGCCGTGGAAGGCAAAACGATGAACGCTTTGCCACCTTGGGACAGATTGGCGGCACGCACAAAATCGGCCTGGCCGCCGGTGCCCGAATACGGCAAATGCCCCAGACTTTCCGAGCCGCATTGCCCCAGCAGATCAATCTGCAAGGTGGCGTTGATGGCCATCAGCTTGTCATTTTTACCGGCCAAAGCGGGCGTATTGGTGACATCCACCGGATGAATTTCCAGCGCGGGATTTCGATCCATGAATTTGTAAAGCTTGCTGGAGCCCAACGCGAAAGTGGCCAGCATCTTGCCCGGCCAATAGTTTTTGCGCCGGTTGGTGACCGCACCGCTTTCCAGCAGGGTCAGGATGCCGTCACCGATCATTTCGGTGTGGATGCCCAGGTCATGCTTGTGCGTGAGCTGCATGACCACCGCGTCCGGGATGCCGCCGTAGCCAATCTGTAGGGTCGAACCGTCATCAATCAGGTCGGCCACGTATTTCCCGATGGCTTCCTGGACCGGGCCAATTTTGGGCAGTCCGACTTCGAACACAGGCTCGCTGTTTTCCACCAACCCTGCCACCTGCGAAATATGCACGTGGCAATTGCCGTAGGCAAAAGGCACGTTCGGGTTGACCTCCAACACCACGGCACGCGCTTTGGCGACTGCTGCCATGGTGTAGTCAGCCCCCAGGCTGAGCGAGAAATAGCCGTGCGCGTCCATGGGCGAAGCCATGCTGAACACCACGTCAGCGGGCATCTGCTGGCGACTGATCAGACTCGGAATTTCAGAGAAATAGTTGGGAATAAAGTCAATCCAGCCCGCCTGGCCACCCGCGCGGGTGGCTGCACCATAAAACAGCGCCACGTGACGCACATGCTGTACCGTCTCGGGGTCGATATAGCCAAATTTGCGGATCGCTAGGATTTGGGCCACCTTGACATCGTGAAAGCTGCGGCGCTGTTCGGACAGGGCCGTCAGCAGCGTGGGCGGTTCGCCCACGCCGGTCGGGACGATGATCAGGTCGCCGTCGTGAACCAGCTGCACAGCATCGCTGGCGTTCATTTTTTTCTGGGCATAGAGTTGTTGGACGGACATACGGGTTTTCCCTTAAAAGGGCTGAATGTAACAAAGGGAAAACAGTTGTGTTGTCGCCAAGGGGTCATGGAGGCTGGATGGCCCGGCACCAAAGGGCGGATGCCCCCTGTAAGGAGGCTTCAGGCGGGTATCGTTACACTCGCTGCCTTTCCAAGTCACCGCAACATGAGCCTTATTCCCGCCACCATCCTTACCGGCTTTCTCGGCTCTGGCAAGACCACGCTCCTCAAACGCGTGCTATCGGAGGCCCACGGTCAGAAGATTGCCGTGATCGAGAACGAGTTTGGTGAGGAAAACATCGACAACGACATTCTGGTGACCGACTCCAAGGAGCAGATCATCCAGATGAGCAACGGCTGCATTTGCTGCACCATCCGTGAAGACCTGCGCGAGGCACTGCAACTGCTGGCGGCCAAAAAACGCAAGGGCTTGCTCGACTTTGACCGAGTGGTGATCGAGACCACCGGTGTGGCCGACCCCGGCCCGGTGGCGCAGACTTTTTTCATGGACGACGAAATCGCCGAGAGCTATCTGCTTGATTCGATTTTGACGCTGGTCGATGCCAAGCACGCCAACCAGCAGCTTGACACGCGCCAGGAAGCGCGCCGCCAGGTGGGCTTTGCCGACCAGATATTTATCAGCAAGACCGACCTGGTGTCCGCCGACGAAACCGCCGATCTGATGCATCGCCTGAAACACATGAACCCGCGCGCGCCACAAAAAGCGGTGCATTTTGGCGAGGTGGCGTTGAGCGAGGTGTTTGACCTGCGTGGCTTCAACCTCAATACCAAGCTCGACATCGACCCGGATTTTCTGAAAGAGGAAGATCATGACCATGGCGATCATGACCATGACCACTGCGGCCATGATCACGCGCCAGGCGAAAGCTGCAACCACCACGGTCATGCGCATCACCACCATCACGACGATGATGTGAAGAGTTTTGTGTTCAGGTCGGATCGCGCCTTTGACCCGGCTAAGCTGGAAGATTTTCTGGGTGCAGTGGTCAACATTTATGGTCCGCGGATGCTGCGTTACAAGGGTGTGCTGTACATGCAGGGCACCGATCGCAAAGTGATTTTTCAGGGCGTGCACCAGTTGATGGGCAGCGACCTGGGCCCCGAGTGGGGCCAAGACGAAAAGCCCTGCAGCAAAATGGTGTTCATCGGCATCGACCTGCCGCAAGACATCTTTTTGCAAGGCATGGAGCAAAGCCTGGTCTGATGACCCGACCCACCACGGAATGGACGACGCATGTTTGGTTCGATTTTGCAACTGATGGGATTTCCGGCCGCCAAGCCGCTACACTCGCCCGCCAAAGAAAAAACCGCCGCGCGGGCTGTCAAGCCAAGCGCTGCCGCTGGTGCACCGTCCAAAGGGCGGGTACCGTCGTCCCCCGTTCAGGAGCAACCCCCCAGGAGGTCCACCGTGAAGTCTGCATCCGACTCGTCCAAAAAAGTAACTGCCAATTCAGCGCCTGCAACCAAGGGTAGCAAAGCAGTTCAAGCTGCCGAACCTGCCAAGTCTGTCAAGGCGGCCACAACGGTAAGGACGGCTGTAGTCAAGAAATCTGTCAAGCCGCCAGCCAAGCCGACAGTAAAAGCCGCTGTTGTCAAGGCGGTGACCGCCAAGAAACCTGCGCCTGTAGCGGCTGTCAAAAAGTCTGCCCCACCGCCGGTCAAGGCGGTGCCCAAGAGTAACAAACCTGTTGCTGTGTCCAAACCGGTTGCGCCAGTGGCGCGGCCAATGCCCGTTCATTGCCAAAAGAAATCCGAACCCGTGACCCCTGTCGTTGAAACCAAAGCCATTGCTTCCCAAACTGTCAAAAGTGACAAAAAATCCCCGGCTGTAGCCAGCCCTGTGCCGACGCACAAGGCGGTTGCCAAGCCAGTCGCTGTGCCAGGCGCGGCCGCGCTGACCTCATTGGGGGTGCCGGTACGTTCTGGTCGGCCTTCGTCGCGTCTGGCCCAACTGACCGTGCCGTCGATGGCGCAGTCGGTGGCGTCCAATGCCGCCAAGTCGAGTTTTACCCAGATCACCGCGACGCAGCAGATTGCTTCGCCCACGGCTGCCCACGTCAAGAAAGACCCCAAGCTGGCCAACAACTGGAAAAAGAAGGCAGTGGCGGATCTGACCGATGAAGAGGTGATCGCCATGCCTGACCAGGAGTACATGAACGACACCCAGATGGCTTTTTTTCGCCAGAAGTTGGTGAGCCTGAAGGACGCCATCCTCAACAACGCGGGCGAAACCACCGAGCATCTGCGTGAAGATACGGTCGTTGTTCCTGATCCTGCGGATCGCGCCACCATTGAGGAAGAGCATGCGCTGGAGTTGCGTACGCGAGATCGTGAACGCAAGTTGCTCAAGAAGATTGAGCAATCGATCAACCGCATCGACGCTGGCGACTATGGCTATTGCGACGAAACAGGGGAACCCATCGGCGTGGCGCGGCTGCTGGCGCGCCCCACCGCCACGTTGTCGCTGGAGGCACAGCAGCGCCGTGAGCTCAAGCAAAAAATGTTTGGGGATTGAGCTCCCACTCTGACCGGGGCGATTTCAAGCGCTGTCATGGCTACAACGAGCAACAGCACAGGTTTGTTTTCAAGGGTTGCCAATTTTGTACGCAGCGCAGCGCCTGTTGCCGTCAGTAACGATGCGGCACAAGTATCCAGGCCTGCTGAAAACAGCGCTCATGCGATCAAACGTGTGCTTGAACGCAAGGCGCACAACGACACGGTGCGCAAGCGTGAATTTGCCCAATTGCGCAAGTTGAGGCAGGTTTCGGCGGCGGAGGCTGTCAAATTGGCAGAACAGGATTCATTTTTTCTTGAGAGTTCCAGTTTTTCCATGCTTGAGGAGCGCGCCAGCACACTCAAAAAAATCGACGAAATTGAAGCCTTGATGTCCCGGCAATGGTGGGAAAAAGGCCAAGCGGATAGCGCAGCCGGGGCGGCGGGGCAAGCATCTGTGTTGAACAACGAACCGCAAAGTCCGGGTTCTGATTCTGAAGTGGATACCCTGGCGTCTTTTGCTGCGACGGTTCCGACCAATCTTGGGTCATTTGCTGACGATGATGCACTGGAACTGGCCGGGCGTTATGGGCAGGGCCCAGGTAGCAATGGCAACACCCATGTGGCATCGGAACGCCGGTTTGAGTTGGCGGGTAATCGTGTTTTTTCTGTGTCGAAGATGATGTCAATTGACATGGGGCAGACGTTGTCTGATTCCACGCTGGAAGACGCAGCGGTGCGGTTCGCCAATGGCGATGATGCGGGTGCTGAAAAAATCTTGTTGGAGGCCCTGCGCTCGCCTGCCGTACAGGCCTCTGAAGCAGATACCTGGGCTGCGGCCTTGTTTGACTTGTATCGCGGCCTTGGGCAGCAGCAGCGGTTTGATATTTTTGCGTTGGATTTCGCGCAACGCTTCGGGAGAACTGCACCCACGTGGTGCGCGACGCCCGGCGTATTGGGCCGATCGGAGAACGGGGCGTTGCTGCCTGGCCAGGCGCAGTCCGGTCGTCTTTGGGTTTGTCCAACCCATTTGACCCCTTCAGACGTGGGCCAACTCGACCAAGTGCTTGGCGTCGTCTCTGGTCAGGTCAGGCTCGATTGGCGCAAGCTCGAATTTGTACCTTCTGAACTGGTGTCGCCGCTGGCTGATTGCCTGCGTCGTTGCTGTGAACAGCCGTTGCTGCTGCTGATTGAGGGCGAAACTGCCTTGGCCAATTTTTTGCGCGCTCAGACACCCGTTGGTAACAATCGTATTGATCCTGCCTGGTGGAGGGCGCGGCTGGATGCGCTGTGCATGTTGGGGCAGCAAAGTGAGTTTGAAGCGGTTTCCATGGATTACTGCATTACCTACGAGGTGTCGCCACCGTCCTGGCGCACGCCTCAAAGCAGACGCGTCACATCCACGGTCGTTGTTCAAAACACCGCGTTTGTCGTGACAGTGCCCAGTGAACTTGAGGTTGATGTACAAGCGGAACTCTCAGGCGAACTTTCCGGTGACCTGACGCTACAGTTGCGCAGCATTCCTGCACCCGGGCAAACCGGGGAGGCACTTCGTGTTGTTTGCGATCGGCTCGTGCGTGTTGATTTTGCCGCCGCCGGGAGCATTTTGAACTGGGCTGCGGCGCGTCATACTCAGGGGCAGCAGACAGAGTTTGTGCGGGTGCCGCGCTTGGTGGCTGCCTTTTTCAGCCTGATCGGCATCAACGAACACGTCCGCATCATGGTGCGCACTATTTAGGACTCGCGTCGCGACATGGAACAATTTCACGGAACTACCATCATCAGCGTGCGGCGCAAGACTGCGCAGGGCGTGCAAGTGGCCATCGGCGGCGACGGGCAGGTCACGCTCGGCAACATCGTTGTGAAAGGCACGGCGCGCAAGGTGCGCAAGCTCTACCATGGCAAGGTGCTGGCCGGTTTTGCCGGTGCCACAGCGGACGCTTTTACGTTGTTTGAGCGTTTTGAGGCCAAGCTTGAAAAACATCAAGGCCACCTGACGCGTGCCGCCATCGAACTCACCAAAGACTGGCGCACCGACCGCGTACTGCGTCGCCTGGAAGCCATGCTGGCGGTGGCCGACGCACAGGCGTCGCTGATCATCACCGGCAATGGCGACGTACTCGAGCCCGAAGATGGCATTGTGGCCATTGGCTCGGGGGGCGCTTACGCGCAGGCCGCGGCCATGGCCCTGCTGAGCCACACCGACCAGTCGGCCGAAGCGATTGTGCGCAAGTCGCTCGAAATTGCCGCCGAGATTTGCATTTACACCAACATGAACCACACCATTGAAGTGCTGTCAGGCGACTGATGCACTGGTGGGTGGGGTCGCTTTTTTTTCATTCATCCGAACCATGTCCTCACTGACTCCCCAGGCAATTGTTGCCGAACTTGATCGCCACATCGTCGGCCAGCAGCAGGCCAAGCGCGCGGTGGCCATTGCGCTGCGTAACCGCTGGCGCCGCCAACAGGTGCAGATTGACCTGCGCGCCGAGATCACGCCCAAAAACATCCTGATGATCGGCCCCACAGGGGTCGGTAAAACCGAGATTGCGCGTCGCCTGGCCAGGTTGGCCGATGCGCCGTTCATCAAGGTGGAAGCCACCAAGTTCACCGAAGTGGGCTATGTGGGCAAGGACGTGGATGCCATCATTCGCGACCTGGCCGACGTGGCGGTCAAGCAGACGCGCCTGGCCGAAACACAGAAAGTGCGCCAGCGCGCCCAAGACGCGGCCGAAGACCGGGTGCTTGACATCCTGATCCCAATGCCGCGCGCCGAATTTGGCGTGGTGCCTGCCAACGAGCCCGAAAGCGCGGCACGCCAGACCTTTCGCAAAAAGTTGCGTGAAGGCCAACTCAACGAGCGCGAAATTGAAGTCGATCTGGCGCAGTCCGCGCCCCAACTGGAGATCATGGGTCCGGCCGGTATGGAAGAAATGACCGAGCAATTGCGCGGCATGTTTGGCCAGCTCAACCAGAACAAGAAGCAGACGCGCAAGCTGCGCATTGCTGACGCGCTCAAGCAACTGACCGACGAAGAAGCCGCCAAGCTGGTCAACGACGAAGACATCAAAACGCGTGCGCTGCAGATGCTGGAACAAAACGGCATCGTCTTCATCGACGAGATTGACAAGGTTACGTCGCGCGCTGAGGGCAATGGCGCCGAGGTGTCGCGCCAGGGCGTGCAGCGCGACCTGTTGCCGCTGGTGGAAGGCACCAGCGTGTCCACCAAGTACGGCATGGTCAAGACCGACCATATTCTTTTTATTGCCTCGGGTGCGTTTCACCTGAGCAAGCCCAGCGACCTGATTCCTGAGTTGCAAGGGCGCTTTCCGATCCGGGTCGAGTTGCAATCGTTGTCGGTGGCCGATTTTGTGGCCATCCTGACGCAGACCGACGCGTCGCTGGTCAAGCAGTACCAGGCTTTGCTGGCCACCGAGCAGGTGCAAGTGGAGTTTGCCGACGACGGCATCGGGCGACTGGCGCAGATTGCCTTTGACGTGAACGAGCGCACCGAAAACATCGGCGCACGCCGGCTTTCAACCGTGATGGAGCGCCTGCTGGACGAGGTGAGCTTCGGTGCCACCGACATGGCCGGGCAAACCATCCACATCGACGCCCCCTACGTTGAATCGCGCCTGGCTGAGCTCAGCAAAAACGAAGACCTGAGCAGATATATCCTCTAAGACACAAAGCCGCTATGGTCTGGGTGATGGCAATGTTGTAAAAGAACAGGCCTAAGCGCTTGTCTATTAAGCAGAAGCAGCTATCAATAAAGATGCGTATTTTTGCCTTGTCGCCCGGATCAGGGGCTCGCGATGTCAGCCAATTTGTCTCGCGGTAGTTGGCCAAAGCTGGCGAACTGGATCATGCGCTTGAGGGTCGCTTAAAGACCCAAAGCGGCTACACACCAAGGCCAGCTTTCCGGTGCTCCCGTTCAACTCCGCCCGGAGGCCGTTCGTCGCATCAGGCAAGTATCTTTCAGGTATCCATCAAGCCTGACACCAAGAGCAAACTGTTATCTGCGCGCAGTAACCTTCCCTGCCTTTCCATTGCATAGACGCACCGATAGAGCGCTTCATGGGTCACGCCTAGTTCGGCCGCCAAAGACTTGAGGCCTGCCCCGATGGGGTAGTGACCGTCAACGCCCTCGGTCTCCAGCAGGTGGACGAAGCGGTCCTGCACCTTGGTGAGAGATAGCCGCTCACATTGGAGGCGCAGGCGTTTAACCTCCTTATTGAGCATGCCAATCCAGCGCCCCGCAAAGGCCGGATCGCAGTCCATTGCGTCGCGGACCTTGCGAATTGGAATCTGAACAATCTTGGCGTTGGCCACCACCTGGCCGTGGCAGTGGTATTTCGCGGATTTAAGGCTCGCCTCGCTCACGAAGCCCCTGCGCGTGCGCTGCAATATGACGGAAGAGCCTTGCAGTCCGGGCCGCTCCAAGACCACTTCGCCGCTGACCACGAAAAACATGCGCTCGGGCTTGTCACCCGCCTTGAACAGGCAAGTCCCCTTGGTTAGCTCAACCTCCTCGCAGGAGGAAATCAAACTCTTCGGCAGCAGTTGGTGAAGTTCTTCAAGGGCATCTGCAAACATGGGTAAATCTCAGTTCGTATGATTTTAATCATATGATATTTATCATTCGTGAGCAATACTCTGCACAACGATTCATGTGAGATTCCTATGTCCAATGCCATTCTTCAATTCGGTGAAATGCGCCCCGAATACCAGATTCCCGTCCTCAACGAGCGGGCGGTTCGCGCCGCGGCGGGGATATTGTTTTTCTTGGCGCTGATCGTCTTCATGAATGCGTGGCTCACCGGCAACTTTCAGCCCACACGGGTGTTCGTGGTCAGTTTTTTGATCGAGTTCACTATCCGAATCTTTGTGAATCCACGCTTTGCGCCGATCATGATTTTGGGGCAGTGGATGGTGCGCAAGCAGCAGCCGGAATGGAGCGGCGCGCCGCAAAAGAGATTCGCATGGGCCATCGGATTCGTGCTGGCGGCCACCATGCTCTATCTGGTGGTGCTCAACAATGTCATCGGGCCGATCAACTTGATCGTGTGCTCGATGTGCTTGACCCTGCTATTTTTTGAGTCGGCGTTTGGCATCTGCATTGGCTGCAAGATTTACAACCTCTTCAACAAGGAAAAAGCTCAGCTCTGTCCCGGTGGTGTGTGTGAGATGCCTGTAAGCCAAGCATCGTCTACGTCTCTTGCACAAACGGCCATTGTCATCGCGTTCGCCGTGGCGGTCGGAGCCATTGCGCAGTGGGTTTACAGCACGGCTCCCAAGCGCGCCGCCGAGTTTGAGCCACCTGTCGCCGTCCAGCCAGCAGCGCCCATCGATCCCGCCGAAGCCGAGCGCTGCAAGGTACCCGACTTTGCCAAAGCGCTTGGACACGAAGAGAAGTGGAAGCTGCACAACAACTGCAAGTGATCGCGTCCCTTTGTAGCGCGCCCAACCAACACATCAGAAGGAATCCAAATATGAGCCTCAATCGCCGAACCATGATCAGCAGCGCATCCGCCGCCGCTTTGCTTTTGTCCATGGGAGCCGCGTGGGCCGCGCAACCCGTCGTGGAAATCATCGCATTCGCCCACCCGCCCGTGCAGTCGGCCTTGAAGCCTCTGCGCGATTGGCTGGCCAGTCAAGGCAAGCACGCGCGCGTGGTTGAAATCGACATGGATACGCCTGCTGGCGAAAAGCGCGCCGCCGCTGTGGGTGTGACTGGCCATGCGCCCATTCTGATCTTGGTGGATGGCAAATATGCCTTTGCTCGCAAAGATGGCGCGGCCATTGAGCTCAAAAGCTTTCCCGCCGCACCCAACATGAAGGGTTCATGGACCATTGATGACGCCAAAGGGGTCATATCGGCTGCCCGTTGACAGCCGAGGTTCGAACACACTGAGAAGCGCTTGATATCCCAAAACGCGCAACCGGCCCCTTCGATACAAGCCCAAGCCATCGTCGCACAAGGGCTCACGCGCGCCTTTGGCGAACGCATTGCAGTCGAACATGTGAGCTTCGAGGTGGGCCAAGGCGAAGTCTTTGGCTTCCTCGGCCCCAATGGCGCGGGCAAGAGCACGACGGCTCGCATGCTGACGGGATTCGTGCGGCCAACCAGTGGCCGGGCCTGCATCGCTGGGCTGGATGTCGCCAAGCATCCATCGGCAGCACGGTGCCTCATTGGAGTGGTCCCCGAGGAAGCCAACGTGTATGCCGATTTGACAGTGCTGCAAAACATCTTGCTGATGGCGGAGTTGCACGGCGTGCCCAAGGCGCGGCGACTGTCCCGCGCAGACGAGTTGCTGGGCATCTTCGACCTGCTGCCGCGCAAGGCAAACAAAGGGCGCGACCTTTCCAAAGGGTTGCGCCAAAGGCTGATGCTGTGCATGGCGTTGGTGAGTGATCCGCAGGTTCTTTTTCTCGATGAACCCACGAGCGGCCTCGACGTGGCCAGCTCGCACATGATTCGCGAGGTGATCCAGAGGATGAACCGCGAGCGAGGCATGACGGTCTTCATCACGACCCACAACATGGACGAGGCGGACCACCTTTGTCATCGGGTTGCCATCATCAACCAGGGCAAGCTGGCCGCCATCGACACACCCGCCGCTCTGCGAGGCCGCGTTTCGTCGCTGCGCTCGGTCGAGGTTCTTTTTGCGCAGACCGGTGTCACGCCTGACGATGTGCTCCCGCAAAATCGGGGCAAGGTCGTCATGGGCACCCACGGGTTTCAGGTGTTTGATTCCGAGCCCGGACGCGTCGCCCAAGAAATTGCGACCAAGGCCACAGCCTTGGGCCTGTCCATTGACAGCCTGAACACGCGCGCGCCGACGCTTGAAGAGGTGTTTCTTTCCATCACCGCAGGAGGCAGCGATGTTGCCAAGCATTAGCGCGCTCTCCGAACTTCGCTGGCAACTGCGGGAGGTGTTGGTCATCGCCAAGAAGAACGCGATGGTCTATTACATGAAGCCGCCCGTTCTGACCTTTGGTGTGGTGTTCCCGTTTTTTTCTATTTGTCGTTCGCTGCGGGACATAACGCTCCCGTAGCTGTGATGGTGCCCGGCATCGTGGCCATGGCGTTGTTTTTCACGGCGTCGGCGGTGGGGCCATTGGTGACGCCCTGGGAGCGCCAGGCGCGCACCTATGAGCGGCTTGTCACATCCCCGGCGGGCCTGCCTGCCATTGTTGGCGGTGATGTGTTGTCTGGCGGACTGTTCGGCGTGCTTTTGTCGCTCGTCCCGCTGACAGGCTCTGTGGCGTTTACCTCTGCCGTGGTTTCAAATCCCTTCGCGCTGGTCTGTGGCCTTGTATTGGGCGCGTTGGCCTTCTCTGGGTTGGGTGTGGTGCTGTCGGCCCCCGCCACAGAAGGCCCCTCGCAGGTCATGATGCTCTCGAATCTGGTGCGCTTGCCGCTGATGTTCGTCAGCGGCGTTTTCATTCCGCATGCGGACATGCCGAACTGGGGCCAATGGCTCTCGCCGTTCTCTCCGCTGTCCTACTGCGCCGATCTGGTGCGGATCGGCTTTGGCGAGAAGGCCTATTGGACGGTTGGCGTGGACGCGATGGCCCTTGGCGGCTTCATGCTGGCCTTCGTTCTGCTGGCCGTCTACTTCCACCACAAGACGCGGGACAAATTCCGCTAAATCGGAGGTTGCCACCTCAAACAACAGCTCGAATGGAATGCCCGTGAAACTCTTAATCCAAGGCTACTGGTACCAATGACAGGTTCCGGGCGGGCAATTTGAACTTCCGTAGGACCGCAGACGCTGCATTGCCGAACTACGATTTTCTCCATTGCTGACGTAGATTTTTGGTTGACTTTTTTGCGAAAACTGTCGCAAAGTAACGGGTGGCCAACATTGCGCTGGAACGGGCGGCTGTACGCACTTTCAATGACCCAATGCCAAGCGGCTACCCAAGGGGCGTGTTACTTGATGGTGTCAAAGTATCTTCAGACCAAGACTTCCAACCCGCGCCGCTCGATGATCGAAAGCAAACGCAGCGCCGCCCCACTGGGCTTTTTATCGCCGTTTTCCCATTTCTGTACGGTTGAAACGCTGGCGTTGAGATAGGCCGCAAATACGGATTGACTAACATGAAAGTGCTCGCGCAAGCGCCGGATTGCTTCAGCCGTATAAGTGGGTGGCGGCACAGCCTGTGCTTCAAAATCACGCAGGGTCTGCTTGCTGACGACACCGATTTGCTCGAGGTCGCGCATCGTCTCCAACGATTCACTGATCATTCGGCTCATCATGTCACCTCCATCAAAACTTGTTCTGACAGCGCAGTCGTGATCTGGACTTCGCTCATATTCAAGAATCCACGCGCCAAGCGCTGGTAAAGGGCCAACTCTTTCGCCGTGATGTTGCTGCGGTCGTTCTTCTCGAATCCAAAAAGGAAAAACACCACTCCGGCCTTTGCTCCGGCCCAGCGCTAAAACGTCCGTGTCTTGAATGCTCGCATGGCTAATGGTATCACTTAGTGCAATGAATACAAATCGACTGACTGTATATCTTCAGCAGCAATCTGAAGGCTGCTTGATGAGTTGTATGCATCACTGGCTGTATTGGCCAGACGATTCAGTTGGAAATTGTCCGTCCAAATAGCTGAAATGCACACCGTTTTTGATAGCATATTGCGCTTTAATAGCAAGGGCTGAAGCCTGTTTTAGACCCTTATGTATAGCTATGCATAAAGACCCATTGCTGTCAGTCACGACAGTCCGCTTGCGGGTTTCCCAATTCGGCTCCGATGCTGCCGCTGGGGCTGCTACCGCACATGATGGCAGTTTTTGATCAACAGCCTTTTTTCTATAGTAATATGTGCTATAGTTTAGCCCTATGACGGATCAAAAACGTGTTTTCAAGACAAAGACCTTTGACCGGTGGGCAAAGAAATTACTGGGTGACGACGTATTGTGCCGGGCTGCACGGGAAATAGAGCAAGGCTTGTTTGAGGCGGACTTGGGTGGCGGCATTTGCAAGAAGCGGGTCGCGATGCCAGGGATGGGGAAAAGTGGTGGAACAAGAACATTGGTCGCCAAACAACATGCGGCGGCGATTTTCTTTTTGCTCGGCAGAGAAAAGAGCTCACCAGGCACTGACTTCTCTGATGCTGCTGTGGAAGCGGTCAAACTGATCGGTGCCAATTTGCAAGTTCAATCCCTGTCAAAAATTGATGAAATGAAATTCGACGGATTCTTAAAGGAAATATGCCATGTCCAAAAAAACCAGTGACGAAGCGCGCATGCTCCAGGAACTGCTGGATACAGCGGCAGACATGAGCAGCTACGGTGTCATGTCTAAAACAGACATGGCGCGCATCCGGGCGCTTTGCGAAGTGCCCCCGGCCTACACACCAGAGCGCGTCATGGCCATCCGCACAACGATTGTGAAAGCCAGCCAAGCGGTTTTCGCAACGATGCTCAATGTGAGCGTGTCAACAGTGCAGAAATGGGAGTCGCCCGCTGCCAACAAGCGCCCCAGCGGGACCTCGGCAAAGTTATTGCAAATGGTCGAGGCCAAAGGAGTCGAGGCACTTTTGGTGTAGCTGTAGCGGGTTCGGAAAGCAGCGCCGCCCCACTGGGCTTTTTATCGCCGTTTTCCCATTTCTGTACCGTTGAAACGCTCGCGTTGAGATAGGCACGGGCTGTATTGGCCGGACGATGCAGTTGGAATTTGTCCGGTCAAATAGCTGAAATTCGCACCTCTTTTGATAGCGTCTTGCGCTTTAATAACAAGGGTTAGAGCCTTTTTTAGCCCAAAAACTGCCAGCGCCTGACCCGGGCACCCTGCCGTGGGTCGAGGTTTTCTGTCGGGGCAGGCGTTGAGCTGTTGCCACCAAAAATCTTCAACCATCACTTTCAGAGCACTCTCTAAGTGCTTCATTTAGAACGATTTTTGGCTTAAAAATACCTCCAAAATCGTTCCTAAGTCGTTGATTTCATTGTAAAAATTTGTACCAAAAGGGCTTGCGTGGCCCAAATTTGCTGTTACAGTGCAAAAAAGTGCAATTTTGTGGTGAGAAGTGCTTTTTTAGGCTGCTCAAGCCTACGCAACAAACCAAGGATGTCATCGGTGTTTCAAGGGGCTTCGTCATTGAGTCTGGATGCCAAGGGGCGCTTGTCGGTGCCGACGCGGCATCGTGACGTCCTCTCGGCCACGGCGTCCGGCCAGTTGACCATCACCAAACACCCGCACGGTTGCCTGATGATTTTTGCCCGCCCCGAATGGGAAAAGTTTCGCGAGCGCCTGGCCACGCTGCCGATGTCGGCGCAGTGGTGGAAGCGCATCTTTCTGGGCAACGCCATGGACGTCGAGATGGACGCTACCGGCCGGGTGCTGGTGTCGCCCGAGCTGCGTGCTGCCGCCGGTCTGACCAAAGAAGCGGTGTTGCTGGGCATGGGGAGCTATTTCGAGCTGTGGGACAAGGCCAGCTACGACGCGCAGGAAGCGCAGGCCATGCAGGGCGAAATGCCCGATGTTTTCAAAGACTTTGCTTTCTGAAGGTGAGGGCTTGTCCACGAACAACCTATCCATTTGTGGCGCCCGATTTGGGCGCACTGCGTTGTTGCAAATCGCTTGTGCAGCAGAGCTGCACGGCGCGCTTCGCGCCTAGCATTGCATCCCAACTCCGGCGGTCAAATGCACAGTTTATTCATGGACAAGCCCGTAGCAGTGCAAAGCTCATGGACACACACCACGGTGCTATTGGGTGAGGCGGTTGACGCTTTGCTTGGCGCGCTGCCGCACTCAGGCGACGTTGATCCGGTGTTTGTCGATGCCACGTTTGGTCGCGGGGGGCACAGCCGCCTGCTGCTGTCACGGCTGCCAGAGCGCGCTTGTGTCATCGCCTTTGACAAGGACCCGGAGGCGCTGTGTGCGGCAGCAGACATCACAGACCCGCGTTTTTCCATTCGTCACCTGGGCTTTCGCCACCTGGGTGACTTGCCTGCGGCCAGTGTGTCGGGGGTGCTGATGGACCTGGGCATCAGCTCGCCGCAAGTGGACAACCCGGCGCGCGGCTTTAGCTTCAGGCAGAACGGCCCGCTGGACATGCGCATGGACACCACGCGCGGTGACAGTGTGGCGCAGTGGTTGGCGCAGGCCGGTGTGGAACAAATAACGGAGGTGATTCGTGACTATGGCGAAGAACGGTTTGCTGGCTCCATTGCAAAGGCGATTGTTGCGCGCCGACAGGCGCGGGGCCCCCTTGTCACCACCGCTGAACTGGCCCAGCTCGTGGCTGACACGGTCAAAACCCGCGAGCCGGGCAAGGACCCTGCAACGCGCACATTTCAGGCTTTTCGGATTTTCATCAACGCCGAGCTTGAGGAGCTGCAACAGGCGCTAGCCACGTCGCTCAAGGTGCTGCGCCCGGGCGGACGGCTGGTGGTGATCAGCTTTCATTCGCTGGAAGACCGCATCGTCAAGCAGTTTATTACGCAGCACGCGCGTGAGGTGTTTGATCGGCGTGCGCCGTTTGCGCCACCGCGCGCCATGCAGTTCAAGGCGTTGGGGCGCATCAAGCCCAGCGCTGCGGAAATTGCCGCCAACCCACGCGCGCGCAGTGCGGTGATGCGCGTGGCCGAGCGAACCGCTGTTGCGATGGAACTGGCATGACGCGCTTGAACCTGTTTTTGCTACTGGCGGTGGTGGCCAGCGCGCTGTACTTGGTGAAGGTGCAGTACGAGTCGCGCCAGCTTTACGCCGAACTCGACCGTGCCCACGCGCAGGAGCGCAAGCTGGCGTTGGAGCAAGACCGCTTGCAGCTTGATAAGCGCGCGCAAGCCACTTCAGCACGCGTTGAGCAGCTGGCACGGTCCAAGCTGCACATGCGCCCGGTCAACCCGGCCATCACCGTTTATGTGGCGCAGCCCGCCAGCGCAACGCCATGAGCCGCAGCATCGCCTATACCTCCAGCCCGTTGTTGGCAACGCCCACGCCGGTGTGGCGCAGCAAGTTCATTGTGGCCGCGATGGCGCTGGCGTTTGCCGCGCTGGTGGGGCGTGCGGTGTACATCCAGGTGCTGGGCAATGACTTTTTCCAGAAGCAGGGTGAGGTGCGCTACGGACGCACCCTGACGCTGCCAGCTAGCCGGGGCCGCATCCTGGACCGCAATGGCGTGGTGCTGGCCACCAGCATCCCGGCACCCAGCGTCTGGGCAATCCCGGAAGACGTCGATCGCAATCCGCAGAACCTGAAAAAGCTGGCCCGCTTGATGGGTATGTCGCTCGCTGACCTATATAAAAAGTTGGAGGACGAGGACAAGACGTTTGTCTGGCTCAAGCGTCAGGTGGACGAGCCGGTATGGCGCGAGATTGAAGCGCTCAAGATCAAGGGCATTTACCAGCGCAAGGAATACAAACGCCACTACCCTGAGGGTGAAACCGCCGCGCATGTGGTGGGCTTTACCAATGTGGAAGACCGGGGCCAGGAGGGCATGGAACTCACGTTTGAGAAGCAACTGCGCGGGCGAGACGGTTCACGGCGTGTCATCAAGGACCGCATGGGGCGCGTGGTGGAAGACGTGGGCGAACAGGTGGCGCCTCTGGACGGGCGTGACCTGCAGCTCAGTCTGGACAGCAAGGTGCAGTTTTTTGCTTACCAGATACTCAAGGAAGCGGTGCTAGCACACAAGGCCAAGGCCGGTAGCATCGTGGTGCTGGATGTTCAAAGCGGTGAAGTGCTGGCGCTGGCCAACTACCCGAGCTTCACCCCTGGCAAGCGCCACAGCCTGAGTGGCGAGCAATTGCGCAACCGGGCCTTGACCGACAGTTTTGAGCCCGGCTCGACCATGAAGCCGTTCGTCATCTCGCTGGCACTCGACAGCGGTCGCGTCACACCCGACACACAGGTGCAGACGGCTCCTGGGCGGCTGACCATCGGCAGCGCGACCATTAGCGATTCGCACGTGCATGGTCTGCTTAGCGTGACTGAGGTGATACAGAAGTCAAGCAACATCGGTACCGCCAAGATCGCACTGCAGTTACCCGCGCGCGAGATGTGGGAGATGTACAGCAACGTTGGCTTTGGGCAAAAACCCCAATTACCCTTTCCTGGCGCAGTGAGCGGGCGGCTGCGTCCCTACAAGAGCTGGCGCCCGATCGAGCAGGCGACCATGAGCTACGGCTACGGCGTGTCGGTGAGCCTGATGCAGTTGGCGCACGCGTACACCGTGTTTGGACGCGACGGTGACCTGGTACCGCTGTCGCTGCTCAAGGTGACGCAGCCGGTGACGGGTACGCCAGTGATCAAGCCCCAAGTGGCGCGTGATATGCGTCATATGCTGCACCTGGTCACTGGCCCCGGTGGGACTGCGCCCAAGGCGCAAACGATGGGTTATTCCGTGGGTGGAAAAACCGGTACCGCGCACAAGCAGGAAGGGCGTGGCTATGCAGGCAAAAAGTACCGTGGCGTGTTTGCTGGCCTGGCCCCCATCGACGCGCCGCGCATTGCGGTGGCGGTGATGATCGACGAGCCCAGCAACGGGCAGTACTTCGGCGGTGACGTGGCCGCGCCGGTGTTCAGCAAAACGGTACAGCAGACGCTGCGTGTGTTGGGCGTGGCGCCCGACATGTCGGTTAAGCCGCAAGTGGTGACCGAAGCGGTGGAGGAAAGTTTCTAATGCAACAGCTGCACACCCATGAACAGGCGGCGCAGTGGCTGCGCACGATGGGCTGCATCGGCTTGGGCTGTGACAGCCGCAAGCTACAGCCGGGGGACGGCTTTCTGGCCTGGCCGGGGGCGCGGTTTGATGCGCGCGGTCACGTCAGTGCAGCGCTACAGGCGGGTGCTTCGGCGTGCCTGGTGGAAGCTGAGGGTGCGGATCATTTCGAGTGGAGCGATGCGCGCGTGTCCAGCTACGCCGGGCTGCAAGCCGATAGCGGCCCGATGGCGGCGCATTTTTTTGATGCGCCCAGCAGCAAGCTCAAGGTGGTGGCGGTCACCGGCACCAACGGCAAAACGTCGAGTGCCTGGTGGATCGCCCAGGCACTCTCAAATCTGAAGCAGTCAGCGCAGATGCAGTGCGGGCTGATCGGTACTTTGGGTGTGGGTTATCCGCCCGACCTGGTGGCCACGGGGCTCACCACACCCGACGCGCCTGGCTTGCAGTCGGCGCTGGCGCGGTTTGTGGCCGATGGCGCGCAGGCGTGCGCCATGGAGGCGTCTTCCATCGGTTTGCAGGAACACCGGCTGGACGGCACGCATGTGCACACCGCGCTGTTGACCAATCTGACACAAGATCATCTGGACTACCACGGCGACATGGCCGCTTACGGGCAGGCCAAGGCGGCGCTGTTTGACTGGCCCGGTTTGCGCGCGGCGGTCATCAATGTGGACGATGCGTTTGGTGCCACGTTGGCACAGCAGTTGGCCGGGCATGCACAAGCTGCGGAGCTGGCGCTGTGGACCGTGTCGATGCTGGACGGTGTCGGCAACGCTGCGCGCTTGCAGGCGCAAGGCATCGAGCATGCCAGTGGCGGCGTGTGCTTTGACGTGGTTGAGGGCTCACAACGGGTGCGACTGGTCACGCAACTGGTGGGTGACTACAACGTGGCCAACCTGCTGGGGGTGATCGCTGCGCTGCGCACACTGGGTGTTGCGTTGCCAGACGCGGTGCAGGCCTGCGCTGCGCTGACCCCCGTGCCGGGTCGTATGGAGTGCCTCAACCAGCCGCATCAACCGCTGGTGGCGGTGGACTACGCGCACACACCCGACGCGCTGGACAAGGCGCTACAAGCACTGCGGCCGTTGGCGCAGCGTCGTGGGGGGCAGTTGTGGTGCGTTTTTGGTTGTGGCGGCGACCGAGATACGAGCAAACGCCCGTTGATGGGGGCAGTGGCTGCGCGCCGTGCCGATCAGATTGTGGTCACCAGCGACAACCCGCGCAGTGAGGCCATGGATGCGATCATCAGCCAGATACTGCTGGGCCTGGAAGAGGTGCCTGGCGTGCGGGTTGAGCCCGATCGCGCGCGCGCCATTGCGCAGGCGATTCAATCGGCCGCTTCCTGCGACGTGCTGCTGATCGCGGGCAAGGGGCACGAGGACTATCAGGAAATCAAGGGGCAACGTCTGCCGTTTTCAGACCTGGCGCAGGCGCGCCAGGCACTGGCACTGCGCGTCGGGGCAGCGCGTGAGACCACGTCTTCACCGTCCCAAGGGGGTGCGTCGGCGGCGCTGATGATGACGGCGGCACAAGTGACCGGCTGGCTGAGCTCGGCCACGCCAGTGGGGCTGGCAGACGGCACCACGCTGGGTTTTGGCCGCGTGCAGACCGACTCGCGCAGCGTTGCGCCGGGGGACCTGTTTGTGGCGCTGCGCGGCGAGCACTTTGACGCCAGCGACTTCTTGGCCGAGGTGCGTGCCAAGGGCGCGCTGGCCGCCGTGTGCCAGGGCGACCAGGCGGCGGACAAATTGGTTCAGGTGGGCTTGTCAGGTTGGCAAGTGCCTGATGCGCGCCAGGCGCTGGGGCAACTGGCGCTTGGCTACCGCACCCAATATGTGCTGCCGCTGATCGGTGTCACCGGCAGCAACGGCAAAACCACGGTGACGCAGATGATTGCCTCGATCCTGCGCGCCTACCGGGGCGAGGCGGTGCTGGCCACCCAAGGCAATCTGAACAACGACATTGGCGTACCGCAGACGGTGCTGCGGCTACGCCCGACGCACCAGATCGCCGTGGTCGAGATGGGCATGAACCATCCCGGTGAAATTGCGGCGCTGGCAGCGATCGCACAGCCGACCGTGGCGCTGGTGAACAACGCGCAGCGTGAGCATCTGGAATTCATGCAGACGGTGCAGGCGGTGGCGCAAGAAAACGGCTCGGTCATCCGTGCCCTGCCTGCCGACGGCGTGGCGGTTTTCCCAGCGGACGATGCCTTCAGCGGGGTGTGGGCGGCGCTGGCGGGCGCGCGGCGTACGCTGCGTTTTGCCATGGACGCTGCGACCGATGCCGACGTGTTTGCGCTGAGCGCCACCTGGGAGCACGCCGCTTGGCAGGTGCGTGCGGCCACGCCTGCGGGCGCGGTGAGCTACACCCTGCACATTGCCGGCGTGCACAACGTCAAGAACTCTCTGGCGGCGCTGTCCTGCGCGTTGGCTGCGGGCGTGCCCATGGCAGCCATTGCCCAAGGTCTGAGCGCTTTTGAGCCGGTCAAAGGGCGCAGCCGGGCGTTGCAGGTGGCCCATCAGGGGCGCAGTTTCACGCTGGTGGACGACACCTACAACGCCAACCCCGATTCGGTGCGCGCCGCCACCGACGTGCTCGCTGCCTTGCCCGGCCCGCGCCTGCTGGTACTGGGTGACATGGGGGAGGTGGGTGACCAGGGACCCACGTTCCATGCCGAGGCACTGCGCTATGCGCTGGAAAAAAAGATAGAAAAAGTGCTTGTAACCGGCGTCGCTATTGCGCAAGCAGCTATGCAATTTAAAGCCATCCAGGTACTGGCCGACATTGAGGCGTTGCAGGCTGAGGTGCTGGCCGAGCTGCCGGGCGTGGCCAGCGTGCTGGTGAAGGGCTCGCGCTTCATGAAGATGGAACGCGTGGTGCAGGCGGTGCTTGCTGCTACCACGCCCGACGCAGGGGGAACCACATGCTGATCTGGCTGGCGCAATGGTTGCAGACGCTCGGCCCTGAGTGGGGCTGGACGCGCGTGTTCCAGTACCAGACCTTTCGTGCCGTGATGGCGGCCATGACGGCGCTGCTGATGGGACTGGCTGCCGGGCCATGGGTGATCCGCCGCCTGGCCGAGCTCAAGATTGGTCAGCCGATTCGCGGCTACGGCATGGAGTCGCACCTGAGCAAAAGCGGCACACCCACCATGGGCGGCGTGCTGATTCTGCTCTGCATTGCGGTGTCCACCCTGCTGTGGTTTGACTGGAGCAACCGCTTTGTCTGGATCGTGCTGATCGTGACGCTGGGTTTTGGCGCCATCGGCTGGGTCGATGACTGGCGCAAGGTGGTCAACAAGGACCCCGAAGGCATGCGCTCGCGCGAAAAATACTTCTGGCAGTCGGCCATCGGCCTGCTGGCCGCGCTGTACCTGGTGTTTTCCATTTCCGAGAACACCAACTACCGCGTGCTTGAGCTGTTCTTTACCTGGGTGCAGTCGGGCTTTGACCTGAGTTTGCCGCCTAAGGCCGGGTTGATGGTGCCGTTCTTCAAGGAAATCAGCTACCCGCTGGGCGTGCTGGGTTTTGTGATCCTGTCGTACCTGGTGATTGTGGGTTCGAGCAACGCGGTCAACCTGACCGACGGTCTGGACGGGTTGGCCATCATGCCGGTGGTGATGGTGGGTAGCTGCCTGGGCATTTTTGCTTATGTGACCGGCAATGTGGTGTTTGCGCGCTATTTGCTGATCCCGCACATTGCTGGGGCGGGTGAGCTGATGATTTTCTGCGCCGCCATGGGCGGCGCCGGGTTGGCGTTTTTGTGGTTCAACACGCACCCGGCGCAGGTCTTCATGGGCGACGTGGGTGCGCTGGCACTGGGCGGCGCGTTGGGCACCATCGCCATCATCGTGCGGCAAGAAATTGTGCTGGCGATCATGGGCGGCGTGTTTGTCGTTGAGGCGCTGTCGGTGATGCTGCAGGTGATTTACTTCAAGTACACCAAGAAGACCACCGGTATTGGCCAGCGCATCCTGAAGATGGCCCCGCTGCACCACCATTTTGAAAAGTCGGGCTGGAAGGAAACGCAGGTGGTGGTGCGCTTCTGGATCATCACCATGCTGTTGTGCCTGGTCGGCTTGTCCACCTTGAAGCTGAGATAGCCATGCAGTATCTCAAAGACCAACACGTGCTGATCCTGGGCCTGGGCGCTTCCGGTTTGGCGATGGCGCGCTGGTGCGCGCGCTGTGGCGCACGCGTTACGGTGGCCGATACACGCGCGGCACCGCCGCAACTGGCCACGTTGCAGCGTGAGCTGCCCGCCGCGCAGTTTGTCAGCGGCGCGTTCGATGCCACGCTGGTTGCGGGTACCGATGTGCGTGCTGTGTTCAAAAGCCCGGGCTTGAGCCCGGCCCAGGTTGCTCCTGTAACAGAAGCGGCCAGCGCCATGGGCCTCTGGGCTGCAGGCGAATTGGGTTTGTATGCGCAAGCGCTGGCGCAGCTTAAAACGCAGCGCGGCTATGCGCCCGTGGTGCTGGCCATCACCGGTACCAACGGCAAGACCACGGTGACCTCGCTGACCGGACAACTGGTGGAACGCGCCGGAAAATCAGTGGCGGTGGCGGGCAACATCGGCCCCACGCTGCTTGATACCTTGGCGCAAGCGCTGGATGCTGACGCGCTGCCGCAGGTCTGGGTGCTGGAGCTCTCCAGCTTTCAGCTCGATGGCTTGCATGACTTTGAGCCAACCGCTGCCACGGTGCTCAACATCACGCAGGACCATCTGGACTGGCACGGCTCCATGGCCGCCTACATCGCTGCCAAGAGCCGTATTTTTGGTCAGCAGGGCATGATGGTGCTCAACCGTGAAGACGAAGAGGTCATGCGCATGCTGCCGCCAGCGACCAAGACCAAAGGCCAAAAATTCCAGCAGCGCCCCTGTATGTTGTTTGGTGGTGACATGCCGCGTCGGCCGGGCGACTTTGGTATTGAATCGGTCAACGGCATGACCTGGTTGGTGCGCGCCCAACAAGCCGATGAAGTCGGGCGCAAGCGCGGCATGGAAGCGGACGAGTTGTTCATTCAGCGCCTGATGCCTGCCGATGCGTTGCGCATTCGCGGGCGCCACAACGCCGTCAACGCGTTGTCGGCGCTGGCGCTGGCCAGCAGCGCCGGTTGCGCACTGGCGCCCCTGTTGTACGGTTTGCGTGAGTACCGGGGCGAACCGCACCGGGTGCAAGCCATTGCGACGCTGCAAGGGGCGGAGTACTTTGACGACAGCAAGGGCACCAATGTGGGGGCCACCGTGGCGGCGCTGCTGGGGCTGGGTGCGGAGCGCAAGGTGGTGGTGATTTTGGGCGGTGAAGGCAAGGGGCAGGACTTTGGCCCGCTGGCCGAGCCGGTGCGTCGCCATGTGCGCGCCGTGGTGCTGATCGGGCGCGATGCGCCGCTGATTCGCGCTGCGCTGATGGACACCGGCGTGCCCGTGATGGAGGCTGCCAGCATGGAGGCTGCGGTGGCCACCGCCAGCGCGCAAGCCCGTGCGGGTGACGCGGTGCTGATGTCGCCCGCCTGTGCCAGTTTTGACATGTTTGACAACTACGAGCACCGCGCGCGCGCTTTTGTGCAGGCGGTGCGTGACCTGGCGCTGGACGCGGGTAGTGATCTGGAGGTGCAACCATGA
The DNA here is from genome assembly GCA_002786915.1 of Comamonadaceae bacterium CG12_big_fil_rev_8_21_14_0_65_59_15. GTDB lineage: Bacteria > Pseudomonadota > Gammaproteobacteria > Burkholderiales > Burkholderiaceae_C > Rhodoferax. The sequence continues at coordinate 147,444 of PCUV01000049.1, read as the reverse complement.
GCGGCGCCAGCGTCACCGCATGGCCGCAGCGGGCACTGGCCTGGTTGGGTGTGGCACCGGCCGCAAGCGCTGACGTGCTGCCGGTGCGCTTGGGGCAGACGCGCCTGAGTGCAACCGCTGCGTCAGCCGGGCGTGCACAGGGTTATGACCAGGCGCTGGTGTGGGTGTGCGTGGTGCTGTTGCTGTGGGGCATGGTGATGGTGTATTCGGCCTCCATCGCGTTGCCGGAAAACCCGCGTTTTGCCAATTACACGCCTGCCTACTTTCTGGTGCGTCATGCCGTTTGGTTGTTGCTGGCGCTCATGGCCGCGTTGCTGACCTATACCGTGCCGATGGCGGTGTGGGAGCGCGCCGCGCGGCCGTTGTTTTTGTTGTCGCTGTTGCTGCTGGTACTGGTGTTGATTCCGCACCTGGGCAAGGTGGTGTATGGCGCGCGGCGCTGGATTGGTGTCGGTCCCATGAGCTTTCAGCCGTCCGAGCTGGCCAAGTTCACCGTGCTGCTGTACGCGGCCGATTACATGGTGCGCAAGATGGATGTGAAAGAGCGCTTCTTCCACGCCGTCTGGCCCATGGGCGCAGCGGTGGCCGTGGTCGGGGTGCTGTTGCTGGCTGAGCCCGATATGGGTGCTTTTATGGTGATCGCGGTGATTGCCATGGGCATCCTGTTTTTGGGCGGTGTGAACGCTCGCATGTTCTTTTTGATTGCCTTTGTGCTCACTGCTGCTTTTGCGGCCATGATCGCGGCCAGTCCGTGGCGGCGCGAGCGCATCTTTGCCTACCTGGACCCGTGGAGCGAAACCAACGCGCTGGCCAAGGGCTACCAGCTCACGCATTCGTTGATCGCCATTGGGCGTGGCGAAATTTTTGGCGTGGGTCTGGGGGGCAGCGTTGAAAAACTCAATTGGCTGCCCGAAGCGCATACCGACTTTTTGCTGGCAGTCATTGGCGAAGAATTTGGCCTGATCGGTGTGGTGCTGGTGATCGGCCTGTTTCTGTGGCTGGTGCGCCGCATGATGTCGATCGGGCGCCAGGCGATTGCGCTGGAGCGCGTTTTTGCCGGCCTGGTGGCGCAGGGCGTGGCGGTGTGGATGGGGTTTCAGGCCTTCATCAACATGGGCGTGAACCTGGGCGCGCTGCCCACCAAAGGGCTGACGTTGCCGCTCATGAGCTATGGCGGCTCGGCCGTGCTGATCAACCTGATCGCCGTCGCCGTGGTGCTGCGCGTGGATAGAGAAAACAGAACGCTCATGCACGGAGGCCGGGCATGAATCGTGTTGCCCTGATCATGGCCGGCGGCACGGGTGGCCACATTTTTCCGGGGCTGGCGCTGGCGCATGCCTTGCGCACCAAGGGTTGGCGCGTGCACTGGCTGGGCGGGCGCGGCAGCAGCGAACGTCCCAGCATGGAAAGTCAGCTTGTTCCGAAAGAGGGTTTCGCCTTTGAAACCATCGACTTTGGTGGCCTGCGTGGCAAGGGGCTGGCAACCGCCGTGTTGCTGCCGTTGCGCCTGCTCAAGGCGTTCTGGCAAAGCATTGGCGTGCTGCGCCGGGTGCGCCCCGACGTTGTGGTGGGGCTGGGCGGCTACATTACCTTTCCGGCGGGCATGATGAGCGTGTTGCTGGGTCGCCCGCTGATCCTGCACGAGCAAAACTCGGTGGCCGGCATGGCCAACAAGGTGCTGAGCCGAGTGGCAGATCGGGTGTTCAGCGCGTTCCCGAATGTCATTGCAGGTGCGAATTGGGTGGGCAATCCCTTGCGTGCGGCGTTCTTGCACGTGCCGGATCCGGCGCAGCGCTTTGTAGATCGCACGGGGTCTTTGAGACTGCTGGTGGTGGGTGGCAGCTTGGGCGCGCGCGCCTTGAACGACATCGTGCCGAAAGCGCTGGCGCTGCTGCCGCCAGAGCAGCGCCCCAGCGTGCTGCACCAAAGTGGCGTCAAGCAGATCGATGCACTGCGCGCCAACTACGCCGCTGCCGACGTGAGCGCCGAGTTGACCCCCTTCATCGACGACACGGCGCAGGCTTTTGCCGCCGCCGACCTGGTGATTTGCCGCGCCGGTGCCAGCACCGTGACAGAGCTTGCCGCTGTCGGCGCGGCCGCCCTGTTGGTGCCGTTTCCGTTTGCGGTGGATGACCATCAGACCACCAACGCGCGCTTTCTGGCCGACGCCAACGCCGCGTGGCTGGTGCCGCAAGCCGAACTGACACCAGAAAAACTGGCCAAGATGCTATTGAATACAGAGCGTACAGACCTTTTGATGAAGGGGCTGAACGCCAAAAAGCTGCAAAAACTCGATGCTACCCAGCAACTGGTGGCCGCCTGCGAGGAGTTGACCGCATGAAGCACGCCATCAAGCACATTCACTTTGTCGGCATCGGCGGTGTCGGTATGTCGGGCATCGCCGAAATTCTGTTCAATCTCGGTTACACCATTTCGGGTTCGGATCAGGCGGACAGTGTCACCTTGCAGCGACTGGCCAGCCTGGGCATTCGCACCCACGTCGGCCATGGCGCAGAGCATATCGCTGGTGCAGACGCGGTGGTCACCTCCACGGCGGTGCATGGCGACAACCCCGAAGTGGTGGCCGCACGTGCGGCGCACATTCCGGTGGTGCCGCGCGCCTTGATGCTGGCCGAACTGATGCGCCTGAAGACCGGCATTGCCATTGCCGGCACGCACGGCAAGACCACCACCACCAGCCTGGTCGCCAGCGTGCTGGCCGAGGCCGGGCTGGACCCCACCTTTGTGATTGGCGGGCGTCTGAACAGCGCCGGTGCCAACGCCCGCCTGGGCCAGGGTGACTACATCGTGGTCGAGGCCGATGAGTCGGACGCGTCGTTTCTGAACCTGCTGCCGGTGATGACGGTGGTGACCAACATCGACGCCGATCACATGGAAACCTACGGGCACGATTTCGATAAGCTCAAGCAGGCGTTTGTCGATTTTTTGCACAAGATGCCGTTCTACGGCACGGCCATCTTGTGCATGGACGACGCGGCGGTGCGCTCGATCGTGCCCCAGGTGACCTGCCCGGTCACCAGCTACGGCTTTGACGAGGGCGCCGAGGTACGCGCCGTGGATGTGCGTGCGGTGGGCGGGCAAATGCACTTTACCGTGCGGCGGCGCAACGGTGTCGTGCTGCCCGATCTGGCGGTGGTGTTGAACCTGCCGGGGCGGCACAACGTGCTCAACGCGCTGTCGGCCATCGCGGTGGCGGTAGAGCTGGGCATTGAAGATGCTGCGGTTTTGCGCGCGCTGGCTGGCTTTACCGGTGTCGGGCGGCGCTTTCAACGCTACGGTGAGTTGCCCAGCGCCGACGGCGGCAGCTTCACGCTGGTCGATGACTACGGCCATCACCCGCGTGAAATGGCCGCCACACTGGCCGCAGCGCGCGGCGCTTTTCCGGGGCGGCGCTTGTTGCTAGCGTTTCAGCCGCACCGTTTTACCCGCACGCGCGACTGTTTTGACGACTTTGTGAAGGTGATTGCGCAGTCTGACGCCGTGTTGCTGACCGAGGTGTACGCCGCTGGCGAAGCCCCGATTGTGGCGGCCGATGGGCGCAGCCTGGCGCGGGCGCTGCGCGTGGCCGGTCAGATCGAGCCGGTATTTGTCGATGACATCGCCGATTTGCCGCAGGCCATTGCCGCCAACGCCAAGGACGGCGACGTGGTGCTGTGCATGGGCGCAGGGTCGATTGGCGCAGTGAGTGCAAAAGTGGTTCAGTTGCTACAGAGTTCACAGCAGTCTGTGCAGGAAGGGCAAGCGCTATGAGGCAATTTGATCTAGACAAAGAAAAGGTTGCCGTACTCATGGGCGGACGCTCGGCCGAGCGCGAGGTGTCGCTCATGTCGGGCACCGGCGTGCTGCAGGCCCTGCAAAGCCTGGGCGTGCATGCGCACGCGTTTGACCCCGCCGAGCGTGACCTGGGTGATTTGAAGCGCGAGGGTTTTACCCGCTGCTTCATCGCGCTACACGGGCGCTTTGGTGAAGACGGCACGGTGCAAGGCGCGCTGGAGTTGCTGGGCATCCCCTACACCGGCCCGGGTGTCATGGCCTCAAGCATTGGCATTGACAAGATCATGACCAAGCACATTTGGCGCGCCGACATCCTGCCGACACCGGCCTGGAAAAAGGTTGACAGCGCCGCTGCCTTGCTGGCGGCGTTTGAAGAGCTGGGCAGCCCGATGATTGTCAAACCGGCGCGCGAGGGCTCCACGATTGGATTAACCAAGGTCAGCGCGGTCGATCAGTGTGCAGCGGCTTATGCGCTGGCCGCAGGTACTGGCGACGAGGTGCTGTGCGAGCAGTTCATCAGCGGCGACGAGGTCACGGTACCGGTACTGGGCAATGGCGCACAGGCGCGCGCCTTGCCGGTGATTCGCATTGTGGCGCCCGACGGCAACTACGACTACCAGAACAAGTACTTCACGAACACCACCCAGTACCTGGTGCCGTGTGGCCTGCCTGAGGGTGAAGAAGCCGCCATCCAGCGCCTGGTACTGGCAGCCTACAAGAGCCTGGGTTGCCGCGGCTGGGCGCGTGCCGACGTGATGATCGACGCGGCCACGCGCCAACCCTATTTGCTGGAAATCAACACCAGCCCGGGCATGACCGGCCATTCACTGGTGCCGATGTCGGCCAAGGCCGCGGGCATCAGCTATGCCGAATTGTGTTTGCAGATCCTGCAAAGCGCCTCGCTGGACTACGCCGCGCCATGAGACAAACGACCCACCTGCCGCTGGATGTGCGCCTGATGCGCGCGCTCACCGCCTTGCTGCTGGTGCTGGCGGCGCTGTTGCTCGCCGGGGCCGCGCTGGCCTGGGGCGCGCGCCAGCCGGTATTCGATATCCAGGGCCTGCACATTGTGGGTGACGCCACGCACTACAACGCCATCACGCTGCGTGCCAACGTGTTGGCGCGTTTGCGCGGCACATTTTTCACACTCGACCTGGCCGCTGCCCGGCAAGCGTTTGAAGCCATGCCCTGGGTGCGCCAGGCGGTGGTGCAGCGTGAATTTCCAAACCGTCTGCGCGTGGTGCTGCAAGAGCATCAGCCGGTGGCGTTCTGGGGGCCTGAAGGGGACCTGCGCCTGCTCAACAGTTACGGTGAGGTGTTCGACGCAAATGTGGGTGAGCTCGACCGCGAGGACTTGCCGCGTCTGAACGGGCCGCTGGACCAGTCGGCCCAGGTGCTGGCGATGTACCAGTCCTTACGGCCGCTGTTGATGCGCATGGAGTTGGGGCTGGCTCAGCTGGAATTAACGCCGCGTGGCGGCTGGCATGCCGAGTTGGACACAGGCACCACGCTGGAACTGGGTGCAGGTGAGCAGGCTGAGGTGGTGACACGCGCTGAAAAATTCTTGAAGACGGTGACCCAGGTGACGGCGCGCTACCAGCGTACACCTGAGCAATTGGCTTCGGTGGACTTGCGTCACACCGACGGTTATGCGCTGGCGCTGCAGGGTGTGGCCACGCTGGACGGTGAGAGCGGGAAAAAGCAGTAAGACAAGGCAATAGGTGACAGCATGGCAAAAGAGTACAAAGATTTGGTCGTCGGTCTGGACATCGGTACCGCCAAGGTGATGGTGGTGGTGGCCGAGGTCATGCCCGGGGGCGAGCTCAAGCTCGCTGGTCTGGGCGTGGCGCCCAGCAATGGCTTGAAGCGCGGCGTGGTGGTGAATATCGACGCTACGGTGCAGAGCATCCAGCAGGCCTTGAAAGAAGCCGAGCTGATGGCCGATTGCAAAATCACGCGCATCTATACCGGCATCACCGGCAGCCACATCCGCGGCTTCAACTCGCACGGTATGGTGGCCATCAAAGACCGCGAGGTGTCGGCCGCCGACGTGGCACGGGTGGTGGAAACCGCCAAGGCGATCAACATCAGCACCGACCAGCGTTTGCTGTTGGTCGAGCCGCAAGAGTTCATCATCGACGGCCAGGACGTGAAGGAGCCGATCGGCATGAGCGGCATTCGCCTGGAGGCCAAGGTGCACATCGTCACCGGTGCCCAGAGCGCGGCCGAGAACATCATCAAATGCGTGCGCCGCTGTGGTCTGGAGGTGGAGCAATTGATGCTCAACCCGCTGGCCTCCAGCCTGTCGGTACTGACCGAAGACGAGCGCGAACTGGGCGTAGCGCTGGTGGACATTGGCGCGGGCACCACCGACCTGTCGATCTACACCAACGGCGCGATTCGCCACACCGCAGTGATCCCGATTGCCGGCGACCTGATTACCAGCGACATTGCCATGGCCTTGCGCACCCCGACCAAAGACGCCGAAGAGATCAAGGTGGAAAACGGCTACGCCAAGCAATTGCTGGCCGACCCCGAAGCGCAGGTGGAAGTACCCGGCCTGGGCGACCGCGGCCCACGCATGCTCAGCCGCCAGGCGCTGGCCGGTGTGATCGAGCCGCGCGTGGAAGAGATTTTTAGCCTGGTGCATCAGGTGATGCGCGAATCGGGCTACGAAGAAATGCTCTCCAGCGGTGTCGTGCTCACCGGTGGCAGCTGCGTCATGCCCGGCATGGTGGAGCTGGGCGAAGACATTTTCTTGAAGCCGGTACGCAGAGGTATTCCCAAGTACAGCGGCGCCTTGTCCGACATGGTGGCACAGCCACGGGCTGCCACCGTGATGGGCCTGCTGGAAGAAGCGCGCCTGGCACGCCTGCGCGGCTTCAAGGTGGCGCAGAAGAACGGCTCGGTCAAGAGCGCGTTTGGTTCCGTCAAAGACTGGTTCATGGGGAACTTCTGACCATGGCCTGCACTATTTACCCCCAGCGCGCCGGACCACCACGACGATGGCGGTGCATGGATCCACCGCCTGAACTGATATCCGGTCACCTTTTCACTTATTTGTTATTACCCATCGAAACCCAAGGAGAGCAGCATGTCCATCGAGCTTATTGAAGAAGAAACATTTAACCAAGGCACCCAGATCAAGGTCATCGGTGTCGGCGGCGGGGGTGGTAACGCCGTGGCGCACATGATCGCCAGCGCGGTGCAAGGGGTGGAATTCATTTGCGCTAACACCGACGCACAGGCCTTGTCCACCAGTGACGCGCACCGCATCATTCAGCTGGGCAGTACGGGTCTGGGTGCAGGCAGCAAGCCCGATAAGGCGCGCGAAGCGGCCGAGGTGGGTGTCGAACATATTCGAGAGGCAATTGATGGTGCCCATATGCTGTTCATCACGGCGGGCATGGGCGGTGGTACGGGTACTGGCGCTGCACCGGTGATCGCCCGGGTGGCGCGCGAGATGGGTATTCTGACCGTAGGGGTAGTGACCAAGCCGTTTGAATTTGAAGGCAAGCGTCGTATGGAAAACGCCGATCAGGGGCTGGCGGAGCTGGAAGCCAATGTGGACAGTCTGATCGTGGTGCTCAACGAAAAACTGCTCGAGGTGCTGGGTGACGATGCGACACAGGATGAGGCCTTTGCCCATGCCAACGACGTGCTCAAGAATGCAGTGGGGGGGATTGCCGAAATCATCAACGTGCCGGGCCATGTCAACGTGGACTTTGAAGACGTGCGTACCGTGATGGGTGAGCCGGGTAAGGCGATGATGGGCACCGCCGTAGCTGCTGGTCCAGACCGGGCGCGCATTGCCGCCGAGCAAGCCGTAGCTTGCCCGCTGCTCGAAGGCATTGACCTGTCGGGTGCCAAGGGCGTGCTGGTGCTGATCTCGGCCGCCAAGGGGTCACTGAAACTCTCTGAATCCAAGCTGGCCATGAACACCATTCGCGCCTACGCTTCGCCTGACGCGCATGTGATTTACGGTACCGCCTACGACGACCATCTGGGTGACCAGATTCGTGTCACGGTGGTGGCCACCGGGTTGAGTCGTCAAGGGCGCAAACCCAATATCTCAATCGTTCCGACCGAAATCCGTCGCACCGGTACCGACAATATGCCGGTGAACGTACCGACGCTGGATACGCCGGTGAGTATGGGTTCTGTGGGAAGCTCGATGGGGAGCGTCATGACCGGGCGCACACAACCTGACTACGGCTCCATGGCGACACCCAGCGTCTGGCGTACGCGTGATCGCACCAGTGCTGCGGCCAAAGTGGATGCGCTGGCCAGTGGTGGCATGGACGACTTTGAGATTCCGGCGTTTCTGCGCAAGCAGGCGGACTAATTGGCTCACCCCCCGGCTTCGCGCACTGCGTGTCGCTACGCTTTCCCCCTTGCAGGGGGCAACACCAGTGGCCCGGCGGAGCCGGTTCCACGGTGTTTCTGGTTCAAGGCCCGTGTTAATCAGAGTTGTACATGCTATTTTTACAATCGAACAGTGTTGAAACAACGTACTCTTAAAACCCTGACGCGCGCCGTCGGCGTGGGGCTGCACAGTGGCCAGCGGGTGGAAATTACGCTGCGCCCGGCGCGACCCGATACCGGTATCGTCTTTCGCCGCGTCGATTTGCCGCAACCGGTGGATATTGCCGTGTCGGCGTTGGCGGTTTCAGACACGCGCATGGCTTCGACCATCAGTGTCGGTGACGCCAAGGTGCATACCGTTGAGCACCTGATGTCGGCTTGCGCCGGACTGGGGGTGGACAACCTGTACGTGGATATCACGGCCGAAGAAGTGCCCATTCTGGATGGCTCTGCGGCGTCTTTTGTTTTCTTGCTGCAAAGCGCAGGCATTGAACTGCAAAATGCGCCGCGTCGATTTGTTCGCTTGATCGAGCCAGTCGAGGTGCGTCAGGGTGAGGGTGACGCGGTGAAATGGGCGCGGCTGGAGCCTTACCATGGCTATCGGCTCAGTTTTGAGATTGACTTCAGTCATCCGGCGGTGGACGCGACCGGCCAACGCGTGCAGTTCGACATGAGCCGTGATTCGTATGCCAAAGACATTGCACGCGCCCGTACGTTTGGGTTTACCAAAGATGTGGAAAGGATGCGCGCCAATGGTCTGGCGCTGGGCGGTGGTCTGGACAACGCGATCGTGATGGACGACTACAAGGTGCTCAACGTCGGTGGCTTGCGTTATGACGACGAGTTCGTCAAGCACAAGATTCTGGACGCCATGGGTGACCTGTACCTGCTGGGCAAGCCGCTGCTGGCCAGCTATAGCGCGTTCCGCTCGGGGCACGCCCTGAACAACCTGCTGTTGCGCGAACTGCTGCAACACAATCAGGCGTGGGACGTGGTCACGTTTGACGACGAGCTGCAAGCGCCGCAGGGTTTCGCGCAACTGGCGCGCGCTTGGTAACCCACTGTTAGCCGACCATGCTGTTGTTTCGCTGGGCTGTCTTGCTGCTGTTGCTGGGCGCCATCGTGTGTTTTGCGTTTTTCATTGGCACCGGGCAACCGCATTACAAGCGCTGGGGTCTGCGGGTGCTGAAGTGGACGCTGCTGGCGGCGTTTGGTTTTTTTGCAGTATTGATTCTGGAGCGTTTGGCCTGATCAGTATGGGTCGGCAAAACCCAATCGGGCCAGGATATCTTTTTCGCGTTGCTCCATCGCCTGTGCTTCTGTGTCGGTTTCGTGGTCCCAGCCCTGGGCGTGCAGCGCGCCGTGCACCAGCAGGTGGGCGTAGTGCTGTTGCAGCGTTTTGCCTTGTTGCAGGGCTTCTTGCACCACCACCGGAGCGCACAGCACCAGATCGGCGCATACAACCGGTTGTTGGCTGTAGCCGAACGTCAGGACATTGGTCGCGTAGTCCTTGTGCCGATAGTCGCGGTTGAGCGACTGGCCTTCCAGGGTGTCCACCACACGAACCGTGATTTCTGCATCCGCCTGCAGGGCCGCGCGCAACCAGCGTTGCACCTTGTGGCGCGGCAGTGCCGCACGGTGTATGGCAGCATCGTCAAACTTGCCAAATTGCAGCGACAGCGTCAGTTGGGGCACGAACGCAGCCTCAGGCGCTCGTGCCAGGCCATGGCACATCCTGCACGTCGGTGGGGGCAGGGGCAACACTCACCTTGAACCGCTCGCTGGCCCAGGCACCCAAGTCCACTTGACGGCAGCGCACGCAACAAAACGGGCGGTACGGATTGCTGCTGGCATAAAGACTGGCGCCACCACACGCGGGGCAGGTCACCACCCGGTTCGTGCTGGCGGCGCTGTCTGTCTGTGTCATGCGCACAGTGTCAGTTCAAATGGCACATCGTCCGTGACTGCTTGCGGGCGCTGGCCATCACCCAGGCGCATCCAGCGCACGGACACCATCAAACGGTTGCCGCTGATTTCTGGAATCAGCGTCAGGGTGGCATCCAGTGCCACCCGCAGCAACAAAAAAGTGCGGCCTTGTGGCAGGTTTTGCTGAAACTGTCCGGCGCTGGCAAAGACCTTTTGGGGTGACCCCGAGTCGCGCAACAATTTCAGCAGCAGGCGTACCGCGTCGGCCAGCGGAGCCAGTGTGGAAGTCCATTGGTGCAATTCCTCCTGGCGGCTGACCCCTGAGCGGTGCTGCCAGGCGTAGTAGGACGGCAGGTCAAATTCACAAGTGCCACCTGGAATGCCGATGCGGCTGCGGATGCTCATCAGCCAGTCGTTGTCTGCCAACGCCTGACCGGCCTTGCCTGGCTGCGCGTTCAGCGCACTGAAGCGCTGATCAAAATCGGCAATGATGCTGTCGAGTGCATCCTCGGCGATGGCTGGATTGCCGCGGTAGCCCTCGAGTGTGTGCTTTTGCTTGTCCAGGTCTTTGAGAAGGTCGGATTTGAGGTCGGCACGCGCCGCCACATCCATGATCTCGAACAGGCTGACCAGCGCAAAGTGGTGGTCTAGGGCGTCCATACGTGCCATCAACTGGTTCAGGCGGTTGAAAAGATGTTCCAGACGCAGGTAGGTACGGATGCGTTCTTGAAGGGGGTATTCGTAGAGGATCACGCTGGTTTTCCAGTGACTGGCAGGTGGGGCGATGATAGCCCGAAGCGCGCTGCCAGCGCCCGTACCTGGCGCGACAAATCCTCCAGTGTGATGCCGTCATTGCAGATCACGGCATCGGCGGCACGCAACCGGTGCAGACGATTCGCCTGCACGGCCAGGATGTCCTGCACCTGGGCCCGGCTGAGCGCGCTGCGTGCCATGACGCGGGTGATCTGGGTCTCTGGGCTGCAGTCGATGACCACAACGCCGTGCACGCGCTGACGCCAGTGTGCGGATTCCACCAGCAGCGGCACGTCAAACACCAGGTGCTGGTAGCCAGCGGCTTCATAGTCTGCGGCCTGTTGCCAGGTGTGCTTGCCTACCAGGGGGTGAATGATGGCTTCGAGACGTTGGCGTGCGTCTGGTTGCGCATAAGCCAATGCCCGCATACGGGCACGGTCCAAGCCACCGCTGGCGTCAGTGAAGTCGGCCCCAAAGGTTTGGCGAATGTCAGCGATGGCCGCACCGCCAGGTGCCGTCAGCGCGCGTGAGATAGCGTCGGCGTCGATGATCGCGGCGCCCAGATTTTGCAACATGACGGCGACGGTGCTCTTACCCGAGCCAATACCGCCCGTCAACCCCAAGCGCATGGCCTGCGCCACGACTTACAGCCCCACAACGCGCAGGATGGACTGCGGCCCGAACAGCATGGCGGTCAACCCGGCCCCAGCCAGGAATGGCCCGAACGGGATGTAGCCTCCCTCGCGCAGTGTGCTTGAAAATTTCATGGCGATCCCGACGACCGCGCCAATCACCGAGGCCATCAAAATGATCGGGATCAGCGCCTGCCAGCCAAACCAGGCACCCAGCGCGGCGAACAGTTTGAAGTCGCCAAACCCCATGCCCTCTTTGCCAGTAGCCAGTTTGAACGCCCAGTACACTAGCCATAGCGACACATACCCGCCCACGGCACCCCAGACGGCGTCGACCAGCACAACGCCACTGAGGTGCAAGGCGGCCGCGATCAGTCCGGCCCAAAGCAGCGGCAGCGTGATGTCGTCGGGTAACAGGGTAGTGTCCCAGTCGATCAGGGCTAGCGCGAGCAAGGCCGCCGAAAAACCGCTCCAGACCAACGACGTTGCATTCACCCCCCAGCGCCAGCCGCAAAAAAAGAACAGTGCCCCGGTCGCAAGCTCAATCACGGGGTAGCGCAGGCTGACCGGTGCCTGGCAATGGCGGCAGCGCCCGCGCAGCACCAGGTAGCTCAACACCGGAATGTTTTCGAACCAGGACAGCGCGTGACCGCAAGACTGGCAGCGCGAGCGTGGCACCATCAGATTGAAAGGGGCAACCTCAGCCGCAGGCTGACCGTGTAGATCGGCACACTCGGCCTTCCAGCGTGCTTCCAACATGACCGGCAGGCGGTAGATCACCACGTTGAGAAAGCTGCCAATGAGCAAGCCCAGCCAGCCCAGCAGCGCGGCGTCTGCGCCTTGCGACACCAGCATCAAACCACTTGCCCCAGCTTGAAGATGGGCAGGTACATCGCCACCACGATGCCACCGATGACCGTACCCAAAATAACGATGATGATGGGCTCCATCAGGCTGGAGATACCAGCGACCATGTCATCCACCTCGGATTCAAAAAAATCGGCCGCTTTGCCGAGCATGTGGTCGATAGAGCCCGACTCTTCTCCAATAGCGCACATTTGTAGCACCATGCTGGGAAACAGGTTGGTGTTGGTCATGGCTGTGGTTAGCGCGGTGCCGGTGGAAACCTCTTGCTGAATCTTGAGCGTAGCCGACTCATACACAGAGTTGCCTGAAGCGCCGCCCACCGAGTCCAGCGCTTCCACCAGCGGCACACCGGCGGCGAACATGGTGGACAAGGTGCGCGTCCAGCGTGCGACGCAGGATTTGTCAACCAGCACGCCGAAAATGGGCATTTTCAGCAGCACGCGGTCCATGAACTGTTGCACCTTGACGTTGCGCTTCCAGGCCTGCATGAAAAAATAAAAACCACCACCCAGCCCACCAAAAATAGCCCACCAGTACTGGACAAAAATTTCGCTCATGGCAATCACGGCCAGGGTCGGTGCGGGCAAATCGGCCCCAAAACTGGTGAATACCTCCTTGAACGACGGCACGACAAAGATCATGATCACGGCGGTCACAACAAAAGCCACGATCAACACCGAAATGGGGTACATCAGCGCCGACTTGATCTTGGACTTCATGGCCTCGGTCTTTTCCATGTAGACCGCCAACCGGTCGAGCAACTGATCCAGGATGCCGGCGGCCTCACCGGCTTCGACTAGGTTGCAGTACAGCGCGTCAAAATACATTGGGTATTTGCGGAAGGCCACGGACAGCGAGGTACCGGTTTCAACGTCGCTGCGAATGTCGTTGAGCAGGCGGCTGACGCTGGGGTTGGGGTTGCCGCGACCGACAATGTCAAACGCCTGTAGCAGGGGCACGCCGGCTTTCATCATGGTGGCGAGCTGGCGCGTGAAGATGGCCATGTCCTTGGGTTTGATGGCATGACCGGCGCTCATGCGGCGTTTTTTGATTTTGATCGCGGTGATGCCTTGGCGCCGCAGTACGGCGAGCACCTGGTTTTCGCCGCCGGCGCGGCTTTCGCCGCGCACCTGCTTGCCGCTACGGTCTTTGCCCTGCCACTCAAAAATGGATTCCTTGCCCGGTTTCAACTTTTCAGTAGCCATAGGTATCTGCCTGAGTGAGGATTATTCGTTCGAAATGGCCAGCGCTTCTTCAAGCGAAGTCAGTCCGGCCCGGACTTTGCCAGGCTCGGCGTCGCGCAGCGTCTTGACACCCTCGCGCTGGGCCGGCTTGGCGACTTCAAGCGCACGGCTGTCGCGCAGGACGATGCGCTGAATTCCTTCGGCCATGGGCATCATTTGGTACAGGCCAACGCGACCCCTGTAGCCGTTGTTGCAGGTGTTTCCTCCAACTGGACGGTACAGCTTCCAACTTCCGCCCAGCTTTCCGACCCTGACCAGCGCACGCCTCAACCCTGGCGAGCTATTGTCAGGCGGTTCGTCCAGGGGCATCAACACTGTACTCATAGGATGCGAATGTACTACGAGGCAAGACGCCTGATTTTTATCGAGGTCTCAACACGCTTGAGAAATTGCAAATTTGTTACGTTTGCCCTAAAACAACTCAATGTCACCCACGTTTCCTGGCTCTGATGCAAGCTTGCCACACGCCAGCAACTCTTCAAAACTGCAAACCTGATTGCGACCGTGCTCTTTGGCGTAATACACCGCCTTGTCGGCACGCTCGATGGCACTGCTGGGGGAGTCTCCGTGGAGTACTTCAGAAAAGCCAACGCTGATCGTGATGTGACCCACCTGGGAGAATCGATAAGCTTCAGTTACTACGCGCAGGCGCTCCAACGCCTGCGCAGCTTGTTCCGAGCTTGTACAACGCATCAACACCACAAATTCTTCGCCACCGAATCGGTACAACTGGTCATGGATGCGAAACGTCTGGCGCATCAGTCGCGCCAGCAATACAAGCACTTCGTCGCCGATCAGATGGCCATAGTTGTCGTTGACGTGTTTGAAGTGGTCTATATCGATCATTGCCAGCCAATAACCCGCGCTGGACGCAGATGCATTTTGGGATATGACAGGTTGCCGACGTTCATTGTCGTCGGTTAAAACCACGTCGGCCATTGGCCGTTGCGACACGGTAGCTTCCATGAAAGCACCGTCAAAAGTCTTGCGGTTGAGCAGGTCAGTCAGAGCGTCGCGTTCGCCATAGTCCAGCAAATTTTGGAAGTTCTGATACAAACGAAGAATGCCGTCGATCAAGCGGACTTGCTCGTCTGTGAGGGCTTGGTGAAAAAATAGCTCCATCACCGTTGACGCCCCATTGGCACTGATCAGCGGGAAGACATTTGGTTGCTCATTAGACGAGGCCAGCGCATGTACGCGCTCTGCCAGCACCTGCTGGCGCGTTGGAAACTGATCGGCCGCAGGCAGTTGTTCCAGGTCGGCCCAAGCAGCTGTTTGGCTGGTGTCCACCACGCCATGCACAATGTCAGCACAAGTGAGCCAACGTTCGTCTCCACCCGACCCTACGCGTCGCAAGATCACGATCCTTTCAGGATGGAGCAGGTCGTACAGCGTGGTGGCCAGCGCAGTGTCGAGCGATGCGCGGTCGCGCAAGGCGGTCAGATCGGCAAGCTGGCCAACGATGTCGCTCATGACAGCAACGCCTGCGCGAATTCACGCGCGTTAAAAGTTTCCAGGTCTTCCAGCTTTTCGCCCACACCGATGAAGTACACCGGTAGCGGTCGTTCGCGCGCAATGGCTGCCAGCACGCCGCCCTTGGCGGTGCCGTCTAGTTTGGTGACGATCAGGCCGGTCAGGCCCAGTGCGTCGTCAAACGCCTTGACCTGGTGCAGCGCGTTTTGCCCGGTATTGCCATCGATCACCAGCAAGATCTCGTGGGGTGGCGTACTGTCTTCACCCAGCGCTGCGTCACCTGCGCTGGCAACTGGGCCGGTTTTTTGGATCACCCGCTTGATCTTGCGCAGCTCTTCCATCAGGTGCAGTTGGGTGGGCAGGCGGCCTGCGGTGTCGACCAGCACCACATCGCGGCCGCGCGCCTTGCCCGCGCTGACGGCGTCAAACGACACCGCCGCCGGGTCGCCGCCGTCCTGACTGATGATGTCCACCGTGTTGCGGTCAGCCCAAACGCCCAATTGCTCGCGTGCGGCAGCCCGGAACGTGTCAGCCGCCGCCAGCAACACGCTTGCACCCGATGCGGCCAGATGCCGTGTGAGTTTGCCGATGGTGGTGGTCTTGCCGGCACCGTTGACGCCGGTGACCATGATGACGGTGGGCTTGAAGCGCCCGATCACCAGCGGTTTTTGCAGAGGGGTGAGCAGCTCGGTCAGGGCGTCGATCAGCAGCCCCTTGACCGCTGCTGGATCGGTGGTGGCGGATGCTTTGACGCGTCGCTTGAGGTCGTCCAGCAAGTGGCTGGTGGCCTTGACGCCGGTGTCTGCCATCAACAGGGCTGACTCCAGGTCTTCGTACAGGGCGTCGTCGACCTGCGTTCCGGTAAAAACCGAAGCGATGCCCGCGCCGGTTTTGCGCAGCCCCGACTTCAGTCTGGACAGCCACGACTGGCGCGTCACCGATCCCTCAACACTGACCGCGGGCGGGGCCGCGTCAGGGGGAATTAAAGGGGCAACGACAGAGGGTTTTTTTTTGAAAAAACTGAACATTTATGCGTTTCGTGGTATCAATGCATTCTATGAAACGACACATCCTGCAAGGCTACAGCCTGCATCATACTTTCTTGCGCTCGGCATTTTCTTTTTTGTTGGCCCTGGCGGCCGTTCATCTGGAGGCGGCGACGCCGCCAGAGTCAGTCCAGGCACAGCAGTTCACACTCGCTAATGGGATGACCTTGATCGTCAAGCCCGACCGGCGTGCCCCCACGGCGGTGCACATGGTGTGGGTGCGAGTGGGTTCCATGGACGAGGTGGATGGCACATCCGGCGTGGCACATGTGCTGGAACACATGATGTTCAAGGGCACACCCAGTGTGCCAGCGGGGGAATTTTCGCGCCGCGTGGCGACGCTGGGCGGGCGGGAGAACGCTTTTACCAGCCACGACTACACCGGCTACTACCAGCAAATTCCCTCAGCCCGTCTGGAGGACGTGATGCGGCTGGAAGCGGACCGGTTTGCCAACAACCAATGGCCCGACGATGAATTCAGGCGCGAGCTTGAAGTGGTCAAGGAAGAGCGTCGCATGCGCACGGAAGACAACCCTGTTGCGCTGATGCAGGAGGCGCTCCACGCCACGGCATTTGTCGCTGCACCCTACCGTCGGCCGATTGTGGGTTGGATGAGCGACCTGGACGCCCTGAGCCCTGACGATGCGCGCGCCTTTTATCGGCGCTGGTATGTGCCCGCCAACGCTGCTGTGGTGGTTGCGGGTGACGTGCAGGTCGATCAGGTTCGGGCTTTGGCTGAAAAATACTATGGCGCGTTGCCCTCTCGATCTGTACCGGCGCGCAAGCCGCATCTGGAGCCGACGCAAGCAGGCATGAAACGACTGGTGTTCAAGGCCCCAGCCTCCCAAGCCAACGTGACGCTGGCTTTCAAGGTGCCGTCGCTACAGTTCAAGGCTGGTTCGGCTGACGACGATGACGCGCTGGCGCTGACGGTGTTGTCTGCGGTGCTGGATGGTTACCAGGGCGCGCGGCTGGAGCGCGCACTGACGCAGGGTCCAGGCCGAGTGGCAGACAGCGTGGGCGCCTACAACGGCTTGTGGGGCCGCGGCCCTCAGTTGTTCATGCTGATGGGTGTGCCCGCTGCGGGCAAGTCAGCTGACGACGTGGAGCAGGCCTTGCGCGCGCAGGTGCAGCGCATCGCCCGCGAGGGTGTCACGCAGGCAGAGCTGGCGCGCGTGAAGACACAGTGGGTGGCCAGTGAGGTGTTCAAGCGCGATTCACTGTTCAACCAGGCGCGCGAGTTGGGGTCCCAGTGGGCACAGGGGTGGTCAGTCGATGCGGACGAACGCCTGATCGAGCGTTTGCGCACTGTGACCGCAGCGCAGGTGCAGTCGGTGGCGGCGCGCTACTTTGGCGACGACCAGCTGACGGTGGCGCATCTACAGCCGCAGCCGCTGGACAGCAACCACAAGCCACGTACCGCCAACGCCGCGCTGCGGCATTGAACCCCCATCAATTGTTGCCATGATGACTATCAAAAAACTAGCTACTTGTGCTTTTATATACTGGGCTACAGTCTTATTTTCTATACAAGCTGCACAGGCGGCGATTCCGGTGGAGCACTGGACGCAGCCCACCGGGACACAGGTTTTTTTGGTGTCGAGCCAGGTCATACCCATGCTCGATGTGCAGCTTGATTTTGATGCAGGCAGCAGGCGCGATCCGGTTGAGCAGGCCGGGCTGGCCAGTGTGACGGCGGCCATGGTCAGTGAGGGCGTGCGCGCGTCCGGGGCCGAAGTGGCGCTGGACGAAAACGCGTTGGGCGAGGCTTGGGCCGATCTGGGCGCGAGCTTTGGTGCGCATGTCGGCAACGACCGCATGAGCTTTATGCTGCGCACCCTGACCTACCCCGATTTATTGCCGCGCGCGGCGCAACTGGCGGCCCGGCAAATGGCCGATCCGGCTTTTCCGGCAGACGTCTGGCTGCGTGAGCGCGAAGCGATGATTGCTGCCATCCGGGAGGCCAATACCCGCCCAGGTACGCAGGCTGAACGTGCGTTTTCCCAAGGCGTATATGGCAGTCACCCCTATGGTTTTGATACGACCGAAGCCACCCTCGGGCGGATTTCGGTGGATCACATGGAGGCGTTTTACCGCGCCATGATCCAACCCTGTCGCGCCAAAGTGACGGTGGTGGGCGCGGTGGACCGGGCGCAAGCCGACGCACTGGTGCAACAGTTGCTGGCACCGCTGGCCGGGCGCAGCGCTGCGGGTGCCTGTGCGGCGTTGCCCGCCTTGCCTGAGGTGGCAGCGCTGACGCAACCGGTGCAACAGAGCATTCCCTTTCAGTCGGCGCAAGCACATGTATTGATCGGCCAACCCGGTTACAAACGGGCCGATCCGGACCACTTTGCGCTGACTGTGGGCAATTACATTTTGGGCGGGGGCGGTTTCGTGTCACGTCTGACCAACGAGGTGCGTGAAAAGCGGGGTCTGAGTTACAGCGTCTATAGCGCGTTCGGCCCCGGGCTGCACGCAGGTGCTTTTACCATCGGGCTGGAAACGCGCCCCGACCAGGCCGCGCAGGCGGTGAAAGTGGCGCGCGAGGTGCTGACAGACTTTGTTGCCAACGGGCCGACCGAAGCAGAACTCAAGGCCGCCAAAGATAACCTGATCAACGGCTTTGCCTTGTTGATCGACAGCAACCGCAAGTTGCTGGGCAACGTCGCCAACATCGCTTGGAACGACTTGCCGCTGAACTATCTGGAGACCTGGACGCAACAGGTGGCCAAGGTCACGGTGGCAGATGTTCGCAGCGCCTTTGCACGCAAGCTCAATCCCGCTGCCATGGTGACCGTGGTCGTGGGGCCCGCAGCGCCTTGAAACCCCTGAAGCAGCTTTGATGCGTGTGGTGCCTGCGCTAGGATGACATGCATGACACGACAACATCACGACACGCACCAGGTACGCATCATCGGGGGCATGTACCGGCGCACTCCGCTGGCGGTCATCGATCGCCCCGGCCTGCGTCCCACACCCGACCGGGTACGTGAGACCCTGTTCAACTGGCTGGGGCAGGACCTGCGTGGCTGGCGTTGCCTGGACGCTTTTGCCGGTAGCGGCGCGCTCGGTTTTGAAGCGGCTTCGCGCGGTGCCGCGTCGGTCATCATGATCGAGCGAGACCCCCAGGCTTTTGCGCAGTTGCAACGGATGCGCACACGGCTTGCTGCTGACGGAGTGACGTTGGTGAAAGGTGACGCACTGGTTCAACTTCAGCAGATGGAGCCAGCGTCATTGGACGTGGTTTTTCTGGATCCACCTTTTGATTCGGCGGTGTGGGATGCGGCGCTGGCCGGTGCCGCGCGGGCTGTGACCGCCACTGGCTGGGTGTATCTGGAGTCGCCTGAGTGTTGGTCGGGTGAACGCTTGCGCCCCTTCGGGTTGGAAACGCACCGCGACCTGAAAGCGGGTGCGGTGCACGCGCACTTGTTGCGTCACAGGCAAGCAGGTTTGGGTTGATGTCAAGACCTGCGCGAGCGCAGGTGATGGCGTGATAATGATCGCATTAACTTGTCACGAGTCGTTTGCCATGAGTTCACCGCTGAGCGCTGTTTATGCCGGCACGTTTGACCCAATCACCTTGGGCCACGAAGATATCGTGCGGCGCAGCGTGCGCCTGTTTGGACGCGTCATTGTTGCCGTGGCTGCCGGGCATCACAAAAAGTCTCTGTTCTCTCTGGATGAGCGGCTGGCGCTGGCGCGTGAGGCGCTCTCTGATTGTGCCGGTGTTGAAGTGGCGGCGTTTGACGGACTGCTGCGAGATTTTGTGCGCGCGCAAAAAGCGCAGGTGGTGGTGCGGGGTGTGCGGTCCGTGACTGATTTCGACTATGAACGACAACTCGCCGGCATGAACCGCAGCCTGATGCCAGAGGTGGAAACGCTTTTTCTGTTGCCCGATGACAGGTATCAATACGTTTCGAGTACGCTGGTGCGTGAGATTGCCGCGTTGGGCGGTGACGTGAGCGGTTTTGTCTCGGGCACGGTGCATCGGCGCCTGTTGGACAAATTGCGCCTTAAAGACTGATTCGATTTCAACCCACTGGAGTGCATCATGAAGATTCTTCTGCCTTTTGACGGTTCGGTGTCGGCGGTGGCTGCAGTGCAGACATCGATCCGTCTCATTGACGACGGGCTGGATGCGTCGGTGGTGTTGGCCAACGTGCAAGAGCCAGCCAGCCTTTACGAGCTGATGGTGGCGCACGACCCACAGGTCATCGAACAAGCCAGCGCCGCTGCGGGCGCGCACACCTTGCAGGTCGCGCAGACGTTACTGGAAGATGCCGGTATCATCTACGAAAGTGAGGTGGCCAACGGTGATCCGGCCAACATGTTGCTGGAATTGCTTGAAAACTATGCCTGCGATCTGGTCATCATGGGTGCCAGCGGGACCAGTGCCCTGCGCAGCGCGTTGCTGGGCTCGGTGTCCAACGAGGTGTTGCACGCTGCGGGCGTGCCGGTGATGATCGTCAAGAGCCCGGAACATGACACTGATGACAGTGAGTGATACGGTATCTGCCTAAAATTTGGGCATTCATGAAACCTTGCGGGTCAGACCACTCGCGCTAGCGACGTGCTCTGACCGAACTTATACCTTGCGGGTCAGACCACTCGCGCTAGCGACGTGCTCTGACCCCAACTGATTCTAGATATGGCTCTGCTGATCACCGACGAATGCATCAATTGTGATGTCTGTGAGCCCGAGTGTCCCAATCAGGCCATTTTCATGGGGCCAGAGATTTACCAGATTGAGTCTGGCAAATGCACCGAGTGCGTGGGTCATTTCGACACGCCGCAGTGTGTGGAAGTCTGCCCGGTGAACTGCATTCCGAAAGACCCCGCGCATGTGGAAGACACCGCAACCCTTTGGCAGAAGTATCGGCGCTTGCAGGCCACAGTGAGCGCGACGGCAACCGTCAAACCAGACTGATTTATTTTGAAGCAGCCGCCCTTTTTTTGACCGCTTTTTGAGTGGGTGCGCCTTTGACGCCTGAGCCTGGCACCAGTGCAACAAAGCCTTTGGGTTTGTAGGTTTGTTTGCGTGGGCGTTTGGGTGTCAGGAGGGTTGGGGGCGCCTCGGTGGTGGTGGGTATGGCGCTGTCCGCCTGAACGGGCGTGCCCTGGGTCGCTTGAACTGGACGGTTCACCAATTTTTCGGCCTGTATTCTTTTTTGCTCCAGTGATTTGGCCAGTTTGGCGTCTCTGCGCGTTGCGGCGTCCACCTCCTGCTTGCGTGATGGGTCGCGCGTGTCGTCAATGTTGATCTGGGCAGCGCCTGCGCAAGGTGTTTGGCTATAGGCGTTGCCGCATCTGAAAATGGTTTCGGCGCTGCCCGCCTGGGGTAATGTGCCCAAGATGGCAGAAACACACAGAGTCAGGATGTGGTGGCGGTTCACGGCATATCCCCCCTGTTTGTTGCGTCAGCCGGTCTGTCTGCAACCCGGGCGGCATCGCTCGGGGTGGGTCTAGGTGGTTTGGGGCGGGGCGGTTTGCTGGTGTGTATCAGGCGTGTGGCTTGCGCCATGTCGTCCGCAAGCAAGTAGGGCAGGGCCCCCGCGGCGCGGTCGATGGTTTGTTCAATGGCAATCCGGTGATCGGGTGAGGGTTTTTTGAGCACCCAGTGGATGACTTCGGCCTTGTTGCCGGGGTGCCCCACCCCGATGCGCAGGCGCCAATATTGGTCTGTGCCGAGTTGCGCATGCAGGTCACGCAAACCGTTGTGACCGGCGTGTCCACCGCCCAGTTTGAGCTTGGCTTCACCGGGCGCAATATCCAGTTCGTCGTGCGCCACCAAAATGTCTTGTGGCTCGATCTTGAAAAAGCGCGCCAGCGCGGCCACAGAATGGCCGCTCAGGTTCATGAAAGTCTGCGGTTGCAGCAGCCACAGTGGGTGCCCCTGGAACGTGGTTCGTGCGACCAGGCCCTGGTAGGCCTTGTCCATTTGCAACGAAACATTGAGTTGGCGGGCGACGGCGTCCAGCCACCAGAAGCCTGCATTGTGCCGGGTGCCAGCGTAGTCCGGGCCCGGGTTGCCCAGGCCAACAAGAAGACGAATCATGATCAGATTATGGCGCGGCAGACGTAAAAAAGCCCACCGAAGTGGGCTCGTACACGGACATGGCCCGTATTATTTCTTGGCGGCTGGCTTGGCTTCGGCCTTGGCTGCCGGCTTGGCATCAGCCTTGGCGTCTGGCTTGGCGGCGGCTTCGGGTGCTGTAGCTTCGGCAACCGGCGCTTCTTCAGCGGCCGCAACCATCACCACCGACACCACCACCGGGTTCTTGTCGCCACCGTGTGTGACGGCCTTGACACCCTTGGGCATGGGAATGTCCGACAAGTGCAGCGAACTGCCCTTGTGCAAGCCACTCAGGTCCACCTTGATGAACTCGGGCAGGTCGCCTGGCAGGCATAGCACGTCAATTTCGCTCAGCACGTGGTTGGCAATGCAGCCTTCGGACTTGACGGCTGGTGACTGATCGTCACCGCTGAAGTGCAGCGGCACCTTCATGTGCAGTTTGGTCGTGGCATCCACGCGTTGGAAATCCACGTGCAGGATCAACTGCTTGTAAGGGTGCATCTGGACATCGCGCAACAGCACTTTGCTTTCTGTGCCAGCGATATCCATGTTCAAGACGCTGGAATGGAAGGCTTCTTTTTTCAGCGCATGCCACAGCGCATTGTGATCAAGTTCGATCAGCTTGGGTTCACCGGCTCCGCCGTATACGATACCGGGTGTACGCCCGGTGACGCGCAGACGGCGGCTCGCACCCGTGCCCTGCTTTGAGCGCTCAAAAGCGACAACTTTCATCGACTAACTCCTGTTGGGCCGACCGCGACCAGTGCGACCCTGATTGAAAAAAGCCAACCCCAACGTGGAGGCTGGCCACTGCTGATTCCGGTCAGAAAAGGTTTTCCTGATCAGAAAAAAAACTCATGACAGACTTGCCATGCGCGATACGGTAAATGGTTTCGGCGATCAGCGGTGCCACATTCAGCTGCCGGATCTTGGGGCAGGCAGCCGCATGGGGGCTGAGTGGAATGGTATTGGTGACCACCACTTCGTCGAGCGCGTCGCCGGTGCTGATGCGTTCGATGGCCGGGCCGGAGAAAATGGGGTGGGTGCAATAGGCGTACACCTTTTTTGCGCCGCGCTGCTTGAGCACTTCAGCGGCTTTGACCAGCGTACCGGCGGTGTCGATCATGTCGTCCATGACGACGCAGTTGCGACCGTCAATTTCGCCGATCACGTGCATCACTTCGCTGACATTGGCCTTGGGGCGGCGTTTGTCAATGATGGCCAGGTCACAGCCCAACTGTTTGGCCAGCGCGCGCGCGCGCACCACGCCGCCCACGTCGGGAGAAACCACAATCAGGTCGTCGTAGTTTTTTTGCCGCAAATCACCCAGTAACACGGGGGAGGCGTAAATGTTGTCCACTGGAATATCAAAAAACCCCTGAATCTGATCGGCATGCAGGTCCATGGTCAGGACCCTGGCAACGCCGACCGCTTGCAGCATGTTGGCCACCACCTTGGCTGAAATCGGCACCCGGCTCGAGCGGGGGCGGCGGTCTTGGCGCGCATACCCAAAATACGGAATCACCGCGCTGATACGTTCGGCCGATGCGCGCTTGAGCGCGTCCACCATGATCAGCAACTCCATCAGGTTTTCATTGGTGGGGGCGCAGGTACTTTGCACCACAAACACGTCGCGTGCGCGAACATTCTGTTTTAACTCAACCGTGACTTCGCCGTCGGAAAAACGCCCTACATCGACGGCGCCCAACTCAATTTTGAGATGACGTGCAATGTCTGCAGCCAGCGAGGGATTGGCGTTGCCGGTAAAAACCATGAACTCAGGGGGTTGATCGGCATGCATGGATATCCCAACTAATTTGATGCAGAAGCTTTAAGTGGTCTGAGGTCGTCACGCGCGGCAATTTGGCAGGGGAGGAAGGATTCGAACCTTCGCATGCTGGAATCAAAATCCAGTGCCTTAACCAGCTTGGCGACTCCCCTACACGGGTGACCGTGCAAAGCACGAACCACCGAAAATCACGTTCAACCGGCCCAACCAAACAAGGGGTGAACCGACAAGGTGTTGCACAGTCTTGACTGCATGGACCCAGGCGGGTTTGACAGCTGGCAACCGGGCAGCACTCGCGCAAACACTGCACTGCCAGAGCCAGTCATCCTGGCATCAAGCCCCAAACCAGCAAGCCAGTTCAAGGCCTGATCCACCTCGGGGCACAACTGCCTGGCAACTGGCTGCAAGTCGTTATGACCATAGCCATAGGCGTCCGCAACGAAGCGTGGGAGTATAGCGGGTTGTGTGTCTCTTTTAAGTTCCGGGTGCGAAAAAATTAGCTGTGTGACGAGTCCTTCACTGGGTTTGACCACCAACAGCCGGGCCGCTGGCAGGTTGAGCGGCTCGATGTGGTCTCCAATGCCACTCACCCAGGCGTTGTGCCCACCCAGAAAGAACGGAACGTCGGCGCCCAGTTGCAGCCCAATGGCTTGCAACTGGTCCAGACTGAAGTTCAAACGCCACAAACGGTTCAGGGCCAGCAATGTGCTGGCTGCGTCAGACGACCCGCCGCCCAGCCCGGCCTGCGACGGGATCTGCTTGTCAATGCCGATATGCGCGCCCAGCGTTGTCGCGCTGGCTTGTTGCAACGCGCGCGCCGCGCGCACCACCAAGTCGTCGGCGGGCAAGGGTTGCGTTAGATCCTCGCGGCTGATGGCAGCGTCGCTGCGCACGTCAAAATGCAGCGTGTCGCACCAGTCAATGAGTGCAAATACCGATTCAAGCAGGTGATAACCGTCTGCACGGCGACCGACGATGTGCAAAAACAAGTTGATCTTGGCAGGCGCGCAAACGTCAACGATGGATTTCATGGTAGTAAGGTCTGGGGCGCTAAAAACAGCGTTTAAGGGGCGTTGTCCAGCACCAGTCGCAGTTCTGTGACTGGCTCGGGGGTGGTGCGGCGCGCTGCAATTTTGCCTGCTGCCCAGCCACTCAGATCCACCTGCCAGCCGTCCACTGCGTGCGATTGCCCCCGTAGCCATGAAAAAAGTGCAGCGATCGGCAGATCGGCACCCACGGCCTGGCTGACGAGTTGCGCAAGATTGCCAAATTGGCGCGTTTCTCCGTGCGCCAGCAACTCGGCGCCCTGTGGATTCCAGCGGATCCACGCCGCCGTGCTACCCAGTGGTGTCAAAAAACGCAAGTCCCCTTGTTCTGCGTTGCCCTGCAACTCAAAGGCACCCTGAAAAGCCTGGGCCGCATCCAACGTTTGTGGTGGCTGACCTAGGGTGCGTAGCGACAAACGGCCGCTCCAGCGTTCGTTTTCAGAATATTTTTGGTCTGAAGCCCTTTTGAAATCAGCGCATCCAGCTATTGATAAAATAGCAAAAAAAGCGCAAAAGAGCGCCCTGCGACGTTGCTTCATCACAGCGGAACGCGCAATCTGCGGAGTGCTTCCTTGAGCGTCTCGTTGTCGGGGTTGAGCTGCAAACCCCGCTTGAAGATGTCAATTGCCTGGCTGCGCAAATCGCTTTCCCATAACACTTCGCCCAAGTGGGCGGCTATTTCCGCGTCCGGCTGGGCATCAAATGCCTGTTGCAGTAGGCGCTGGGCCTCGGATTGATTGCCACTGCGAAAGTGGGCCCACGCCAGGCTGTCGGTAATGAACGGATCGTTGGGGGCAAGCTCCAGCGCTTTCGTGATGAGGGTCATGGCCTCGGGCAAACGCAGCCTGCGGTCTGCCAGCGAATAACCCAGCGCGTTGTAGGCGTGCGGGTCGTCGGGGCGGTTGGCGATGAGCTGGCGCAGCAAGCGCTCCATCTCGGGTAAATCGCCCAGCTTTTCATGCACCATCGCCAGGTCGTACACCAGGTCAAAGTCGTCCGGAAACTGGGCGATGAACGCCTCCAGTGTGGCGCGCGCCCGCTCCAGCTGGTGCTGTTCACGCAACATCTGTACTTCTGCTGAGCGCTTCAATCTGGCATCCGATTCGGAGCGTTCGGGTTGGCTGCGGAGCAATTGCACGGCCTCGTCAAGACGCCCCTGCTTGGCAATTAGCGCAGCACGCCGGATTTGCGCGCGCAAGACATCGTCCGGGTTGTCCACCTTCTCCAGCCATTGCAGTGCTGCGGGGATGTCTTTCCGTTGTTGGGCGATCTGGGCCATTGCCAGAAGCGCCTGCGATCGTCCGCGTTGAAGCTCTGGCGTTTGCTTGGTTGACGCAGCAGTTTGGGTCAAGTCGAGATAGCGTTGCAAATGCTGCTCAGCCAGAGCAGGTTGGGCCTGCTGTAGCTCCAGAGCGCCACTGACCAGCCATGTATCAGCGTAATCGGGGTGGTTATCTTGAAGATACAACAGCTGCACCTGGGCGTCTGCCTCCCGCCGGGTGCCCAGCAAGACTTTCACGTAAGCCATGCGGAATTCGGGGCGGGCAAAAGGGAGATGTTTTTCGACCACCGCTTCGGCTTGTGCCGAGCCAGCGGCTATCAAGGACAAAGCCAGCAAGGCCGGGTATTCTGAGCGCAGATCGGATTGCTGGGCTTTTTGTGCCGCGCCCAGTGCCTCGTTGGTCTTGCCAGCGCTCTGCCACAAACGCCCCAGCGTGGCCCACGCAGTAGCTGCCAAGTCGGGCTGCTTGAGAGGCTTTGCCAGGGCTTTTTGCACCACCGTCACAACCGCCTGCTTGTCGCGTGCCCGGTCATACACGCCGGGCAGGGACCAGATCAGTTGGCTGCGTGCCTCAACCGGCGTCAGGGCGATTTCCTTTTTCAGAGGTTCCAGCGTGTCAGCCACGCGGCTGAGTGCCAACAAAATTTGCAACACAAACCGGTTGGCCTCCAGCGAGTCAGGCTGGGCCAGCGTCCATGCCTTGGCGGCCTGCAACGCAGACTCGCCTGAGCGTGCCTGTAATGCGATCTGTACAGTGCGGCGAAACAGTGCTGTGTCGCCAGTTTTGCGCGCCGCGTCGAGCATCATCGAGAAAGCCTCTGAGGGCTGTTGCGCGCGCGCGCTGAGCTCACCGATCAGGATCTGATAAAACAGTGGCGCATCCATGGCCGAAGCTTTTGCTATGGCCGTTTCGCTGGAAACGGCGGGCCTGGACGGCTCGATGGCGATGGCATGACTGCAAAACAACGCTGCAACAAACGGCAAGACGATCGGGTAAATACGCATGCAGACATAATAATCGAACCCGCCTAAAGAGCCAGTTTCATGCCCGAATTACCCGAAGTTGAAGTAACCCGTCGCAGTTTTGCGTCGGCGATTGAACAAGCGACGATTCAGCGTGTGTGGCAGGGCTTGCCCTTGCGCTGGCCGTTGGGGTGCGCGCCAGAGTATCTTGTGGGGCAGCGCGTGGGTTCTGTGCAGCGACGCGGCAAATACTTGTTGCTGGAGTTGAGTCATGGCTGGCTGCTGGTGCATCTGGGGATGTCCGGCAGTCTGTTGTTTTCGGCACATTTGCCTGCGCCGACGGCGCATGAGCACTTTGATCTGGTGACAACCCGTGGCGTGTTGCGACTGAACGACCCGCGTCGTTTTGGCGCTGTCGTTTTTGTGCCCGATCTGGCGGCACCCACAGCCGTCAAATTGCTCGGCAAACTGGGGATGGAGCCGCTCTCAGACCAGTTTGATCTGGACGCGTTTGCTGTGGGTCTGAAAAAACGACGTACTGCTATCAAGCAGGTACTGCTGGCGGGCAACCTGGTGGTGGGGGTTGGCAACATTTATGCCTGTGAAAGCCTGTTCCTGGCAGGTATCCGGCCTACCACGGTTGCGGCCAGACTCCGTCGGCCTCGAGTGCAGCGACTGCGCGCAGCGATCATTGAGGTGCTGACGGCGGCCATTGAACGTGGCGGCAGCACTTTGCGTGACTTTTCCAGCGCCGACGGCAGTGCAGGGCACTTTCAGCTTGAGGCCAAAGTCTATGGCCGCGCCGGTCTGCCGTGCCTGTGTTGTGGTAGCACAGTGCGGGTGATGCGGCAGGGGCAGCGGTCGTCGTATTTTTGTCCGGTTTGCCAGAAGGCCTAAGCGCTTTGGGTTGGCTCCGGATGAAAGTCAAGTTGTCCGAAGGGGGCTGCACGGACGGGTTTGCAAGCGTCCTGATTCGCTGGCAAAAGCAGCACGGCCGCCACGACCTGCCTTGGCTAGGCACGCAAGACCCGTATCGCGTGTGGTTGTCAGAGATCATGCTACAGCAAACGCAGGTGGCGACCGTGCGGTCTTACTACCAGCAATTCCTGGCGCGTTTTCCTGATGTACTGAATTTGGCAAGCGCGCCGCTGGATGATGTGCTGAGCCTCTGGAGCGGTCTGGGTTATTACAGCCGGGCGCGCAACCTGCACCGCTGCGCCCAGCAGATGCAAAGCCAATACGGTGGACACTTTCCCGCGACGGCAGCTTTGCTGCAGACCTTGCCCGGCATTGGGCCATCCACTGCGGCGGCGATAGCGTCGATCTGTTTTGGTGAACGGGTGGCCATTCTGGACGGCAACGTCAAGCGCGTGCTTGCGCGCTACCTCGGATTTGACGCCGACCTGGCACTGGCCAAAAACGAACGTGCCTTGTGGCAACACGCGACCGACTTGCTACCGCGCACCGATGTGCAGCGATCCATGCCCCACTACACGCAGGCGGTGATGGACCTGGGGGCTACCGTTTGTACGCCCAAATTGCCACGCTGTGCAGATTGCCCGCTGCGGCCCCATTGCCAGGCCGCGCTCTTGCAATATCCGGAGAAATTTCCGGTCAAAACGCGCAAGCTCAAGCGCAGTGCACAGACCCTGTGGCTGCTTGTGGCACATACCGCCCAGGGCGCGGTCTGGTTGAGTCGGCAACCCGCGCCGGGTGTCTGGGGTGGTTTGTATTGCGTGCCGCTGTTTGACAGTCGGCAGTCCTTGCTGGCCGCGTTGCCTGTCGGTGCGAAGGAGTGCACCGACGATGTGCCGCCGTTCAAGCATGTCCTGACGCACAAGGATTTGTACCTGCACCCGGTGCGGCTGATGTTGCCCGCAGACGGCGCGCCCGATGCGGCTGGCGCCTGGGTGCAGCCGTCGCGCTGGCCTGCGCTGGGTTTGCCCGCGGCGGTGCGCAAGCTGTTGAACGATCAGGTGGCGTCGATCTCGCGGTGACGCTTGAGCGTGGCCCAGCCCTGCTCGAAAGCGTGGCTGAGCTGTTCAACGAAATACACCGAGCGGTGCTGTCCGCCAGTGCAGCCGATGGCCACTGTGACGTAGCTGCGGTGGTTTTGCGACAAGGCTTCCAGCCAATCGTTCAGGAAAGACTGGATTTGCTGCAACATGCGTTGTACGTCGGGTTGCTGCTGCAAGAATTCGATCACCGGTGCGTCGCGTCCGGTCAGGGCTTGCAACTCGGGTTCATAGTGCGGGTTGGGCAGCATGCGCACGTCAAACACAAAATCAGCGTCGCTGGGAATGCCGCGCTTGAAGGCAAACGACTCAAAGACCAGTGTCAGCTGTTCCTCGGGCGCAGCTACAAAAGCCTTCACGTAACTTTGCAGCTGGGTCGGACGGATCATGCTGGAATCGATCACCTGCGAGCGCATGCGCAAATCGCTCAGCAGTGAGCGTTCCAGCTCGATGGCTTCACTCAAAGCATGGCGCTGGTCGACTGCCGCGTCGCTGGTCACGCGTTGCGACAGCGGATGGCGTCGCCGGGTTTCAGAAAAACGCCGGATCAGCGTGTCGGTGGCCGCGTCCAGAAAGATCGAATCGACCTGATAGCCCTTGTCCTTGAGCTGCCTGAGCTGCTGCGGTACCAGCGGCAGCGAACCGGCGCTGCGCACGTCCATGGCAATCGCCAGCCGCTTGGCGTAGTTGCCACGCTCCAACTTGACCAGCGGCAGCAACAACTCGGGTGGCAGGTTGTCCACACAGTAAAAGCCCAGGTCTTCCAGCGCATGCAGCGCCACCGACTTGCCCGAGCCCGACATGCCGGTGATCAGGACGATGCGCACTTGTTTCTTGGTGGTCATGTCAGTCCTTGGTACTGGCTTGTGTTTGCAGCAGATCACGCGCATGCGCCAGCGTGCTGGCCAGGATGCGCTCGCCTGCCATCATGCGTGCCAGCTCGTCCACACGCTGCTCGCCAGAGACCACGGTGACCGAACTCAAGGTGGACGGCCCCTGCATCTGCTTGCTGACCACCCAGTGGTGGTCGGCGCAGGCGGCCACCTGTGGCAGATGCGTCACCGCCAGCACCTGGCGGTCTTGGCCCAGCTGGCGCATCAGCCTGCCTACGGTTTCGGCTACGGCGCCGCCAATGCCGGCGTCCACTTCGTCAAAGATCAGCGTCTGCGCGGTGCCCAGGCGGCTCGTGGTGACGGCAATGGCCAGCGCCAGGCGTGACAGTTCGCCGCCAGAAGCCACCTTGGCGACTGCGCGGGGGGCACTGCCCGCGTGACCTGCGACCAAAAAGCGCACCTCTTCCTGGCCAAACTGCATCGGCTCAGCGGTCTTGTCAAGCTGCACCTGAAACTGACCGCCGTGCATGCCCAGCTCCTGCATGACTTCAGTAATGGTGTGCGCCAGGCGAGGGGCGGCGCTGCGGCGCACCGCGGTCAGCGCGTCGGCTTCACTTTGGTAAATCTGCCACGCGCTGCTGACCCTGGCGTGCAGGCTCTGCAGGTCGCTGGCGGCGTCCAGTGCTTGCAACTGCTCTTTCCAACTGGCCAGCAGAGCGGGCAGTTCCTCTGGCGGGCGCTTGTAGCGCCGCGCCAGCGACAGCCACAGTGCCATGCGATCGTCGAGCGTTTGCAGTCGCTGCGGGTCCAGCTCGGTCTTGCGCAGGTAAACACGCAACGTGTGCGCGGTGTCTTGCAGCTGCGCCAGGCTGGAAGAAAAAACCTCTGTCAGCCCTTTAAAAACAGGCTCAATGTGCTCTTGTTTTTGCAGTGTTTCAAGCCCCTCGCCGAGCTGCAAACAGACGCCGCCTTCCTCTCCATCCAGCGCTGCCAGTGCGGCTTGCGCGGCGTCCAGCAAGGCCTGTGCGTGCGACAAACGCGTGTGCTCGGCGTTCAAGGCCGGCCATTCGTCTGTGCCGGGCGAGAGTTTTTCGAGCTCACCCAGCTGCCACAACAGGCGCTCGCGTTCGCCTTGCAAAGAATCCTGGGCCAGTTGCGCCTGGCTGAGCTGCGCTTGCGCCTGCTGCCACTGCTGCCAGGCAGTGGCTACGGCGTGCGTGGATGTCTTGGCGTAGGCGTCCAGCAGCGCACGCACGGTGTCCGGGCGCGTCAGGCTTTGCCAGGCGTGTTGCCCATGAATGTCCAGCAGTGCCTCACCCAATGTGCGCAACTGGGTCGCGGTGGCCGGGCTGCCGTTGATCCAGGCGCGGCTCTTGCCTTGTGCGTCGATGGTTCGGCGCATCAGCAGCGTTGTATCTGCGTCAAAGCCGCCCGCTTGCAGCCAGGCCAGCGTGGCCGGCGTGTTGTCAAATTCCGCACTCACCTCGGCGCGCGTAGCACCTTCGCGGATCAGGTCCACATCGGCGCGTCCGCCGGTGGCTAACTGCAGCGCGTCGATCAGGATCGACTTGCCCGCGCCGGTTTCACCTGTCAACACGGTGAAGCCGTCGGCCAGGTCGAGCTCCAGCTCGCGCACGATGACAAAGTCACGCAAAACAATGCGTTTGAGGCTCATGAGGGCGACACCCCTTCGTTCCAATGCAGTTTTTCGCGCAGGGTGTCAAAGTAAGACCAGCCCCGGGGATGCAAAAACCGCACATGGTGCTCAGACCGGACCACTTCAATGCGGTCACCGTGCAACAGCGACGCCAGCGACTGCATGTCAAAGCTGGCGCTGGCGTCGCGCCCGGCGACAATTTCAATGGCGATGTGCGAGCTGTTCGACAGCACGATGGGCCGATTGGACAGCGTGTGCGGCGCAATCGGCACCATCACCCAGCCGGGAATGGAAGGGTGCAGCAGCGGCCCCCCCGAAGACAGCGAATACGCAGTCGAACCGGTGGGCGTGGCAATGATCAGCCCGTCGGCGCGCTGGTTGGCCACAAAATGGCCGTCCACCTCCACCCGCAACTCGACCATGCCAGAGGCGGCACCGCGGTTGACCACCACGTCGTTCATGGCCATCGCGGTATAGACACAGTTGCCGTCGCGCAGCACGCGCGCATTCATCAGGCTGCGGTGGTCTTCCACGTAATCGCCGTGCAGCATGGGTTCCAGCGTCTGCGCAAAATTCTGGTACGGCACATCGGTGATGAAACCCAGCCGACCCTGGTTGATACCGATCAGGGGCACACCATAGGAGGCCATTTGCCGACCTATGCCCAACATGGTGCCATCACCCCCCACCACCAAGCCCAGGTCACACTGTTCACCGATCTGTTGTGCCGTCAGTTGGGTGTAGCCCACCAGGCCCATGTTGCGCGCGGAGTCTTCTTCCAGCACCACCTCGCAACCCTGCGCGTGCAGAAACCGCGCCACCGCTTCGAGTGCCTCGCGTGAACTGGCCACCGATGCGTTGCTGAAAAAAGTTTGGTACTTTCCAATCAGCGCCACCAACTTGAATTTGGACTTCATGCGCAAATTAAATCACTAAAATGATTTGATGCTCGACGACCGTGCCAAGTTATTGCTCAAAGCGCTGGTAGAGCGCTACATTGCCGACGGCCAACCGGTGGGCTCGCGCACTTTGTCCAGGGCGTCTGGCCTGGAGCTGTCGCCCGCCACCATCCGCAACGTGATGTCTGACCTGGAAGAGCTGGGGCTGATCGTCAGCCCGCACACCTCGGCCGGGCGCATCCCCACGGCACGGGGTTACCGCTTGTTTGTCGATACCATGCTGACGGTACAGCGCAATCAGATCCAGGGTCACAGCCTGGCGCCGGATCAGCCGCAAAAGGTTATATCCAACGCTGCCACGCTGTTGTCGAACCTGTCGCAATTTGTCGGCGTGGTGGTCACGCCCAGACGCGCCACCGTTTTCAGACACATCGAGTTTTTGCGCCTGTCGGAGCGGCGCGTGCTGGTGATTCTGGTGTCGCCCGAGGGCGACGTACAAAACCGGGTCATCTTTACCGAGGTGGACTATGAGCAATCCCAACTGGTGGAGGCCGCCAACTATCTGAACGCGCACTATGTCGGGCTTGACATCGAGCAGGTGCGCGAGCGCCTCAAGGGCGAGGTGGAGTCGCTGCGTGCCGAAATTGCCAGCCTGATGAATGCGGCCGTGGCGGCAGGCTCACCCGACGCCCCCGAGCTCCAGGCGGAAGTGGTTATTTCGGGCGAAAAAAATCTGTTGTCTGTCAGCGACTTTGCCAACGACATGGGCCATTTGCGCCGAGCCTTTGAACTGTTTGAGCAAAAGGCGCAGTTGATGCGTCTGTTGGATGTGACCGGGCGTGCCGACGGGGTGCGCATCTTTATTGGCGGTGAAAGCCAGGTCATTCCCTTTGAAGATTTGTCGATTGTGAGCACGCCCTACGAAGTGGACGGTCATGTGGTTGGCACATTGGGCGTGGTGGGGCCCACGCGCATGCCTTACGACCGCATGATCCAGATCGTGGACATCACCGCCAAGCTGGTCAGCAACGCGCTGAGCCACCACAAGTAGCCCCTACAATCCTGCGCCAGTGGGGCGTTAGCTCAGTTGGTTAGAGCAGAGGACTCATAATCCTTTGGTCCACAGTTCAAGTCTGTGACGCCCTACCAAAAAGTGTCGCTATAATTTAGCGCTTCGCGGCTGTAGCTCAGTTGGATAGAGTACTTGGCTACGAACCAAGGGGTCGTGGGTTCAATTCCTGCCAGCCGCACCATATGAATCAAGGACTTACGCTCGAGAGGGTGTAAGTCCTTTCTTCTTTCGGTCTTTTCTCTGGTTACCGTTCGGTTGCCGTTTCTCCAATAGCAAGCGTGAGTTGTGTGAAGCTGGACCTGGTTGAGTTGTATTGCGCCTGCACCACGACTCTTCTGACTCAGCGGCATGCCGCTTGCGCGTTCCTGAACTCCGCCGGTGATTGTCCTGTCCACGCCTTGAACGCCCGCATAAAGCTTTTTTCATTCTGAAACCCTGTCGTTTGAGCCACCTGTTTGATCGGACGTCGGGTGCGCAGCAGCAAGTCTTGCGCGCGCGTGCGGCGCACCTCGTCTTTCAGCGCTTGTAACGACGCACCTTCATCTTTCAGTTGGCGGTGCAATGTGCGCGGCGACATGGCCAGCAGCGCGGCCAGGTCGTCGGCGCTGTGCGTGTCGGCGGGCTGGTTTGCCAGCGCCTGGCGCACACGCTGCACCAGCAGGCGGTCGCGGCGGTACTGCAGCACGGTTAAGGGTAGGGCGCGCATGAGCATCTGGCGCAGCGCGGCCTCGTCGCGGCGCAGCGGCAGGGTCAGGTAACTTGCATCAAAACTGATAGCTGCTTGCGCTTGATTGAAAAGGGCTGGAGCCGAAAAAAGAACTTGATAGACAGCGCCATGATCAGGCCTGCCAAACGGAAACTGTGCGCCCGTGAGCGGGATCCGCGAGTCCACCAACCAGCACGCTAGCCCATGAAAATTGCGCAGGATGGAGACCAGGCAAAACTCGCGCAGGACGCCCAAGTCTCGGTGTTCGGTGAGGGTCAGTGTGGCGGTGCCTGCATCGGTGTTGAGCGTGAGCGCGATGTCGCCCGCAATCAGCCCGTGGTGGCGACACCAACGCTGCAAGGCCACACCCAGGTTGGGCGCGCTGATGCTGGCCCGCGCCAACATGCCGTAACTACCCCACGGCAAGCGGCGGCCAAACCAGCCCAGCGCTTCGTCGTCCAGCTCTCGCATCGCATGGCTGGACAAGGCTTCAAATTGCATGGCCGTGACGCGCGCCACCGGGTTCTGCAGTTGCTCTGGCGCAATGTGTGCCTGTTGTAAAGCGGCAGACGCATCCATGCCGCGCCGTTGATACGCTTGCACAATGCAATGGACGAAGGCAATGGGCGTGGCGGCGGTGGTTTGGGGGACGCGGGGCATGGCATCAGTTTGCTTGACTTTGGCACAATTTGCAACCTGCGTGACATCCACCCGTGCGCTTTGGGCTCTATGCTTGGCCCATCACGGCGAGGCGTTGGTTCCTGGCTTCGCGCGGCCAACTTTTGCCAAGACCCTCTCTGATTCACAGAAAGAAGACCATGCCCGTTCTGCAAACCCAGCTCAATGCCCGCTCTGCTGACTTCCAGGCCAACGCCAGCGCGATGCGCGCTTTGGTGGACGACTTGCGCGCCAAGTTTGCGCAGGTGGAGCAGGGCGGTGGCGAGGCGGCGCGCGCCAAACACAGCGCGCGCGGCAAGTTGCTGCCGCGCGAGCGGGTGCAGATGCTGCTGGACCCCGGCTCGCCGTTTCTGGAACTCTCGCCCTTGGCCGCCATGGGCATGTACCCGGATCGCGACGGCACCGACAGCGCCCCGGGGGCGGGCGTTGTCACCGGTATTGGGCGTGTCAGCGGTGTGGATTGCCTGATCGTCTGCAACGATGCCACGGTCAAAGGCGGCAGCTATTACCCCATGACGGTCAAGAAGCACCTGCGTGCACAAGAGATCGCGCAGCAAAACCGCCTGACTTGCATTTATTTGGTGGACTCGGGTGGTGCCAATTTGCCAACGCAGGACGAAGTTTTTCCGGATCGCGACCATTTCGGTCGCATTTTCTTCAACCAGGCGAACATGAGTGCGCTGGGTATTGCCCAGATTGCCGTGGTGATGGGCAGTTGTACGGCGGGTGGCGCTTATGTGCCGGCCATGAGCGACGAGACCATCATCGTCAAAAATCAGGGCACCATCTTTCTGGGTGGTCCACCGCTGGTGAAAGCCGCCACCGGTGAAGTGGTGACGGCCGAAGATCTTGGCGGCGGTGATGTCCACACACGCATCTCGGGGGTTGCCGATCATCTGGCGCAAAACGACATGCATGCGCTCTGTCTGGCCCGCACGGCGATCAGGAACTTGAATAAAAACAAGCTGCCGGCGCCCTTGGATATGGCGCCAATAGCGCCCAGATTTGCAGCGCAAGAGCTCTATGGCGTGATCCCGGTGGACACCCACAAACCGTACGATGTGCGCGAAATCATTGCCCGCATCGTCGATGACTCGGACTTTGACGAGTTCAAGTCGCGCTTTGGCACCACGCTGATTACCGGTTTTGCGCGCATCGAGGGTATGGCCGTGGGCATCATTGCCAACAACGGCATTTTGTTCAGTGAATCGGCCCTCAAGGGTGCCCACTTTATTGAGTTGTGCTGCCAGCGCAAGATACCGCTGGTATTTTTGCAGAACATCACCGGCTTCATGGTCGGGCGCAAGTACGAGAACGAAGGCATTGCCCGCAACGGGGCCAAGATGGTCACAGCGGTGGCGACGGCTGCGGTGCCCAAATTCACCATCATCATTGGCGGCAGCTTTGGCGCGGGCAACTACGGCATGTGCGGGCGCGCCTTTGGCCCGCGCTTTTTGTGGATGTGGCCCAACGCGCGCATCTCGGTGATGGGCGGCGAGCAGGCTGCCAGTGTGCTGGCCACGGTACGCCGCGACGGCATCGAGGCCAAGGGTGGCACCTGGAGCGCCGAGGAAGAAGCCAGGTTCAAGGCCCCGATCAAACAGCAGTACGAGGTGCAAGGCCACCCCTATTACGCCACCGCCCGCCTGTGGGACGATGGGCTGATCGACCCCGCCGACACGCGCCGCGTGCTGGCGCTGGGCTTGAGTGCCAGCCGCAACGCGCCGATTGAAGACACCCGGTTTGGACTTTTTCGCATGTGATGTGTATGATTTAAAAAATCCATACACATTTTAGGATTCAATCATGCGAACGAACATCGATATCGACGACAAGCTCATGGACTACGTCATGGCCACCGGCGAGTTCAAGACCAAGCGCGAGGCTGTTGAAGCGGGGTTGAAGCTCATCCGGCGGCGTCATGCTTACGCAGCGATTCGGGCGGCACGCGGAACCTTGCATTGGGACGACTCTGACGAGGCTTGGGCAAGGAGTCGCGCCGATGATCAGGCCCAAGCGATGACGCAAGCTGCCACATTGACTCAAGTGCACGTGGCCATGGTTGCCCCGCAAGCCAAAGAACAAGCTGAATTGACGGTGTGCGAACCGGTTGCTGCTTATACGGTGTCGAGCCCGGCCGTGGCCACGTTACCCGAGCCTGCCACTGGCATCCCGAATCGCGGTGCCGCTGCGCTGGAGTCAAAGGCATGATTCTGGTCGATTCAAGCGTCTGGATCGACTATTTCAAGGGCGTGCACAACGCGCAAACCGAACATTTGGATGCGCTGTTGGACAACCCTGAAGAAGAATTGGCGGTGGCCGATTTGGTGGTCTTTGAAGTGCTGCGCGGGTTTTCGTCGCAGCGAACCAAGCGCGAGGCGCAGACCTTGCTTTTGACAACCCAAGTTGTAGAGATTGGCGGCCTGGACAACGCGCTGTTGGCCACCGAGCACTACCGCCTGCTGCGCCAAAAAGGCTACACCATTGCCAGCCCGATCGACGTGTTGCTGGCCAGCTACTGCATCACCCACGGGCATGATCTGCTGCACCGTGATGCTGACTTTGACGTGATGGAAACGCTAAGAGGTTTGAGAACATGGCCACACTGAATATCCAACCGGGCACGGTTGCCACGGTCACATTGAGTCGACCCGAGGTGCGCAACGCCTTCAATGACGAGGTGATTGCCGAGCTGACACAGGCATTCACCACGCTGGGCCAAAACCCGCAGGTGCGCGCCATCGTGCTGGCCGCCGTTGGCCCGGCCTTTTGCGCCGGGGCTGACCTGAACTGGATGCGCCGCATGGCCGACTACACGCACGCCGAAAACCTGGCCGATGCAGCTGCATTGGCCGAAATGCTGCGCGTGCTCTACGCCTGCCCCAAGCCCACCGTGGCGCGCATCCAGGGCGACGTCTATGCCGGTGGCATGGGCCTGGTGGCGGCGTGCGACATGGCGGTCAGCGTCGATACTGCCAACTACTGCCTGAGTGAAGTCAAGCTCGGCCTATACCCCGCCACCATCAGCCCGTATGTGATCCGCGCCATGGGCGCGCGCGCCGCGCATCGCTACTTTTTGACGGCAGAGCGCTTTGATGCGGCCGAGGCGATGCGCATCGGATTTGTGCACGCCGTCGTGCCAGCCGACCAGCTTGATGCCAAGATGACTGAGCTCACCCACGCGCTGGCCAGCGCCAGCCCCAACGCCGTCCGTGAATGCAAAGCCCTGCTGCACGACGTGGCCGGCAAAGACATCGACGCCGCGCTGATTGCCCACACGGTTGAGGGCATCGCCAGCATCCGCGCCAGCAGCGAAGGCAAAGAGGGCGTGCAATCCTTCCTGCAAAAACGCAAACCCAACTGGCTCAATTAATTGGGGTCAGATTCCAATTATCACGATACGGAAAACCGACCATGTTCACCAAAATTCTCATTGCCAATCGGGGCGAGATCGCCTGCCGTGTGGCCGCCACTACCCGGCGCATGGGCATCCAAACCGTGGCGGTGTATTCCGACGCGGACGCCAGTGCCAAACACGTGGCGGCGTGCGATGAGGCTGTGCACATTGGTGGCAGCGCGCCCAAAGACAGCTACCTGCGCTGGCAGCGCATCATTGAAGCGGCCAAAGCCAGCGGTGCCCAAGCCATTCACCCCGGCTACGGTTTCCTGAGCGAAAACGCCGACTTTGCCAGCGCCTGCGCCGCGGCGGGCCTGGTGTTCATCGGCCCACCGGCGGCCAGCATGCAAGCCATGGGCTTGAAGGCTGAATCCAAGCGTCTGATGGAGCAAGCCGGGGTGCCCCTTGTGCCAGGCTACCACGGTGCCGACCAAGACCCAGCCTTGTTGCGGCGCGAGGCAGACCGCATCGGCTACCCGGTGCTGATCAAAGCCAGCGCCGGTGGCGGTGGCAAAGGCATGCGCGCGGTGGAATGTGCGCAGGATTTTCTGGACGCGTTGGCCAGTTGCAAGCGCGAGGCCATCAGCAGCTTTGGCAGCGACGCGGTGCTGGTAGAGAAATACGTGCAGCGTCCGCGCCACATCGAAATCCAGGTGTTTGGCGACACGCAGGGCAACTATGTGTATTTGTTTGAGCGCGATTGCTCGGTGCAGCGCCGCCATCAAAAAGTGCTGGAAGAAGCCCCCGCGCCGGGCATGACCCCTGAGCTGCGCGCGCGTATGGGCGCAGCCGCCGTGGCCGCTGCGCGCGCCGTGGGCTACGTGGGCGCGGGCACGGTGGAATTTATTGTGGAGCAGCGACTGCCAGAGACGCAAGAGGACGGGTTGAGCGCTGCCGGGCCGTCCCAAGGCGCGAAGGCCCCCTCGGGGGGTGGCGAACCCAACGAAGTGGGGAGCGTGGGGGCTTTTTTCTTCATGGAAATGAACACGCGCCTACAAGTGGAGCACCCTGTCACCGAAGCCATCACCGGTCAGGACTTGGTGGAATGGCAATTGCGCGTGGCCAGCGGTGAACCATTACCGCTGACGCAAGACCAGTTGCGCATCACCGGTCACGCCATCGAAGCGCGTATCTGCGCCGAAAACCCCGACCACGACTTTTTGCCCGCCACCGGCACGCTGGATGTCTATCGCAAGCCGCCGCATGTGGCATTCCAGCCCCCGGTGTTTCTCCCCCTCCCCCTGGGAGAGGGCAGGAGTGAGGGCTCTGCGCGCAGTGGCCGCCCGGTGCGCTTTGACGACGGCGTGCGCCAGGGCGACGCCATCAGCCCGTATTACGACTCGATGGTGGCCAAGCTGATCGTGCACGGCGACACGCGTGCCCAGGCGCTGGCCCGGCTGGACGCGGCACTGGCGGCCACGCACATCGTCGGCCTGACCAGCA
Source organism: Comamonadaceae bacterium CG12_big_fil_rev_8_21_14_0_65_59_15 (assembly GCA_002786915.1). GTDB lineage: Bacteria > Pseudomonadota > Gammaproteobacteria > Burkholderiales > Burkholderiaceae_C > Rhodoferax. Next base: position 107,490 of record PCUV01000049.1, on the reverse strand, counting down.
ACGTGCAGTTTTTGCGCTATGTGCTGCAGTCGCCATCGTTCGCCAACGCGCATCTGGACACCGGCCTGATCCCGCGCGAGGCCGCCGTGTTGTTCAACCAGCAACGCGTCGGTTTGGCGCTGGCCGCTGCTGCCGCCGTGGCGCAAACCCTGTTGGATGAGAGTGCCACGCACACCGCAGACCCCTTCAGCCAAACCGACGGCTGGCGCGCGCTGGGCGTGGCCGAGCGGCGTTTTGCCTTTGAATTTGACGGTCAGAGCGCCCAAGCCACGCTGCGTTACCTGCACGACGGCGCGCTGCACTTGAGCGTGTGCGCTAGCGCTACGAAAGCTGATTCCGGCCTGGTTTCGGGTGAGGTGGGTGGTGTAGCCATAACGGATGCCATCCATTCAGGCGCTGTGGATGCCACTGCCCAACCTGCTTCCGGCGTGCTGTCATTTACCGCCACGCCAGATGGCATCGATCTGCAATTTGCAGGCCTACGCGCGTTCGTCAATGTGTACCGAAAAGGCGAGGTAGCCCATATCTTTACTGCGCAAGGCGCTACACAAATCATTGCAGTGGATTTGCTGGCACACGCGGGCGAGGCTCCGACTGAGGTTGGTCGCCTGACCGCACCCATGCCCGGTAAAGTGATCTCATTTGCCGTGCAGGCCGGTGACACGGTGCAAAAAGGCCAGGCGTTGGCGGTGCTGGAAGCCATGAAGATGGAGCACACCATCGCCGCACCGGTGGACGGCGTGGTGGCTGAGCTGCTCTATGCGCCGGGTGACCAGGTGGTGGAGGGTGCTGAGCTGCTCAAGCTGAGTGTGGCGGTGGCGTGATGCAAAAAATTAGTTTCCAACCGAGAAAGTCCATGAGGGCACAGATGGATGGCGAGGCGAGTTGCGAGGCAGTTTGGGTGGGCGTGAGGCGTGCATAGCTCGGCTATGGACACCGAACGACCATCGAAAATGGCCACAAATCGACCGCCAGACGCTGTGCAGGGTCGAAGACCAGCCTAATGGATTTTCTCGGTTCAATATTTACTGAAAAGCCACCTCAGCAAAGCTGCGCAATTTGCGGCTGTGTAATGAATCCACACCTTGCGCACGCAGCAGCTCCAGCGCGCGCACGCCAATACGCAGGTGCTGATCCACGCGTTCGCGGTAAAAGTGATTGGCCATGCCGGGCAGCTTGATTTCGCCGTGCAGCGGCTTGTCGCTCACACACAGCAGCGTGCCATAGGGCACCCGAAAGCGAAAACCGTTGGCAGCGATGGTGGCGGACTCCATGTCCAGCGCCACGGCGCGGCTCTGGCTGAAGCGCCGTTGCGGGCCGTTGTCGGGCAATAGCTCCCAATTGCGGTTGTCGGTACTGGCCACGGTGCCGGTACGCATGATGTTTTTCAGCGCCGCGCCTTTGAGCTGGGTCACCTCGGACACGGCAGACTCGAGCGCAACCTGAATTTCGGCCAGTGCCGGGATCGGCACCCACAGCGGTAGTTCTTCGTCCAGCACATGGTCTTCACGCACATAACCGTGCGCCAGCACGTAGTCGCCCAGGTTTTGCGTGGTGCGCAGGCCGGCGCAGTGGCCCAGCATGATCCAGGCGTGCGGGCGCAGCACGGCAATGTGGTCGGTGATGGTCTTGGCATTGGCCGGGCCGACACCGATGTTGACCATGGTGATGCCGCTGCCATCCGCACGCTTGAGGTGGTAGGCGGGCATTTGGGGCAGACGCGGCGGGGGCGTGCCAGCGCTGCGGGGGAAATTGGGGTCAGAGCCCAATTCCGCTGACGCAAAATTGGGATCCGACCCCAATTTGGGAGTCACCACGTTGCCCGGCTCCACAAACGCTATGTATTCGGTAGCTTCTTGTGCCATCTGGGCATGGCCGAGCGCGATAAATTCATCAATATAAAACTGGTAGTTGGTGAACAGCACAAAGTTCTGGAAGTGCTCGGGCGCGGTGCCGCTGTAGTGGCGCAGGCGCTGCAGCGAGTAGTCCACGCGCGGTGCGGTGAACAGACTCAGGGGTTGCGCCTCACCGGGCTGCGGCACATGAGTGCCGTTGGCGATACCGTCGTCCATGGCGGTCAGATCGGGCAGGTCAAACACATCACGCATCAGCTGGCGGCGCTGCGGGTTCAGGGTGCCCTCGATGTGTTCGTTGTCGGCAAATGAAAAATGCACCGGAATCGGCTGGTTGCTGGTGCCCACCTCCAGCTCCACGTGGTGGTTTTCCAGCAGCAGGGTGAACTGCGCCAGGTAGTAGCTGGCAAACAGGTCGGGCCGCGTCAGCGTGGTCTCGAAGCGGCCCGCACCGGCGACAAAACCGTAGCTCAGGCGCGCTGCGTCGGCACTGCCCAATCGCTGCGTGGTATCGGTCTGCACGCGCACAAACGGGTAGCAGGCGCGCACATGGCCGGGCAGGTCGTTACCCGCCACATAGGCCTGCATGGCCTGGCGCAGGTGGGCAATGCTGTTGTCGTAAATCGCCTGCACCTGGGCCAAGGCAGCAGCCGGGTCGGTAAAACGCTCGGGCGCAATGAAAGGGGGTAGATAAAACATGGTGGCATTGTTTCACGGCCAGGTGACAGCCTTGTAACAGCGCGACCTGTCGCAGGGGGCATAAACTGCCCCCCTGTCTCATCAAAAGTGACTTTTTCTTTATGCTGAAATTTACCTGTTGCAGTTCTGTGCGCCAGTTTTCCGACCCGGCGCAAGCGCAAGTGTTGCGCGGTATCCAGCGCGGCTTTGAGCGCGAATGCCTGCGCGTGGATCGTTCGGGCCAGCTGGCGCGCACCCCCCACCCCGCAGCGCTGGGCTCCAAGCTGACGCACCCGTGGATCACCACCGACTACGCCGAGGCGCTGCTCGAATTCATCACGCCACCCTCTACCGACTCCGCCTACCCGCTGGCCTTCCTCGCTGACATCCATCACTTTTGTGCGCAACAGCTTGCCGGCGAATACCTGTGGGCCGGCTCGATGCCGTGCAAGATCGGCGCCGACGCAGACATCGCTATTGCCGACTACGGCCGCTCCAACGCGGCGCGCTTCAAGATGGTGTACCGCGAAGGCTTGGGGCTGCGCTATGGGCGTGCCATGCAGACCATTGCGGGCGCGCATTACAACTGGTCGCTGCCCGACGCGTTCTGGCCACAGTTGCGCGACTGCTGCGGCGGCTCAGGCACCCTGCAAGACTTCGTCAACCAGCGCTACTTCGGATTGATCCGCAACTTCATGCGCTATGGCTGGTTGGTGCCCTACTTGTTTGGCGCTTCTCCGGCCGTATGCCAGTCATTTATGCAAGGCCACCCCAGCGATCTGATCGAACTCACCACCGGCACGCTGCACGGACCGTACGCCACCAGCCTGCGCATGAGCGACCTGGGCTACCAGAACCACGCGCAAGACAAACTGGGCATTGGCTTCAATTCACTGGCCGATTACAGCTCCGCGCTGGAAGCCGCCATTCGCACCCCCGACCCGTACTACGCCGAACTGGGTGTACGCGAGGGCATCCACTGGAAGCAGCTCAGCGACAGCATCCTGCAGCTCGAAGCCGAGTTCTACGCGCCCATGCGTCCCAAGCGCGTGTCCGACCTGCGCCCGGCCAAGGCGCTGGCCACGCTGGGCGTGCAATACGTAGAGATGCGTCTGTTTGACCTGAACCCGTTCATCGACATTGGCGTCGCGCCAGAGCAAAGCCTGTTTGCCGATGTGCTGATGCTGATGTGCCTGTTTCGTGACAGCCCGCCCATCAGTGCGCGTGAGCAGGGTGAGAACGACGAGAACAAGCACCGCGTGGTCACCCGTGGCCGTCAACCGGGCTTGCAACTGCTGCTGCACAACCACGAGCAACCGCTGCGTGCACTGGCGCACGAGCTGTTCGACGACATGGCGCCGTTTGCCGACATGCTCGACGCGGCCTACGGCGGCGCAAATTACCAGCAAGCGCTTGCTGCCCTGCGCCAGCGCATCGACCAGCCCGAGCTGACGCCTTCTGCGCAAGTCATCGAGGCTGTCAAAGAGCATGGCAGCTACTTCAATTTTGCGTTTGAGATGTCCAAACGACACACCCAACATCTGCAGGCAGCGGCGCTGCCCGATGCAACGATGGCCGCCTTCCAGGCGGCGGTACAAGCATCCGCACAGGCGCAGCAGCAACTCGACGCGCAGCCCCAGGCACTGTTTGAAGACTTTGTGGCCGCTTACTACGCATGACGCACACCAGCAACGCCGGACTGAACCTTGCCCAACAAGAAGCCGTCAACTACCTGCATGGGCCGTGCCTGGTACTGGCTGGGGCGGGTTCGGGCAAAACACGCGTCATCACGCACAAGATCGGTCGCCTGATCCGGTCTGGCGTGCCGGCCCAGCGCATTTTTGCCATCACCTTCACCAACAAGGCCGCCGCCGAGATGCGTGAGCGCGCGCGGGGCCTGATTGGCAAAGCCGCCCGCGACGCGGTGATCTGCACCTTTCACGCGCTGGGTGTGCGTCTGTTGCGTGAAGACGGTGCGGCCATTGGGCTCAAGCCCAACTTCAGCATTCTCGACAGCGACGACGTGACCAGCATCCTGAAAGACGCGGGCGGCAGTGTGGATGCCGCCACCGCGCGCAGCTGGCAATGGACCATCAGCCTGTGGAAGAACCAAGGCCTGAACGCCGCCATGGCGGCGGCCCAAGCCAGCAACGACAGCGAACGCATCGTTGCGCGCGTGATGGCGCACTACGAAGAGCGCTTGAGCGCGTTCCAAGCGGTGGACTTTGACGACCTGATTGGCCTGCCGCTCAAATTGCTTCAAAATCATGAGCATGTCAGACAGAAGTGGCAAGCGCTGATAGGTCATTTGCTTGTGGATGAATACCAGGACACCAACGCCACGCAGTATGAATTGCTGAAGCTGCTGGTGGCGGACAACGGCACCCAACCCGCGCGCTTTACCGCCGTGGGGGATGACGACCAGTCGATTTACGGCTGGCGTGGCGCCACGCTGGACAACCTGAAAAAGCTCCCCGTCGACTTTCTCAGCCTGAAAGTCATCAAGCTGGAGCAAAACTACCGCTCTACCAGCGCCATCCTGCGCGCCGCCAACAACGTGATTGGCCCCAACCCCAAGCTGTTCCCCAAAAACCTGTGGAGCGACCTGGGAGAAGGCGAACCGGTGCGCGTGGTCGATGCCGACACCGAAGAACACGAATCCGAACGCACCGTGGCGCGCATCCAGAGCCTGCGCGCCAGCGGTTTGAACCAGCCGGGGCCACAGTTCAAGGAATGGCGTGACTTTGCCGTGCTGTACCGCGCCAACCACCAGGCCAAACCGTTTGAAAAAGCGCTGCGCAAAGCACAGATTCCGTACAGGGTCTCGGGCGGCACCAGCTTTTTTGACCGTGCTGAGGTGAAAGACCTGTGCGCCTGGTTTCGCCTGTGGATCAACAACAACGACGACCCGGCATTTTTGCGCGCCGTGACCACGCCCAAACGCGGCATTGGCCACCAGACGCTGGCCCACCTGGGCGACTTTGCCAGCCGCTACAAAGTCAGCCTGTTCGAGGCGCTGTTTTCGGGCAGTCTGGGTGCTGTCATCTCGGGCAAGGCGCTGGGCAGCCTGCACGAGTTTGGCCGCGAGGTGAACGACCTGGAGTTCCGTGCCCGCCACACGCTGGGGGCCGAGGCGGCCAAAACTTTCCTGCTGGACTGGCTCAAGGACATCAGCTACGAAAAATATCTGTACGACGGCGAAGACAGCGAGCAGGTGGCCGCCGCGCGCTGGGGCAACGTGATCGATTTTGTGGACTGGATGAGTGGCCGCTGCGGCGGGCAGATTGAAGACGCAACCGGCGTGAACACTGCAGGCGAGGTCAAGTCACTGCTGGAGGTGGCGCAAACCGTGTCGTTGATTTCCACCATCTCCGAGCGGGAAAAAGACCAGAACGTGGTCACACTCTCAACCCTGCACGCGGCCAAAGGCCTGGAGTGGCCGCACGTGATGCTGGTGGGTGTCACCGAGGGCATGTTGCCATTCAAGCTGCGCGACAACGCCGAGGCTGATACAGGCAAGGAATCTGCCGTGCAGCGCGCGCAGGCACAAGAAGCCGCAAGCGAGAGCTTGACGACCCACCTGCAGGAAGAGCGCCGCCTGATGTACGTGGGCATCACCCGCGCCCAACGCAGCCTGGCCGTGAGTTGGACGCGCAAGCGCAAAAAGGGCCGCGAGATGGTGGCCACACAGCCCAGCCGTTTTATTGCAGAGATGGGGCTGGATCAAAACACGGTGCGTGAAGACCCGCGTGAAAAATTACGGGCGCTGCGCGCTGAATTTGCCAAAAAAGCGGCAGACAGCGCCGCCGCACGCGCGCAAATGCCGCCCTGAGGCTTCGCCACACAGCACCTTGGCACGGTTCTCGCGTGCTGTGCCATCGACCATGTGAGCCAGCGCACAGACCGCTGACATGCGCGTTTTTACAGTCTGATGCCTTCAAAAACCGGGCCTTGCAGCGGCACCCTCCTACCTGGAACGACCATGAACGACGAACAGCATCCCCCCTCCTCGCCGTCAGGCCCATCACCGCTCTTGCAGATGCGCCTCGGTTTTGAGATGGTGTACGACTGCCCTGCACCGACACCGATGATCCTGGCGCTCAACATTCATGCCTCCCGCGCTGCCGACCTGGTGCAGCCCGACCTGTTGATGACCAGCCCACCCGTGCCGGTGAGCGCTTACCACGACCTGTTTGGCAACTGGTGCAGCCGGGTTGTGGCGCCAACAGGACATTTTGTGCTGAGCACCAGCGCCCTCATCAATGACAACGGCTTGGCTGACGCAGTGGCCCCGTGGGCGATGCAGGTGCCAGTGGAACGGTTGCCTGAATCGACGCTGGTGTATCTGCTGGGCAGCCGCTATTGCGAGACCGACCAACTCTCCGTCATTGCCTGGCAGCGCTTTGGCCACGGCTCCACCGGCTGGGCGCGGGTGCAGGCGATTTGTGACTTTGTGCACCAGCACATTGAATTTGGCTACCACCACGCGCGGCGTACCCGCACCGCCTGGGAGGCCTACAACGAAGGTCAGGGCGTGTGCCGAGACTACGCCCACCTGGCCATCACCCTTTGCCGTTGCATGAACATCCCGGCGCGCTACTGCACCGGCTACCTGGGCGACATCCGCATCCCGGCCGTGCCCGCACCGATGGATTTTGCGGGCTGGTTCGAGGCCTTTCTGGGCGATCAGTGGTACACCTTTGATGCACGCAACAACACGCCGCGCATTGGCCGGGTGCTGATGGCACGCGGGCGCGATGCCTGCGATGTGGCGCTGACCAACACCTTTGGTCCCAATACCCTGACCCGCTTCACGGTCTGGGCCGACGAAGTCCTGCCCGGCTGAGCCACGCGAGGTATCAACCCGAGCGTTGGGTCAACACCTGCGCCCACGCCTCTGGCATGATCAGGGGCAACATCAACCGCCGCCAGCCCACCCATTTGCTTGCCAAACAAACGCTCGTCATGTGGTCACATCAACGCACCAAAATCTCTCTGGCAACAGCCCAGGCCCGTGCAGCACAACACAATGCGCAGTTGTTGGTTGCTATTTCTTTTATAGTTCATTGCACATCAATCGCTTGGGCAGCACCGGAAAATATCGTACAAGGCCCCACCCCAGCAGTACCCCGCCAGTGGCAACAATGCCAAGCCCTGCAAGACGACCCAGACGCACGCCTGCAATGCTTTGACCGCTGGGCTGCACAGCAAGGCGGGGCAACCCAGGCCAACACAGCCCCCATCGCTCCACCCACCCACCAGCAAGCGCCCGTTGTCATCACCATGCAAGCGCCGACCGTGCACGACTGCAAGAATCCGCGCTTTTCCGAGTTGTCACGCTTTTGGGAGCTCGAAGCCGGTAGCGACTGCGGCACCTTTGGCCTGCGTGGCTACCGTCCCATCAGCCTGAGCTGGATCGGCTCGGACAGCGTCAACACGCAACCCAGCTCACCGTCGCTGCCCAACAACGCCAGCACGTCGGTGCCCTACCGCACCGTAGAAACACGCGTCGGCTTGTCGGTTCGCACCAAAATTGCCCGGGGCTTGCTGACCCGTGACGAGCCGCAGAAGCGTGACTCGATCTGGTTTGCCTACAGCCAGCAGTCCAATTGGCAGATTTTCAGCGGCGACCTGTCGCGCCCGTTTCGCACCACCGACCACGAGCCCGAGCTGATCTACATCTACCCGTTTGACGCGGCGCTGGCGTGGGGCTGGCGGCTGCGCTATGGGGGCGTGAGCCTGAACCACCAGTCCAATGGGCAACCACTGCCGTTTTCGCGCAGTTGGAACCGCACCATCTTGCTGGCCGGCATGGAACGCGGCCCGAACCTTACGGTGCAGGCCAAACTATGGCAGCGTATTCCGGAAAACGCCAGCGATGACGACAACCCGGACATTGACGTGCGCATGGGTCGCGCCGAAGTGGCCGGTTTTTGGTACGCCGACTCAAATAACACCCTGGGCCTGACGCTGCGCCATGCACTGTTCAACGGCAACAGCGGCTCGTTCAAGCTCGAATGGCTGCGCAAGCTGGGTAGCAACGACGCGCCCAACAACCCCGGCGGCCTGCGCTTTCACACCCAATTGTTCAGTGGCTATGGCGACTCACTGGTGGACTACAACCGCCGCCGCACCGTGCTCAGCGTCGGCTTGAGCCTGGTGGATTGGTAAACGGGCCACTTTTTGCTGGTGGCAACCAATGGGTGTGATGACGCCAACTTATTCGGTCTTTCCTGGCGTGTAAAAGTGAATCCTGTTGCGCCCTGCGCGCTTGGCCTGGTACATCGCCACATCGGCGCGGTTCAGGATGTCGTCCTGGCCGATCTGGTCGTTGACAAACAAAACCACACCAATGCTGGCGCTGCACTGGTGCTTTAGCGTGTTGTCAGCCTGGCCCACACGTTGCACCCGCAGCACATAAGGCGCGGCCAAAGCGCTCCGTATCTTCTCGGCCACTCCTGCTGCCTGGGCCGTCGATTCAGCCAGATTGGCGCTGAGTTCGCACAGCATCACGACAAACTCGTCGCCCCCAATGCGCGCCACCGTGTCCACCTCTCGCACACAACTGCTCAGGCGCGCCGCCCCTTCGACCAGCAGCAAGTCGCCCACGTCATGGCCCTGCGTATCGTTGAGTGGTTTGAAGTTGTCCAGGTCCAGGTACAGCAGGGCCGCATAACAGCCGCTGCGCTTGGCCGCTATCACGGCTTGCTGCAACCGGTTGCCCAGCAGACGCCGATTGGGCAAGCGCGTCAAGGCATCATGCAATGCCTGTTCGTGAATCAGGCGCTGCGAATGCTCCCTTTCGGTGACATCACTGAGCATGGCCAGCATACAGGCGACGCCGTCAAGCTCGATGATGCGCGCTGACGTCTCAATCACACCCACCGCCCCGTCGTGCTTGCGAAATTGGACCAGGAAACGTTCAACAAAACCGTTTTCGCGCAGCACCTGCAACAGTTCAGCGCGTTGTTTTGGCTGCGCGTAAGTGCCCAGTTCGGCAACCGTGCACCCCAGCACTTCGCTGCGTGTGTAACGGTACAGCCGCAAACAAGCGTCGTTTACCTCCAGAATTTTTCCATCAGAAATGCGACTGATCACGATCCCGATCGGGCTGGCCTGAAACACCGCGCTCATGCGCGCTTGGCTGTCGCGCAGCGCCGCTTGAGCCAGTTTGGCTGCGGTGATGTTGGTATGCGCCACAAGCACGCCACGCTGCGGGCCAGAGAACGGCCTGACTTCCAGGTGAAACCAGCGTTTTTGATCCGGCGAATGGCAGGGATACTCCAGGTGAAATTCCTGGCTTTTCCCGTCCATCACCGAACGAATGCCAGCCGCCACAGCCTCGGCCTCGTCACCACACCCCTGGCCAGTTGCCCCGGCACAGGTAGCCAGATAGCTCTGCCCGACAAACCCATGGGCATCCGCAGCAGCGCCATTGTCCAAAGCAAACTTGCGCCAGGGCTCATTCACCGCAATGATGATGCCCTGTGCATCCAGGACCGCAATACTTTCAACAACAGAGTTGAATACGCTGGTACTGAAAGCTTCACTTTCGAGCAGCAGATCTTCTGCATCCTTGCGCTCGGTGATGTCCTGCACGGTACCCAAGGCCTTCAGCGCGGTGCCGTCTGCTGCAAACGTGAGTTGTGCCAACTCGCGCACCCAGATCACCTGTTCACCCACCAGAATGCGGTGCTCGATGTCATAGGGCTGGCCCGCCAGCGCCAGCTCCCAGGCGGCAAACACGGCATCCCGATCAGCGGGATGAATGTAGGCGGCAAAGCTGTCGAACGATTGGGGCGTGCCCAGCGCCACCCCAAACAAGCGATAGGTTTCATCAGACCAGCTCAAAGCGCCAGTGGCCACGTCAAGATGCCAACTACCCAATTTGGCAACAGCCTGCGCACGCTTGAGTTGCACTGCGGTTTCACCAAGCTGGTTATTGAGGCTTTCAAGTCCGTTTTTGTTTTGCTCCAGCTCGCGAAAGATCAGCTCAAGGGGTTGACGTACGCCCGACAAGACAATGGCCATGAAGGCAAAGGCACTTGACAAAAACCGGCTGTAATGCCCCAGTTCATTGGTAAAGTCGTAGAAGCTGACGTAGCGCGTAAAACAAATTTCAGTCACGATGGCCAGCACGATCGAGGCCAGCAACAAGAAATAGATACGTGGTTCAAAGCGGTTTTGGCAACGCAGCAGCAGCACAAAGCCCGCCAACAGCATGGCAATAATGATGTACTCACTGTAAATCTTGAAGCCCGTCAAACCGACGCCATCAATGAACGTGGCCGGAAACCACTGGTGCATGACCGCCATTCCGGCGGCGGCAGCGATGACCGCAAAGCCGGCCGCCACAACGGCAAAATTGGGTTTACGCGCCACAAACATGGGCGCCAACAAAAGCGCCAACGCCTCCATAAAGCGCGCCGTTAGCCAGAACTGGGTCGGATAGTTGGTGTCAACACCAGGGAAAAGATTCATCCCACGGAAAGTCAGGGTATGAAAGACATCCACCACGCCCACAGCCAGGTAAGACGCACCCAGCACCACCAGGTAGCCGCTGGCCAGGTAGCGGTTGCTCAGCCAGGCCAGAACGAAGATGGAAAAGCTCATCACAATGGCCAACAGCTCGGCCATGGTGTGAAAAAACAGGTAATGCGCGGCACGCGCCGCTTCCAGGGCCGCCATCACCGCCAGCAGCGCCGCAACAACCCAAAAATCCGATCTTTTCAGGATCGGATGGATACGCCGCTGGGGCGTTGCCGTGTCTCGCAATGCGGTCATTTTTCTAATTGTTGCCAATTCGGCAAGGAGTGCACTGACGTTTGTTACTGGTTTTTATGATAACCGAACCCAATTAACAATAGACCAAGGGGTACAGTCAGCAAAAAGTTGGGCAAACTTCCTTGCTCTGACAAAGAGCAATGCTCACCATTGGCTTCGCTGGCATAAAGTGAGTAAGGGTTTGCTTTGTGTAGATAATCGTCAGCACCATGCCCCACCCCCCGCTGTATCAGTTTCAAATTCAGGTGCGCCCGCGCTACCTGGCACAGCAATCCGACCCGGCGCAAGACCTGTATTTTTTTGCCTACACCATCACCATCCGCAACACCGGTCGGGTGGCCGCCCAGTTGATTGCGCGCAGCTGGAACGTGAACGACGCCAACGGCCACACCGACAAGGTCAAGGGGCTGGGGGTGGTGGGCCACCAACCCTTGCTGCAACCCGGCGAGCAGTTTGAATACACCAGCAGCACGCGGCTGCGTACGCCCACTGGCACCATGCACGGCAGCTACTTTTGCATCACTGAAGACGGCGACCGCTTTGACGTGGATGTGCCCATGTTCGTGCTGGACGCGCTCAGCGCCAGCGGCGGCACGCGCACCCTGCACTGACGCTTGCCGACAAACGATTTGCGATCAATGGCTGCATTGCCCGAACTCCACCATTTGCTCGATGAAATCTCAGACCGCGCTGACCCGGTGCAGCGCCACCTGTGGCTGATCCGCACCGTGGCCTGGATCCGGGGGCGCACCGATTCGGTCCCAGAGGCGCACGCGCGACTGTCCTTGCTGCTGGACGCGCTCCAGCAACGACCCAAGACACGCGCGCAACTGCAACACGGCTGGCAGGAAACGCTGGAAACCGTGGACGCCACCGCCTTGCTGGCCGACTTTGGTTTTGCCTCACGCAGCGCGTTTATCAGCGAGCTGGCCGAGCGGCTACGCCTGAAGTTGTTGCCGGGCACGCCTGAAACGGCCGACGCCGCCACCCTGTTTGCCCTGGTGTTCCGTCACCCGTTTGACGCCCGCTGGATCGGTGCCCTGGACAGTGCCTTGTTGCAGCGCCTGGTGGACCTGATGCACACCAGCACCGTAGCGCAGGACGACGCCCGCCAGCCGCTGCCCACACGCTGGCAGGCGTCGCTGATGGAGGCCGTGAACTTTTGCGCCAGCCAAATTCGCGCCACCGGCTTTTTGCCCGAGTTGCGCCTGCGCATGAGCGCCAGCGCGCGTGAGGCCGGGCCATTTCATGCCTTGAGCGCGCAGCAAGAGGCGTTGGCCGCCGCCTGGCTGCAAAGCCCGCAGCTGCCCAGCGCGGATTGCCAGCGCGCGCTGCGTGATTTTCAGAACCAGCTGGACGACTGTCGGCACGCGGCGGCGTCGGTCTATACCCATCTGGAGGCCTACGGCATTTCGGTCAATCTGGTGTTTCAGTTGCGTCAGTTGCGAGAGCGCGTGCTGCGCATCCGCGCCCTGCTGGACTGCCTGTTTTCCAGCACGCCGCATCAGCACACCGCGCAGCTGATTGCGCACCTGATCACCGTGGGGCACCAGCGGCTGAGCATCCGCCAGCTTATTTCGGCCAATTCGTCCATGCTGGCGGCCAAAGTGGCCGAGCGCAGCTCGGAAACCGGTGAGCACTACATCACCCGCACGCGCGCCGAATACCGCCAGATGCTGCGCGACGCAGCCGGTGGTGGTGCGGTGATGTCGATCACCACCCTGATGAAGTTTGTCGTGCTGTCGATGGGCTTGTCGGCTTTCTGGAGCGGTCTGTATGCCGGCCTGAATTACGCCCTGAGCTTCGTGTTGATCCAGCTTCTGCACTGGACCGTTGCCACCAAACAACCCGCCATGACGGCCCCGGCGATGGCCGCCAAGCTCAAGGATTTGAGCCACCCAGGCGCGATCAGGAGCTTTGTCGATGAAGTCGCGCACCTGATGCGCTCACAAGTTGCGGCCATTGTGGGCAACCTGGCACTGGTAGCGCCGCTGGTGCTGCTGATCAGCGCCGCGCTGTGGGCCAGTCTGGGGCGCCCGATGATCGACACCGCCACAGCAGAACACGTGCTGCACGACCTGACGCTGCTGGGGCCGACAGCCCTGTTTGCTGCCCTCACCGGCGTGCTGCTGTTTGCCAGCAGCATCATCGCCGGGTGGGTCGAAAACTGGTTTGTGTTGCACCGGCTGGATTCAGCGCTGCGCTACAACCCGCGCATCACCGATGTGCTGGGCCAGCCCAGAGCCGACCGCTGGGCCAGCTTCATGCGCCGCAATATCTCCGGGCTGGCTGCCAATATCTCGTTGGGTCTGATGCTGGGCCTGGTGCCGGCTTTTGCCTCATTTTTTGGGCTGGGGCTGGAAGTGCGCCACGTGACACTGTCCACGGGCCAATTGGCCGCCGCCGCCGCCAGTCTGGGGCTGGACATTGTTTACCAAGGGGCATTCTGGTGGTGTCTGGCGGGCATTGCGGTCACTGGCCTGCTCAATGTGGGGGTGAGTTTTTACTTTGCCTTCCAACTGGCGCTGCGCGCGCACAACGTGGTGGGTGTGCAGCGCAGCGCGATTTACGCGGCGTTGCGTCGGCGCTTGCGCAGCCACCCGGCCAGTTTTTTGTGGCCAATGGCCGAAAAGGCCCCGCAAGCTGCGCCGGACCATGGGTGAGTTCGACCTGATTGCGCGCTACTTCACGCGGCCTGCGCGACGCGCTGCGCTGGGCGTGGGCGACGACTGCGCGCTGCTGCAACCCCGCCCGGGGCACCAGCTGGCCATCTCCAGCGACATGCTGGTGGCAGGGTGTCACTTTTTCCCCGACGTGGACCCACGAGCGCTCGGCCACAAGTCGCTGGCGGTGAACCTGAGCGACCTGGCGGCCTGCGGCGCGCAACCGCTGGCGTTCACGCTGGCGCTGGCGTTGCCCGAGGTCAATGAGCCCTGGCTGGCGGCGTTTGCCGACGGGTTATTGGCGCTGGCCGACGCACACGGCTGCGAGCTGGTGGGCGGGGATACCACCGCCGGGCCGCTGAACATTTGCATCACTGTTTTTGGCGAAGTTCCTGCGCCGGGCGGACGGTCTCAAGCGCTGTTGCGTTCGGGTGCGCATGCGGGGGACGACATCTATGTTAGCGGTACCCTGGGCGACGCACGGCTGGCACTGGACGCTTTGCTGGGCAAGGCAGATTTGCCGGCAGACGTGTTGGCCCAAGCGCGCCAGCGGCTGGAACAGCCCACGCCGCGCGTGACGCTGGGGCTGGCGTTGCGCGGCATCGCCAGCGCGGCCATCGACGTCAGCGACGGGCTGCTGGGGGACCTGGGGCACATTCTGGAATGCTCCGGTATCGGGGCCACTGTCAACGTCGATAGCGCTTCATCATTGATAGCTGCTAGCGCTTGTTCAACGGGTGCGAGAGGCCAATTTTCCATTAACCTTTCCGAGGTGCAGCGGCGCTTGTTGACCTTGTGTGGTGGCGACGACTACGAGCTGTTGTTTACCGCGCCCACAGCGATGCGCAGCGCCGTAGCAGCCGCCGCACAAACTGCCCACACCCCGGTCACACGCATCGGCCAGATCGACGCGGCGCCTGGGCTGCGGCTGATGGATCACCAAGGTCAGGCTGTGCCCAACACGTATGCCTCTTTTGACCACTTCGCCTGAACTGCACCCCGGAGGGGGCCCTATGAGCTACTCAATGGTTCATTTGAGCAGCGCCCACACCAGGCCCAGCCCCACCGCCCATAGATCCACCCTCGGTGACGTGTCCCCCGGCAGTACAAAGCCAGCCTGACTTCGCGCCTCGCGCTCGGCGCGGGCACGGTCGCGTTCGATCACCAGCAGCGCGTCCGCCAGGTCTGGCGCTTTCACAGCAACAGGCGCAGCCGCAGCTTGCGTGAGACCTTGCAACGCGCGCTCTACCGCCTGCGGGTCCAACAGCGACAGGGCAGTGCGGCAATGCGGGCACACATGGCTTTGGCGCAAGTCCACCGGCGCGCCGCAGTTGCTACAGTTGATCACGCCCAGGCGCTGTGCCATGTCTTGCACCTCCGCCGGGGTGAGCTGACGCACAAAGCCTTTTTCGATCATGAACGCCGCAAACGTGCTAAAGCGCCCGTGCCGTTGTGGGCAGCGGTGGGTGATGTAGCGCCCGCTCTTGACCACATCAAATCCTTGCACTAGCGCACCGCTGCAATGCGGACACGCCAGCGTGTGCGGCAGGGCCTGCGCCGCATCGTCGCGGTGCGCGTGCAACAGGCGAAACAGCGCCAGCACCCCGGCCGGGCTAAGCTTGAGGTTCTCCTGCGGGTCAAACCAGATGCCCCGACAGGCAAAACACACATCGATCGGCACCACACCGGCCCGCGTTGGCAAGGTGTGCTTGGTCATCTGGCCACGGCAGGCCGGGCAGGAAAGCGTTACGGGCATGGCGTCATGTTAGCGATGTCGCGCCGACATCGGGCACGGCCGCAGCGCGACCCGGCACCCGCGTGCCTTATCATCGCCTTGTCGTCGTGCGTCTAACGTGACGTTGATTTTATAAGCGTCTTGGATTCACGCCACTGTTGAATTGCCACATTTGCAGCGCCGTTGCACCGATTGCCAGCCCCTGATCCGACACACGCTTCATGACCGAACGCCCCCCCCTCTCGCCGATTGCGCCTAGCGGCCACTTCATGATGGGACACCCCGCGCACCTGGTCGCCTTGGGGTTTGGCTCTGGCCTGAGCCCCAAGGCGCCTGGCACCATGGGCACCCTGTGGGCTTGGGGCCTGTTTGCCCTGCTGCAGCACCGCCTGAGCGAAGCGCAATGGGGCGGCCTGATTGCTGTGAGCATCGTGGTCGGCTGGTGGGTGTGCAGCGTCACCGCGCGGCATATGCGCGTGCTGGACCCGGGCAGCATCGTGTGGGACGAAATTGCCGCCTTCTGGCTCGTGTTATGGCTGGTCACGCCCTGTGGTTGGCAAGAGCAGTTGGCTGCGTTTGTGCTGTTTCGGCTGTTTGACGCGGCCAAGCCCGGGCCGGTGCGTTGGGCCGACCAGCTCTATCATGGTGTGGACCCGGCCACCGACCCACAGGCCTGGCACAAGGCGGGATGGGGCATCATGCTGGACGATCTGGTGGCCGCCTTCTGCGCCCTGCTGGTACTGGCTGCCTGGCGCGCCTGGTGATAGCACGGGCGGTAAAGACTCTTAAAAACAGAGCAATATATGCAAGATACAACTGGACTTCTGGCAGATTTCTTACTCCAACGCGGGTGGATGCTGGCCAGCGCCGAAAGCTGCACCGGCGGGTTGATCGCCGCCGCCTGCACCGACCTGCCTGGCTCCAGCCGCTGGTTTGAACGCGGCTTTGTCACCTATTCCAACGCCGCCAAGACCGAACTGCTGGGCGTCGCACCAGCGCTGATCGCGCAGCATGGCGCAGTCAGTGACGCGGTGGTGCGTGCCATGGCGCAGGGCGCGCTGGCGCATGCGCACGCGCAGGTTGCCGTGGCCGTCACCGGCGTGGCCGGCCCCGATGGCGGCAGTGCCGACAAACCGGTGGGCACGGTCTGGATCGGCTGGGCCACCCCGGGCGGCCTGCACAGCGCGTGCCACCACTTTGCGGGCGACCGCGCTACGGTACGACGCGCCACGGTCAGCGCATCACTGACACACCTGTTGACCCTCTTGACAAAGGACACTGCATGCTGAAATTGCTGATCGTTGAAGACGACGTGGCGCTGGGCGCTGGGCTGCAAGCCGCGCTGACCGACGCCGGTTTTGACGTGCAATGGGTCACCGACGGTCTGGTGGCGCTTCAGACGCTGGAGGCTACGTCGTTTCATGCCATGGTGCTCGACATCACCCTGCCGGGGCTGGATGGCGTGAGCCTGTTGCAGCGCCTGCGCAATGACGCTAACAAGTTGCCGGTACTGATGCTCACGGCCCGTGACACCACGCGCGACAAGGTGCAGTGTTTTGAGGCCGGTGCCGACGACTTTCTGGTCAAGACCACTGACATGGAAGAGCTGATCGCGCGGCTGCGCGCGCTGATTCGCCGCTCTGGCCACATTGGGCACTTGCAAGTGGGCGATCTGACGCTGGACGTGGATTCCCAGTCGGTTGTATTGGCCGGACAGTCCCTCAATGTGTCGGGCAGTGAGTTCAAGGTGCTGCGCGTGTTGATGGAGGAAGCAGGCCAGGTGGTGCCACGCAGCCGCCTGGAGCAGGCCCTGTTTGGCCCCAGGCGCAGCGGTGACAGCAATGTGCTGGAGGTGCACATTCACCACCTGCGGCAAAAAATCGGTGACGCGCGGCTCAACACTGTGCGCGGTGTCGGCTACACCATTACCCTGCCTAAGAAGTGAAAGGTCGTCGGCCCTTGTCGCTGAGCCAGCGCCTCATGCTACTGCTGGGGCTGGTTAGCCTGCTGTATTGGGCCGTGGTCGCCACACTCACCACACGCGACAACATCGATCGACTGAACGAACTGTACGACGTGCATCTGGCACGCACCGCCAAGGCTTTTCTGCAGCTGATCGACCCCGACCCCGAGATGGTGCAAACCACGACGCTGGTGCTCCAACCCAGTGAAATCGACCAGTTGCTTAACGGCACCCCCGCGTTGCTGGAACCTGCGGGTGACACCCACCTGCCGTTCACACCCATCAATTCAGACGACAACCACGAGGCAACCCATCGGCTGCAATATGGTTCGCACCTGCACTACCAGCTCTGGCGCGAAAGTGGCGCGTTGATGGCCATGTCTGTTGACGCCCCGCGCCAATTGCTCACGCAGCAACTGGGTTACTCCAACAGTGTTGACGATCAGGGCCAAGCTTGGCGGCATTACAGTTTTCACGACGCCACGCACCAGACCCGCGTGGTCGTATCGGAACCCAGCGCCTTTCGCCAGGCCTTGGTACGCCACATCCTGCTCGACGCCACCTTGCCGCTGTTGACAGGGTTGCCTGTTCTGTTGGGGCTGCTGTGGCTGTCCATCCGCAGCGGCTTGCGCCCGTTGGACGACTTGCGCGCCGAAATCGCGCGCCGCCAAAGCGACAACCTGGCGCTGCTGCCGGTGGCGCACACGCCCACCGAAGCCAAGCCGATCGTGCTGGCGCTCAATGAGTTGCTACAGCGCCTGGCGCATACGCTGGAGCAAGAGCGCCGCTTTACCGACGACGCCGCGCACCAGTTGCGCACGCCCCTGGCGGCCATCCAGGCGCAGTTGTATGCGGTGCGCCATGTGCAAGACATTGACCAGCGTAACGAAGCAACCCAGCGCCTGCAAACCAGCGTGGCGCGCGCCATCCGTCTGGTCAACCAGATGCTGGCGCTGGCACGCATGGACCCGGAGCAACCCCCCCCCGATTTTTCTGAAGTGCATCTTGATGAGATCGCCGAGACGGTGTGTGCCGAGCTGGCGGCGCTGGCTTTGGAGCGCGACCAGACACTGGAATTGTCAGTACAACCGGGTTTGCCCGCGCTGCGCGGCAATGCCGACATGCTGTCCATGTTGCTCGCCAATCTGGTGGACAACGCGGTGCACTACACGCCCAAGGGTGGGCAAATACGGGTGCAGTTACAGCGCGACGGCGCGGCCGTGACGCTGAACGTCAGTGACGACGGCCCCGGCATCGCGCCCGAAGAGCGCGCGCATGTGATGGAGCGCTTTTACCGCGTTGCCGCGCAGAGCGAACCGGGTACTGGGCTGGGGCTGGCCATCTGCCAGCGCATCGCCGAGCTGCACCACACCCAACTGGTGCTCGGGCAAGGCCTGCACGGCCAGGGTTTGAGCGTGCAGGTCCGGTTGACGTCGTGAGGCCACCCCATGTTGTCTGATGCCGGCGCGGGTCTGGCTACTGGTCTGGCGCTGATCGTGGCGATCGGGTCGCAAAACGCCTTTGTACTTCGCCAGGGCATCCAGCGCCAACATGTGCTGGCGCTGGTGCTGTTTTGCGCGCTGTCAGACGCCCTGCTGATCGTGACTGGTATCGGCGGTGCAGGGCTGTTGATCCGCGGCAACGACACGCTGTTGAATGCCACCCGCTACGGTGGCGCGGCCTTTTTGATGCTTTACGGCTTGTTGGCGGTGCGCCGCGCTGTCGTTGGCGGCCAACTGTCCGAGCCTCAAAGCCAGGGCGTTCCACTGGCTAGCGCACTGGCAGCGTGCTTTGGCTTCACCTTTCTCAACCCGCACGTTTATCTGGACACCGTGGTGCTGGTGGGTAGCCTGGCGAACCAGCGTGGTGAGGTTGGTCGCTGGTTTTTCGGTGCCGGTGCCGTCAGCGCCAGCTTTTTGTGGTTTGCCGCGCTGGGCTACGGCGCACGCTTGCTGGCACCGTTGTTTCAGCGCCGCGCCGCCTGGCGCTGGCTCGACGCGCTGATCGCCCTGACCATGTGGACGTTGGCATTCAAGTTGCTTTAGTAACCCGTATGTCACTTTTGTGACCGCAGGCGTGCAAAATGGCGTCTGTCGCTTACCGCTTAGCCGAAGGAACCGTCTTGACCCCCTCAAACGCCACATCAGAGTCCCCAATGGGAAAGCAGATCAACCACCAGTTGATGCATACCGTCGCCGTTGAGCCAGCGCGGGCCTCGCGCATCGAGCTGATGCAGGCCGTGGCACAAGTGGCGCGCGCCCAGTTGTCCGAGCGCTGGGTGGCCACGCAGGCGCAGGAGCGTGCACACAAGGCACGCCGCGTGGTCTATCTGTCGATGGAATTCCTGATGGGCCGCACGCTGTCCAACGCGCTGGCCGCGCTGAATCTCACTGAGGGTGCCGCTGCGGGTCTGCAACAGCACGCCCAGACGCTGGAAGACGTGCTGGACTGCGAGCCCGATGCGGCTCTGGGCAACGGTGGTCTGGGTCGGCTGGCCGCGTGTTTTCTGGATTCGATGGCCACACTGGGCTTGCCCTCATTTGGCTACGGCATCCGCTACGAATACGGCATGTTTGCGCAGGAAATCCAGCGCGGCTGCCAGGTGGAGTACCCCGACTCGTGGCTCAAGGACGGCACGCCGTGGGAATTTGCCCGCGCCGAGGTCACTTACCCGGTGCGTTTTGGCGGCTGGGTACGGCATGAGGCCGGGCAGGTGATCTGGCAGCACGCGGGCGAGGTGGCCGCCAAGGCGCACGACATGGTGGTGCCCGGCCACGGCACACACAAGGTCAGCACCTTGCGGCTGTGGAAAGCCGTGGCGCCCGAGCATATCGACCTGGGCGCGTTCAATACCGGTGACTATGCTCGCGCGGCCGGGGCCAAGAACGAATACGAAAACATCTCGTGGGTGCTCTACCCCAACGACAGCACCCCGGCCGGGCGCGAGTTGCGCCTGAAGCAGGAATACTTTTTTGTCGCGGCCTCACTGCAAGACCTGGTGTACCGGCACCTGAAGGAATTTCCCAGCCTGGACAATCTGGCCGAGCAGGTGGCGATCCACCTCAACGACACGCACCCGGCCATTGGCGTGGCCGAGCTGATGCGCCTGCTGTGCGACGAGCACCACATGGTGTGGGACAAAGCCTGGCACCAGTGCGGACAGATCTTTTCGTACACCAACCACACGCTGATGCCCGAAGCACTGGAGACCTGGCCGGTCGATCTGATCGGGCGCGTGCTGCCACGGCACCTGGAAATCATCTTTCGCATCAACAAGGAATTTCTGGACCTGGCCGCGCGCTTCAAGCCGGGGGATCATGGTTTTCTCAAGCGCGTGTCGCTGATCGACGAAGAAGGCGAGCGCCGTGTGCGCATGGCACACCTGTCGGTGGTGGGCAGTCACCACATCAACGGCGTGTCGGCGCTGCACTCCGAGCTTCTGGTGCACACCATCTTTGCCGACTTTGCCGCACTGTGGCCGCAGCGCTTTACCAACGTGACCAACGGCGTCACGCCCCGGCGCTGGCTGGCGCAGGCCAACCCGGGGCTGGCCAGCCTGTTGGACAACACCCTGGGCAATGGTTGGCGGCTCGATTTAAGCCAGCTGCAGCGCCTGCTGCCCTTGCGCGACGACGCCAAGTTTTTGCATCAATTCAGAACCATCAAGCGCGCCAACAAAGCGCGTCTGGCCGATCTGATCCTGCGCAGCACCGGCGTCGCCGTCAGCCCTGACAGCCTGTTTGACGTGCAGGTCAAGCGCATTCACGAATACAAGCGTCAGTTGCTCAATGTGCTGCACGTGGTCACGCGCTACCTGGCCATTCTGGAGAACCCGCAGGCCGACTGGGTACCACGCACCGTGATCTTTGCCGGCAAGGCAGCGTCCAGCTATGTGGCGGCCAAGTCGATCATCCGCCTGATTCACGACGTGGGCCTGACCATCAACAACGACCCGCGCGTGGGCGACAAGCTCAAACTGGTGTTCATCCCCAACTACGGCGTGTCGGTGGCCGAAGTGATCATGCCGGGTGCCGACCTGTCCGAACAGATCAGCACGGCGGGCACCGAAGCGTCGGGCACCGGCAACATGAAGCTGGCGCTCAATGGCGCGCTAACCATCGGCACCGACGACGGCGCCAACATCGAAATCCGACAAAACGTGGGGAATGACAACATCTTCATCTTTGGCCTGAAAACGCCCGAGGTGCGCGAACTGCGCATGGCAGGCTACCACCCACTGGCCCACTATGAAGGCAACCCAGCGCTCAAGGCGGTGCTGGACGCCATCGGCACCGGCCGTTTCTCCCCCGACGAACCGGCGCGTTACAGCGCGTTGGTCAATGCACTGGTCTGGGGTGGCGACCATTATTTGCTGCTGGCCGATTACGAAAGTTATGTACAAACCCAGTCGCAGGTCGATGCGCTGTACCGTCAGCCGGACGCCTGGAGCCGCACCGCACTGGCCAACGTGGCCGGCATGGGGGTGTTTTCATCGGACCGCACCATCGGCGAGTACGCGCGTGACATTTGGCACGTGGCGCCCTGCCCCGACTAACCAAGGTTTGACATGTTGACCACGCACGACATCCAAAAGATTTGCGATGGTAGCCACGGCGATCCGTTTGCCGTGCTCGGGCCGCACGCGGTACGCGGCATCAAGGGCAAGACGCAGGTGTCGCTGCGCTGCTTTTTGCCGGGGGCCGCCACGGTTGCGGCCGTCGACGCGGCAGGGACCATGCTGGGGGCACTCAACCCACGCCACGACGCTGGTTTCTTTGAAGGTCACGTCCGGGCCAGCCTGGATACGGTTTACCAGTTGCAAGTGCAGTGGGCCAGCGGTGACTACAGCACCTTACACGACCCCTACCGCTTTGGTTTGTTGCTGGGCGACATGGACGTCTGGCTGCTGGGCGAAGGAACGCACTTGCGCCCATTTGAGGTGCTGGGCACCCAGCCCTGCACGCTGCAGGGTGTGCAGGGCACGCGCTTTGCCGTCTGGGCGCCCAACGCCAGCCGCGTGAGCGTGGTGGGCGATTTCAACTTCTGGGACGGACGGCGCCACCCGATGCGCCTGCGCCGCGAATGCGGCGTGTGGGAGCTTTTTTTACCCGGCGTGCAACCCGGTACGCGCTACAAGTACGAGCTACGCACGCAACAAGGTGAGGTGTTGCCACAACACGCCGACCCGTACGCGCTGCAAGCCGAACTGCGCCCGGCCACGGCCAGCGTGGTGGCCCAGCTGCCCGACAAAGTGTCCCCCGCCGCGCAACGCCAAAGTGCCAACGCGCTGAGCGCGCCCATCAGCATCTACGAAGTGCACCTGGGCTCCTGGCGGCGCGTCACTGAAGACGGCAACCGTTGGCTCAACTGGGACGAGCTGGCCGACACGCTGATCCCTTACGCGCAGGACATGGGTTTTACGCACCTCGAGTTGCTCCCGATCAGTGAACATCCTTTTGATGGTTCCTGGGGCTACCAGCCGATTGGCTTGTATGCGCCCACAGCCCGCTTTGGTGATGCAGCGGGGTTCGGCCGCCTGATGCAGCGCTGCCATGACGCAGGCATCGGTGTCATTCTGGACTGGGTACCGGCGCACTTCCCAACCGACGCGCACGGTCTGGCCAATTTTGACGGCACCCACCTGTACGAGTACGCCGACCCGCGCGAGGGCTTTCACCAAGACTGGAACACGCTCATCTACAACCTGGGCCGCACCGAGGTGCGCAACTTTCTGGTCGGTAACGCGCTGTACTGGCTGGAGCGTTTTGGCGTGGATGGTCTGCGCGTGGATGCCGTGGCCTCCATGCTGTACCGCGACTACAGCCGTAAAGCGGACGAATGGGTCCCCAACGTCCATGGTGGGCGCGAAAACCTGGAGGCGATCGACTTTTTGAAGCGCATGAACGAGGTGGTGGGCGTGCAGTGCCCGCAGGCCATCACGCTGGCCGAAGAGTCCACCGCCTACCCGGCCGTGTCGCGCCCCACCTACGCCGGTGGTCTGGGTTTTCACTACAAGTGGAACATGGGCTGGATGCACGACACGCTGAGCTACATGACGCGTGACCCGATTTACCGCCGACACCATCAGGGTGAGATGACTTTTGGCCTGGTGTATGCGTTCAACGAAAACTTTGTACTGCCGATCTCGCACGACGAAGTGGTGCACGGCAAGGGTTCGCTGCTGGGCAAGATGCCAGGCGACCGCTGGCAACGCTTTGCCAACGTACGCGCCTACCTGGGCTACATGTGGGGCCACCCGGGCAAGAAGCTGCTGTTCATGGGCTGCGAGTTTGCGCAGGAGCGCGAATGGAACCACGACCAAAGCCTGGACTGGCATCTGCTGGGCAACTCGGCGCACGCAGGAATCCAGCGCCTGGTGCGCGACCTGAATGCGTTGTACCGCGCAACACCTGCGCTTTACCAGCAAGATTTTGTGCCCGACGGCTTTGCCTGGATCGACCACAGCGACCATGCCCACTCTGTGCTGAGCTTTGTGCGCTGGGCGGCGGGCCATACCAGTGGCATGCTGGTGGTATGCAACTTCACCCCCGAGGTGTGGCACGACTACCGCGTGGGCGTGCCGCAAACGGGCAACTACCGAACCGTGCTCAGCACCGACGCGGCGTGTTATGGCGGCAGCGACATGCAGACCTTGCTCACCGCGCCCAGCCAGCCCGCGCCCTGGCAGGGGCAAGCGCAATCCATTTTGGTGACCTTACCCCCCCTGGCCACCGTATTCCTGACGTGGAAGGCTTGAGCATCTCCCCGCTGCAAAGCGGGCACCCCTGGCCACTGGGTGCGCATTTCGACGGGCGCGGCGTCAACTTTGCCGTGTTTTCAGCCAACGCCACGGCCGTCGAATTGTGCCTGTTTGACAACCAAGGGCAGCACGAAATCGGCCGTCGGCCGCTGCCCGCGTGCAGCAACAATGTGTGGCACGGCTACCTGCCGGGTGCCCAGCCCGGGTTGGTGTACGGTTTGCGCGCGCACGGCCCCTGGCGGCCCGACCTGGGGCATCGCTTTGATGCGTCCAAACTGCTGCTGGACCCCTATGCGCGGGAGATCGTCGGCGACTTCATCTGGAGCGACGAGCACTTCACACCGGACGCAGCGCACCCAAGGCATATGACCACGCGTGACAACGCAGCGCTGGCGCTGAAGGCGCGCGTCGTCAACGATGCGTTTGACTGGGGCACCGATGCCCCCCTGCAGGTAAGCATGATCGACACCGTGATCTACGAATGCCATGTCAAGGGCTTTTCCAAACAGCAGCCGCTGGTCCCGCCAGCGCTGCGAGGCAGTTATGCCGGGTTGGCACATCCGTCATCCATCGATTACTTCAAGCAACTGGGCGTGACTACCCTGACGCTGCTGCCGGTGCATTACGGTCTGTCGGAAGAACGCCTGGTCAAGCTCGGGTTGACCAATTATTGGAACTACAACACGCTCGGTTTCTTCTGCCCCGATCCACGCTACGCCAGCCTGCAAGGAAGAACTTCGCCGCGTGATGAATTCCGCGGCATGGTGCGCGCCCTGCACGCAGCCGCGCTGGAAGTGATTTTGGACGTGGTCTACAACCACACCGCCGAATCCGACCATACCGGCCCCACACTGAGTTTTCGCGGCTTGGACAACGCCAGTTACTACCGGCTCCAGGCATCCAACCCGAGCCAGAATGAAAACTTCAGCGGCTGCGGCAACACGCTCAATCTGGGCCACCCGCGTGTGCTGCAGATGGTGATGGACAGCCTGCGCTACTGGGTGACCGAGATGCATGTCGATGGTTTCCGCTTTGACCTGGCCCCGGTGCTGGGGCGTACCGACACCGGCTTTGATCCGCAGAGCGCATTTTTTGCCGCCATCGCACAAGACCCGGTGCTGTCACGCGTGAAACTCATTGCCGAGCCCTGGGACATCGGCCCGGGTGGCTACCAGGTGGGGAGTTTTCCACGCGGCTGGTACGAGTGGAACGACAAGTTCCGTGACGGCATGCGCCGATTCTGGCTTCAGGGTGCGGCCAACAGCCCCGAAGCGGGCACGCGCGGTGAATTCGCCATGCGCCTGTGCGCTTCGTCTGACCTGTAT
Source organism: Comamonadaceae bacterium CG12_big_fil_rev_8_21_14_0_65_59_15 (assembly GCA_002786915.1). Taxonomy (GTDB): domain Bacteria; phylum Pseudomonadota; class Gammaproteobacteria; order Burkholderiales; family Burkholderiaceae_C; genus Rhodoferax. The sequence continues at coordinate 81,729 of PCUV01000049.1, read as the reverse complement.
CAGCGCCGCAGGCGCCCTCCGGCCAAGTCGATCAACTATGTGGTGTCGCACGACGGCTTCACCCTGCGCGACCTGGTGAGCTACCAGCAGCGCCACAACGAAGCCAACGGTGAAGTCAACCGGGACGGCCACACGCACAACCTGGGCTTCAACTGCGGCTTGGAGGGCCCCAGCAACGACGCTGCGGTCAGCGCCTTGCGTGCACGCATGCAGCGCGCCCTGCTGGCCACCACCTTGCTGGCGCAGGGCACACCCATGCTGTGCGCGGGCGACGAGATCGGCCACAGCCAGGGCGGCAACAACAACCCCTACTGCCAGGACAATGCCACCACCTGGATCGACTGGTCACAGGCCGACCTGGACTTGCTGGTCTTTACCCGCCACGTGATTGCGCTGCGCCGGCAACTGCACCCGTTTGCCAACAGCTGGTACAGCGGCGTGGCTGACGCTGAGGGCGTCTATGACCTGTCGTGGAGCAACGCCGACGGCAGCGCGCTGCATGGCGAACTGTGGCAGGCGCTTGACAACCGTGCCTTGGCCTGCCTGATCGGCCGCCCCGGTGGTTCTGCGCTGCCGCTGATGATACTGATCAACAACGCAACAACGCCGCAGAACTTTGTACTGCCACCCGGGCAGTGGCAGGCTGTGCTGGACACCCATCACCCCCAAGGCCAGCCAGACGGCACCTGGCCTGGCGTTTCACCATTGAGCGTGCAGGCGCACAGCCTGGTGCTGCTGGTTCAGCGATCATCCCGACCTGCGGCGTAATTTGCGCACAGCCTGCGCTGACTCTCTGTATGGCGACAGCCCCCCACCCTGGCGACCCGCTGGCGCGCGACGACTGGCATTTGCGCGATGCGGCCGAGCTGATCGCCGCGCATGAGGTAGACCCGCAGCACGGCCTGCTGGCGCACCAGGTCAGTGAACGCACCCTGGTTTACGGGCCCAATGCGCTGCCCAGTGCCGACACGCGCAGCCTGTGGGCGCTGGTGCTGGAGCAGTTCAGCGACTTCATGATTCTGGTGCTGCTGGGCGCGGCCGTGGTCTCGGGCGTGATCGGTGACCTGGTGGACACGCTGGTCATCCTGGTCATCGTGTTGCTCAACGCCGCCATCGGGCTGGTGCAGTCGTGGCGCGCCGACCAGGCGCTGGCCGCGCTGCAACGCCTGTCGGCTGCGCAGGCCACCGTGCTGCGCAGCGGCCAGGTGCAGCAGGTGCCTGCGCATGTGCTGGTGCCCGGTGACATCGTGCTGCTGGAAGCGGGCAACCAGGTGCCCGCCGATTTGCGCCTGCTGCACGTCGCGCAACTCAAGATCGATGAGTCCGCGCTGACCGGTGAATCGGTCACGGTGGACAAACACACCCGCAAGCTCGACGGTCAGGGCCATGCCCTGGGCGACCAGCTCAACATGGCTTTCAAGAGCACCACCACCACCCATGGCCGTGGCAGCGGGCTGGTGGTGGCCACCGGCCTGGCCACCGAAATCGGCAAGGTCGCCGGGCTGCTGGACCACAGCATCCAGCGCAGCACCCCCTTGCAGTTGCGTCTGGCAGCGTTTGGCAAACGCATTGCGCTGGTGGTACTGGGCATCTGCACCGTGATCTTTGTGGTGGGTGTGCTGCGTGGCGAAGACCCCCTGCTGATGATGCTGACCGCCATCAGCCTGGCGGTGGCGGCCATTCCAGAGGCGTTGCCCGCAGTGGTCACCGTGCTGTTGGCGCTGGGCGCGCGCAAGATGGTCGCTGTCAACGCCCTGATCCGGCGTCTGCCTTCGGTCGAGACCCTGGGCTCGGTCACCTTCATCTGCTCGGACAAAACCGGCACCCTGACGCAGAACCGCATGCAGGTCGAGGCGCTGGCAGTGCGGGCCGATGCACCGGCAGCCGACTGGACGCCAACGTCGCCAACACCACCCCATGCCGCGCAGCTCGCCCTGTTGCGCGCAAGTGCCCTGTGCAACGACGCCAGACGAGCCCCGGATGGCGCCTGGCTGGGCGACCCCACCGAAACCGCACTGACCGACGCCGCTGCATCCAGCGGTCTTGAAAAAGCCGATCTGGATGCCCATTGGCCCCGTGTGCTGGAACTGCCCTTTGACTCCGAGCGCAAGTGCATGACCACCATGCACCGCACACCCGACGGCTGGGTGGCTTACACCAAGGGAGCCCCCGAGTCGGTGATACCGCTGTGCGTCCGCCAGCAAGCGGCAACTAGCACAGCCCTGACGGTGCCGATCGAGCGCCAGGCCTGGTTGGCACAGGCCAACGCGCTGGCCAGCCAGGGTCTGCGTGTGTTGGCGCTGGCGCAGCGGGTAGATACCCACCAGCCACCGGCCGACGACAGCGCGGCGCTGGAGCAAGACCTGACCCTGATCGGCCTGATCGGTCTGATGGATCCGCCACGGCCACAAGCCAGCGCGGCGGTGCGCGAATGCCTGCAAGCGGGTATCACCCCGGTGATGATCACCGGAGACCACCCCGCCACCGCACGCGCCATTGCCCAGCGTCTGGGCATCGTGAACGACACCGACGCACCGGTGCTCACCGGTGCTGACCTGGGGGCGCTGGACGACGCGGCCCTGCAAGTGCAGGTGCGCCGCGTGCGTGTGTATGCCCGGGTCGATCCGGCACAAAAAATCCGCATCGTGCAGGCGCTGCAGGCGCAAGGTGCGTTTGTGGCCATGACCGGCGATGGCGTCAACGACGCCCCGGCGCTCAAAAGCGCAGACATTGGCATCGCCATGGGGCTGGGTGGCACCGACGTGGCGCGCGAGGCGGCCAGTCTGGTGCTGCTGGACGACAACTTTGCGACCATCGTCAAGGCGGTGCGTGAAGGGCGGCGCATCTACGACAACATCCGCAAGTTTGTGCGTTACGCCATGACCGGCAACTCGGCCGAGATATGGACCATTGCCCTGGCACCGCTGCTGCTGCTGCCGATTCCGCTGTTGCCGATCCACATCCTGTGGGTGAACCTGGTCACCGACGGACTGCCCGGCCTGGCGCTGGCGGCCGAACCAGCCGAGCGCGGCATCATGCAGCGTGCGCCACGTGCACATTCGGAGAGCCTGTTTGCCAACGGCATGTGGCAGCACATTCTGGGTATTGGCTTGCTGCTGGGTGGCTTGTGTCTGAGCGTGCAGGCCTGGGCGCTGTCCACCGGCCACGCCCATTGGCAAACCATGGTTTTTACCGTGCTGACGCTGGGGCAAATGGCGCATGTGCTGGCGATACGCTCAGAAACCGAGGCGCTGTGGCGCCAGGGCCTGTTGAGCAACCGCCCACTGCTGGGCGCAGTGCTGCTGACCTTTGGCCTACAGATGGCCACCATTTACGTGCCGTGGCTGAACCCGATCTTCAAGACCCAGCCGCTGAGCCTGGGCGAACTGGCGCTGTGCCTGGGGGCATCGGCGGTGGTGTGGATGGCGGTTGAAATTGAAAAGGCCTGGCGGCGCACATCAGGCCGTGCCAGAAACACACCGGGCGGCGCTGTCGCACCGCTGCGGTGAGCAGCGTCAGCCCCAAGTTGCTCTGTTATTTGTAACTGTACGTCCTTATCAAACAAGGGCTAGAGGCATAAAAAGCTTGCAATTTCAGGCGCTCACCGCCGCCCACTGACTGCCGTCAGACGGGCCAGGCGCTGGGCCACCTGCGGCCCGACCCCCTCCCAGGCAAAGCGCCAGCGCCAGCAGCCCATGGTGCCGGGCGTGTTCATGCGGTGGCTGCCGTCCAGACCCAGCACGTCCTGAAACTGGCACAGCGCCAGCCGCGCCACCGACAGCCACGCCGCGCGGATCAGCGCCCAGTGCATGTCGGTGCCGTCACTGCCCAGATATTGCAATGCCAGTGCGCGCTCGTGCGGAGTGCAAGTGGCCCACCAGCCCAGCACCGTGTCGTTGTCATGCGTGCCGGTATAGACCACCGTGTTGGGCACGAAGTTGTGCGGCAGAAACGGGTGGCCCGCGTCGCCAGAAAAAGCAAATTCCAGCACCCGCATGCCCGGAAAACCGGTTTGTTCCCGCAGCGCCACCACCTCGGGCGTGATGATGCCCAGATCTTCGGCAATGATCGGCAAACGGCCCAGCGCAGCAGTCAGCGCGTTGAACAAGGCCATGCCTGGCCCGGCCCGCCAGCGGCCGTTCACGGCGGTGGGTTCGTCGGCCGGAATTTCCCAGTAATCTGCAAAGCCGCGAAAGTGGTCAATGCGGATCACGTCGGCCAGCGCCAGCTGGCGCCGCACGCGTGCCACCCACCACGCATAGCCGTCATCGTGCATGGCCTGCCAGTTGTACAGCGGGTTGCCCCAGCGCTGGCCGGTGGCTGAAAAAAAGTCCGGCGGTACGCCAGCCACCACGCTGGGCTGGCCCCGGGCATCCAGCACATACAGATCGGGGCGCGCCCAGCAGTCGGCACTGTGGTGCGCCACAAAAATGGGCAAGTCACCCACCATCTGCACACCTTTGCCGTGCGCGTAGTTTTTAAGCGCCTGCCATTGCACATCAAACTGCCATTGCACAAAGGTCCAGAAGGAGACCTCGGTGGCATGCGTCTTCCGTGCTGCGGCCATCGCCTGCGGCTGACGCTGCGCCACGCCCTGCGGCCACTGGGGCCACAGCGCAGGTGCGTAGGCCTGATCCAGCGCCATGAACAGCGCGTAGTCGTCCAGCCAATGCTGTTGCGACGCAGCCCAGTCGGCCAGCGCCAGTCGCTCCGGTGCGGATGCTTGTGCTTCAAAACCGGCAAAGGCCTGCCGCAGCAAAGCCAGCCGCCACGGCAGCACGCGCTCAAAGTCCACCTGCAGCGCATCAAAGTCAGCGGCCACCGCATCAGCGTGCAACCAGCCGCTCTGCAGCAGCGGCTCCAACGCCACCAGCATCGGGCTGCCGGCAAATGCTGAACTGCCCATGTAGGGCGAATACCCAGGCCCGACCGGGCCCAAGGGCAACGTTTGCCAAAGCGTTTGGCCTGCACTGTGCAGCCAATCGACAAAGTAATACGCGTTGGGGCCCAGGTCGCCGCTGCCATGCGGGCCGGGCAGCGAGGTGGGGTGCAACAGAACGCCGGCACGGCGCTGGGACAGCAAAGAATCAGTCATGGGCAAAGAAAAAGTGAATATCTCGTACTGAACCCGCAGCGCACGTCGGGTATCCGACTCCGCGAATGTCCCCCGGTTTGTGCTACGCCCAAACCTCCGCCTTTATTTCGCTGCGTCAGATACCCAACGCACGCTGCTAGCCACTGTCGGTCAAGTCCCATTCATTGTCGCGGCTCAATGACACAGCCGCTGGTACAGCGCCAGGTACTGGCTGGCGGCCTGGCTCCAGTCCAGGCGCTGGCGCATGGCTCGGTTGCGCACCTTGCGCCAGGTCGCGGGTTGCGCATACAGGGCAAAGGCGCGCGCCATGGCGCGCGACAGGCTGTGCGCGTTGAAGTTATTAAAAACAAAGCCGTTGGCAGTGCCCTCGGCCAGGTCTTCCAGCGAACAGTCCACCACGGTATCGGCCAGGCCGCCCACCCGGTGCACCAGCGGCAGGCTGCCATATTTGAGGCCATACATCTGCGTCAGGCCACAGGGCTCAAAGCGGGACGGCACCAGCGTGACATCGGTGGCGGCAAAAATCTGGTGCGCAAAGGGTTCGTCGTAACCGATGCGCACGGCAATGGATGCCGGGTGGGTGCGGGCGCGCTGCACAAAAGTGGTTTCCAGCGCAGCCTCTCCGGTGCCCAGCACCACCAGTTGGCCGCCACGCGACACCAGCTCGTCCAATATGGCCAGCACCAGATGCAAGCCTTTTTGTTCGGTCAAGCGGCTGACCACGCCAAACAGCGGGGCGTCGGCCTGCACGGCCAGCCCCAGCGCCTGCTGCAACGCCGCCTTGCACTGCGCCTTGCCCTCCAACTTACGTGCGTCAAAACGCTGGGCGATGGCGGCGTCCGTCGCCGGGTCCCACACCGCTTCATCCACGCCGTTCAGAATGCCGCTCAAATCGCCCGCGCGCGTGCGCAGCAGGCCATCGAGCCCGCAGCCCTGCTCTGGGGTTTGAATCTCTCGCGCGTAAGTCGGGCTCACGGTAGTGATGTGGTCGGCGTAAAACAGCCCTGCTTTCATAAACGACAACTGGCCATGAAACTCCAGCCCGTCCACCGAAAACGCCGACGCTGGCAAACCCAACTCAAAAAAATGCCGCGGTGCAAACAGCCCCTGGTAGGCCAGGTTGTGCACGGTGAACACGTTGGCCACGCGGGCGCGTTGCGGGGGCAAATAGGCCATGTAGGCGCCGGCCAGCCCCGCATGCCAGTCGTGGCTGTGCACCACCTGCGGTTGCCACTGCGCGTCCAGCCCGGCAGCCAGACGAGCCGCCACCCAGCCCAACAACGCAAAGCGGCGGTCGTTGTCGGTAAAAGGCTGGCGCTGCGCATCTTCATACGGCGTACCGGCACGCTGGTACAGCGCGGGCACGTCCATCACATACGCGGGCAGGTTCAGGCTGGCCAGGCGTCCCTGGCACACCCGCACCGGCTCACCCCAGGGGGCCACCAGCTCCGCCAGCGTCACACGGTCCGTCAGGTCTGCCAGGATCGGCGCAAAACCCGGCAGCAGCACCCGCACCTGACACCCTGTGGCATTCAGCGCCAACGGCAATGCCCCCGCCACATCGGCCAGGCCGCCGGTTTTGAGCAAGGGAAAGATTTCAGCGCTGACTTGCAAAACATTCATCAAGAAAATCTCTCCCGGGCTACAACTTGGCCAGCATATCGCGCGTGATGAGCACCACGCCACCCTCGGTGCGCTCAAAACGCTGCGCGTCCAGCACTGCGTCCTCGCCCACCACCAATCCTTCGGGAATGACACAACCCCGGTCGATCACTACCTTGCGCAAACGGCAATGGCGGTGGATGGTCACGTCAGGCAACACCACCGCCTCTTTGATGTGGCAGTCCGAATGCACCCGCACCTCCGAGAAAAACACCGAATGCCCCACGAAAGACCCCGACACAATGCAACCGCCCGACACCACCGTGTTCACATACACGCCGTTGTTGCCGTCTTTGTCGGGCACAAACTTGGCCGGGGGCAACTGGCGCTGGTAGGTCCAGATGGGCCATTCGGTGTCATAAATATCGAGCTCGGGCACGGTCGAGGCCAGGTCCAGGTTGGCCGACCAAAAGGCGTCGATGGTGCCCACGTCGCGCCAATACGGCTCCACCCCTTTGACGCGCGACACGCACGACAGGCCAAACGGATGCGCCAACGCACGCCCATCGCCCACCGCGCGCGGAATCACGTTCTTGCCGAAGTCATGGTCTGAATCGGGGTTGGCCAGATCGTCTTCCAACAACTGATAGAGGTAATCCGCATCAAAAATATAGATGCCCATGCTCGCCAGTGACACCGCATCATTGCCAGGCATGGCCGGCGGATCCGCCGGTTTTTCCACAAACGCGGTGATCTGGCGCTGGTCGTCCACCGCCATCACACCAAAGGCCGAGGCTTCGGAGCGCGGCACCTCGATACACCCCACGGTGCAGCCCGCGCCGCGCGTGACGTGGTCCTTGAGCATGATCGAATAATCCATCTTGTACACATGGTCGCCCGCCAGAATCACGATGTATTTGGGGTGACTGGAGCGGATGATGTCCAGGTTCTGAAAAATCGCATCGGCCGTGCCACGGTACCAATGCTCCTCGCCCACGCGCTGCTGCGCGGGCAACAAATCGACCATTTCATTGAGCTCGGCGCGTAAAAAACTCCAGCCGCGCTGCATATGGCGCATGAGCGAATGCGACTTGTATTGCGTCACCACTGCCATGCGCCGGATGCCCGAGTTCAGGCAGTTGGACAAGGCAAAGTCAATGATGCGGAACTTGCCACCAAAGTACACCGCCGGTTTGGCGCGCGTGTCGGTGAGTTGCTTGAGCCGGCTACCCCGGCCACCGGCCAGCACCAAAGCCACCGTATGTCGCACCAGCTGATGGGTGCTGGGCACGTCGTCCATTGTCTGCATCATGATTGCTCCTTGTTTTGAATTCTGTTGGAACGGTGCTGGCAGCGCTCAGGTGATCACGCTGGGCGTGGCCATGCCGGTGCGCGCACGGATACCGGCCACCTGATCGGCCAGCGCCACCAGATCGGCCAGCGCCTGCTGTGCGGGGATATCGTGGCGCGCCGGGTCGCTCTCGTAGCATTCCAGATAGACCCGCAACGTGGCGCCTTCGGTGCCCGTGCCCGAGAGCCGAAAGATCACCCGCGCACCGTCGTGCATCAGCAAGCGCACCCCTTGCGCGCGCGACACCGAGCCATCCACCGGGTCGGTGTAGGCAAAGTCATCGGCCAGCCGCACCGTGCGTGCGCCGAACGTTTGCCCGGGCAACGCTGGCAGCGCCGCGCGCAGGTCACGCATCAGGCCCTGCGCCACCTCCACGTCAATGCCCTCATAGTCATGCCGCGAATAATAGTTGCGGCCATAGGTGCGCCAATGTTCACGCACCAGCGTTTCCACCGATTGGCCGGTGGCGGCTTGCAGATTGAGCCAGAACAGGATCGCCCACAAGCCGTCTTTTTCACGCACATGGCTGGAGCCGGTGCCGTAGCTTTCTTCACCACACAGCGTGGCGCGCCCGGCATCGAGCAGGTTGCCAAAAAACTTCCAGCCGGTGGGGGTTTCAAAACATGGCAGGCCCAGCGCCTTGGCGACCCGGTCCACGGCAGCCGAGGTGGGCATGGAGCGCGCTACGCCCAGCAAACCGTTTTGGTAGCCCGGAATCAGCTTGGCATGCGCCGTCATCAGCGCCAGGCTGTCCGACGGCGACACGACAAAGTTGCGCCCAACGATCATGTTGCGATCGGCGTCACCGTCCATCGCCGCGCCAAAGTCAGGCGCATGCGCGTCGGCCATGTTGTCAATCAGATTCTGTGCGTTCACCGGGTTCGGGTCTGGGTGCAAGCCGCCAAAATCCTCCAGCGGCGTGGCGTTGACCACGCTACCCGCAGGCGCGCCCAGTTCACCTTCCAGAATCGCCTTGGCATACGGGCCGCCAATGGCGTGCATGGCATCCACGCGCAGGGTAAAACCGCGCTTGAGCAGGCCGCGCAACAGCTCAAAGTCAAACAACCCACGCATCACGGCGGCGTAGTCGGCCACCGGGTCGATCACCTGCACCTGCATCTGTTCAAGCTGCCGCGTACCCAGTGTGTCAATATCCAAATCTGGCGCGTCGCTCAGGCGCAGCTGCGTCAGCACCTGGGTGCGCGCGTACATCGCCTCGGTCAGCGTCTCATTGGCCGGGCCGCCATTGCTGGCGTTGTACTTGATGCCAAAGTCACCGTCGGCGCCGCCCGGGTTATGGCTGGCCGACAGGATGATGCCGCCAAAGGCCTGGCGGGCGCGGATCACCGCACTGGCCGCTGGTGTAGACATCAAGCCGCCCTGCCCCAACAGCACCTTTGCCACGCCGTTGGCGGCCGCCAGCTTCAAAATGGTTTGCACCGCAGCGCGGTTGTGAAAGCGGCCATCGCCGCCGAGCACCAGCGTCTTGCCGTGCAGCGCTTGACCGACCTGCCCGGTGGCTTCCAGGCCACCCAGCACATCAAACAGCGACTGGACAAAATTTTCCAGGTAGTGCGGCTGCTGAAAAACCGTTACCTTTTTCCGCAGGCCGGAGGTGCCGGGGCGCTGACCGTCAAAAGGCTGAGTGGGAAGCATATGGATCGTCATGGTTTCAAACAGGCCTTGCTGGTGCGATGCCCCCAATTTAGCACCAATTGAGAACAAACCTGTTACCAGGCCAACACCGGCTACAGCACCCCAAGCAGCGCCAAAGTCTTGGAATTGTTTGCCAAGCGCCCTTAAAATCTGCGCATGAGCACCGTCACCATGAACATCTCCTTGACCGACGAGCTGAAGGCGTTTGTCGATGCACGCAGCCAGGCGCGGGGTTACAGCTCGACCAGTGAATACCTGAGCGATCTGGTGCGACGCGATGAAGAGCGCGCCAGCGAGGAGCGGTTCAAGGCTTTGTTAGAGGATGGAATGCAGTCTGAATCCGCCGGGGACTGGGAAGACTTGCGCCAGGATTTCCTCGCTGAATCTGGCGTGCCCCTCACCGCTAAACGCTCTGCATGAAGCGCATTCGCGTACAACGTTGCGCCATGCGTGACTTGGCGCAAGCGCGTGCCTATTACAAGAAGGAAGCACCGCATGTTGTGAGCGATTTTGCGTTGGCCGTGGATGCCGAATTGCTCCATTTGCAGCGAAATCCATCCACGGGTTCGCCGCGTTATGGACTACAGATTGGATTTGTTGGCCTGCGCAGCTGGACCATTAAAAAGTTTCCTTACGTCATTTTTTACGTTCAGCAAACCAACCTTGTCGTGGTCATCCGAGTGCTGCACCAAGCGGCAGATATTCCCGCCCATTTGGGCCATTAATTTTTTTTCAGGTAACTCGTGACCTACGCTTTTGAAACCCGCCGCCGCCGCACCTTTGCCATCATTTCCCACCCGGACGCTGGTAAAACCACGCTGACCGAAAAACTGCTGTTGTTCTCGGGCGCGATCCAGATTGCCGGCGCCGTCAAAGGCCGCAAAGCCAGCCGCCACGCCACCAGCGACTGGATGGAAATTGAAAAGCAGCGCGGCATTTCGGTGGCCAGCTCGGTGATGCAGATGAGCTACCGCGACCATGTGGTAAACCTGCTCGACACCCCCGGCCACAAGGATTTTTCCGAGGACACCTACCGCGTGCTGACCGCCGTCGATTCGGCGCTGATGGTGATTGACGCGGCTAACGGGGTCGAGTCGCAAACGCGCCGCCTGATTGAAGTCTGCCGCCAGCGCGACACCCCCATCATCACCTTCGTGAACAAGATGGACCGAGAGGTGCGCGACCCGCTGGACATTCTGGACGAGGTCGAGCGTGAACTGGGCATGCCCTGCGTGCCCATGACCTGGCCGGTCGGTCAGGGCAAACACTTTGGCGGCATCATTAACCTGCGCACGCAGGCCATGACGGTGTTTGAGTCGGGCAGCGAGCGCCGCCCGCAAGACTTCGAGACGGTGCCGCTGGCGCACCCCGAGGCCTTGGCGGCACGCTTTGGTCACGGCTGGGAAACCGCCGTCGAGAGCATGGAACTGGCCACCGGCGCGTCGCCCACGTTTAACGCCGAAGCCTTTCTGGCCGGCCAGCAAACGCCGGTGTTCTTTGGCTCAGGCGTGAACAACTTTGGCGTCATGGAGGTGCTCGACGCGCTGATCGACCTGGCCCCGTCACCCGGCCCGCGCACCAGCAGCTTTGTCGTCAACAAGCAGCCGGTCATCAAGCAAGTGCAGCCCGAAGACGATGCCTTTAGCGGCGTGGTGTTCAAGGTGCAGGCCAACATGGATGCCAACCACCGCGACCGCATTGCCTTTGTGCGCATCGCCTCCGGCAAGTACACCCCGGGCATGAAGCTCAAGGTGATGCGCACCGCAAAAGAGCTGCGCCCGACCAGCGTGGTGACCTTCATGAGCCAGCGCCGCGAGTCGGTGGAAGAGGCCTACGCGGGCGACATCGTCGGCTTTACCACGCATGGCGGCGTGCAACTGGGTGACACCATCACCGACGGCTCGGTCAACCTGCTGTTCACCGGCCTGCCCTTCTTTGCGCCCGAAATGTTCAGCACCGTGATTTTGAAAAACCCGCTGCGCACCAAACAGCTCCAGCAAGGTCTGGCGCAGTTGGGCGAAGAAGGAGCCATTCAGGTGTTTCGCCCCGAGATGGGCGGCAACATGCTGCTCGGCGCGGTCGGCCAATTGCAGTTTGAAGTGGTGCAGCACCGCCTCAAGGGCGAGTACGACGCCGATGTGCGGCTGGAGAGCAGCCAGTACACCAGCGCGCGCTGGATCACCGCCGACACGCCGCAAGAACTGAAAGACTTCATCAACGCCTACCCGCAGCGCATGGCGCGTGACGCCGCCGATGCGCTGGCCTACCTGTGCACCAGTCCGTACGACGTGCGGCTGGCGCAAGAGCGCTTTCCAAAAATCCACTTTCACCCGCTGCGCGAGCACGCCGGGCTGGCGCTGCAGTCAGCGGGATAAAGGACAACGCACAATGAAGCCGCTTGCCGAATGGCCGCTGACTGAACGCCGCCACATCACCGGTGTCTTTACCGACATCGACGACACGCTCACCACGCGCGGAGTCATCACCGCTGACGCCTTGCAGGCCTTGGCTGATCTGCGTGCGGCAGGCTTGCAGGCGATTGCGGTGACGGGGCGACACATCGGCTGGTGCGAGCGTCTGGCGCAAGGTGATGCGGCACAAGGCATTGCACCGCTACCGCTGGACGCGCTGCTGGCTGAAAACGGGGCACTGGCGCTGGTACCAGAAAATATAAGAAAAAATGCCGTTCAGACGATACAGGACAAATCTAAGCAACTATTAAAAATATACCAACAATCCTATCCCGAGCGCGCCGCTAACCAGGCCCGGATGCAGCAGGCCGCAGAGCGCGTGCTGCGCGAAGTGCCGCAGGCGCGGCTGGCGCAAAACCAGGGTGGGCGCGAAACCGACATCGCCTTTGACTACAACGAACACCATCACCTGAGCGCTGCCCTGGTGCAGCAGGTGTTGGAGACCCTGCACAGTGAGGGCATGCACACCAGTGTCAGCAGTATCCACATTCACGGCTGCTATGGTGACTTCAACAAATGGCAAGGTGCCTGCTGGCTGGTGCAGCGCCTGTACGGGCGCGAACTGGCCAGTGAGCTTGATCAATGGGTGTTTGTGGGCGACTCGGGCAACGACCAGCCTATGTTTGAGCACTTCAGGCACAGCGTGGGCGTGGCCAACATCCACCACTGCGCTGCGGGCCTGACGCACCTGCCGCGCTACCTCACCACGGCTGAGCGCGGGGCTGGCTTTGCCGAGCTGGCACGCGCGATACTTCAGGCGCGCAGCACACCGTAAGCACCCCACCCAGCCAAAGGACACCCCATGTTTTTTGCCACCGACCTTGACACCGTCACCCACGGCATCCAGCTGGCGGTGGCCCCGGTTTTTTTGCTCACTGCGGTGGCGGGCATGATTGGCAGCGTGGCCGGGCGGCTCGCGCGCATCATCGACCGCGCACGGGTGCTGGAAGAGCGCGTTGAAAAAGCCCCCGCCAGCGACCCCATGGCAGCGGCCTACGCTGAACTCGGGCAACTGCGCCAACGCGGCGCGCTGGTCAACACCTGCATTGCCCTGCTGACGTTTTGCGCCATCATGATCGGGCTGACTATCATGGCGTTGTTTTTGGGTGAAACCACCGAGCTACAGATCTTTCGCATCGCCACCATCCTGTTTTTGGCCGGTGTGATCTGCTTTTTGCTGGCCTTGCTGTGTTTTTTGACCGAAACTCTGATCGCTACACGCATGCTCAAGTTTGGACACCAGGCGCGTGCTGGCAGCGCCCATTGAAAGCCCTTGCACCATGCCCCACCGTAGCAAAAAAAATCTGCCGCTGAGCGTTTTGCTCGTCAGCCATCCCATCTGGGGACAACTCAGTAAAAAAGTGCTGGAACAACTGGCCACCCAGTTCACCCACGAAACAGCCCCTGCCGACAGCCTGCTGTTGGCGCAGGGCCAGCTTCCCACCCGGCTTGGCCTGATCCTTAAGGGCGAGGTTCAGATCTGCGACCCCGACCTGGGGCTGTCGGTTCGGCTGTGGGCCGGGCAAATGCTGGGCTTTGGCGTCACGCCACAGCGCCAGTTGCCCACCTGGCAAGCCAAGGCGGTCAGCGACTGCGACATGGCCTGGCTGACACCTGAAGCACTGCAGCAGTTGTGCGAAAAGTACCCATCGCTGTTTTATTTTTTCCCGTCGATCGCGCAGTCGGACGCCGATAACAGCGCCATGGGGTCAGCCAGTGACGCGTCAGCAGCGCTGAACCTGCTGGGTACACCCATCAAAACCTTGATTAAGCGTGCGCCCATCACCCTGGCCCCTGACACCACCATCCAGGCCACGGCGCAGCTGATGGCAGACCTGCGCGTGTCTTCCGTGCTGCTGATCGAGCAGGGTTTGTTGTTTGGTTTGGTGACGGACCGCGACCTGCGCAACCGCGCCGTGGCGCAGGGGCTCGACATCAGCCGTCCGGTGTCGGACATCGCCACGCTGGCCCCCATGACCGTCAATTCCAACAGTCCTGCTTTTGAGGCGCTGCTGCTGATGGCGCGCCACAATATCCACCACATGCCAGTGATGGACGGTCAAAAAATTGCCGGCATGATCACCACCACCGACCTGACCGAACAGCACAGCACTTCGGCCGTGTATTTGGCTGGAGACATCTACAAGCAGCACACGCTCGACGGGCTCAAACAGATCAGCGGCCGCGTCAAGCTGCTGCAGCAGCACCTGGCCGCCGCCGACGCAAGCGCCTACAGCACCGGCCACATCATCACTGCCATCACTGACGCGTTGACCACGCGTCTGATTCAGTTGGCTGAGCTGCAAATGGGCCCGGCCCCAGTGGACTACGCCTGGGTGGCAGCGGGAAGCCAGGCGCGCAGCGAGCAAACCGCCAAGAGCGACCAGGACAACTGTCTGATTCTGGACGACAGCTACAACGAAGCCGTGCACGGCGACTACTTCAAGCGCTTTTCCAGGTTCGTCTGTGACGGGCTGGCCGAATGCGGCTACATCCACTGCCCGGGCGAGATGATGGCCATGACCGATCCATGGCGCCAACCACGAGCGGTATGGGCCGAGTATTTCCGAAAGTGGATCGAGCAACCCAAGCCGAAGGCGCTCATGCTCACCTGCGTCTTTTTTGACCTGCGTGTGATCCACGGCAAGGCCGATCTGCTGGAAAGCCTGCGCCAGGACGTGCTGCTACACACCAAAGGCAACAGCCTGTTTCTGGCGCACATGGTCGGCAACGCGCTCAAGCACCGGCCACCGCTGGGAATGTTTGGCACCATTTCATTGATCAAGGGCGGTGATCACCCCAACACCATCGACCTCAAGCACAGCGGCATCGTGCCGATTGTCGATCTGGCCCGCATCTACGCACTGGCCGCAGGCGTGTCAGTGGCCAACACACACGACCGGCTCGAAGTGTCTGCGCAAGCCGACGAGGTCAGCGAGCAGGGCGCGCGCGACCTGCGCGACGCGCTGGAATTTTTGGGCAAACTGCGTATTGCACATCAGGCGCGCCAAACCCAGCAGGGCAAGGCACCCGACAACTTTCTGGCGCTGGACGAGCTGAGCAACTTCGAGCGCAGCCACCTCAAGGAAGCCTTCAGCGTGGTGCAAACGCTGCAAGGCGTGCTGCAACAGCGCTATGCCGGCGGGCGGTTTGGTTAGGCGCGCAGTGAACTGGCCGCGCATTTTTGCAAGGCGGCGCGCAACACCGGCACTAGCGCGTGCTGGCCACTTGTCAGTCCGTGGCTAACGGCATCTTGCGCAAACGCGATAAAGCCAGGGGTAATAGGCCATCGGCGTGCGGCCAAGCCGAACAGTCGGTGCGCGATCTCTGTCATTTCAATAGCAAATTGTTTTGACACGGCGTGAGCTAATGGCATTTTTGCACGTTCAATAGCACACAGGGCTACGCGCCACCCCGTGTTATGTAGCATGCCGACAAGATAGCCGTCAAAGCGCGGTATCCCCGCCTGCTCGGCATCGAGCGCACAAAATTCCGCCAGCGCATCGGCGTGCGCGGCCAGGCGCGTCACCAGGTTGGCGTTCATCAGGCCAGCCCCCTCTCGGTAAATTGGCTTGAGCACGATGCGCGCAATCGCTGTCTGTAAGCCGGCAGAACCAATCAACTGAATCACCTGCACGATGTCCGTCAAGGGACGATCCAGGTTGTAATAACTGCTGCTGGCCAGGCGCAGCACTTCTGCGGTTAACAAAGCATCTTTTTCCACACGCCGGGCAATCGCTTTGGCTGGCAAATTGTTGTCACGTGTCAACGCAATCAACTGTGGCAACACATCGGCCATGCGCGGCAACAAGGCATCTGGCAAATTTTTCAGTGTCAGCAGTTTTTGCAATTCATCCAGCACGGCCTGCTCTGGCGCAGTCATTTCGTCTGTGGCCAACGGCTGCTGGTCTGATGCCGTCAACCAGGGCAAGAAGAAAAGTTGTGACGACTCGACAGGGTAGGGGGGTGGCAGCGGCTGCACCCGGCTGGCCTGCGTTACCTTCCGAGGCACAGTAGGCAAAGGCTTTGGCTTAGCCAGCCAGAATAAAGATCGAAGCCAAGTCCACATGTTCACAATTGGCCCTTATCAAAAATCAACGAAAGTATCCCGCATACCGATCCAGTTTGCCATATCGCCACATGAAACACACGCGAGCAGAGGTTAAAGTTACCGGGTTTATTACGGAAAGTATCTTCATGAACCTCCCCACCCACGTCAAACTGGTCGAAGTCGGCCCGCGCGACGGCCTGCAAAACGAAAAGCAGACCGTTCCTGCTGCGGTCAAGATTGAGCTGGTGCACCGGTTGCAGGCCGCCGGGCTGAAAGAAATCGAGGTCACCAGCTTTGTGTCGCCCAAGTGGGTGCCGCAAATGGCTGACAACGCAGAGGTGATGGCGGGCATCGCGCGCCACAGCGGCGTGCGCTATTCGGTGCTGACCCCCAACATGAAAGGTTTTGAAGCCGCGCTGGCCAGCCGACCCGACGAGATTGTGGTGTTTGGCGCGGCCAGCGAAGCCTTTAGCCAGAAAAACATCAATTGCAGCATTTCTGAGAGCATCGACCGCTTTGCGCCGGTGGTGCAAGCTGCGCGCGCGGCCGGCATTTACGTGCGCGGTGCCATGAGCTGTACCGTGGGTTGCCCCTACGAAGGCGACATTGCGCCAGCGCGCGTGAGCTACCTGGCCGGGTTGATGAAGGGCATTGGCGTGCAGCACGTGGGCGTGGCAGATACCATCGGCGTGGGCACCCCGCTGAAGGTGCAGCGCGCCATGGAGGCGGCCTTGCAGCATTACGACATCAACGACGTGTCGGGCCATTTTCACGACACCTACGGCCAGGCACTGGCCAACACCTTGGCCTGCCTGCAACTGGGCGTGTGGCAGTTTGATGCTTCTGTGGCCGGTCTGGGCGGCTGCCCCTATGCCAAGGGCGCTACGGGTAATGTAGCCACTGAAGACGTGGTGTATCTGCTGCACGGCATGGGCATCGACACCGGCATCGATCTGGACAAGCTCATCGACGCCGGGCAGTTCATCAGCGACTTTTTGGGGCGACCAACGAATTCCCGTGCCGGCAAGGCGATCTATACAAAAAGAGGTGCTTCGGATGTGCGGTGCTGAACTCAAAACTTTGCCCGAGGGCGTACAGCGCGTCGCCCGGGCGTTGCAAGACAAAGGGCATGCGCACGCGCCGGTGATGCTTGACGACGCAGCGCGCACGGCACAGCAGGCCGCCGACGCGCTGGGCGTGCAGCTTGGGCAGATTGCCAAAAGCATCATCTTCAAACGCAAGCCTGACGCCGCTGCGGTGTTGGTCATCACCAGCGGCGACCGGCGTGTGGACGAGAAAAAAGTGCAGGCACTGGTGTGCGCCGAGGGACAGAAGCTGGGCCGCGCCGACGCGGATTTTGTCAAAGCCAGCACCGGTTTTTCCATCGGTGGGGTGTCGCCCGTGGCGCATGTCAACGCGCCGGTGACCTTGATCGACCGCGATTTGTTACGCTTTGACGAAATATGGGCGGCTGCCGGGCATCCGCACGGCGTGTTCAAGTTGCATCCTCATGACTTGCAGCGTCTCACCGGCGCGCCGGTGGTGGATGTGGCCTTGCAGGAGGTGGCTTGATGTTTGATTTGAAAGCTATGAAGTACATAGCTGCTACCTCAGATGACATAAGGTCCGGAGGCCAAAAATATGCGCAAGCTCTGCCGTCGCCCTGCATGTCGGTGTGCCAGATGGATGAGGCCAGCGGCCTGTGTCGGGGCTGCCTGCGTACCCTGCCCGAAATCTCGGCTTGGGGGCAAGCCGATGAGGATGCCAAGCGGCAGATATGGAGCCACATTGACGCGCGTGTGCACGCACGCCTGGCCCTGCTGGACGACACGGCGGATGCCGCAAGTTGAGTTGTCATGAAGCAGATCACGTTTTACCTTGACTTTATTTCGCCTTACGCCTACCTAGCGTTTGAGCAACTGCCAAAGGCGCTGCTGGGTTGCAGCTACAGCGTGCGCTACCGGCCGGTGCTGTTTGCCGGGCTGCTCAGGCACCACGGACAGTTGGGGCCAGCGGAAATTGCAGGCAAGCGTGAATGGACGTACCGCCAGGTACTGTGGCTGGCGCGCCAGGCGGACGTGCCATTGCAGTTGCCGGCGCAACACCCCTTTAACCCGCTGGCGTTGTTGCGGCTGGCGCTGGCGTGCAGTGACGGTGGTGAACCCAACCGGTTTGTGTGCGAAACCGTTTTTCGCCACGTCTGGCGCGGCGGACAAAGCGCCGTGGATGATCAGCGTGTGCAGACGTTGACCGCACAGTTGACGCCCACCCGGGATGTGGCCAGCCTAGAGGTCAAGGCGCAGCTCAAAACCAACACCGACCAGGCGATTGCGCTGGGCGTTTTTGGCGTGCCCACGGTGGAAGTGGACGGAAAACTGTTCTGGGGCTATGACGCACTGCCGATACTCGCCGCCTACCTGCGCCAAGACGACTGGTTTGACGGGCCTGACTGGGCCAGTGTCGATGCTGTGGTCAACGGCGTACACCGTCAAACGTAAACCACCCGCTCTGTCTTCGCTTTTTTTGCCACACTGTCCAGCGCGGTGACTGGTTTTGGCGACCGACGATTTGGCTTCGCCGAAACTTCGTTTTCGGGTACCCCTGTATGAGGAGCCCGCCAAAACCAGTCGCCGCGCGGGTTCAACGCGTCAACTGCGCCCATTGAACCCGGTTTGGCGCTACTCGGACAGACATGCTGAAAAATCAGCCGCCGCTTTCCACCTCAAACGCCTTGTGTTTGCCCTGCGCCAGCAGTTGAGCAGCCTGGCCCAGCGCGGCCACCAATGACGCTTTGAGCGTGTGCGGTGGGTTGATCACAAACACACCGCTGGCGGGCAGGCCCGGACGCACTACCTCGCCAGCGTCGTCATGACCGAGTTTGCTGGTCTTGACCGTGAGTGTGGCATTGAGCCAGGGACGTTCGGCGCGCTGCGCCAGCGTTTTGAGCTTGCGCGGCAGGTCATGCGCCTCGGAGCGCGGGATGATCGGGTACCACACCATGTAGGTGCCGGTCGCAAAGCGCCTGAGCGCGTCGGTCAGCAGCTCCACCACCCGGCCGTAATCGCTCTTGATTTCATAGCTTGGATCGCACAATACAAGAGCGCGTCGTGACGGTGGCGGCAAGAACTTTTTGAGGCCTTCAAAGCCGTCTTCCTGCATCACGGTGATGAGCCGCCCGGCGTCCAACTGCGCCACATTGGCCTTGAGCGTTTTGGCGTCAGTGGGGTGCAGCTCAAACAGGCGCAGGCGGTCGCGCTCGCGCAATACATGCTGCACGATAAAGGGTGAGCCCGGATAGACCTTGGTGCTGCCTGGCGCATTGAAACTGGCCACCAGGCTCACGTAATCCTGAAGCGCCGGTGCCAGCGGCTGCGCCGGGTCCATGGCGCTCTGCAACTGCAAGAAACCGTGCGCTGCTTCGCCGCTGGTTTGCGCGTAGTCGCCGTCCAGCCGGTACAGGCCAGCGCCGGCGTGCGTGTCAAAAAAGTGGATGGCGGTTTCTTTTTGCGTCAGGTGCCGCAGCATCGCCAGCAACGCCGTGTGTTTGAGAACATCGGCGTGGTTGCCGGCGTGAAAGGCGTGGCGGTAACTGAACATGGCGAGATATTAACCTGAGACCTTGCGGGTCAGACCACTCGCGTCAGCGATGTGCTCTGACCCCAACTGATTAAACCTTGCGGGTCAGACTACCTAAAACAGCGACCCGCCCCAAAATGCTTATAATCCCCGGCTTCGCAGCGCTTATGTGGCTCCGCGGCGAAGATACTTTTACCTACCTAAGAGATTCCCGTCAGAGGAACGCCGACCGTAGAAAAGAGCCCGCCAAACCAACTCCTTTCAGGAATATCTCATGTCAACTTTCAGCGCAAAACCCGCTGAGGTGTGCACGAGTGGTTTGTGATTGACGCGACCGACAAGGTCCTCGGACGAGTAGCCAGCGAAGTTGCTCTCCGTTTGCGCGGCAAACACAAGGCCATTTACACGCCTCACGTCGATACCGGCGACTTCATCATCGTCACCAATGCAGCCCAGCTGCGCGTGACCGGTGCCAAGTCTCTGGACAAAATGTACTACAGCCACTCCGGTTTCCCGGGCGGCATCAGTTCTACCAACTTCCGTGACATGCAAGCCAAGTTCCCTGGCCGCGCTTTGGAAAAAGCCGTCAAGGGCATGCTGCCCAAGGGCCCGCTCGGCTACGCCATGATCAAGAAGCTCAAGGTGTACGGTGGTGCAGAGCACCCGCACACGGCCCAGCAACCCAAAGTGTTGGAAATCTAAGGAGCTCACATGATTGGTGAATGGAACAATGGTACCGGCCGTCGCAAATCGAGCGTCGCCCGTGTTTTCCTAAAAAAAGGCTCTGGCCAGATTGTCGTTAACGGCAAAGCCATCGAAAACTTCTTTGGTCGTGCAACCTCGATCATGATATGCAAACAGCCCCTGATGCTGACCAACCACGCCGAAACCTTTGACATCATGGTCAATGTGGCCGGTGGCGGTGAGTCGGGTCAAGCGGGTGCGGTGCGCCACGGCATCACCCGTGCCCTGATCGATTACGACGCCACGCTCAAACCGGCGCTCAGCCAGGCTGGCTTTGTGACGCGCGATGCGCGCGAAGTGGAACGTAAAAAAGTCGGCTTGCACGGTGCGCGCCGTCGCAAGCAGTTCTCCAAGCGTTAAGCATTTTTGCTGCATCTCAACAGCCGCCCGGGTGCAAATTCTGGCGGCTGTTTGCTTGGTAAAAGCTTGCGCGACAAACCAAGAGTTGCATGCAGTGAAGTTATTGCTTTACAAGCCCTTAGCTCTGCCCGAATCGTTTTGAATTGGCCCGATCATGAAACTGCGTCTGCTGCTTCGACGACTGACGGTCAGTGCCCCCCGGATGGCTGTGCGCAGCGCGTTGCCGTGGCCACTGCGTTGGGCTGGTTTGGCGGTAGTGGCCGGGTTTTGTGCGGCCATTGCACTATGGTCGTTTGAGTTTGGCAAAGAAATAGCCGGGCTGGACTACGGCAACCAAGAACAGTTGCAACAGGCGCGTACAGAAATTGCCACACTCCAAACGCATGTGCAACAGTTAACCAACGAACGTAACAAGGCGCAGTCGATTGCCAACACCGCCGACACACGCTTGACCGCTGAAAAGGCGGCACAAGAAAAACTGCTGGAGGTCAATCGCAGCTTGCAGACAGAAAACCAGCAACTGCGCGCTGACCTGGGCTTTTTTGAGCAACTGTTACCCCGTTCCGGCGCGGACACCGCGGCCTTGGCGATTCGGGGAGTGCAGGTGGCGCGCTTGCCAAGTGGCGAACTACAGTGGCAGGTGCTGGTCATTCAAGGGGCAAAAAATCCGCCACCATGGGAGGGTCAGATGGAACTTGTTTTTGCCGGCACCAGCGCTGGTAAACCGTGGACGGGGCGACTGCCCGCAGGTACGGTCCCCATCAAGGTGCAACAATATGGGCGCTTGCAAGGGCATTTTGCGCTACCGACGCAGACGGTCGTGAAGTCGGTAACGGTCAGGCTTTTGCAGGGTGCGACGGTACGGGCCCAGCGCAGCGTCAAAATTTAGGCCACCACGGGATGGCCATGAACGAAAGGAAAACCATGTTCAAGAGCAAAAAACAACCCGCGATCAAAAGCCTGATGGCGCAAGACTGCGTGTTGGAAGGGCATTTCAATTTTTCCGAAGGCTTACGCGTTGATGGTGTCATCAACGGCAATTTGACCGGCTTGCCTAGTGCACCCAGTATGCTGGTTATTTCAGAAACTGCCAGCGTGGTGGGGGCCGTGGTGGCCGACCACATCATCATCAACGGAAAGGTTCAAGGGCCGGTGCAGGCCCGCACCCTGCTTGAGTTGCAACCCAAGGCGCACGTCACCGGCGATGTCTCTTACCAGACACTGGAGATGCACCGCGGTGCCGTCGTTGATGGTCGTTTGATCCCGGCGGTGGTGCAGGAGCGCGATCAGGAAAAACCCACACTCAAGCTGGCGGCAAATAACCGCTGACCGCATATCCGACAATTTTGGTGTAGCATTTGGTTCAACTTTTTAACCCGAGATACCCATGAGCGCAGTTGCCGACAACATTGAAACCGAAATGCCCGATCCGATTCTCTTTACCGACAGCGCTGCCGCTAAAGTGGCCGATCTGATCGCCGAAGAGGGTAACCCCGACCTGAAGCTGCGGGTGTTCGTCCAGGGCGGCGGCTGTTCTGGTTTTCAGTACGGTTTTACCTTTGACGAAGTTGTCAACGACGACGACACCACCATGACCAAAAATGGTGTCTCACTCTTGATTGACGCCATGAGCTACCAATACCTGGTGGGCGCTGAGATCGACTACAAAGAAGACTTGCAAGGCGCACAGTTTGTCATCAAGAACCCGAACGCCACCACCACCTGTGGTTGCGGGTCGAGCTTTAGTGTTTGATCAGTTGGCGTAGCAAGCGCCCAAAATGCGCGCGCCCGCCGCGCCCGTAACGCTGGGCAGATTGCCAGGTTGACGGTTGACCGCTTGCCGGGCTAGCCAGGCAAATGCGCTGGCTTCTACTTGCAACGGCGCCAAACCGTGTTGATCCGAGCTTTCGACGCTACTGGCGGGCAGCAGCGCTTGCAGCCGGTGCAATAGAAACCGGTTGTACGCACCGCCACCACAGACAATCACCAAATGGCTATTTGAAGCATGGCGCTTGATGCTTTGTGCGCAAGTGCTGGCCGTCAATTCAGTCAGTGTGGTCTGCACGTCTTGGGGGTTGAGTGCTGGTAAACAAGCTAGCTTGCGTTGCAACCAATCGGCGTTGAACAAATCCCGGCCGGTGCTTTTGGGTGGCGCCAACGCAAAAAATGGCTCGTCGCACAGCAAGTCAAGCAATTCCGGCAAACAGCGCCCACCTGCCGCCCATTGCCCGGCGCTGTCAAAGGCCGCGCCAGTGTGGCGCTGACACCAGGCGTCCAGTAGTGCGTTGCCCGGGCCGCAATCAAAGCCAATGACCGGGCTTGTGCTGTTGTCTGGCAAGACGCTCAAGTTGGCGATGCCCCCTAAATTCAGCACCGTCACGACGGCACCAGGCCGACCAAACACCTGTTGATGAAAGGCTGGCACCAGCGGCGCACCTTGTCCACCGGCGGCGATGTCGCGGCTGCGCAGGTCAGCCACCACGTCGATGCCGGTGCGCTCGGCCAGTAGCGCGGCGTTGAGCAACTGGATGCTGTAACCGACGTTGCCTTCGGCCGTCGTCAGACGCGGTTGGTGTCGAACCGTTTGGCCATGGGCGCCGATGGCGCGCACGTCGCGCGCGCTGAGCCCCTGCACGGCCAGTTGTTCAAGCAGAGCTTGAACCACCTCGGCGTAAGCGCAGGCGACGGCATTACCGACCAGCGCCGCGCGGTGCAACTCGTTGTAGCCAGGTGTATTGAGGGCCAGCAACTGGGCTCTGAAATCAGGCGCAAAGGCCAAGCTGGCGCTGGCCAACAGCCGCGCCCCGGATTCAGAAAATTTAGCCGCAACCCCGTCAACCCCGTCGAGCGAGGTGCCCGACATCAGTCCGATAAAGCAATCTGCCATAGCCAGGCGAACGTCATGGCGTCAGCCTGCGCACGGCTGCGCTGGCCGAGGGTTACTCAAAGTGTGCTGCCGAGACGCTGGCCGCCACCTGCAATTGCGCACGCGCGTGGTCAGCGAGCTGATGGAATGCGGGTAGCTCGGCCGCAGGCACCGGCACGGTTTCACTGCGGCGCGCCAGCGCCATCGGGTTGTGCTGCACGCCGTTGACGCGCACCTCGAAGTGCAAATGCGGGCCGGTGGCCCAGCCAGTGGAGCCGACCAGACCGATGGTGTCGCCCTGGCCGACGTTTTGCCCGCGCCGCACCAGGAGTCGGTTCAGGTGCGCATACACCGTTTCGGTGTTGTTGCGGTGCTTGATGAAGACCACGTTGCCGTAGCCGTTTTGCACACCTGCAAACGACACCACGCCGTCACCCACGGTGCGCGCGGGTGTGCCGGTGGGGGCCGCAAAGTCGGTACCCAAATGCTTGCGCCATTGCTTCAAAATCGGGTGGAAACGATTCGCAAAACCACTGCTGACGCGCGAAAACTGTACCGGTGAGCTCAGGAACGCGCGGCGCAGGCTTTGCCCGTTCAGTGAGTAATAGCCGCCGCGGCTGGCTACGGCCTGGCCACTGCCAAGCCGTGACTGGAACCACATGGCCTGAAAGGTTTTGCCAGCGTTAACAAATTCGGCGCTCAGCACGCGCCCGCTGCGCAGCGGCTCGCCGTCGCCCTGCAACACTTCATAGACCACGTTGAAGCGGTCGCCTTTGCGCAACGCGCGGCGAAAGTCAATATCACCCGAAAAAATTTCGGCCAATTGGGTTGCCACGGTGTCGGGCAGGCCGGCCGCGTCGGTAGCGGCAAACAGCGACGATTCGATGCTGCCACTGGCCAGACGGGTAGAAGATTCGAGCGCTGCGCTTTCCAGGCGGGAGGTAAAAGCAGCACCCTGACGCTTAACCACCAGACGACGGAACTGGCCACTGTCATCGGCGCTCCAGCGTGCGGTCAAGCTGTCGAGCAACCGGGCGTCAGCCGTCTGCACGGTGATGTTGCGGCCGGGCCGGCCCAGCAAATGCTGGCGTACCAGGGGGTCGCGCCGCAAAAATTGGGCAGCGGCCAGGTCCTGCACACCCAACCTGACCAGCAGCGTGTCTGCCGTATCGGTTGATCGGCTCAGGTCAGAGCGATACAGATTGAGGGCGGGGGCAATCAGCTCTGGGTGCTCAGCCGTCAATGGCGTCTGAACCGCCTCAATGACGTTTTGAACCGGCAGCCGGTCAACGTCGGGGCCAAGCGAGACCAGCGCCCAGGCGCCACCGGTGGCCCCCACAACGACGCTGGCCGTCAGGTAACCTAACCAGCGACCATGACGCCGCAGCAACGGTTGGGCGCTGCTCCAGCAGAGCTGGCTAAAACGGAGAATTGAATTTAGCAAGGGACGAAACCTGTAAATAAAGACGGTATTTGTCTAAAACGGCAAGCGCGTGCTGTGGCGCACCGACAGCCACTTAAAATGGCTGCCCAACAAGCGCCGAAGTATAACTGCGGCCCCCCTGCCCGCATCCAGGAAAACCCTATGACTGCCGCTCAACCCCCCGACTTTTGTGTAACCGACCCGGTCAAAGAAGCGTTAGCCGTCACCTTGCGCGGGTGCGATGAACTGATTCCACAGGACGACTGGATCAAGAAGCTGCAACGCAGCCAAGCCAGTGGCCAGCCACTGCGCATCAAGCTCGGGCTGGACCCGACCGCGCCCGACATCCATCTGGGCCACACCGTGGTGCTGAACAAGCTGCGCCAGTTGCAAGACCTGGGCCATACGGTGATATTTTTGATTGGTGACTTCACCAGCCTGATCGGCGACCCTTCCGGGCGGAACACCACGCGCCCGCCGCTGACGCGTGAGCAGATTGAGACCAACGCGCAAACTTATTATCGCCAGGCGTCGATGGTGCTCGACTCGGCCAAAACCGAAATCCGCTACAACAGCGAGTGGGGCGACGCGCTGGGCTCACGCGGCATGATCCAGTTGGCGGCGCGCTACACGGTGGCACGCATGATGGAGCGCAACGACTTTCACGACCGTTTCAAGGCTGGCACCCCCATTAGCGTGCACGAGTTTTTATACCCGCTGATGCAGGGCTACGACTCGGTAGCGCTTAAAAGTGACCTGGAACTGGGCGGTACCGACCAGAAGTTCAACCTGCTGGTCGGGCGCCACTTGCAAGCCGAATACGGCCAGGAGCCACAGTGCATCCTGACCATGCCGCTGCTTGAGGGCCTGGACGGTGTCGAGAAAATGTCCAAGAGCAAGGGCAACTACATCGGCATCAGCGAAGACGCCAACACCATGTTTGCCAAGGTGCTGAGCATTTCAGACGAGTTAATGTGGCGCTGGTACACGCTGTTGAGCTTCAAGTCCGAGGCCGACATTGCCGCGCTCAAGGCGGCGGTGGCCGCCGGTGCCAACCCGAAAGACGCCAAGGTGGCGCTGGCCAAGGAAATCACCACGCGCTTTCACAACGCGGCGGCGGCTGAAGCGGCCGAGGCCGACTTTGCCAACCGCGCGCGCGGCGGTATTCCGGACCAGATCGATGAGCGCACGCTGGGCCTGGGCGACGGCGGCGCGCCGCTGGGCCTTGCGGTGCTGCTCAAAATGGTTGGCTTGGCGGCCTCGACGGGTGAGGGCAACCGCTTGATCGACGGCGCTGGCGTGCGCGTCGATGGCGCGGTCGTGGCCGACAAAAGCCTTAAATTGGGCGTCGGAAGCTATGTGTTACAGGTCGGCAAACGCAAGTTTGTGCGGGTCATACTCTCCAAAAATTAAGCACTTTTTGGCCGATCTTTAGGATACGAAATTGGCGGGATTATTGAGGGAAATCGGGACGGAACTTCAGACTAATCAAGTTCCGTGATGGATGCACCCACCCGACCCTCACGCTTCTTGGTCAAATCAGCCGGTAACACCATCGGGATTACTGACTGTACTGACGAGTTCGTTTATTTGGATCCGGTGTCACGTTCTTGCACGCGATCACAGTCAAAGCATTGTCATTGTTGTAGAGAAGTCAATTCGGCAAGCGATCCAAGGGTATCAAATCGTAGTTCTCATCCATCAATTTTTGTCTGATCAGGCGGGCGCTGGCGGTGGCTTGTGGGCCATCGCCATGCAGACAAATGCTGTCGATGCGTGTGGGCAAATGATGTCCGCTGGCGGTCACAATGGCTTGCGCCTTGAGCATTTTCATGACATGCTCAACGCACTGTTGCGGGTCGTGCAACACGGCACCCGCTTGTGAACGAGGCATCAATTGCCCGTCGTCCAGATAGGCTCGGTCGGCAAAAATTTCGTGCCGCACCGGTAGCTCCGCTGCTTGTGCCGCCTTAACCAACTCGGAATGGGCGGGTGCCAGCAAGATCAGCTTTGGTTCGACGCTTTGTAGTGCACGCACCACTGTTGCTGCAACCGCTGCATCCGCGCACGCCAGGTTGTTGAGGGCACCATGCGGCTTGACGTGGGTGACGCGCGTGCCTTCGGCTGCGGCCATGGCCTGCAAGGCCCCCACCTGGTACAGGATGGTGGCTTCCAGGTCGGAGGTAGACATGTGTATCAAGCGCCGCCCGAAACCCTGCAAATCAGGAAAGGACGGATGCGCGCCAATGCTGACGCCATTTTTCTTGGCCAGACGCACCGTCTGGCGCATGATGGTCGGGTCCCCGGCATGAAAGCCACAGGCAATGTTGGCGCTGTTGATGACTTGCAGAAGTGCCGGGTCGTCACCCATGTGCCAGGCACCAAAACTCTCACCCAGGTCGGCGTTGAGGTTGATCATCAAACGGGTCATGTCATGTCTCCATAAAGTGGGTCAGCGCGCAACACGCCGCTGATCAGGTTGTCTCGGTACAGCGCCCCGTCGTCCAGGTAGCCGGCAGGTACAAATGGTTCCAGAGTCGCAAGCCAGCTGGCCCAGCCAGTCTGTTGCTGGCGCAAAGCGGCACCGGCTTGTTGCAAGGTTACAGCTTCAAAATGCAACGTGGTGCCCGGCACGGCATGCGCCAGCCGGGGCAGATCCGCGCGAATCACCGTCGCGATTTTCGGGTAGCCACCCACCGTCTGGCTGTCAGCCAACAGCACGATCGGCAGTCCGTTGGCCGGCACCTGGATGGCACCGGGTGTGGTGCCGTCGGACACGATGTCTGCGGCGGCAGCATCGCAGTGCGTTAACGCTTGGCCCTGCAAGCGCATCCCCATGCGATCCTGTGCGGTGCTGGTTTGCCAGGGCTGGGTCAAAAAACGCTGTACAACTTCCGGGCTGAAGTGGTCGTGCTGTGGCCCCAGTACGACGCGAATGGCATGTGAACCGGTGGAGTAGGGGGGTGCGGCACGGCGTTCGAGCATATCCGCTGTGCTCCATTGACCGCACGGCAACAAGTCGCCTGTTTGCAATGGCCGCCCCAACAGCCCATGCAAACCCGCGCGCCAGTAGCTTGCACGACTGCCCAACTGTGGCTCCACCAGGCACCCACCGGCCAGGGCCAGGTAAGCGCAGCCTGTGCGAGCCAGGCCCAGATGAAGTTGGTCTGCATTTTGAAGGGTCGCGCTTTGCCACGGTAACAGGGGCTGCACGCTGTCATTGCCGCGCTGGATGTTTGCAGAGATGGCCCCTGTCAACGCCACGCGAACAGGGCCACGCCGCATGGTCAGTACAGTGCCTTGTCCGCGCAGCTCCAGCACGGCTGCGCCTGGTGGATTGCCCACCAGCGCGTTGGCAGCGTCCGCCAAAGGCTGATCCAGCCAACCAGCCAGCGGGACACCTTCATGGCGGTGGCCGTGGCGGCCCCGGTCTTGCACGGTGGTGCCAAACCCGGGTTGTGTGATTTCCATCAGACCGGACACGGTGCGTGCTGCCTTTGCAGAAAAGTTTCACGGGGCAGTTGCCCCTGCGTGCCGCGCTGCAACAGTTGGTCGTAGGTGGGTCGATCAATGCTGTACCAGTTGACCACATCACCGCTGGACAGCATGCTGTGTTGCGCTTCATTGGCCAGGCTGAACAACTGTACCGGCGTGCGTCCCAGCAAGTTCCAGCCTCCGGGGCTGTCCCACGGATAGATGGCGCACATATCTCCGGCCACGGCCACAGAATGTGCAGGGACCCGCGTGCGCGGTGTGGCCAGGCGCGGCATGGCCAGTTCAGCAGGCAGCCCGCCCATGTAGGGGAAACCAGGCAAAAAACCAATCATGAAAACGCGAAACTGCGCACCCAGCAACAGGGCTTTGATGGCCTCTTGCGACAGTCCCTTGGCCTGCGCCAGTGCAGGCAGATCGGGCGCAAATTCGGTATCAAAGCACAACGGCAAATACCAGTGGTGCCCATTGGCTGGCACGCTTGGTGTGTTGTGGCTCAATGCCAGCAGATTCTGGCCCAATTGCTCAGCGTTGCAGGCCAGCGGGTCAAAGTGCACCGTGACCGAGCAAAAAGCCGGTACGACGTCAGTGACGCAAGCAAAGTTTGGATCATCTTGACGCAGCGCGTTGATGGCCTGCGCCAGACCAATCACTCGGGCGTTGAGCTGGGCGTCGATGTGGTTGCCAAATTCAACCGTCCAGGCGCTGTCGCCCAGCGCCAACAGTCGGGGCGCAATCGGCTCGTGCGGTGACATGGGTCAGTTCACCATTTGACGTGGCAACCAAGTCACGACGTCTGGAAGCAGATAGATCAGCAAGATAGCCACCACCATGAGCAAAAACATGGGAATGGCGTGGCGGGTCAGATAACCAATCTGCTTTTTGGTCATGCCCTGCAGCACAAACAGGTTAAAGCCCACCGGCGGGGTGATTTGTGCCATTTCCACTACCAACACCACAAAAATACCAAACCAGATCAGGTCGATGCCAGCTTTTTCGATGGTGGGCAGCAACACCCCCATGGTCAGTACAACGACCGAGATGCCATCCAGAAAACAGCCCAGCACGATGAAAAAAAGCATCAGTGCCGACAGCAATTGCCACTGTGACAGCCCCAGCCCGCTGATCCACTCGGCCAGGTGACGGGGCAGTCCGATGTAGCCCATGGACAGCGTCAAAAACGCCGCACCAGCCAGGATCAACGCAATCATGCAATACAGGCGGGTAGCGCCAAGCAAACTGTCTCGAAACTGTTGCCAGTGCATCTGACCCTGCATCGTGGCCACCAGCAGCGCCCCCACCACACCCAGCGCAGCGGATTCGGTGGCCGTTGCAAGGCCGCTGTAGATGGAGCCCAGCACAGCACTGATCAAGCCCACCACGGGCAACAAACTGCCCGAGGTCCGAATTTTTTCCATAAAGGTCAGGTGTTGCTCTGCGGGCGGAATCTGGTCTGCATGCAGCAAAGACCAAACGATGGTGTAGCCCATGAACAGGCCACCCAACAACAAACCTGGCATCACGCCCGCTATGAACAACTGCGCGATCGATACATTGGCAGCTACGCCATAGACAATCATGATGATCGACGGCGGAATCAGCAAACCCAGCGTGCCAGCCCCGGCCAGCGTGCTGATGGCCATATGCTCGGGGTAGCCACGTTTGGCGAGTTCTGGCAACGTCATTTTGCCGATGGTGGCGCAGGTAGCGGCCGACGAGCCGGACACCGCGGCAAAGATGGTGCAGCCGATGATGTTGGTATGTAGCAGCCGACCGGGCAGGCGATCGAGCCAAGGGGCCAGTCCCTTGAACATGTCTTCTGACAGTTTGGTTCGAAACAGGATTTCGCCCATCCAGATAAACAGGGGCAGAGCGGTCAAGGTCCAGGACGATGCCGACCCCCAAATGGTGATCGCCATGGCGTCGCCCACTGGGCGGCTGGTGAATAGTTCCATGCCGATCCAGGCCACCCCGGTCAGGGTCAGCCCGACCCAGACACCGGCACCCAGGATCAAAAACAAGGCGGCAATCAGCAACGCCGTAATGGTGAGGTCCATGAGGTGCCCCTATTCAACGTGTCCAACGACTTGGCCGTCAGCATTTTCAAGCAGCGGTTGGCCACCCAGCAGCAGCATCAGTTGCTCCAGAAACGCCAGTGCAAACAGCAACGCACCCGCAGCCATCCCTAACTGCGGAATCCACAAGGGGGTGGCATCGAGTCCGGTTGAGATGTCGGTAAATTGGTGGGAAACCAGCACCAGGCGTACTGAAAACCAGGCCAGCGCCACTGACAACCCAACAGCGACCACGTGACAGCCAATATCGAGCGCGCTGTGTGCCTTTTGGGGCAGATGCCCCAGAATGAGCGACACCCGGATGTGCTCGCCGCGGCGCAGCGTTGGGGCGAGCGCCAGAAACGCGGAACTGGCCATGCAGTAGCCGGCGTAAGCGTCGGCACCCGGCAGATCAAATGCCGGATGCAGCCGCCCGAGAATGCTGGTCAGAACCGCCAGCAAGGTGCCCAACAGGAAGAGCCCTGACACATAACCGGCGGCCTCAAACAAGCGGTCGAAACCGGCTCGCATGGTGATCAATGGCGTGGTTTTTGGCTTCATGGTGTTGGGCAGCAATGTGACGTTTACTTGCGGAAGGCGTCAATCACTGTCTGGCCTTGCGCACCAGTCTGTTTGACCCAGTCCGCCACCATGGTGTCGCCGATTTTTTTCAGCTCTGCACGCAACGTCGGCGAACCGGGCTCAACTGTCATGCCGTTCTTGCGCAGTTGTTCCAGATACCAGGTGTTTTTCTCGGCACTGACCTTCCAGCCACGGGCCTCGGCGTTGCCAGCCACTTTGACGAGGGCGTCTTGTGAAGCCTTGTCCAGGCTGTCAAATGCTTTTTGGGACACGATGACAAAGTTTTTGGGCAACCAGGCGCTGACGTCGTAGTAATACTTGACCTGTTCCCAGACCTTGCTGTCAAACCCGGTGGCACCCGACGTCATGAACGCCGTGACCGCGCCCGTGGCCAGCGCCTGTGTCAGCTCAGCCGCCTGCACGGTCACTGGTTGTGCACCCACGAGCTGGGCAATCTTGCTGGTGTTGGGGTTGTAGGCGCGCCACTTGACACCTTTGAGGTCCGCGGCAGATTGAACCGGTTTGGCGCTGAAAATGCCTTGTGGTGGCCACGGCACGGAAAAGAGCACCTTCAGGCCCTGCTTGGCCAACGCGGCCTCGTTGGCCTGGCGAGATACGTTCCAAAGCTTTTGTGCGTCGGCGTAACTGGTTGCCAGAAACGGGATCGAGTCGAGCCCGAACAGTGCGTTTTCATTGGAATAACCCGAGATGATGATTTCGCCGATCTGGGCTTGCCCGCCCTGCACGGCGCGCTTGATTTCATTGGCCTTGAACAGCGAACCGCTGTCGTGCACGGTGATCTTCAGTTTGCCACCCGTGGCCTGGTCCACCTCGGTGGCAAATTGGCGAATGTTTTCGGTGTGGAAATTGGCGGCTGGATAACCGGTTGGCATGTCCCACTTTTGTTGGGCAATGGTCTGGGTGCTGATCGACAGGGCGGCAGCGGTTAGGCCTGCGACGGCCCACTTTTTCGCAAAGATCATGGTGCGTACTCCGTAAACGATGATGAATGCCCAGCCTGCGGTTGCCGGTGGGTGTCGTCGGTCTTGAAAACACAACGACGAAATAATATTAATAATTTATCAACGTTTTGTCATCATGGTTTACCCGAATTCAAGATGTGTTGTTTGTATGGTGTGATACCGGTTGAGTTTTTTCCAACCCATTACCGCCTTGAAATGCCTACAAAAGCTACCCAGGACATCGCAGCTGGCGACTCTCAGCGCATCGTCACATCGGCCCATTTGGTGTCAGAAAAATCGCCCGAGTTGTCTGAATTTGAGTTCGGGCTGATCATTGCCAGCCACGCCTTCAGCCGCTGGATGACGCGCTGCATGGGTGCCGCTGGCGTCAAGGACATGACAGCGGTGGATGTGTTGGTGCTGCATCACACCAACCATCGGGGGGCCGAAAAGCGCTTGGCCGACATCTGCTTTGTGCTCAACATCGAAGACACCCACGTGGTGTCGTATTCGCTCAAAAAGCTGATGGTTGCCGGCTACGTCAAGAGCCAGAAAAAGGGCAAGGAAGTGTTTTTTTCGACCACCGAAACCGGGTCGGCCCTGTGTTTGCGCTATCGCGACGTGCGCGAGGCTTGCCTGATGCCTGGCTTTTCCGGCACGCAGGATGAAAACCAGAAACTGGGAGAATTTGCCAAATTGCTGCGCACACTCTCAGGTCGCTATGACCAGGCAGCGCGCGCGGCAACCTCGTATTGAGGCAGGTGGTACCTCACATCAGCAGGTGCTCGCCCGCGTTGTCGCCGCCCAGCGTGACGTAGTTCACCTTGCGGATGTCCATCAGTTTTTTGCCGCCCGCGTAGCTGATGGAGCTTTGCACGTCTTGTTCCATTTCGATCAGCGTGTTGGCCAGCTTGCCTTTGATGGGCTCCAGAATGCGCTTGCCTTCCACATGCTTGTATTCGCCCTTGTTGAAGTCGCTGGCTGAGCCGTAGTATTCCTTGAACAACCTGCCATCCACCTCGACCGTGGCCCCTGGCGATTCTTCGTGTCCGGCAAACAGTGATCCGATCATGACCATGGTGGCACCAAAGCGGATGCTTTTGGCAATGTCACCGTGGTCGCGGATGCCACCATCGGCGATGATCGGTTTGGTCGCCACGCGCGCGCACCATTTGACGGCGCTGAGCTGCCAGCCGCCGGTGCCAAAACCGGTTTTCAGCTTGGTGATGCAGACTTTGCCCGGGCCAATGCCGACCTTGGTGGCGTCGGCCCCCCAGTTTTCCAGGTCGATCACCGCCTCTGGCGTGGCCACGTTGCCAGCAATGATGAAGGTGGTTGGGATTTTTTCACGCAGATAGGCGATCATGGTCTTGACCGTGTCGGCGTGGCCGTGTGCGATGTCGATGGTGACGTAGTCGGGTGCCAGCCCCAGCGCCACCAGGCGGTCCACCGTGTCGTAATCCGGCTTTTTAACCCCCAGCGAGATGGAGGCATACAGGCCGCGTGCCGTCATGCGCTCGATAAACGCCACGTTGTCCAGGTCAAAGCGGTGCATCACGTAGAAGTAGCCGTTTTGCGCCAGCCAGACGCAGATGTCTTCACTCACCACGGTCTTCATGTTGGCGGGAACCGCAGGGATGCGAAAGCGCTGCGGGCCCAGCTCCACACTGGCGTCGCATTCACCCCGGCTTTCCACGCGGCATTTGCGTGGCAGCAGCAGGATGTTGTCGTAATCGAATATTTCCATGGTCAAGCACCTTTTGCGTTGTTTCAAACAAGAGCGCTTGGATTGCTGCCGGCATCAACCGAGATTGTTCATTAGGGCTTGGGATGACAGCGAGGGCATTTGTGAGGCAGCTTGGCCCCGACTGCGAAGCCTGTAGCTGTAGCTACAGGCGACAAAGAGGGGGCAAGATGACCGCAAATGCGCCGCTGACGCCCAAGCAGCACCGCAGGTGCGCCGAATGGACAAACTTGGTTACACATACCGGGCGGCAATGGCTTGGGCCCGGTGCTTGATTCTACTGGTCTGGACTCTCGGTGCAGACGGTTTGCGTGGCCACCAGTACCTGGCCGCTGGCGTCTTGCACCCATCCGGCCAGCCGCACCCGCGCAGGCTGGGTGCCTTCTGGCATGGCCATCGCGCGCAAGTCCCGGGTCTCCAGATACTTGCTTTGTAATAGCATCTCGCCCTTGTTCCATATGGGCTGGAAGGTGTTTCTTGCCAAATTACGAGGAACCGCAGCGTGCTCGGTTCCGGCTGGCAGCACCTCGGTCAACACCAGCCACATCTGCACGGGCCAGCGCAAGGGCGCGGCCGCTGGCAAACGCAAGGTCATCGTGACGCCGACGTAATTGCCAACGGCTGGGCCATGCGTCAACCGAAGCGTGGTGCCGTCCAAGGCGCGCACTTTGGTGCGCTGATGCGTTGCCGTGTCGGTAAGGGAAAGCCCCAAGTCTTGCAGGCGCTCCAACGCATCGCGGCTGGCAGCGGCAGACAACGGTGCCTCGTCGCCCAGCCTGCCGGGCACGATCCAGTCCAGCACCAGCTCGCCCGGTGCCGCGGTCGGCGCACTGGGGTCTTGCCAGCAGGTGGCGCAATCGGCGCTGATAAAGCGCTCCAGCACCGCGCTGGGTACGCTCTGGCCGTCGCTGTTGCACACGGGTTGGGCCAGGGCGGCGGCGGGCAGCAGGCACAGGCAGATCAGCCGCAACCAGGGGCGCGGGGTGCGCACGGGGCAGGCAAAGGTGGGCATGGGGCGGGTTCCTACAATGAAGCGATGTATTCTGAATCAATTGCCCGCACCCCCGATGCACACCTGTTGCAAAACCTTAATCCGGAGCAACGCGCCGCCGTCACGCTGCCTGCAGAGCACGCATTGATTCTGGCCGGGGCGGGCTCTGGCAAGACACGCGTGCTCACCACACGCATTGCCTGGCTGCTGCAAACCGGGCAAGTGTCGCCCGGCGGCCTTCTGGCGGTGACATTTACCAACAAGGCCGCCAAAGAGATGATGACGCGCCTGGCCGCCATGCTGCCGCTGAACGTGCGCGGCATGTGGATTGGCACCTTTCACGGCCTGTGCAACCGTTTTTTGCGCGCCCATTACAAGCTGGCCAACCTGCCGCAAGCGTTCCAGATTCTGGACACGCAAGACCAGCTCTCCAGCATCAAGCGCCTGTACAAGCAGTTCGGCATTGACGATGAACGCTTTCCACCCAAACAAATGCAGTGGTTCATTGGCGGCTGCAAAGAAGATGGCTTGCGCCCAGCGCAGGTGGTAGCCCAAGACCCCGAAACGCGCAAAAAGGTCGAGATATACCAACTGTATGAAGAGCAGTGCCAGCGTGAAGGCGTGGCCGATTTCGGCGAGTTGATGCTGCGCAGCTATGAGCTCCTGCGCGACAACGACCCGATCCGCGAGCATTATCAGCGCCGCTTTCGGCACATCCTGATCGACGAATTTCAGGACACCAACAAGCTGCAATACCTGTGGATCAAGATGCTGGCGGGCACGGGCGCGCACAGCAGTGTGGACAGTGCTTTTGCGCCCACCGGCTGCGTCATGGCGGTGGGCGACGACGACCAGAGCATCTACGCGTTTCGTGGCGCGCGCGTGGGCAACATGGCCGACTTTGTGCGTGAATTTGCCGTGCAGCACCAGATCAAGCTGGAGGAAAACTACCGCAGCGGCAGCAACATTCTGGACAGCGCCAACGCTTTGATCAGCCACAACGCCAAGCGCCTTGGCAAAAATCTGCGCACCGCGCAAGGGCCTGGCGAGCCGGTGCGGGTGTATGAGGCGCCGAGCGACTTTGCCGAGGCCAACTGGATGGTTGATGAGATGCGCGAACTCGTGGGGGCCGCCGCGCCGGGCCGCCCCAAGCAAGGCCGCGCCCCCTCGGGGGGCAGCGAGGACACGTTAGTGCCGAGCGTGGGGGCTTTTTTCCAGCGCAAAGAAATTGCGGTGCTGTACCGCTCTAACGCGCAAAGCCGCGTCATTGAATCGGCGCTGTTCAACAACGGCATGCCGTACAAGGTGTATGGCGGCCTGCGCTTCTTTGAGCGCGCCGAAATCAAGAACGCGCTGGCCTACCTGCGCCTGCTGGAGAACCCGCGTGACGACACCAGCTTTATGCGGGCGGTGAACTTTCCGCCGCGTGGCATTGGTGCGCGCAGCCTGGAACAGTTGCAAGACGCGGCGCGCAGCCTGGGCTGTGCCCTGAGCGACGCGGTGAGCGGCTTGGGCGGCAAGGCGGGAACCAACATTGGCGCTTTTTTGGCGGGCATTGATGTGCTGCGCGAGCAAACGGCAGGCCTGAGCCTGCGCGAAACCATTGAACACACGCTGGCGCACAGCGGGTTGATCGAGCATTACAAGGCCGACCGCGAAGGCGCAGACCGGGTAGAAAACCTGCAAGAGCTGGTCAACGCCGCTGAGAGCTTTGTGACCATTGAAGGCTTTGGCCGCGACGCGGTGGCACTACCCGTGGATGAACTGGGCAATGCGCTGACCCAGTCACCGGCCTCGCAAGGTCTGGACATGAGCCAGCCGGTGCTGGACGTGCCTGCACCCGATGCGGACACCGGCGAAACGTTGTCGCCTTTGGCTGCCTTTTTGACCCACGCTGCGCTGGAAGCCGGCGACAACCAGGCGCAAGCCGGGCAGGATGCCATCCAGCTCATGACGGTGCACGCCAGCAAGGGGCTGGAGTTTGACTGCGTGTTCATCACCGGCATGGAAGAGGGGCTGTTTCCGCATGAAAACTCGATGACCGATCGCGACAGTCTGGAAGAAGAGCGCCGCCTGATGTACGTGGCCATCACGCGCGCGCGCAAACGCCTGTACCTGAGCCACGCGCAAACCCGCATGTTGCACGGGCAGACACGCTACAACTTGCGCAGCCGCTTTTTTGAAGAGCTACCCGAAGAAGCGCTGAAATGGATCACGCCCAAAAATCAGGGCTTTGGCCACATGGAAAACCGTCTTGATACTCCGTATTCAGGAGCTGCAAGCGCTTATTCAACAAGGGCTAGAGGCCAATTTGGCGCTGATTTTTCAAGCTACACTGCGGCCCCTGTACCGGCGCAAAAAACACCACCTGGCGGTTTCCAAGTGAAGCAAAAAGTGTTTCATGCCAAGTTTGGCGAGGGCACGGTGCTGGCGCTCGAAGGCACGGGTGACGATGCCCGCGCGCAGATCAACTTTCCGCGCCACGGCGTGAAGTGGCTGGCCTTGGGTGTGGCCAAACTCACCTTGGTGGATTGAAACGATCGGTCTGCCGCAGCCCGTGCTGCTCTGAAGTCCCGCGCGTCAACAGGGTCAAAGCCGATCGACACAATATCTCCCGGGCTGCATGTCAGTTGCAGCGGAACAACTTGGCTGAAAGGGCGATAACGATGGAAGCTTGTGCGCTGGAAGGGCGGCGTTGCGTGCCGTGTGAAGGTGGGGTGGCGCCGCTCGATGATGCGGCTTGCGGTCAACTGTTGACGCAATTACCGGGATGGGCGCGTGAAGGGCAGGCCATCGTCAAGACGTTCACCTTTGCCAACCACTATGAGGCTGTGGCTTTTGTGAACGCCGTGGCCTGGGTGTCGCACCGCGAAGACCACCACCCTGAGGTGACTTTTGGCTACCGTGACGTGACCGTGCGTTACTGGACGCACGCCGTCGGCGGCTTGTCAGAAAACGATTTCATCTGTGCGACCAAGGTGGACAAACTGCTGGCATAGCAGGCTTCGCACCGGCATTGGTACTGGTTTGGTGCAGGCATGGGTACGGGTTTTCATGGATGTTTTGTCAAGCATTTGTCACGTTTTTGTCACATTCAGGGGTCATGATGCGGGCTTTAAGCGATAACCTGGCATGACCGACGCAACGCCTTCCCCTGATCTGCCGAGCGCAGCTGCGGTTGATCGCAACTGGATCGACCGCGACATGAGCCTGCTGGCGTTTAACGCGCGGGTGTTGCACTGGGCGCAAAAGCCCGACGTGCCGCTGCTGGAGCGCCTGCGTTACCTGACCATCGTGTCGTCCAATCTGGATGAATTCTTTGAGGTGCGCGCAGCGCTTTACACCACGCTGGCCAAACCCAAGGTGGACCTGAGCGCCATTGACGCGCAGGCGCAGGCCGCCCTGAGCGCGGTAGCGCACAGCCTGGTGGATGCCCAGTACGCCCTATACAACGACGTGCTGATGCCGACCCTGGCCAAAGAGGGGGTGCGTGTGGTGTCGCATGGCGAGCGCACGCTGGCGCAGCAGCGCTGGGTCAAGTCGTTTTTTGAGCGCGAGGTACGCCCACTGTTGTTGCCCGTGGGGCTGGACCCGGCGCACCCGTTTCCGCAGGTGGCCAACAAGTCGTTGAACTTTATCGTGCGTCTGTCGGGGCACGACGCCTTTGGGCGCGAGAATGAAATCGCCATCGTCAAGGTGCCGCGCAGCTTGCCGCGCTTTATCCGCCTGCCAGACAAGCTCTCGGGCAAGCGCACGCTGTTGGTGTCGATTTCCAGCGTCATCCGCAGCCACCTCAAAGACCTGTTTCCGGGGCGCACGGTGGGCGATTTTTCGCAGTTTCGCGTCACGCGCCATTCTGACCTGTCAGTGGATGAAGAAGACGTGAAGAATCTGCGCACCGCACTGCGTCAGGGGCTGGTGCATCGCAACTACGGCCAGGCGGTGCGGCTGGAAGTGTCGGCAGGTTGTGCGCCGGCGCTGGCTGACTTGTTGCTGCGCCAGTTTGAACTGCCTGCCTCGGCGCTGTACCGCGTGCATGGCCCGGTGAACCTGGTGCGCCTGAGCCAGTTGATTGACCTGATCGACCAACCCAAATGGTTGTTCCCGCGCTACGAGGCCAGCTACCCGCACCAGTTGGCCACCACCACGCCGATCATTGAGCAATTGAAAGTGGGTGACGTGCTGATCCATCAGCCTTACGAGAGCTTTGACGGCGTGCTGGCTTTTTTGCGTGAGGCGGTGCACGACCCCGCCGTGCTGGCCATCAAGCAAACCATTTACCGCACCGGGTCGGATTCGGTGCTGATGGATCTGCTGCGCCAGGCGGTGCAGCGCGGTAAAGAGGTGACGGTGGTGGTGGAACTCAAGGCCCGCTTTGACGAAGAAGCCAACATCAACTGGGCCGAGAAGCTGGAGTACATCGGCGCGCAGGTGGTGTATGGCGTGGTGGGCCTGAAGACGCACGCCAAGATGCTGTTGGTGTCGCGTCGCGAAGGCCGCAACATCTGCCGCTACGGACATTTGTCCACCGGCAATTACAACCCCAAAACCGCACGCTTGTACACCGACCTGAGCTACCTGACAGCCAACCAGAAGATCACGCAAGACATGGAAACGGTGTTTGGCCTGCTGGCCAACCAGAGCCGTATTCCGCGCCTGAGCAAGTTGATTCTGGCGCCGTTTGCACTGCAGCGCAGCCTGATCGACTGGGTGGACAACACCGCCAAGGCGGCCTTAGCGGGTGGCGTGGCCCGCATTATTTTGAAGATGAATTCGCTCACCGATGAAAAGCTGATGGAAGCGCTGGTGCGCGCGGGCCAGGCCGGGGTACAGGTCGATCTGATCGTGCGTGGTGCCTGCATGTTGCCGGCGCAGCGCGCGGGCTATACCGACAACATTCGCGTGCGCTCCATCATCGGGCGGTTTCTGGAGCACTCGCGCGTGTTTTACTTTGCGGCGGGCAATGCGCAGGCGCTGTATTTGTCCAGCGCCGACTGGATGAACCGCAACATGCTGCGCCGGGTGGAGCTGGCCTGGCCAGTGGAAGACGCTGCCCTGCGCCAGCGCATCATCGACGAGTGCCTGACCACTTATCTGAACGACAACGTGGATGCCTGGACGATGCAGGGCGACGGGCAATACCGCCAGGTTCAAGTGGCGCGCAGCCGCGCAGTTGGCAAAGCCAAAGCGCCGCTGGGCGCGCAAGGCAAGTTGATGGCGCGCTACAGCGCCAAAAGTTGAACCCGGTGCGGAACTGACGCAATGGACCTGATTCTTTGGCGACACGCCCAGGCGCACGAAGCGCTACCCGGTTTTGACGACGCCTCACGCGCGCTCACGCACAAGGGCGAAGGGCAAGCTGCACGGGTGGCGAAGTGGCTCGATCGCCAACTTCCTGAGAGCACCCGCGTGCTGGTCAGCCCGGCCAGACGTGCCGAACAAACCGCCAAAGCGCTGGGGCGCAAATACAAGCTGCGCGACGAGCTGGTGCCCGGCAGTTCGGCCGAAGAATTGCTGGCGCTGATCAAGTGGTCGCCCGACACCGGTGCGCCGCATAAAGGCGCGGTGTTGTTGGTAGGGCACCAGCCGGTGCTGGGCGAATTGGCGGCGCGTTTGCTGGGCGCGCCCGAGTCCGTGTGTGACATCCGCAAAGGTGCTGTGTGGTGGCTGCGCAGCCGTGTGCGCGATGGCGCCCCGCACGTGAATCTGGTGGCGGTTGTCAGCCCTGATCTGATCTGATCTGATCGGGAACCTTCGAAACGTCACCAAATCGTCACGCAATCGCCATCATCTTGTCATGGGCGCCGGCGACGATCAGGCATCAACCCAAAGGAGATGCCATGAGAGAACTACCCAACCCCACGTTTGACTTGTCGCCGATATCGTTGCCACGGGGGTTACTTCACCGACCCGTTTCAACGCTTCAACCCGTTCAAAACCCTGTGGCGTCGCAGACCAAAGACCGGTCGCTGGTGGTTTCGTGGGCCAAACACCAGGACGAAGTCCGTCAAGTACAGCGCCTGAGGTACCAGGTTTTTGCGCAGGAAATGGGCGCGCGCCTGAGCACACCAACTCCAGGCCACGACATTGACCTGTTTGACAACTATTGCGAGCATTTGATGGTGTGTGACGAAGTCACCGGTGAGGTGGTGGGCACCTACCGGTTGCTCACGCCCGCGCAGGCCAAGCGGGTGGGCAGCACCTACAGCGACCAGGAATTTGACCTGACCCGCTTGCGTAACTTGCGCGAACGCATGGTGGAGCTCGGGCGCAGTTGTGTGCATCCGGACTATCGCCACGGTGGCGTCATCATGGCGCTGTGGGGCGCGCTGGCAGACTTTATGGTGCGCAATCAGCTCGACACGATGATCGGCTGCGCCAGCATCCCTATGCTGCACAACGGGGTCACCAGTGGCGATGTGGCGGCCAGCATATGGCAACAGCTCAAACAGACGCACTTGGCGGGCATTGAATACCAGGTGCGCGCACGGTTGCCTTTGCCGGTGCAAGAGTTTGACAGCAGCCTGGTGGTAGAACCCCCCGCGTTGATCAAGGGCTATCTGCGCCTGGGTGCCAAAGTGCTGGGTGCGCCCGCCTGGGACCCGGACTTCAACACCGCGGACTTGCCCATGCTGATGCGCATCGACGACTTGCCACCACGTTACCGTAAGCGCTTTTTGGGGCGGTGAAGGGGGCGGGGCTTAGCGCTCCATCAGCTCAAACGTCCAAGCCGTCTTCAGCCACGATTGCGACTCCTGGCGCAGCAAGTGGGCCGATTGCGGAAAGCGCTGCAGCCAGTCCTTGTCCACGCCTAGAAAAAAGCGCTGGTACTGGGCGTTGCACTTGAGTTCCAGCCCCTGATGTTGCGGGTCGCGGCGGGCGTGGCACAAGATGACCGCCAGGCGCAAGGCCAGCAGCATCTTGACAAAGTCTGGTGCTGCAAAATCGGCGTCAAGTTTTTTCAGCTTGCCACGGTGGCCCAGTACCAACAGGCCCAGGCGCTGCAATTCGGGCAGGGTAAAGCCGACCACGTCGGCGTTTTCCAGAATGTAGGCACCGTGTTTGTGGTAGTCGCTGCTGGAAATGGCGATGCCGATCTCATGCAGTTGCGCCGCCCACTGCAATTTGCGCTGCAGCTCGCCCCGCCGGGGGTTTGAAGCGCTGTCCAACTGCACGTGCAATTGCGTCGCGACCCGGCTCACGCGCTGGGCTTGCTCGCGATCCACGGCAAATTTTTGCGCCAGCCGCTGTACCGACACGTCGCGCGCGTCGCTGTCGTGATCCTGGCGCTCGGCCATCTCCAGCAGCAGCCCGTGCCGTAGCGCGCCCTGGGCCACCTGCAGCTCGTCAATGCGCAGCAGCTCCATCAGCCCACGCAGCACGCTGAGACCGCCGCCCAGCACCGCGCGGCGGTCGTCGCGCAGGCCGGCCAGCTGCACCTTGCTGGTGTTGCCCGCACGCAGCAGCGTTTTCACGAGCCAGTTCAGGTCGTCGCGGTTGATGCGGTCGGTGGACCGCCCTGCGGCACCCAGAATATCGGCCACCGCGCCGACCGTGCCCGAGGCTCCGTAGGCCTGCTCCCACTGGTCGTGCCCATGGGTGGTCAGCGCTTCTTCCAGCACCGCTTGCGCGGCGATCTCGGCGCGGCGCAGGGCCGACTCTGTGAACTCGCCGTTGGCAAAGTATTTCATCGACCAAGCGACGCTGCCCACGCGTGACGACGAGGTGCGCAGCACCTGCGGCCCAGCCCCCAGCACGAGTTCGGTGGAGCGCCCGCCGATGTCAATCACCAGGCGGCGTTCGTCGCCGGGGGGCAGCCAGTGCTGCACGCCCTGGTAGATCAGGCGCGCCTCTTCGGTGCCGGCGATGACTTCAATGGGAAAGCCCAGCAGATCGTTACCACGGGCGATGAAGCGGTCGCGGTTGCGCGCTTCACGCAGCGTTTGCGTGGCCACGGCGCGCACCTGCCCGGCTTCAAACCCGTGGATGCGTTCGGCAAAACGCGCTAGG
This sequence comes from Comamonadaceae bacterium CG12_big_fil_rev_8_21_14_0_65_59_15, assembly GCA_002786915.1. Taxonomy (GTDB): domain Bacteria; phylum Pseudomonadota; class Gammaproteobacteria; order Burkholderiales; family Burkholderiaceae_C; genus Rhodoferax. The sequence continues at coordinate 38,699 of PCUV01000049.1, read as the reverse complement.
CAGTCCCAGCCGCGGCGCATGGCCGCGTCGGACAGGTTACGCTCTTCGTCGAACCCGTTACCCAGACGGACGGTCTCTTTCAGGTAGTCCACGCGCTGCAACTGGCCGTGGTCAAAGCGGCCAATTTCCATCCTGAAGCTGTTGGAGCCCAGGTCAACGGCGGCCAAAAATGTCGTGTTTTCCATGTGGCAAGTGTAGGGGGAAGGCGCCCTGGATTTAGCCCGATGAAGCCAGCAGCGTGGCTACATCGGCCTGTGCATCAGCGGCCCATTGCTGGCGGGTGCGGCCGTCGCAGCGGCGCGGTGGGCCAAAGCGCAGTACCACGCGCTGGCGGGGTGCTGCCAGCGTGCGCCAGATCGACCCCAGCAAGGTGTCGTCGTCAATATAAGCGGGGGCCACACTGTGCTGGCCGGTGGCGGCATCTTCGTAGCGCAGCGCCAGTGTTTGCACAGGTGCATCGGAAGAAATGGCGGCTTGAAACAGGTTGGCATGGAATGCCAGCACCTGCGTGCCATTGCTGGTGGTGCCCTCTGGGAACACCACCATGGTCGCGCCTTCTTCGGGCCTTAGCGCCTGCGTCAGTTGGTGCACCACGCGCAGCGCGTCGCGGCGGGATTCGCGCGTGATGAACAGCGTGTCGGTAGCGCGGGTGAAGGTGCCCACCACTGGCCAGTGTGCAATGTCGGCCTTGGCCACAAAGCGGCACCGGCAACACGCCAGCAGGGCCACGATGTCCAGCCACGACACATGGTTGGCTACCAGCAGCACCGGACCGACTGCAGGTAGTTCGCCAATCACTCTTAGATCAATAGCTAATAGCCCAAGCAATTGCTGGGCCCAAAGCTTTTTATGTTCTTGTCTTTGACGGTCGTTGAAGTGGTCAAAACCCCAGCGCACAATGACCAGCCCACGCAACAGGTGCAGCCCCACTCGGGCCAGTTTGAACAGGGTGGTGAAGGTGTACATCATGAAAAATGCCGTACGGCGCAGCGGCCGCACGGCAGGAAAGAAGCCACTGGCGTGCGAGCCGTGTGGCAACTGCAAGAAAGGCACCTGTTCGTTACTTGATGGCTGGCAATCCACCGAGATAACCCACCGGCGCGTGAAACACGTCGATGCGGTCTTTCAGCTGCTTGGCCAGCTCCGCCGGAACGGTCTTGGCAAAGTCACCCCAGTGCTGGTTGTTGGCCATGATGTAGGCGTGACCCTGCAAGTCGTCCAGCACTTGCAAGCCGGTGTTCTCCGCGCCTGCGGCAGAGGTCAGAATGCGGCTGAGCTTTTTGGTGTCCACGTTGTAGGCCCAGAGGTAGTTGTTGGTGTGGATCAGCGAGTCTTCGCCAATGAACAGCGTGCGCATGCCTTCTGAGTAGAACAGGTTGTCGGGCTGGGCAATGCGGTTGTCGTCAGCCGTGTTGCCTTTGGCATCAGGTGCGGCCAGCGGCAAGCCCAGCAGCGCGGGTTCCACATACATCTTGGTCGCCACAAAATCTGAGGCAATCAGCGTACCCTGCTGGTCGCGCTGGCCACCGGCCAGGTCGGCGGTGAAGGTGGCACCGGCTTCGTTGGCGGGCAGGCGAATGTGGTCCGCCGGTTCACCCTTGGCGCTGGTCATGCTGTCGCGGATAGCCGACATAGCCATGTAGAGCTTTTTACCGGCGGCGTTGATCGCTACGCCCTCGTACTTGGTGAACTCGGTGGTGGCTCCCAGCAGCGCGGCCATGCGGCGTGTTTCCAGGAAGGCAGCGGCTTTTTCCTTGCCGGGCTTGATCTTCAGGCATTCGTCTTCTTTGGAACCGGCGCGAATACGCGTGTAGCTGGCCGGGCAGGCGTTGCCTTGCGGCGCAGCAGCGTCAAAAATGTCGGCAAAGGTGTGCGTGTCGGCCAGTTGCTTGACTTCGTCGCTGGTGGCGTGGCCGAGCTTGATCCAGTTCAGGTTAGCTGCACCGCCGCCCTGGTTGCTGGTCTGGTTCCACTTGGCCGCGTAGAGGCTGCCGCTGTCCAGATTGCCCCAGGCATCACCCACGTACATCATCATCAGGCCGTAGGTGCCGTCGTCGCCCAGATAGGCGGTTTTGCCGTCCGGGGCCAGGCGTGCCAGCTCCCAGGTGCCGCGGCCCATGGCGTAGTGCTTGTTGACGATGGTTTTGCCGGTGGCGCGCACATCCACCTCGGGGATGTAGCCGTAGTGATAGGGGTTGGCGGGTTTGCCACCCATATACTGTTCGCTCATGGCTTTCAGGCCCGCTTGCAGCTTGGTGGCATTTTTGGTGAGCGGGTTGAATTGCAGGTCGTAGTCTTCTTCCGAGCCCAGGTGCGTGTTCCAGGGGGTTTGCGAGCCGGCGCAGGGAATCCACAGGCCATCGACGCCCGAGAAGTCCACCGGGTTTTGCTTGACCACGCTCAGTTTGCCGTCCTTGGCTTGTTTAAGTTCGGTCAGTGTCATGCTCATGGGCGCGCGGGCATACCAGCCCTTGGTTTTGCTGGCCACCGATTTGTCCGACAGCAGCCAGTCGTACTCATAGTGCGTCACCATGAAGAGCTTGTCGCCCACCTTGAGCAAGCTGTTGGCGTCGGGCGTTTCGGCCACCAGCGGCTGGCCCTGGGGGTCTTTGAGCGGCTGCATCTTGGCATCGAACAACTGCCCGGCCGGGTGCTTGGCGCCTTTGACTTCGTTGATTTTGTCTTGCACCGAAAACAGCGTGTTGAAGCTCAAGGGATACGACTTGACCGAACCGTCTTTGTAAGTGACCTTGGCCACCGATGTCGAGTAGGTCTTGGCCATCAGATCGGGCTGGGTGGCCGCGGGTGCCGGCGTGTCGGTGAATTCAACCGATGCAACCGCGCCAGGTGCTGCGGTTTTAGCCGTGGTGGTGGCCTGGTTGGCACAACCGGCCAGCGTGGCCGCTGCGGCCAGCGCCAATGAACTCAGTGGAAAGCCAAAACGTGAAATGCTCTGCATGCAAACTCCAGGTGATGTTGAAACCCGCACAGTTTGCAAGGCTTGTGTGACAGTTTGGTGAAGGGTGGCCCAGGCTTGCCGCCTGCTCACACTGTTGCGGATCAGCTCACTACAGGTGGTTTGTTGTCGGGTGGCAACGCGTCAAAAAAGCTGTCGCGGTAGGTGAAAAACAGGGAGCTAAAAAACATCGCGGCCAGCAGCAGCAACACCGGAAACAGCAGCGTACCCATCAGCGCCGGGCTGCCCGTCAGGTTGGCGATCGTGCCCACCCCCAGCACCACGCCCACCATCACGGTCATCCAGACCAGCGCAAAGACGGTCAGGGCCCAGAAATTGCGCAGACACGCGACGATGCTGAAGAACATGCTTTTCAGCGGCGGGATGTCTTGCCAATAGACCAGCGCCGGGGCGTGCCAGAACAACAACGACAGCGGCAGGTGCAGCCCCAGAAAAGTCCACATGGCGGCCACAAACGAACCGGATTGCAGCATGTCGGATTCAGGCATATGACCCCCCAGGTACAGGCGCGCAAAACCGCCGTCGTCCACCAGGTAAGACGCACCCAGCGCCAACAAGAAGCCGCTGGCGTACAGGCCGCCCAGCACCAGCATGGCGCGCAACTTGACCGGCCCGGCCCGAAAACCGCTGAGCAAGACCAGTGGCATCGGGAATTTGCCTTGGGTGGCTTGCCGCGTGGCGGCCATCAGGCCCAGTGTGACGGCGGGCAGCAGCGTCATGGCCACCGGCAGACCGATCAGCGGCACCATGGAGGCCACCGACATCAGCGCCATGAACATGAAAAACAGTCCGGCCAGCGCCAGCGGCTGCTTGAAAAATGTCTGGATGCCCAGGCGAACCCAGAGCGCGCCGGTGCGGGCCGAGGCCAATTTGAGTTTCATGCGGTTACCGTGTTTCCTGCCAGTTGGTCAAAAGTCATGGGGTGCGTGGCGCGCAGACGCAAGAGGTGTTCGCAATGCAGCGGGTCGCGCGCTTTGAGCACGCTGGCCGGGCGCGGCAGGTAAAAGTCCCACAGGCGCGAGATCCAGAAGCGCAAGGCCGCCGCGCGCAGCAGGTCGGGCAGCAGCGCGCGCTCGTCGTCAGACAGTGGACGCACCGCGTTGTAAGCGGTGATGAAGTGGCGCGCCAGATCACTCTGGTGCGTGGCTTGATCCGGGTCGATGCACCAGTCGTTGACGCACACCGCCAGGTCAAACAGCCATGCCTCCACGCCGGCAAAATAGAAATCAAAAAAGCCGCTGAGTACCGGCTTGCCATCCACCGTGTCAAACATCACGTTGTCACGAAACAGGTCGGCGTGAATCGGGCCACGCGGCAAAGCGGCGCAGGTGGCGGCGATCTGGTTCTGGTGCGCCAGCTCAGTTTGCAGCAAATCGTGTTGGCTGGCGCTCAGGTAGGGCAGGACCACCGGTGCCGTGTCGTTCCACCATGACAAGCCACGCAAATGGGGTTGCTTCAAGGCAAAGTCGCGCCCGGCCAGGTGCATGCGCGCCAGCATGGCACCCACCTGGGTGCAGTGCGTTGCGGTGGGATGGAGCTCACTGCGCCCGGGCAGCCGGTCCACCACCGCAGCGGGCTTGCCCTGCACCTGCAAGACCAAGCTGCCGCTGTCATCGGCATACGGTCGGGGCACCGCAATGCCGTGCAGCGCCAGGTGCTGCATCAGTTGCAGGTAAAACGGCAACTGCGCGAGCGTGAGGCGTTCAAACAGCGTCAGCACATAGTGGTGCGGCTGACCGTCACGCTGGGTGGAGGCAAAGTAGTTGGTGTTTTCGATGCCGTCGCTGCACGGTTTGAGGTTGGTGAGCTCGCCCAGGTGCAGTTCGCGCAAGAGCGTGCGCGCCTCGTCCTCAGAGACCTCGGTATAGACCGCCATGGATCAGAATCCCAGCACTTTCCAGCTGCGCTCACCGGTAGCTGGGGCCACCTGATAGCTGGGCATACCGCCTTTGGGCTGAACGGTGATGGAACGCGTTTCACCGCCCACGCGTACCTCGTCAATGCGGTTGCGAGCGTCTTCAATGCGGATTTGCTGGGTAGAAGGCGCAAGTGGCGCAGTGACGCTGGCCGTGGCTGACGCTGCGGGTGTGGGTGTGGGTGCGGGTGTGGGTGCTGTAGCCGTCTGCGCCTGCGACAGAGCGCACAGGCTCATGCTCGCAGCGATCAAAAAACGGGCGCAAGCCGCCAGGCGGGAAGGGTTGAACATCATTTTTTGATTGTAGTTGGCCATTAAAACCGGCGTTGGGCCACCAAACGCACGGCCTGCCCGAGCAGGATCGGTTCAGCTAGACTTTTTTTTAGCCCATGCCTTGAGCACCTGCATCTCGACATCAGAGAACAACACCTCAGCGGCCAATTGCGGGCACTCGCGCCCCAGCAAAGTCAGCAGCATGATGCGCCAGGCAATCACCAAATTGATGGCAATCGTGCGTTTGAGCCGCTCTGCTGTCTTGTGCTGCAACTTCTCAATATTGCAGCCGCTCTTGAGCACCCGAAGCCAATCCTCAATGCGCCAGCGCAGACAGTACCAATGCAAAATCTCCTGCGCCTGCTCTGGGGTCGATACCGCGCACGTCGTCAGTAAAAACCACTCCACTGGCTCATCATCCTTGGGGCAACTGGTCTCCTGAACATGCACCACCGTCAGCTTGATGGGCGCTTTGTCCTTTTGATACACCCCGGGGCGCAACTCAATGTCCAGATAACGCAAAGCCACCGTGGCACTGCGCTGCACATGCCCGGGCTTGGCCTGCTGTTTGTTTTTCTTGGTGCGTGCGCTTTGCCGGGGCACCTTGATCACCATCTCGCCACAGGCGGGGCTCTCGCGCACCGTCTCAAACAGATGCCCGCCCACCTCATCCATGGTACGGTCATGCTTGGAGCGCACCAACAAGGCAACCTTACCGGTTTTGCGCTGCTCATCAAAAAGTTCAAAGAAGTCCGCTTCTCGGTCCATCACGCCCACCAAGCGGGTCTCGGGCAGTTCTCGGGCCAGCTCGACACAGTCGCGCAAGCCATTGATCCAAGTGAAGGACTTCTTCTCTTGAATCGGAATGCTTGCCGCTAGGCGGGTATCGGAGTCTGATTTGGGCTGTGGGGCTGAGAATTGTGCATTGAGCACCCCCAGCGGCAGGCCCTCGGTAGTGACACAGAAGGTTGAATGCAGGTGCAGTCCCCGGGTTTTTGCACCGGTCTGGTTTTTACTCAGCACGCCCAGATCGCTGCATTGGGTTGGCCGCCTTTTAGGGCGGCCGGGTCATGGCGCGTGGCGCGGCAAGCTTGCCGTGCCGTTTGTCGCCGGTCTCATTGATTTCTATGGGTTCAACTACCTGGGCGCGTTGAGCCGCTTGACCCCTGCCACAAAGCGCGCCAGTGTGTCAGACAGAACCCCGCGCGGGATGGTCACTTCAATCAGCTGGAATTTGCCGCGCGTGGCCACGGCTTTGTCCAGCGCGGCCTTCAACTCGCCGCGTGTGCTCACGCGCACGCCGTCGCCGCCCAATCCCGCGGCCATGTCGGCAAAACCCCATTGGTCCAGATTGTTGAAACCCGATTCGGGCTGAAAGGTGCGCAGCATCTCCCAGCTGGCGTTGTTGAAGACGATGACGATCGGGTCCCAGCCGTAGCGGCGGCAGTTGCCCAGCTCCCAGCCGGTCATCTGGAAAGCGCCGTCGCCCACCAGAATCAGCGGGCGCTCACCCGTGGCGGCCTGCAACCCCAGTCCGGCCGGTACGCCAAAGCCCATGGTGGCGTAGTAGCCGGGCGCCACCAGCGCGGTGTGTTCGATTTCCATGGCGGTAAACAGACAGTCGCCCATGTCGCTGGCAATCGGCATCTTGCCGTGGTGCGCCATCAGGTCGTTGATGGCGGTGGCAATGTCGGTGGGGGCGATACTGGCTTGGTCAGCGGGCAGGCCGCGCGGGAACACCTGCGGCGTGATGGTGAATGCCTTTTCCTGCGTGCCAATGCGTTCCAGCATCTTGTCCACCAGCGCGGCCAGCGGCAGGCGGGCGTAGGTGTGGTAGCCGATGTTGACCTGGCCATTGAGCGCCTGAATGGTTTTGCGCATGTCGATTTTGGTTTCTGAGACGGCAAAGTTGGTGTCGCAAATGATCTCGCCCAGCAGAAACAGCCCGTCCGAGCTTTCCACCAGGTGCGTCACCTCCGGAAACCCGGCTACACCCATGTAGGTGCCCATCAGCGGTGCGTCGTGGTTGGCCAGCAGGCCACGACTCATGAAGCTGGTGACCACCGGCAGCCCCAGGCGGCGCGACAGCGCGGCGACCTTGTCTTCCAGCCCGTAGCGGCGTACTTCCACACCGGCCATCAGCACGGGTGACGTGGCGTTGGCCAGACGCTCCAGAATTTCATCCACACAGGCAGCCAGCGCGTCCGGGTCAACCTTGGCCGGGCTCTCTGGCACCACCTCGGCGCAGGGGACGGCCACCATGTCGCGCGGAATCTCGATATACACCGGTTCGCTGTGGCGCAGGCAACTGGCCAGCACGCGCGCAATGTCGGCCGGGGCGCGCGCGGCGTCGTCCAGGCGGCACTGGTCGCACGTGATCTCTTTGAAAATCTGGAACTGGCTGTCGAGCGTTTTGGCTTGGTGGTGCAGCAGCAGGCCAGATCGCGATTCATTTTTGCCGGGTCCACCTGAGAGTACCACCAGCGGGGATTTTTCGGCGTAGGCGGCAGCAATCGAGTTGATCATGTTCAGCGCGCCGGCGCCGTACGTCACTGCGGCCACGCCCAGGCTGGCGTTGATGCGCGCGGCCGCGTCGGCAGCAAAGCCGACACCGGGTTCGTGGCTCAGGGTATAGAGCGGCAAAATTTTCGATTGTTCGATGACACGAAAGTAGGGCAGGGCAAAGTCGCCCGGGATGCCAAAAATCTGCTGCGCGCCGTGCCTTTTGAGCGCGGTGAGCAACTGTTCGGTGAGATTCATGCGGAACGTCTCCAAAGGTAAAAGTGGGCGGATTATCACGGGCTGCTGTGCCCTGTGGCTGACACATGTCATGATTTCATGGGCTGTGAGCCGCTAACATGGGGGCACATTTTTTCAAGGAGTTTTTCTATGAGCATCCAGACAGTGGGCATCGTCGGCGCAGGCACCATGGGCAACGGCATCGCGCAGGCCTGCGCGGTAGCGGGCCTGAACGTGGTGATGGTTGATATTTCAGACGCGGCGGTGGCCAAGGGCATGGCTACCGTGTCGGGCAGCCTGGAGCGGTTGCTGAAAAAAGAAAAGATCACGGTGGTTGACAAAACGGCGGCGCTGGCGCGCATCAAGGGCAGCACGCAGTACAGCGACCTCAAGGGCGCGCAGCTGGTCATAGAGGCAGCCACTGAAAACTACGAGCTCAAGGTCAAGATCGTCAAACAGTTGGACGCGTTGCTGGCCCCGGAGGTGATCATTGCCACCAATACCTCATCCATTTCCATCACCAAGCTGGCGGCGGTGACCGGCCGTGCCGACAAATTCATTGGCATGCATTTCTTCAACCCGGTGCCGATGATGGCGTTGGTGGAGATCATTCGTGGTCTGCAAACCAGCGATGCCACGCACGCCGCTGTGCACGCCATGGCCAGCGCCCTGGGCAAGACCCCCATCACCGTCAAGAATGCGCCGGGTTTTGTGGTCAACCGCATTTTGGTGCCGATGATCAATGAGGCGTTTTTTGTGCTGGCTGAAGGCTTGGCTTCGCCGGAAGACATTGACGCCGGCATGAAGCTCGGTTGCAACCAGCCGATTGGCCCGTTGGCGCTGGCCGACATGGTGGGGCTGGACGTGTGCCTGGCGGTAATGGACGTGTATCTGGCCGAGTTTGGCGACAGCAAATACCGCGCTTGCCCGCTGCTGAAAGAAATGGTCGCTGCCGGTCGACTGGGCCGCAAGACCGGGCGTGGGGTGTACAGCTACTGATGGCCACCAGTCTGCTCGTCCTGCTGGACGATATCGCCACGCTGCTCGACGACGTGGCCTTGATGTCCAAGGTGGCGGCCAAAAAAACCGCCGGCGTGCTGGGCGACGACCTGGCGCTGAACGCCCAGCAAGTGACCGGCGTCAGGGCCGAGCGTGAACTGCCGGTCGTGTGGGCGGTATTCAAGGGGTCGCTGCTGAACAAGGCCATTTTGGTACCGCTGGCGCTGTTGCTGAGCGCCTTTGCACCATGGGCGATTACGCCGCTGCTGATGGCCGGTGGTCTTTTCTTGTGCTTTGAGGGGTTTGAAAAAATGGCGCACAAATTCCTGCATAGCAGCGCAGAAGACGACGCCCATCGCGCCGAATTGGCACACGCGCTGGCAGACGCCAAGGTGGATCTGGTGGCGCTGGAAAAAGACAAGATCAAGGGTGCCATTCGTACTGATTTCATTTTGTCCACCGAGATCATCGTGATTGCGCTGGGCATTGTGCAAGGCAGTGCGCTGATGGTGCAGGTGGGGGCGCTGATCGGCATTGCGCTAGCCATGACGATCGGGGTCTATGGCGTGGTGGCGGTGATCGTCAAACTGGACGATGTGGGTTTGTTTTTGACTCTGCGCCAGGGAGCGTCAGCGGGGGTGCGTCTGCAGCACCGATTAGGGCATTTGATTCTTGCGGCCGCGCCCTGGCTGATGAAGGCCTTGACCGTGGTGGGTACGTTGGCCATGTTTCTGGTGGGCGGCGGCATTCTGGCGCACGGCTTTCACAGTCTGGGCCAGTGGCTGGAGGCCCTCAGCCAAGGTGTGGGCGCGTTGGCGCCCGTGGCGGCCTTGCTGCTGAATGTGCTGCTGGGGCTGGTGGCGGGCGCATTGACCTTGCTGGTGGTGCAGGCCGTCAACGCTGTGCGCCACCGTATGGTGTAGCACCGGTCAGTGCCGGGTTACACCTCGCCGCCAAAGTGCTTGGTCAGGTTGTCCAGGTATTGCTCGACCATTTTTTCGAATTCGGCCTCAACCACCGGCGCCACCACCATCTTCATCAGGCCGGGCAGTGGCAGGGTGAGTTCGCCCTTGGACTTGAAAGTGATGTGGGTGGACTTCTTTTTGTCCACAATCTTCCAGTTGCCGGACACCAGCGCGTTGCCCACGCCTTTGACCGGCGTCCAGACCACGGTGCCCTTGGCGGCGTCGCTGACATACTTGGATGCGTAAATGGTTTGCAGGTTGATCTGCGCCAGGCCGATTTTTGCCATCTCCCAGCGGTACACGCCGTCGCCCATGTCCACCAACTGGTCCACTTTCGGGAAATAGCTGGCCGAGGTGGGCACGTCGGACAAGGTGTCAAACACCTTCTGGTAGCTGGCTTTGACGTTGAGCTCGTAGCCCAGATCGATGGTGACAGTAATGGCCATGGTGGCTTCCTTTAGATAGGTGATTGAACTGGCGCGCATTGTGGCAAAAAGCGGCACGTACCGATATCGGGATAACCCCGTCGCACATTGCCGCCACAATTGGGACGTTGATATCAAAGGATGTGCATGAGCTTGATTCTGGCCCCGATGGAGGGGCTGCTGGACTTTATTCTGCGCGACATCCTCACTCGGGTGGGGGGTGTGGACCGCTGCGTGTCCGAGTTCATCCGCATCACCGACACCTTGTTACCCGAGCGGGTTTTTTTGCGCCTGGTGCCCGAACTGGCGCACGGCGGCTTGACGCCCGCAGGCGTGCCGGTGCGCCCGCAGCTGCTGGGCAGCGATCCGGTGTGTGTGGCGGACAACGCGGCGCGTGTGGCGGGCATGGCGGGCACAGGGGTCGATCTGAACTTTGGCTGCCCGACGCAGGTGGTGAACCGCCACTGCGGTGGTGCGGCCTTGCTGGACGAGCCCGAGCTGCTGTACCGCATCGTGGCGCAGGTGCGCCGTGCCGTGCCCGCCGGGCAACCGGTGTCGGCCAAGATGCGTCTGGGCCTGCACGATGACCGCTGCGCGGAAGAATGCGCGCTGGCGATCGAGGCCGGTGGCGCCAGCGAACTGGTGGTGCACGCGCGTACCAAAGCCGATGGCTACCGCCCGCCTGCTTATTGGCACCGTGTGTACGACGTGGCGCAGGTGGTGCGCTTGCCGGTGATTGCCAACGGCGAGATCTGGAGCGTGGCCGACGCCCAGGCTTGCCGCGCGGCCAGTGGATGCCAGGCGCTGATGCTGGGGCGCGGCATGGTGGCCAACCCGGCGTTGGCGCTGGAGATTCTGGCGCTACAGGGCAGGCCTGACCAGATCGGCGGGTTGCCCTGGAACGCCTTGCAGCCGCTGCTGCTTGAATTTTGGCGACTGGCTTGCCAGCACCTGCGCTACGACCAACGCACCGGGCGGCTCAAGCAGTGGCTCAACCTGCTGCGGCGTACCTACCCGCAGGCGCAAGCTGCGTTTGACGCGGTGCGCACGCTGCACGACCCGAGCGACGTGGACGCCTGGTTTCTTGCTGCATGGGGCTTGAAACCCGGGCCTGTGGTGTCATTTACCCCTGACGGGCCGACCAGAAGGTCGCCCGATAAAATGAACGCATGAGTACCAAGCCCCCCAAGTATCCCCGGCCCCAGGTGCGCGGCATTGACGAAGACACCGACGGCACCGTGGTGCTGGAGCGGCGTACGCAAAAGACGCGCCCGCCCAAGTTGTACCAGGTGGTCATGCTCAACGACGACTACACCCCCATGGAGTTTGTCGTGATCGTGATCCAGGAATATTTTGGCAAAGACCTCGACACCGCCACCCAGATCATGCTCAAAATTCACCTGGACGGGCGCGGTGTGTGCGGTGTTTATTCGCGCGACGTGGCGGCCACCAAGGTCAACCAGGTGTTGGAAGCAGCCAACAAAGCCGGGCATCCGTTGCAGTGCGTGGCTGAACCAGTGGAGCCATGAGGGTATAAGACAGTTTGTCGGATCGCTGATTTCAATTCAGATTAAAGTAAACGCTCACGCAAGAGCCATTGAAGGAATTTCATGATTGCACAAGAATTGGAAGTCAGTCTGCACATGGCGTTTGTTGAGGCACGTCAGCAGCGCCATGAATTCATCACGGTAGAGCACCTTTTGCTGGCGCTGCTGGACAACCCCAGCGCGTCTGAGGTGTTGCGCGCCTGCTCGGCCAATATTGACGATTTGCGCAAGTCACTGGTGGTTTTCATCAAGGACAACACGCCGCAGGTGGCCGGCAGCGACGACGTGGACACGCAGCCCACGCTGGGGTTTCAGCGTGTCATTCAGCGCGCCATCATGCACGTGCAGTCCACCGGCAGCGGCAAGAAAGAAGTGACCGGCGCCAACGTGCTGGTGGCCATTTTTGGCGAAAAAGACTCGCACGCCGTGTATTACCTGCACCAGCAAGGTGTCACAAGGCTGGACGTGGTTAACTTCATTGCGCACGGCATCAAAAAAAGCGATCCGCCTGAGCCGGTCAAATCTGGTGAAGTACCTGCCGAGGCCGAAGAAGGGTCCGAGCGGGGCGAAAAATCTTCACCGCTGGAGCAGTACACGCAGAACCTCAACCAGTTGTCCAAAGACGGCAAGATCGACCCACTGATCGGGCGCGAGTACGAGGTTGAGCGTGTGATCCAAATTTTGTGTCGTCGGCGCAAGAACAACCCGCTGCTGGTGGGCGAAGCGGGTGTCGGCAAAACCGCGATTGCCGAAGGACTGGCCTGGCGTATCACGCAAAAAGAGGTGCCCGAGATTCTGGCCGAGTCGATCGTTTATTCGCTCGACATGGGGGCACTGCTGGCGGGCACCAAATACCGCGGCGACTTTGAACAGCGCCTCAAAGGTGTGCTCAAGAGCCTCAAGGACAAGCCCAACGCCATCTTGTTCATCGACGAAATCCACACCCTGATTGGCGCCGGGGCGGCCTCGGGCGGCACGCTGGACGCGTCCAACCTGCTCAAACCGGCGCTGGGCTCGGGCGCGCTCAAGTGCATTGGCGCCACCACCTTTACCGAATACCGTGGCATCTTTGAAAAAGACGCGGCGCTGAGCCGACGCTTTCAAAAAGTGGATGTGGTGGAACCTACGGTGGAGCAAACCATTGACATCCTCAAGGGGCTCAAGTCGCGCTTTGAAGAACACCACAGCGTCAAGTACGCGCTGGGTGCGTTGCAGGCCGCCGCCGAACTGAGCGCCAAGTACATCAACGACCGGCACTTGCCCGACAAGGCCATCGACGTGATCGACGAGGCCGGTGCGGCGCAGCGCATCCTGCCCGCAAGCAAGCGTAAAAAGATCATCAGCAAGGCCGAAGTGGAAGAAATTGTCGCCAAGATTGCCCGCATTCCGTCGGCCAACGTGTCGCACGACGACCGCGGCAAACTCAAGACGCTCGAGCGTGACCTCAGAAATGTGGTGTTTGGGCAAGACAAGGCGCTTGACATGCTTAGCTCCAGCGTCAAGATGGCGCGCTCTGGCCTGGGCAAGGGCGACAAGCCGATTGGCTGCTTCCTGTTCAGTGGCCCCACCGGTGTGGGCAAGACCGAAGCGGCCAAACAGCTCGCCTACATCATGGGCATCGAGCTGATCCGCTTTGACATGAGCGAGTACATGGAGCAGCACGCCGTGAGCCGCCTGATCGGTGCGCCCCCCGGGTATGTGGGATTCGATCAGGGTGGTCTGCTGACCGAGGCGATTACCAAAAAACCGCATTGCGTGCTGCTGCTCGATGAAATTGAAAAAGCGCATCCGGCGATCTTTAACGTGTTGCTGCAGGTGATGGACCACGGCACGCTGACCGACAACAACGGGCGCAAGGCGGATTTCCGCAACGTCATCATCGTCATGACCACCAACGCCGGTGCTGAGACCATGGCCAAGGCGACCATCGGCTTTACTAACCCGCGCGAGTCGGGCGACGAAATGGCCGACATCAAACGCATGTTCACGCCCGAATTCCGCAACCGGCTCGACGCCATCGTCAGCTTCAAGGCGCTGGACGAAAACGTGATCCTGCGCGTGGTGGACAAGTTCCTGCTGCAGCTCGAAGCACAACTGGCCGACAAGAAGGTCGAGGTGACCTTTACCGACAAGCTGCGCAAGCACCTGGCCAAGAAGGGGTTTGACCCCCTGATGGGCGCGCGCCCGATGCAGCGCCTGATTCAGGACACCATTCGCCGTGCGCTGGCCGACGAGCTGCTGTTTGGCCGACTGGTTGACGGTGGTCGCCTGAACGTCGATCTGGACGACAAGGACGAGAGCAAAACTGAGGTGTTGCTCGACATCTCGCCGCTGCCCAAGCGCGAAGGCAAGGCCAAGCCCGAGGCACAAGAAGTCGCGGTTGGTTAAACCCAAGCCGGACAAGACGGAAACGTTGGGCTTTGCATGACTTCCTCCCGCCTTTGGGGGAGGGAGGAAATTCATTTGACGCGCCTGGATTCTTCCCCGGATTCGCAAAGATTTGACTTGTTAGGGCTGGTATTTACTTAGCGAACGCGGCGAGGTTACGGGTGAAGTCGGTGGTCTTAATCCCTTTGAATTCAGGGCTGGTATTTACTCTCGGCTGTTTTGCCGATTCTGTCAAACGCCCTCGTCTTAATCCCTTTGAATTCAGGGCTGGTATTTACTCCACCGAAGCCAACCAATAGCCACCGTATGAACAGTCTTAATCCCTTTTAATTCAGGGCTGGTATTTACTCTGTGCCGTGTTTTTCGGCCTGTACCAGTCAGGGTGTCTTAATCCCTTTGAATTCAGGGCTGGTATTTACTCAGCCCCCGCCCTTATGTATGCGGTGGGGCGGGTGTCTTAATCCCTTTGAATTCAGGGCTGGTATTTACTCCGATCACACGGGCGGGTTTTACTACTACGCCAGCGTCTTAATCCCTTTGAATTCAGGGCTGGTATTTACTCGCTTGGGCAGGCTATTGAGGTGGCGTTGGGCAGTCTTAATCCCTTTGAATTCAGGGCTGGTATTTACTCTCCCGATTTGGAAGCATGTTGTATATGAACGTGAGTCTTAATCCCTTTGAATTCAGGGCTGGTATTTACTCCGCGCAGAATGCGGGTTTGTTTCGGCCTGGGATGTCTTAATCCCTTTGAATTCAGGGCTGGTATTTACTCCCATCAAAAGCGCAAGTTAAAGCTCAGAGCCGTCTTAATCCCTTTGAATTCAGGGCTGGTATTTACTCCCGGGGACTATTGGGATAATATATTAGAATCAATGTCTTAATCCCTTTGAATTCAGGGCTGGTATTTACTCGTACGGATGCTGGAAAACATATAATGCTGTTCAGTCTTAATCCATTTGAATTCAGGGCTGGTATTTACTCCGAAGCAAAAGCGTATTAAGTATAATGATATGTCTTAATCCCTTTGAATTCAGGGCTGGTATTTACTCCAGGCGCAAAAGGCGGCTTGGGAATACGATGACGGTCTTAATCCCTTTGAATTCAGGGCTGGTATTTACTCTGCTTACTTCTATCAAGATGCTGATGCCGTTGAGTCTTAATCCCTTTGAATTCAGGGCTGGTATTTACTCAGACTAACCAAACCAGGCCCGCTGCTTAACACCCGTCTTAATCCCTTTGAATTCAGGGCTGGTATTTACTCAGCTGGATTGATACCAGTGACGTACCGGCACAGTAGTCTTAATCCCTTTGAATTCAGGGCTGGTATTTACTCACCCAGATGCCAGCATGACTGCAGATGACCTTGTCTTAATCCCTTTGAATTCAGGGCTGGTATTTACTCATGTTCAGCTCGCAAAATAAAAGGGAACTGATATGTCTTAATCCCTTTGAATTCAGGGCTGGTATTTACTCTTGCGAAAATCGAAAGAACAATTTCTGTTGGGGTCTTAATCCCTTTGAATTCAGGACTGGTATTTACTCCCAATGTTCGACGCAGCGAAGGACGATCTGCGTCGTCTTAATCCCTTTGAATTCAGGGCTGGTATTTACTCCTCCACAAAATCGCTTGCACATTTTAACGAGCTTTGTCTTAATCCCTTTGAATTCAGGGCTGGTATTTACTCCTTTGAAGAAGCATCAATGATAGGGACTGATCTGTCTTAATCCCTTTGAATTCAGGGCTGGTATTTACTCAGCATGGCAAAGTAACTATCCATCCATGGCGCAAGGTCTTAATCCCTTTGAATTCAGGGCTGGTATTTACTCAATTGTCCCGATACTGGAGGCTCATTATGAAAGTGTCTTAATCCCTTTGAATTCAGGGCTGGTATTTACTCAATAACACGCGGCGACGCACTTGCCGCAGCGCGCGTCTTAATCCCTTTGAATTCAGGGCTGGTATTTACTCCAATCACACGCAATAGCTACGGAGAAATAACACGGTCTTAATCCCTTTGAATTCAGGGCTGGTATTTACTCGGTGTACGTGAAAAAAGAGTATGCTACCAAAAAGGTCTTAATCCCTTTGAATTCAGGGCTGGTATTTACTCTTGCACTTACTGCGCTTTTTTTATGGTTGTTTGGTCTTAATCCCTTTGAATTCAGGGCTGGTATTTACTCCTATTGCGAGTATATCCCTGAGTTAGTTAAATGTCTTAATCCCTTTGAATTCAGGGCTGGTATTTACTCATACTTATGGGGACTATTATATGGCTAATATAGGTCTTAATCCCTTTGAATTCAGGGCTGGTATTTACTCCTGGATGTTATAAAACTTATAATGCGGTTCAAGGTCTTAATCCCTTTGAATTCAGGGCTGGTATTTACTCCTGCCGTGTTTTCTAGCATTAAAGAGTATGGATGGTCTTAATCCCTTTGAATTCAGGGCTGGTATTTACTCAGCCAATAAGGCCGTTGCAGCCAAGGCAGCCAAGTCTTAATCCCTTTGAATTCAGGGCTGGTATTTACTCAACGGCGAAACAGACACTACTTTCGGCACTGCCAGTCTTAATCCCTTTGAATTCAGGGCTGGTATTTACTCCCGAGGTGCGCACTGGGTACAAGCTCTTGGCCCGGTCTTAATCCCTTTGAATTCAGGGCTGGTATTTACTCGGCACTCGAAGCCAAAATTAAAGGGCAGCTCACGTCTTAATCCCTTTGAATTCAGGGCTGGTATTTACTCGGCCGGGACTTCAACAACAGCGTGACCAAGGTGAAGTCTTAATCCCTTTGAATTCAGGGCTGGTATTTACTCAGACTATGATACTAACCCTAGAATTTGGAGTATGGTCTTAATCCCTTTGAATTCAGGGCTGGTATTTACTCCTACCAAAACGGTGTAACTGTTGCGGCTATCGTCTTAATCCCTTTGAATTCAGGGCTGGTATTTACTCCACGTTATGTTTGAAGGTAATGTTATTGTATCGTCTTAATCCCTTTGAATTCAGGGCTGGTATTTACTCGATATGGATATTATATTTGAGGACTATGATGGGTCTTAATCCCTTTGAATTCAGGGCTGGTATTTACTCGAAAGGGATTATACATAATCAAATGGCTGTAGTCTTAATCCCTTTGAATTCAGGGCTGGTATTTACTCGACGCGCTTATCAGCGAAGTAGGAGCCGACAAGGGTCTTAATCCCTTTGAATTCAGGGCTGGTATTTACTCATCTACGGTGAAATAGTTCGCGGAGACGCGCTGTCTTAATCCCTTTGAATTCAGGGCTGGTATTTACTCACCCTGCACGGCAAGCTGTACTACACCCGACAGGTCTTAATCCCTTTGAATTCAGGGCTGGTATTTACTCGCTCTGGCGCAGCGTATGCGTCACCGATCCTAGCGTCTTAATCCCTTTGAATTCAGGGCTGGTATTTACTCTGATATTGATTTCGACGCAGCCTCTGTAGACGTCTTAATCCCTTTGAATTCAGGGCTGGTATTTACTCGACCGCATCGCGCGGCACCTAGGCTACTGTCCAGGTCTTAATCCCTTTGAATTCAGGGCTGGTATTTACTCAGACCCTGCTGGCAGAGACGGCGCGCATCGTTGAGTCTTAATCCCTTTGAATTCAGGGCTGGTATTTACTCGAAAAGATTTTCAAGGCACTTGCGAACAGCAAGGTCTTAATCCCTTTGAATTCAGGGCTGGTATTTACTCTTTGACTGTCCAAAAATAACTATTAATAATAGAAGTCTTAATCCCTTTGAATTCAGGGCTGGTATTTACTCACTGCATGGTTTGAATTTAAACATGAGGCACTGGTCTTAATCCCTTTGAATTCAGGGCTGGTATTTACTCCATCACGGTCCAAGCCAGCGCGCGATTTCGATGACGTCTTAATCCCTTTGAATTCAGGGCTGGTATTTACTCTGCAGGGGCGTGACTACCAACTCATGCCAACAGTCTTAATCCCTTTGAATTCAGGGCTGGTATTTACTCTTTAAACGTAGCCTTTGACGATAAAGACGAGGCGTCTTAATCCCTTTGAATTCAGGGCTGGTATTTACTCGGACGCTTATCCATTAGGCACCAACGCTTTCAGTCTTAATCCCTTTGAATTCAGGGCTGGTATTTACTCTCTCGTGGCGCAAAACCGCGCTACGGATAGGGCGTCTTAATCCCTTTGAATTCAGGGCTGGTATTTACTCGTCCGGGGTACGGCGCTGCAAGCCGGCCGTATAGGTCTTAATCCCTTTGAATTCAGGGCTGGTATTTACTCATAGGCAATTAAGTAATAGTAAAGTAGTCGAGTGTCTTAATCCCTTTGAATTCAGGGCTGGTATTTACTCGTGCGTAAACCAGAGAGCCGAGCCTACACCATCGTCTTAATCCCTTTGAATTCAGGGCTGGTATTTACTCATATTCTGCAGTATCTTGAGGTTTCCATACAGGTCTTAATCCCTTTGAATTCAGGGCTGGTATTTACTCACATGGCGTGTTATGCTTGAAGATAATATTATTGTCTTAATCCCTTTGAATTCAGGGCTGGTATTTACTCTCAGAAGTTACTATTAATAATAGAATATATCGCGTCTTAATCCCTTTGAATTCAGGGCTGGTATTTACTCGGCACCCGCCAAAATCATCAATGTTGTCATTGGGTTGGCTGGGTGGTTGACGCTTGTTAACGGTGCTTGCAAGGCTAACTTTCCTTGACAATGATAGATGATGTTTCATGCGCTTTGGGACTCTGTGCAAAGATAGCCTCTAGCGCTTGCTGCACTTGCGTCAGTAGCTATAAAAATGTACTTTTTAGACATGGTTTGGGGGGTTATTTGCGCCGGTGCTCGCTGCTGATCAGCAAGCCACCGGGCAGCACGTCTTCAGGCAGGATGCTGGCCCCCATGCTGATCTGCCAGCCGTTGTCTGGCAGTTTGTAGGCGCGCACGTCGTCGGCGTCGGGGTGGATCAACTTGGCTATTTTGACCATCAGTTCGGACATTTTGGCAGCATTGCTTTCCACCAGAAAGACCGAATATTGCACCGGTACGCCGTGCTTCTTTAGAAACCTGAAGACGCGGCCCAGACGCCGGGGGTTGGCAATATCGTAGGTGACCAGGTAGCGGGCGGTTTGGTTGTCGGCCATGGTGCTTGTCTCAGGTGTGCATGGCTTTAAGCGCCGTGCGGTGCAGGTGCACCAGGTGCAAGGTGAGGGCGCTGGCGTTGCGCGCGCTCCAGCGTTCAAACAGTTCGGTGGCGGTGGCGCTGTCAGTGGTCTGGTCGGCCAGCGTGCCGGCACCCAGGTTCATCTCGGCCCACAGCAGGTTGCACAGGTCTTCGTCCAGATTCATGGCTTGCAGGCGCGGTCCCCACAGTTGCGGGGTCAAACCGTGGCTGTTGAGCTGCGCGGCCACATAGGCCAGGCACAGGCTGCGCAGTTCGGGGTTCAGGTGCACCAGGACGTGGCCGCCATAGACGTAGTCGCGCTTGGTGGCTTCCCATTGCTGCGGTGTCACCGTATCCTGATGCTCTTGTTGCCAGCGTACCAGTGTGTCCATGCGTCGCGCGCGCAGCCAGTTTTGATAGCGCTCGGGGCCGTCGGCGCGCTCGCTCCATAGCTCCAGCGCCGTGGCCAGGCTGGCGCTTTGGCGCGGTTGCGCATACAGGCTGCCCAGCGCCTGACCACGCGCATCCAGCCAGGTGATGCCAATGCCCGCGCGCATGCACAGGGCCAGCGCGGTGCCGCTCCAGTCCACCACGTCGGCGCTGCTCACCACGCGTGCCACCCGCGCCAGCGGAAAACGCAGTACCTGCGCGCGCTCGTTGGTGACCACCAGCGCGGCGTCGGTACAGGTGACGCGTTTGTGCTCGCGCCCGCCCAGGTACAGGGCGCGCGCGCCCGGGCCGGGTTGGGCGCTGCGTTTGGGGTGGCGCGTGTTCAGCACAATTCGTCCTCGTCGTCGGGGTTGGCCAGCCACACCAGGCCCTGCTGGCGCAGGCTGCGTGCCAGCGCCTGGCATTGCGCGCGCAGGTAGCGCCACCACGGGGCGCTGGCTTGTTCCCATGCGGCGTAATAGATGCTGCGCCCGGCCTTGCCCAGCAGGCACGCGCCTTTGTCGATGGAAAAGTGGTCTTCGCGCAGCGTGCGGCTGCGCAACAGCTCCCACACCCACAGGTCGATGGCGGCGCGCAGCGGTTCGATCAGGTCGCTGGCCAGGCTTTCGCGGCCAAAACTGGGGCGGTGGTAAAAGCCCAGCATGGGGTCGAGCCCGGCGGCTACGCAGGCCTGCACCGCTTGCAGGTGCACCATGGTGTAGCTCAGGCTCAGGCAGACGTTGACCGGGTCGCGCGGCGGGCGGCGGTTGCGCCCGGTAAATTGCAGCGCCGGGGCAAACACCCCGGCCAGGCCGCCAAAGTAGGCGCGTGCGGCAGCGCCTTCCAGGCCCAGCAGGGTGGGCAGGTTTGGCAGGTTCTGTGGGGGTTGGTTTTGTGTAGGAGCTGCGCCCTCGCTGCGAAGGGTGTTGAGGATGCCGTCCAGACTTTGCAGCGCGTCAAACAGCGGTTTGCGTGCATCGGGGCGCGCCGCTTGCAGCGTGCGCAGGGTGCGGCGCTGGCGCGTGATTTTGCTGCGCACCAGGGCCAGTGCCCACTGGCGGCAGGCGGCCTCATCCATCACGCGCTGGGCCTGCGCCAGGCGCACGGCGGCGTCGTTGTGCTGGCTGCCCAGCACCAGCGCCACGCGGCGCGGCTGGCGCGGGCTCATCAGCACGGTGGTCACGCCGGCTTCGGCCAGCTTCATCAGCACACCGCTGTCCAGGCGGGTTTGCGCGCCGTGGATGACGCAGCGGTCGATCAGCTTGATGGGCACGGTGCCACGGCGCACACCGGCCTCGTACAGGGCCAGGGTGTCGCCTTCGGATTTGACTTCAAGCTGCGCGCGGTCCAGAACAAGTGTGCTCATAAGATAAAGATAAAAGGGGACGCTACCCTTTTTTCGTCAAAAAAGGGTCAAAAAAGGGTAGCGTCCCCTTTTATCCTCACCCTTTTATCCTTTTATCCAACATAAAAATAGTCCGGGTCGGCGGGTTGCACGGCTTTGCCCAGGGTATGCACGCGGCTGCGCGGGTCCAGCCGCAGCAGCATGAAGCGGTCGGTGCCCAGGTCCAGCAGGGCGCGCATGTCGTCGATCAGGGTGATGCGCTCGGCCACGCTCAAAAACAGTTCGTGCACCGACTTTTGCCCGCCGGTGGCATACACGCGCGCCAGCTTCAGCGCGGCCACCAGCCGGTGCGGTTCAGCGATGTCGTAGCAGGCCAGGTGCAGCAGGCGTTGGGTCATGGCCGCTATTGTTGGGCGGCGCGCCGGTTTTGTGGGGTGCGGCAAGCTTGCTGTGCGCGTATTACACTGTCGTACAAAAGGGGTAATTACGATGCAAACCACGTTAACCGTTCGCTTGTCAGATGCAGAAACCCAAGGGCTTGATATGCTATGTCATCACAGCGGTAAGTCACGCAGTGAGGTGGTGCGTGAGGCACTGCGTGCACATCGCTTACGAGATTCGCTGCGTCAAAGCCAAGCCCAATTGGCACCGTTGGCGCGCGCCGCAGGCTGGCTGACGGAAGATGATGTGTTGCAAGACGTGTCATGAAGGTGTTTTTGGACACCAACGTGTGGGTGTCAGCCACCATTTTTTCGGGCTTGTGTGAAGAGCTGGTTCTGCAATGTGCTGATCGCGACTGGCTGTTTGGCAGCCCTCTGATCCAGATGGAGGCACATGAGGTGTTGGCGCGCAAGTTTCCTCAGTGTCTGAATGCGTGCGAGTTGTTTGATGCTTCTTGGCAGGTGGCCCAATGGGTTGACGATGCCGCCGAGCCGCCCAACGACAATGATCAGCGGCTGGTGAATGCCGCAGCCAGTGCTGGCATGGACTTTTTTGTTACGGGTGACAAGCGGGTGCTGGGTTGGCAAGCCGTCAAGCGGGTCGATGGCATGATGAAAATTGTGACCCCGCGTGAGGCATGGATGGCATTATTTGGGCGCACCTAGCGACCGAATGTGTAGCCCCCCAGCCCCATGGTGGCGTTTTTGCCGACGTGCAGCCATTGGCCCAGCCACAGCCAGGGCGCCACAGTGGCGATGGCTTCGGGCGTGCCGTGCAGGCGCCAGGTGCCCACCACGCCGCCCAGCGTCATTTCTTGCTGCTGGCGGCTGGAATAGCGCGTCCAGTCGAGCCAGCGCAGGGCTTTGTCGTCTTGCAGCGTGGCTGCCGCGGTGATAGCTTGGCTGGCGGCGGCGTCCAGCCCGGTGATGCCGGCGTGGAACTGCAACACCAACTGCACCCTGCGCGTGAGGTGGATAAGCAGCGTGCGCGCATCAAGTTTGCCCGCAGGCAGCGCGTGGCCCTGGTGCTGCAAGCGCAGCGGGGTGTGCAGGTGCAGGGTCAATGCCTGGCCAGATTCTTTAGCATTTAATTGGCCTGTAGCGCTTGTCGGTTGTGCGCTGGCAGCTATGTTTGATGTAGCGTTAGTGGCACGCTCAGACGCCGCTGCGCTGTTGCTTGTGGTGGTGGCGGTGATGCACGCGGCCCAGTCCAGTTGCGCGGGGTGATCCGCGATGCGGGGGTTCTCGGCGGTCCAGATCGGCGCAGCGCTGCCGTCTGGCGCCAGCCAGTCGATGCGCTGCAGCTCGCAGGGGCTGCGGCTGGTGGTCAGACCGCGCGCCAGGGCGCGTTGCAGCGCCAGCAACACCAGCGCAGACTGCGCCAGCGCTGGGCCGATCAGCACAATGCCAAATTCAAGTGCGTCGCCTGGCTGCAAGGTGCGCGCGCCAGGGTTGGGCGGCTCGATAACGTAGGCGTTGGGGAGGGCGCTAAAGGCTTGCGGGCGGTGGCTGTGCGCTGCCGATGCGGGTGTGGCGCTGGCCGACGGCAAGGCACTGGTCGCCGCCGTGGTGCTGATCTCGGTAGCCGCGCCACCCACTGCGGCGTCGGGTGGCGTGGCCTCAAAAATACGCGTGTAAGGGCAGGTGGCCAGCAGCGCGCAGCCGGGGCAGCGCGGCGCGCGCGTCATGCACGCCAGGTGGCGCAGCGCCGCGCCAAACTGCCCGCGCAGCAAAGAGCCGGCGTAGGGCGGCAGCGCCAGCGGTGCCTGCACCTGGGCAATCAGGCGGTAGCGGGCAATGGGCAGGGGGGGGCTTTGGTCTGTGGCAGATGGTGTGGGGTGTGTCATGGCGGTGTTGGGGCTATCCGTTTTGACTTCAGGCGCCGCCTTGCAGCCAGCGCCGTTGCAGTACGCCGGCCAGGTCGCGCAGCTCGCGCCCGCTGATGACCAGCAGGCCGTCTTCTTCGGCGCGGGCGCGGTCCACGCTGCCGGGGGCGAGCGCGCCACGGTAGTCGATGAGCGCGGCGCGGGTGCGCAGGCCGCCCAGGCGGCGCAGCGATTCAAGCTTGTAAATGGCGGCGCTGGCGCGTGTGCCGGTGGCGTCGCTGGCGGCCAGGTTGGCGGTTTTGCATTCGATGATGTGTAGCGTGTTGCGGTACAAAAACGCCACGTCGATCTCGTTTTTGTCCAGTCCGGCGCGGCCCTTGGGCGGGTTGGCAAAGCGCACGCTCAGGCCGCAGACCACGTCGGTCAGGGCCTGCGGCATTTGGCCGCGCAGGCTTTGCACTTGCTCGAGCACGTGCCATTCCAGCCAGCCGCCAGCGGCAAAAAAGCGCGCTAGTTCGTTTTTGAAGCTTAACTGTAGTCCGGCTTGCCGGACCAAACCGGCATCCGAGAGCTGCCCGATCAGTTCGCCCAGCGCTTCACTACCCAGTTGTTCAGGGCTGAGCTTGGCGCTTAAGCCGCCCGCATCTTGGGCTTGGAGCGCCAGGTAGTTGAGCACGCCCAGGGCGCGCCCGGCGTGTTCGATCTGGTCAATAAAGCGTGCCGTGAGGTCGCGCAGCGCCGCTGTCACTTGGGGTTGCTCGGGCACATCCACCGTGTGGCCGTGGGCGCGCAGCAGTTCGTGCACCTTGAGCTGGGCGCGCAGCGGCGGCGCCGGGGTGCGCTCGCCCAGGACCACCACGGTGTCGTTTTCGACGTTGACGTAATACACCGGCAACCCCTGGCTGCGAAACACTTCTTGTGCGGCCAGCGCCATGAGCTTGGTGCCACCGGTGGCGTTAAGCGCCACGCGCTGGCCCTCGTGCGCGGCCAGAAAGTTCAAAAAAGCGTCGGCCAGCGCGCCGTAGTCAAAGGCGTCGGGCAGGTCCAGCAGCTCGATCTTGAGGCCCTGGCCCTTGGTTTGCATGACGCTTTTGAGCGCCAGCGCGTTGTGTTTCATGCGCTCGCTGGTTGCCAGTACCACGGTGGCGGGGTGCCAGGCGGGGTCGAGCAGCGGCAGCAGATTTGGGGTGGCCTGGTCGCTGACCAGACACAGGTGGAGGGTGCAGGTTTGCATGGGATGATGCGGGTGAAGTGGGGGTGGTGATCAGCGGGTGATGCAGTGG
Source organism: Comamonadaceae bacterium CG12_big_fil_rev_8_21_14_0_65_59_15 (assembly GCA_002786915.1). Lineage (GTDB taxonomy): Bacteria > Pseudomonadota > Gammaproteobacteria > Burkholderiales > Burkholderiaceae_C > Rhodoferax. The sequence continues at coordinate 13,978 of PCUV01000049.1, read as the reverse complement.
CGTTCAGGGCGCGGGCGCGATCAATTGGGCAAACACGGCGGCATCGACCGCCTTGAGCAAGGCTTCGCGCTGCGCGGCGGGCAAAAAGGCGTGCACAAAGGCCTGGCGCAGCAGCGCCAGCGCCTGCCACTGCGTCAGACCGCCAGGCGTCATGCGCGCTGCGGCAAGGTATTCACCGGCCAGCGTGGTGCGGCTGATGCCGGGGTTGTCGGTGCACAGCGTCAGCGGCAGGCCCAGGTCCATCAGGCGCTGCAAGGGGTAGGTGGGCAGGCCGAAGCTTGCCGGTTGACTGGGGTCGGCAAAGCCCACCACCTCGCGGTTGGAGCTGGGGCACAGCTCCAGGCACACGCTGCGGTCGCGCAGGCGCGCGGCCAGTTGGGGGTGGTCGGCCAGGCTCAGGCCGTGGCCCACGCGGTCGGCGTGCAGGCGGTAGGCGGCTTGCCAGATGCGACTGGCGTCCTCGCCTTCACCAGCGTGGATGGTGATGGGCAGGCAGGCGGCAAAGGCCGGCTCAAAGGCCGCCACCAGCGCGTCGGTGAGGGGCTGGGCCTCGTCCCCAGCCACGTCCAGGCCAAGCAAGAAATCGGGTGCCAGCGCTTGTGCAGCCAGCGCAGCCAATACTGTTTTTTGTAGCGTAGCGGGGTCGCGCCGATCCAGAATCCAGATAAAGCCGATGCGGGGCATGGCCGCGTTCGCACCCGGCGCCATAGGCTTTTGCCCTGTCTTGCCCACGTCTGCCCCGGCAGCGGCCAGCGCAGCGCGCAGCTCGTACACAAAGCCGGCCGGATCGCTGGGGCGGTATTTGTGCGGGCTGCCGCGCAGTTCCAGGTAAACCAGGCCTTCGGCGCGCGCCTGCACCACGATGGCCTGCGCGTAGGGTTTGAGCGCGGCCGGGTGGCCCAGCAGGGCCGAGCCGCTCAACTCGCCCGGGCGCTCGTAAGCGGCAAAGCCGTGCGCGTGCCGGGTTTTCAGGGCGATGCGCGGCGCGGTTACGCCATACAGGTTGCGCTGCAACTGTGGGGCGCTGGCGTTGCGCAGCAGGGTGGCGCAGCGTTCGGCCCGCAGGATGGCGCCGGTGGGATCGCCCGGCTGGGGCGGCTGTGCCTGTAGCCGCTGCGGCCAGTCCCACGGCCAATCCTGCGACGCATCGGGTGCGTCGTTCAAGTCATAGTCGGCGTCATCCAGCGCATCGCTTGCATCGGACGCCCCATCTTCTGATAGCAGCCAGCCTATGTCCGTTAAGCGCTGGAGCCTGTTTTGCTTTGGAATGCTGGCCCAGATGCGTTCTGCCACCTGGCGCTGCGCGGCAATGTCCAGGCAGCCACCCAGGTGCCGGTGCAGGTCGGCTTTGGGCAGGGCGGTGAGCCAGTCCAGGTGCTCGGCGCTGACGGGCGTGCGGCGCAGGTGCTCGATCTGCGCCGGGGGCAGGCGGTACAGGCTGCGCCAGTTGTCGTGGTGCTCGGTTTGCGCCACTTGCGCCAGAAAGTTGCCCATCAGTTGGCTGCCTTGGCGTTGGCGCAGGCGCAACTCGGCGTCGAGCCACGCTGCACCTTGGGAAGCAGGCGCGGCCCAGCGGCACGGCGTGCCGGGCGCGGCCAGCGGCAGGGCAAAGCGTTGCGCGGTGACCGGGCCGGCGCCGTCTTCCAGCGCCACGTCGAGCAGTTCGCTGCGCGTGCCACGGCCGGCCACCAGCGGCCGGATGCTGTTGGCCAAATCGGTCGCTAGCGCGCATGAAAACAGCGCAGGCTGCTGTTGTTTTAGTAGCGCATCGCGGCCCGCCAAAGGGGCTGGCAAGGGCTCTGGCCCGACCACGTGCAGCCACGCTGCGGCGCCAAAAATAGCCCCGGCGCCCTGCAAATCGGCGCTCATGGTTTTGCGCCCACCGGCCAGCGACAAGATCAGTTGACCGCCGTGGGCGCAGCGTTCGGACGCCAGCAGCACCACGCGCAGGGTCAGCTCGCGCATGGCGTCGCACTCGGCCTGGGTGGCGAGTTGATCGGTGCCCGCGGCGGTCCAGATGCGCAGCGGCAGCGGCCGGCCGAGCTTGCCCCACCAGTCGTCCAGCAGCGCCAGACTGGCGGCGGTCTGCGCGCCTTCGGTGCTACAGACCCACAGCTCGTCCGGGGCGCGCAAGCCGTGCGCGGCGCGCAGCGCGTCGAGCTCAGCCCGGCGCGGGTGGTGCGCGTACAGGTCCAGCACGCCGGGCGCGAGCCAGCCAAAAATTTCGGCAATCACGGCCCAACTGGCGCCCAGGGTGCACAGCAGCAGGGTGGGGGCGGGGTGCGTCAGTTTGCCGATCGGACGGGGCTGCACGGACTGTGGGTAATCGGTTGTCATCAAATACTTTTTGATTGCTTTGCGATCCAATGCGAGGGGCCGTTTTGCCGCTTTTTTAGCCGCTCTTTATGGCCGGTTTGTCAGCTCTGCGCTTGTGGCCAGGTGGCGTGCCGCGAGCTGGCTCCACAACTCAAACGCCGGGTCATCGGCCACGCGCGCGGGGGCGCGAAAGCCTTGGCCGCACAGCGCTTCACCGGCCACAGGTTGCGGGTCGGCCGCCGGGCACCAACGTGCGCTGTAGAGCACGCCCAGGTGCACCCGGCCCACCGGGCTGTGGCCTTCATAAATCAGGCCGTGGCAGCGCAGATCGGCCAGGTCGGCGGCGCTGGCGCCCAGCTCTTCGGCCAGCTCCCGCCGCAGGGCGCGTTGCAGGGTGGCTTCTACATTTACACGAGAAATCGGCCTTGAACGCTTGTCTGGCATGCGTGAGCAGCTATCAAGTGCAGCGCAATTGATGGCATCGTTTGGCGCGCTTTGGGCATCGCCCGCAGCGCCTGTCAGGGCATCAGGCGCATCCACGTGCCCGCCCACGCCGCAACTACAGCGCCCCAGCAGCCGCGCGTCGCCGCCACTGCGCTGGTAGCACCACATGGCATCTTCGGCGTTGCGCAGCACCAGGTAGGGGATCAACTGCAAGTGGGTTTCATCATGCTCGGCCTGCGCGCGCGAGCGCCAGGTGGCGTGCGCCAGCCAGCCCCAGTTGGCCAGCGCCCAGCAGCCTTCATCGGGCAGGGCTGGGGCGTGGGCGCGGGGGACGGTGAGGATGAGGGACATGGGTGGATGAAGTGAACCGGTCAACGATCCTGCGCTGCTCAGCCAGCGGCCAGTTGCGCTGTGGATCGCCCTTGCAGGTACACGCCGCAGTGCTCAATCTGGTCGCGTAAAGTCGCAGGCAGGCTATTGGCATCGCTGAGGTCAACGCGCCACGGCAGGGCGCTTTCTTCCAGATCGGTGCGCCAATGGGCCAGGGCGATGTCGTCCGTGGGGCGCATACCCCACAGGGCAATGTTGAGGTCAGAGTAGGGCTTGGGTGGGTTGCCGTGTGGCCAGCCCGTCACGCGCGAGCCAAAAGCCACCGCCGTGACATGGGGCAGACGCCGCGACAGCAGGTGTTGAATCTGCTGTTGCTGGCCTGCGGCAAGATCAAGCATGATCAGCACCTTCGGCTTGCAATTGCGCTAGCAGCGCCTGGGCGTGCTGCATAAAAGCGGGAATAACGGCCGCTACGTCGGCAGCCGTGGCGGCGTTGTAGGTGTGCGACGTGGTGTTTCGCTTGTCCCGAAACACCATCCAGGCATCGACGTCGGTTACCAGGCCACGCTCGCCACCGCTGCGTATCAGTTCGCGAAAGCTCATCGTATCCACGCTTTGCGCATCGGGCAGGTCAAGTTCCAGCCGTCGCTTGAGCATTTTCCAGCTCAGTTCAAAAGTGTATTCAAAGCGCTGGATGCAGGCATCGCGAAGTTCTTCATCCTGCTGACCTGTGGCCTGCCATCGGGTCACAGCCCGTTGCAGGGAGGCCAAGGCGGCACAAAACGAAGTCAGGTCGAGCGTGGGGTGGGCGGTGGACATGGTTACACGGGCGTTAGATGTGGTGTCAATGGGGGACGCGAATTTTCAGGGCATGGGGGCTTATTGCTTTACAAGCCCTTAGTGCTTTTCAGGGCGAATACAGACGATGTCTAAGCTGAGTTCGGTTGCCAACTTCAACCAGTCACGGTCAGTTGTCAGCACTTGCGACTTGAGCCTTTGCGCCGTTGCCAAACACAGACGATCACCCAGACTCAAACCCAAATATCGGGTTGAAGCGCATAGCCAGCCAGCCTGCTCGCCATCTTCGGCCAAGATGTCGATGACAGTGTAGTTGAGCTCTGCCAGGATGCGTTGGATGGTGTCCTTGTCACCCCCACGATCGAGCGATTTGGAGATGATTTCTGCCTGGTTGGCTGCGCTGACCAAGCATGGCGTTGATTGCAAGGCTGTAAGTACCCGGTCTTGCCCGGGCTCGCCTTGCAAAAAAGCCAGGATGGCCGACGCGTCAAGCAGGGTGATCTGGCTCATTCGCTGTCAGCCGCAGCGCGCCGCTCAGCCATCAGTTGGTCCGCCGCGGAGGGCGAATTTTGCGGCGCAAAACTCTGAAAAAGCGCCTGCGCCTTGGCAAGCTGGGCACGCCGGGTGGTCACAACGAGCTCGCCATCTCGGGTGTTCCAGATCAATTGATCACCATCTTGCATGTTGAGTTGCTGGCGAAAAATAGAAGGTATGACAGTTCTGCCGTTAGATAGGCTTGATGCAATGTTCATGGCAATTATTGTAAAAATGTTGATAATGCCATTATCTTTATTTTTCGATCACTATGCCAGTCTTTTTAAGACCATCGTGAGATTCTGGTTGCTCGGCACATCATTCCAGCAGTCGTCCTCAGGGTTGTCCCAAACGTGCTTCAGGCTTTCGAGCTGGGCGTTTTGCAGGTCGCGCCATTCGAGTAACTCTTGCGCGTCCAAGACCTGTAAATTAACTTCAACGGGTGGTTTGAGGTTGCTCATGAGGGTGTCAGTCGCTTAATCATCAACGCGTTGCCCAAGGGTTCAACATCGACAGATACGCCTTTGAGTTCCTTGTTCTTTTTGAGTCTGTTGGCACGTTCGTCGCCAAGGGCTGCACGAAGTTCGTTGGCCTGTGGGTTCCGCAGGGCAATTGTGGATTTGCCCTCATAGCTGGCCGTCACTTCGCCAGTGCCGGGGTTCAGGGTGAGCTTGGCAGCGAGCCAGGTTTGGCTGGCTGCTGCACGGATTGCGACGCTTGCAGCAGATGGGCTGGTGTTTGGCGCAACGGCAACCGTATCAAGCGTTGCAGCTTGCGTGGCCGCAGCGGCCATGGCACCGTAGCCCACTGAAGTTTTGGCACCAAAGCCGACCCACTCAAACGCGTGCGCAAAGGCCCGGTCGAGCAACGCGCGCCATTGGTCTCGCAGCGCTGCAGGCAAGCGGCTGGGCTGGCAGACCACATGAAAGTCAAATTGCGATTTGGCGGGAACGGCCAAAAAGCTCACCGGCACCGGTGCACCCGAGTCGTGCGGGGTTTCATCGCCTTGGTAGTACTTGCCAAAGTGCGGGGTCATGATCTCGACCACCAGTTTGTTGCCCGCCGGGTTGGGGAACACGTCCCAGAAGTCGAGCGCACCGCGCTGGGCATCTTCGGGTTGATTCACCGTCTCGGGGCCAAACAGGGCGTTGATGGCTTCATCGGTATAGCCGACTTCGCCGTCATCTTGCAGCTCTTGCATCGACCTGCGCAAAATACCCTTGACCCCGCTGCCCGCCAGGTACGGCAGGCCGTAGGGGGTCAGGAAAGCAAAGCCGTTTTCAATCGGGTGCTCGTTGCCCAGCCCGGTGGCAAAGGGTGCCGTGCTGGTGGTGCTGATGCGGTAGGCGTTAGCGCCGTGGTGGGCGATCAGGGCTTGCTGACGGGTGCGTAGAGCGGCAACTTGGCTGACAGACGACGGTGGCAATTTGCAGACTTCGTTGAGTACACCGTCATATTCAGCTTTGAGTTGGGCTTGTTCAGCACGGTTTTGTTGGCCGGGTGGTGGCAAAGGTGCAACCAACCTGGCTTTGCCTTTATAGGGCTCAAATGCTCGTGCATCCGAATCTTGAAAATTGCGGAAATAACCGAGAAATTTGTGGCCTGCTGCTGCGTCTGCGAACGCTGCGTTGCTGACCGAGGGTATGTATTGAGGCAAAGCCGCAATGCGGCGAGGAACGGCCATTGCTATGCTCCCTGCGTTTCAACCGCATCCACAAACTGACGAATCCATTTGAGCTGCTCCAGCGCTTCGTCGGTGCAGCGCAAGTAATCGTGCGATGAGCCCGTTTGCAGTTTTTCCATGAATTCAGGAAATAGCCGGATACCTTGACCACCTGATAGCTTTTGCCCAAGCAGGCGACTCGACATTCCGCAAATCAGGTGGTCGAGCAACTGCTGGGCAGCCGGACTTTTATCTTTGCCTTTATAAAACGCCAGCGTGGGCATCAGCCCGCTGTTCATGATCAAGGCGGGTGCGCCTTTGGCCAAGCCTTTGTATTCTTTGCCGTGCTGGGCCATGCCTGCTGTGGCGTATTGCCAAGCCAGCGTGGCGCGTTGTTGGTCAAGTGTTTGTGTCATTGCAGTTCCTTGATGTTGATGACTTCGATGCGCCCAAGTGCTGCCTTGGCCAACCTGTCATCGTTGGTCCAAAATTCATCGCAGCCTGCTTCAAGCGCGGCCGCCAGGTGCAGTGCATCCGGCGTTTTAAGCTCGTGGATTGCCCGCAATTGGGTCGCTAAATCAAACACAGCACGGTCAAATAGGACGATGTGTTGCTGGTTCGCCGTAAAAAATTCATCAAACTGGTTCAGCAATTGGATTTGCCCGTGGCGCAAAGGGTGAACGCGTGTTTCCATGCGTACCAAGTCGCTGGTTACGCAGTAAACAAGCTCCTCACCCGACAAACCAAACATGCGCTTGACCATGACGGGCAGAAAAGTTGGGTTTTGCTCAATGTAGTAGATCACCGCATTGGCATCAAAGTAAGCACGCTTCATGGCTCTAATTCCAGCTATCGCGCTCTTCGCGAATCTGTTGATCAATTTCTTTGACCGAGCGCCCCGTTGGCGGCTGCGTCATCAACCAAGCGTGAAATTCGGCCATGTTGGCAAACCTTGGCTTGGGGGTTTCTGGGGTTGCCACTGGATCCGGAAAAAGCACGATGATCTTGGCAGAGCCCGCAGGTGCGTTTGCAGGTAGGGCTACCGAGACAGGATGCAACGGTGAAACATATTGCTCAAATTGATAGGCTTGCATGGCTTGGCTCCAATGGGTGGACGTGTCAGGATAAATCAAATCATGACTGAGGGCAGGCCTGCACCAGCACCAGTCCACGCCCGGTCGTGGCATCGCCGCCGATTTGCAGCAGTTTGCCACTGATGCCGGGTTGGGTATCGCCTTGGCCGGTAAACACTTGTGCCAACACCTGTGCGGCATCCAGCAGCGCTGCCGAGTCATTGTTGCGGCTGTTCTTTTTGAAACGCTCAATGCTGGCCTGCGCCAGGCCGACCATCAGGGTCTCGGGTGGTAGGTTTTCGACATAAAACAGGGCGGTTCCCTTGGCGGCACCGGTTTCATCATCAATACAAACATGGGGTTCGACCACCATGGCGTGGCGCGCAAAGTGGGCAAAGTCGGTGTCGTTGAGTAGCACCAGGTCGGTTTTGAACTTGTTAGCAAAAAATGCGCTAGCGCTTGTAGGCATTGCGTAGTCTGCTATCCATTTTGCTATCTTCTGTAGCCTGTCATCGACTGTGGTTGTGAATTCAAAAGCTTCCAGCACCAGTTGGTCGGCGATTGCGTTGCCAGCAGCTCCTGGGCGCTGGCCCAGCAGCGTAGTGCTGGCGGCAAGCGCCTTGTTTTCTGCCACTTCAGGCACAGTCCAAGTGCAGGGCAAGTTGGCTTGTTGCGCCAAACGCTGAATGCGCGCCAAGGCTAACGGGCTGGTGACATAGGCAAAGCCACCTTTGAGCGAGCGCACCGGCAAGGCCACCAGTTGGGCATCGCTTAGAGACAGTGCACCAGCAAAGTCAGACGCGCTGGTGTCGGGGCCAAAGATGCGGCTGATCAGGCTGTGGGGTTTGCTGCTGTCGCCTTCGGCGCGTGGCCAGGCGCGGTTGAAGTGATGCCGCAGCGCGCCCTTCAGACCACTGCCAGCAAACATCGGGTGCTGGGTGTGGACTTCGCGCTGGATGGGGCTGTCAATCGCCCCAATCGCGCTGCCCGCGCCCATGTGGACGGGGCTGACGGCATAGTAAAAAACGACTTGAGTGGCTTCAAACATGGGGACTCCTGAGTATTGAGAATTGGGTTGCCTGCACCTTCCCGCCTTTGGGGAAAGGCCGGGATGGGGGCTGGTTTTGGGTAGCGCTGTGTTGCATTAATTCCAGGCACCCAGCAGGGCGCGGTTGAAACCTTCGGCACGGCGACTCTGTTGCAGTGCATCAGGATTGTGCGGCCACAGGCCTTGATGCAGCCACGCGGCAAGCTTGCCAACATCGCCCGCAAAGTCGTCAAACCAATAGACGCTGCCCGCCGGCACGGCGGCTTGCGCGGGCTTGGGCTTCCATTGGTACAAATCCCAGCCGCTGACGGTTTCACGCCGGCCCAGTGCGGCGCAGGCCAGACGGGCTTGGAAGCCGTCGCCTTGCAAACGGTAGCTGCCATCGTTTTGAAGGCTGACACCTTCGGGCAGCCAACCGTGGGCAAACAGGGCAGGCGTTTGCAAGATCAGTCGAAAGCGGTTGTCTTTTCCCAGCATGTTGGTTAGCGCTGGGGCGCTGAAGTTGACGCGCCGGTAATGCGCGCTGCGGCCATCGCCGCCTAGTCGCAACATGCCTTCCAGCGGCATCAGGTCGGTCACGCCCTGAATGCCGACCAGAAAACCGGTGCTGGCAAATGGGGCTGGCGTTGTGTCATCGTGGGGGCTGAAGGCAAAACCCTCGGTGGTGTAAATCTGGCCTTCTTCGACGGTGCGGGCATCGGCGTTCAAGCCGATGCCCAGGCGTGGGTCGCGCACAAAAAGGTGGTGGCTCTCGATGCCGTGGCTTTGCTCTGGCAGTTGACCTTGCAGGTGTTGTCTGAACCCATTGCTGCGCAGGTAGATGCCGCCTGTGGGCTTTTCTTGTTTGGCTGAATGCAAAGTGGCACGCAGAGGCAAGTCACCCGCTGACTGCACCCCGGTTTGAACGGCACGGGGTTTAAGTTTTGCAAAGCTTTTGCCCAGCATCAGCAGATCAGCCGGAAGTGGCGATATTGGCTCTGGTGCTGCACCTGCACCGGGTTCACCAGCCAGTGACAGCCAAGTGATGCGGAAGTCGCACGGGTTGTCCGGTGTGCCCAGGCACTGTGCCAGCGCGGCATCACTACACCGGCCTTGGCTCAAAAAACTGCTCAGGTGCTCAGCGTCTTGCCCCAGCAAAGCCGAGCGGAAAGCACCGGCAAACAGCGACGGCGGCGGCGGCATCTGGCTGCTGCCGTGCTCGCCACTGTCGCCAAAAGCCAGGTTGCCGCGCACAAACAGGCTGTCGGTGGGGCGCACGTAGTAATAGATGGTGGTGCTCATGCGGCAACTCCGGTGGACTCTGGCGCATGGCGGTCGGCTGCTTTGTCTGGCCTAAAGGCGCGTGCCTCGCGGGCAAAAAATTCGCTGGTGGCCAGAAAGTTGTCGATCGCGGTTTTGGGGTGGGGCGGTTTCATTACGTCGCAGACAAAGTTGACCACGCGCCGGGCCAGTTCTTCGTCACCCTGCTGGCGTTTGAACTGGTGCGCAAGTGAAGTGGTCATCTGGTCACGCCAGGCGCTGTTTTTGGCATCCTTGGCATCGTCCGTCAAACCTTCAAACCACAACTGTGCTCGGTAAATCGCACCGCGCGAAAAGTCGGTTTCGGCCAGTTTGGTGGCCAGCTCTTTCATCAGCGCCAAGGCGCTCTGCGAGGCGTCGGGTTGCTGGTCACCCGCCATCGGCCACCACGGGCTGGTAACGTTGACCTCGCCGCCGCCACGCTTGAGCACGCGCAGGCAAAAGGCATCGCGGTTGACGTCATCCCCCTTGCCGTCTTTGCCGTGCGTGGTGTTTTTGGCGCGGCTCTCGGAAGCTCGCAATTCGCGCAGCACCATGCCCAATGGGGCACTGTGGTGCGCCACCACCGCACCCATCGACGCTGTGGCTTTGTGGCCCATCAGCGTCATCAGGCGGCCGTTCAACAAAGCAAAACCCTTGTCGAGCAACAGTTTTCGCTGTGATCCGCTGCCGCCTTTGCGCAAGACGCCAATGCTTTCGTCCAAATTCATGGCTTCACTGGGCGCTATGCCGCTGTAGGCCAAGCGCAGCAACTGCATGCAGTCAAACAAATCATCCACCGCCACCAACGCCAGCACGTCGTCACCACCGGCGTACAGCAGTTTGCCCTTGCAGCATTCCTCCACCACATGGCGCGCCAACCGGGTTGAAAAGTCGTTGAGTGCCTGCGAAATGGCGCCATGGCGGCCAGGCGACACCGGGCGCTTGGTGCTCAGATAGCTTTTAAGCTGCGGGTCGCGCCGCTCGTACATGTCCATCTCAGAGAGTACTTTGCTGTGCCAGGTGTCTCGGTATGCCAGTTTGTAGTCGTCTTCATTGCCCGCCAGCCAGCCGCCCATGCGGTCGCCGTCCATTAGGATCAGGGCGTAGTAAGTTTCGGGACGGTTGTCACCCAGCAATTGGGCCATGGTGCGCTGGCGATGTACGTTCTCAGGGCTGTCATCGGCCGTATCTTCCAGCATGGCGGGCAGTTTGCGCAACGTGTCTTGCTCTGCTTGTGATAGTTGGTCACGCTGATGCAGCTTGCGTACCAAGGCTTTGGGAAGGGTTACTGCATCGAACTCACTGGCGCCGCTTGCCAGCACTTGCAAGGCGGCACGCTGCGCGGTGGTCATCGGGTGGGCGGGGTCAGAGAGCTTTTCCAGCGTGGTGGACAGGGCCAGCGCGTGCGTGCTGATAACAAAGCGGCGCACGTTGCCGCCCGTCAAGCGGCTAACGCGCTCGGCAAACAGGGTCGGCCACAGGCGTTTGAGGGTGGCGATGGCGCTCAGGTGTTCACCGGGTTTGACCCAGGTCTTTTGCCTTTTGGCCAATTTGCCCCAAACGCTTTGTGCCTCACGGTCTTTGCGGTTAAGTCCAAGCAGGGCGCGGTCATGCGTGAGCCATTCGGCCTCGCCCGTCAGGGTGCAGCGGTGGCCTTCTTCGCGCACCGCATCAAAAGGCCGTGTGGCTTTGGCAGCACCCAGGGCACGCTCGGCCAGTTCATACACAGCAGGGTAAAGAATGCCGGTGTTGGGGCTCCAAAACTTCAGGCCATCGAGCTTGAGTTCTTTGGTCAGCACCTTCCAGGTGGCATCCGCAAAAACGCCTTGTTTTTTCAGGTCTTGGTGAATGCTGTCAAGCGCGGTGTGCAACTGGCTGGCGGCGTTGGTCACGTCTTTGTAGGCATCGCCATCGCCCACCGGCCAAGTGGCGGCGGCCCAGTAGCACTCCGGGAATCCGGTCAATTGCGTCTTGATTTGCTCACGCGTGACCTCTGTCATGGCCACGCCTGCCGCATCAAAAGCGCGCTGGGCGGCTTCGGTTGTCCATTGTTTTGCTGCATTTTTGATAGCTGCTATCGCTCGTTCAGCAAGCGCTGTAGCCTGTTTTGACGGAACAATGGCCATGAACTTGTTGGGCAGGCTGGCGGCAAACAGCGGGTTGGTGTCGGTGCGGTCGGCCAGCAGTTCTGAGTCAATGCCGGCCGGGTTGGTGGGTGATGGTGTGTCAAACAAATTCAGGAAAGCGTCGCCACCCACCTCAGGGCTCATCAGCCACTCATCCACCACCGGCACGCCACGCAGTGCCGGGAACACCATCACATCCGGCCCCAATTGGCTGATGATGGGTTTCATGGCCTCAAACACCAGGCTCGACAGCAGGTGCGAACCCGCCCACAGATCAGACGTGGAGCGTGCCTGGCCGATAAAACCCTGCACTGGGCCAAAGCTCATGACCAGCAGCGCTGGCTGATCGGGGCCGCTTTCGTCACCCATCAAGGCGGTGTGAATGGCCGACACGGTATCGACGTGGGACCAGATGCTGTGGTCGGGCGTGCGCGAGTCGGCGGGCAACATCGGCCACAGCACGCCCAGGTCGCTGGCGTGTTGGCCAGCCTCGGGGCCAAAACGCCAAAAGGCCAGAAAGGTTTTGCGCAGGTCGGGGTCGTTGTCTTGAATCAGTTGGGTGAAGTGGTCCTGGCTGACCGCTTTGATTTGTTCCAGCGCTATGCTCAAGTCCAGCGCGGCCAGCTTGAGGCGCTCGCCTGAAAGGGGGTGGATCAGCTCGGCTTCGCGGGTGAATTTGACGGCTTCAAACTGGGGGTACTTGGCGGCGTCGTCAGCGCGTGGCCAGTTGGGGCGGTCAGCGGCAGCGGCCAGACAGTCGGCGATGTGGACTGATTTGTCTTGCTCGAGTTTGTCGTAATCGAGTTCCAGCCATTGGCCATTTTGCTTGTGCATGGCCGGACGAGTGGGCAGGCCGACCGCCTTGCCCACTTCAACGACGCTGCCGCCTTCATGGCCGACCGGATCGCGCAGCAAGACCAGTTGTTTTTCAGCCGGGTCGTGCAACCAGGCGGCCAGTTTTTTGGGGTAGTTGGTCATGTTTGTTGGCTCCCTGCGAGGTGTATCAAGCCTTTGCTTTTTTGCGCATCGAGCAAGCGGTGAACTTCTGACCACACATTTTCCTGATCAGGTATTGCACCTTTGACGGCGTGCGCCAATTTGTCTGGTAAGGCACACGGCAAGTGAACGATGACGGCCATGAACTTGCCGTCAAGGCGGCGGTGTACTTTGAATCGCACTTGATTCGCCATTCGTCCATCTTTACCCCAGCCGTTAACACTGTGGCTGTTACCTGAGGGGTACGACAACAAGTGACGGGGCTGCGGTTTGTCATGACCAGCAGGTCCACCACCTTGAAACTTGAAATAGGGTGCGGTGCGCACGGCAATTTTGATTTGTGCCAGACCCAACATGACATCTTCCCAGCGGCCAAAGCCGTCGAGTTTGTTGCCTTCTGGTTTGAGCAGCCGCCAGATGGTTGGAGTACCGGCTTCGTCCATTCCAATAGCGTGTGGCCATTCACGGTGTAAACACCTGCTGGTTACAAGTAGCACACCCAGTTTGGAAAGCGCATCAGTTTTGATGTCTTTGGCTGGCAACAAGCCATCGCCTTCAAAATGAACAGCACCAAAGCCATTGCGTGACCGCGAACCTACGGTTCCGAACCAATGAGCAAGTTGCATGGCACAGCGGATTTCTGATTCAAATTCGGCAGGAAATCGCAGTTTCAATGTTAGTGGCGATATCTTCGGATTAATCGCGGTGCGTACAACTGATCCGCCAATGGGTCCATATCCCAGATACAGGTTTGCCCCTACTTGCTTGCTTGGAGCTTCATCGTGCTTAACCATTTCGCCTTTAGGTACGCCATGCATCGTGCCCGCATCCCAAGCCGACAGCCTTAGTTGAACCTTGGATCGCCCACTTCTCCCCTGCCCATCGCCCGAATCATCCGCAGCGCTGCCAAACAGCGCATTCTCAAGCTGAAGTAATCTGCGGTGGTCATAGCCCACATCTGGCGCTTTGACCACCCGCCACCACTGCCGCAGCAGCGCCTTGAACGGCGGCGTGCGCCACTGGCCTTGTTGCTCGGCGTTGCCAAGAAACGCTGGCGTGTTGAATGAAACCTGGTAGCTTAGGGTCTGCATGGTCATCAGCTTGCCTCCTTGAATGCCACATCTTCGATAAATCTTACTGCATCGGGCATCAGGGTTAGCGCGTAGCGGCGCGGGCGTACGCCGCCGTCGTGGATGCGGTAGGCGTCAAAGGCCGGGCCGAGTGCGGCTTTCAGGCGGCGTTCGAGTTTGGACTTGCGCATCGAAAAATATTCGCCGTCCATGCCGTTTTTCAGCGCGCGCTCGGTTGCTTCCAGGTCTGCCATGCGACCGGCAATGTGGCGGTATTCGCGCAGATAGCGTTGCGCCCA
>PCUV01000038.1 GCA_002786915.1 Comamonadaceae bacterium CG12_big_fil_rev_8_21_14_0_65_59_15 | reverse complement strand
CTTAAGGGCAGCGGCAGGATGGTTGGACAAAAGGATCTTGGCGAAGTGGCTTGGGCTGTTGAGCACGCCCTCAATACGATTATTGAAGATGATCGCATGATCGATGAGGTTCTTATGGGCTTCATCGAAGACTTCTCTGTGAGGTTCGGCGGCTGGATCGACACCCTGGAATGGCAGGGCGAGACCATTGTTGAAGCGCAAGACATCATCGATAAGGCCAAGACGCTGGAGTGCCACTCTTCCGAGATAGAGACGGCGCAGCAAAACGAAGCTGAGGTGGTGATAGGTGATATCCATATTTCCTCTCCATTGTTCAACATCGCCAAGAATGAGATGCGTAATCACGTCCGAAGCATGGTTGAGCAGGCATCGGCACTCAATGTTGGCGAAGGTAATGTCGTCGATCCAAAGTTCATTCGTGGCGCGCACACGCTTGCTGGCGTCAGCCGAACCTCTGGGGTGAATGTCATTGGCGACCTGGCCGGAGCGCTGGAAATCTGGCTTCTCGCCCGCCAGAGTAGCGCATTTGCGCTTAGCGCAGAGACCATGAACCTGGTTTTGCAGGTGATCTCCGCGTTAGACACTCAAGTCCACGCCTTCTCTCAAAAGGAGATTCCACAAGGACAACCCGAGTTAATTGAAAAATTAGGGACTACTGAGAGCGTAGCGCTGGACGCGCTCATTGAGAGCCAGGAGGTGATCGACTTAACGAACGATATCTTGACTGGGGATGAATCGGAGGTTGTGCAAGAGTTCCTTGCAGACGATATCGACGAAGATCTGCTTCCCGTTTTTATTGAAGAGGCGGCGAATCTTGAATCCGAGATCATGGGGGCGCTTCGCGCCTTGTCGGGTGACCTTGCGAATAGCGACATCTCCGCGCTGTTGACGCGCCTATTGCACACAATGAAGGGTAGTGCGCGAATGGTCGGCGCTATGCGTATTGGTGAGATCGCACATCGCCTGGAAGATGAGCTTCGCCTATTCGAAAGGGCATCCGATAAACAGTCCGTCGCAGATGATGTGGCGGCTGGGTTTGACGAGATACTGTCGCTTATCGATGGGCTGACCAACCGAGGGCAACATGCGCATCAGGATGGCATGTCTGTGCAACCCTCCGCCATTTTGGTCCAAAACCAACTTAAGGTGTCATCCATCCATCTTGACTCATTGCTCAATGAGTCTGGCGAATTGGGGGCGGCCCGCCAGCGCATCGAGTCGGAGTTGTTCAGGTTTGAGTCTGGCCTGGTTGATATGGATAAAGGGGTTGCTGCTCTCAAGAAATACCTGAGGGATATCGATATCCATGCCGAGAGTCAAATGCAATCTCGCATTACGACTGCGGACGATCATTTCGATCCGCTCGAGTTCGACAGATTCACGCGCCTGCAGGAAATAACCAGGTTTATGAGCGAAAGTATCTACGACGTTCAGACCGTTCAACAAGGCTTGCTCTCGAATATTGGCGAAGCCCAAACGTCCTTGACGAGCCAGCAGAAGATCATGCGCGAGCATCACCAAGCGCTCATGTCTGTTCGTATGATCCCTTTGATGAGTATCGCCGACAGGCTTTACAGGACGGTTCGACAGGCATCCAAGGACCTTGATAAGCGAGTCAATTTGGATATCGTTGGCGGTGATCAAGATGTAGATGCGGGTATTCTTGAGAAGATGACAGCGCCGATCGAGCACATCATTCGCAATTCTATTGTGCACGGGATTGAGGCGGACAGAGCCGCCGCCAGCAAGGAGGCTACTGGCGAGATTAAGGTCGATCTCAAGATCGAGAATGGGGAGCTGGTCCTTTCCATCTCCGATGATGGTGCAGGCATTGATGTCGCCAGGCTGCACCAGAAAGCCATCGCAATCGGCGCTGTTGATCAAGGCGCCAGGTTGTCGCCCGATGAGATGGTCAACCTGATTTTCCTGCCAGGCTTGTCGACCGCGAATGAATTGACAGAGGTGGCCGGCCGTGGCGTCGGGATGGATATTGTCAAGACGACAATCGATAGTCTTGGTGGGTCCATCGCGATCTCTACCCGTACTGGCGGCGGCACGAAGTTCATCTGCCACCTACCGACAAGCGTAACGATGATGCACGTCATGATGGTGCACTCCGGCGAGGAAAGCTACGCAATTCCCTCTTCTATCATCAGGCATATCTTGCAGGTTAATCCTAGTGATATGACTCGCGTCATGAACGAGAGCCTTATCAAGTGGAATGGTCGCGACTACATCCTGCATTCGATATCTCAAATCCTTGAGTCTGGGTCTGGGTCTGTTACTCGTGACGAGTCTATGCCGACGCAATTTCTCCTGTTGGAGTTTGATGGGGCGTATGTTGCCCTTCAAGTTGATGCGGTCACGCAGCAGCGTGATGTGGCGGTCAAGACCGTGGGGGTGCAATTCAAAGGGTTTGACGGCATCCAGGGGGCAATCATTGAAGGAAGTGGCGCGGTTGTGTTGATCGTCAACCCGATCCAGCTGATCGACAACAAGCAGAAGAGCACATTCGTTACAACCAAGATTGTCAACCCGATCAGGGTTCGCCCACTGGTCATGGTCGTGGATGACTCGCTTACCGTGCGCAAGGTGTCTCAGAAGTTCCTTGAGGCGCACGGCTACGACGTTACCACCGCAACGGACGGGCAGGATGCACTGACCAAGTTGGATGACGTCGATCCGGATGTCATGTTGCTGGATATCGAGATGCCGCGCATGAATGGTTTTGAGCTAGCCGAGAGCCTTCGCATGACGGATCGTTTCAAGAATCTGCCGATCGCGATGATCACCTCTCGGACGGCGGATAAACACCGTGAGCACGCCATGTCGCTTGGCGTGAATCACTACATGGGTAAGCCATTCAAGGAAGCTGTGTTACTTGAGGTCTTGGGTGGCTATCGAATAGCGATGAATCAGAGTGGTGCCGATGTAGTCAATCAACAAATGGAGAGTGAATATGCATAAGAAAGTGAAATACGCATTGCTGGTTTTCGCGATGACTGCGATGTCGGCTCAGGTGATGGCGGCTGGTGAGAAGAATTACGAAGGTATCAACTTGGCTGAGGAGTATGAGCATTTCAGCCCCAAGACGCTCGAACTGCTGAAGCGATTCGACTGTATCGACTGTCACCGCGAGACAAATCGAAAACTCGGCCCGTCCTACCACGATGTCGCCGAGCGCTATCGCGGCAAGAAAACCTACAAGTATCACGGCTTTGGCTCGAAGTTTGGCTCGAAGGGTTCTACTGTCGAAATGCCTTTGATTCCGGGGCTTGTGAAAAAGGTGCAGTTGGGCGGCAAGGGCGATTGGTACAAGCGCACACCGATGCCGATCAATGATGAGATGGAGCAATACACCGCCGAGTTTACCCAGATCATCAAAGAGATATTGGCGATCCCTGCTGATTAATTTCAAACCACAATGAAAGGAAATACCAAGATGAAGATTAAGACCAATTTTCTTATGGCCGTAATCGGCTTGATGCTGTCTGGCACGGCGATGGCAGAAGCGGGTAGGCATGACTTCAGTGACTTCAGGGCGCGCGCCCAGTACCTGCTTTCCAAGCATACCTGTACAGCTTGCCATCAAGTTGATGTGCAATCCACCGGCCCATCTTTCCGTGAAATCGCCGACCGCTACCGCGACAAGAAGACCTACAAGTATCACGGCTTTACGCCGAAATACATCTGGTCTATGGATACCCCGATGGTTGCCGGCCTGGTGAAGAAGATCTCCTTGGGTGGCGATGGCGAGTGGGGCGGCCCTGGCACACCGATGCCGCAGATGGATGCGGGCGGCGCCAAGAAGGGTGAGCTCGAGGAGTTGGTGAAGGCTATCCTGGAGCTGCCGCCATTGCCGGAAGAGGCTGAAGAGGAAGAAGGTGTGACTGAAAGAGCACCGTCCGCCTCCACAAACTCCGTTTCCAATAAGGCTATGGAGGACGACCTGAGGAAGGCGCAGGATGAGTTGCGCGCGCCGCGCAAGATGATTGAGGACCAAGCGAAGGCGTCCGCCCAATCAGCAACACCGCCGGCACCGCCTCGCACGAAGGTTTGGAGCGGGTCCAACGCGTACTAATTGGACGGCCCGTAGCAAAAAAGCCCACGTCTTGATGTCGTGGGCTTTTTACATTGCGCAAGTGCATTAATTGTGTATGCTTTCTTCATACGGTTCCGGTGTTTGGTTAGGGAGGTTGCGATGGTTGATGAGGTTGTTGGCGGCGAATCCGTCAGCCCGCAACCTTGTCCTTAAGGGGGTTCTATCCTATGTATATGGCGATTTTTGAAACTCCTACTGCAGAGAACTACGCATTTGGTGATACACCGAAGGATGCGATCGAGGCGCTGATCAAGTTCTATCAAAAGGAGATGCAATTCCCCGAGTATCTGGCTCAGTATCGTGAGGATATTCGCGTTATCCCCGCTACGCCAGGCACGGTTGCCCATCTGGGTGTCGCCGACAAGTTCTGGCCGGCCGCCATCGGTGGTGATGATGCATCCTTCAATGAGTTGTGGGCGGAATACTATCCGGAGCGGCGCCCGGCGCCTTAAATCCTCGCGTTCGCGAGGATTTTGTTTTTCTTATAGCTCGATCCAACGCCAGTCCTCACAATCGTGAGGATTTTATTGCACGCAGGCTAAATCCATGTATAATCCTTTCGTTCGCGAGGATTTTGGAGGGTAGAATGGAAATTCCAATCAGGAAAGGTCAGGATGTAGGTCGTGTGTTGAGGGCGTTGCGCAAGTCGCAAGGGCTGCGCCAGGACGATGCCGCAGGAGCCGTCGGCGTCAGTGAAAACTTCTTGGGTAAGGTTGAGCGCGGATCCGAGTCTGTTCAGTGGGGGAAGTTGTTCCAGGTCGCGGATGCGCTAGGCGCGAAGATCATCATTGATGTGCCTGACGATTCAATTCAGCCGGAAGATCTGCCGAAGGCGGGGATGTGATGGAAATATCCCTTATTGCATCGATCAATGGCACGCAAGTAGGCACCTTGCGCGACATTGGCGGGGTGTGGGCTTTCAAGTATGCCAATGCGTGGCTGTCTGATCCGGAGAGTTATGCTTTAAGTCCAAGCATTCCCTTAACGAGTGATGAGCTGATCGACCAATCTTCAATCAGGCCGATTCAGTGGTACTTCGACAATCTATTGCCAGAAGAGGGGCAGAGGATATTGCTCGCAAGAGACGCTCACGTCAGCAATGCCGATGCATTTGGGTTGTTGATGGCGTATGGGGCTGAGTCTGCGGGCTCTCTTACATTGATGCCTGAATTTTCCATGGAGCAGGCAGGGGGCGCTCGCCCCTTATCTGATGTCGATTTGGAAAAGAGGCTGAAGGATCTGCCTCGTGTCGCGCTTTCCCATGGCGCCGCCAAGCGAATGTCTCACGCAGGTGCGCAGCATAAGCTGGCTGTCATATCCCGTGATGGCGCGCTTTTTGAGCCGGAAGGTTCAATGCCATCCACGCATATCCTCAAACCCAACCACGATGATGCCACTTACCCCCATTCCGTGATCAACGAATTCTTCGTGATGAAATTGGCAGAGCGGCTTGGATTGTCTGTTCCGCGAGTGCATCGTCGCTATGTGCCTTCGCCGGTGTACATAATTGATCGCTTCGATCGAGTTGCGCGTAATGGCACGATGGAGCGTCTGCATGCGATCGACGCATGCCAGCTCCTCGGGATTGACCGCACCTTCAAGTATCAGCAGGGGAGCGTCGAGACCTTGGCCTTGCTGACTTCGCGGTGCCGCAATAAGATACTTTCCAAGCGCAAGATTTTTGAATGGCTGGTCTTTAATGTTCTGGTTGGGAATACTGATTCGCACCTGAAGAATCTGAGTTTCATTACAACCCATGAGGGCATATCTCTTGCGCCACATTACGACATGCTGAGTACGGCGTGTTACGAGACGCGCGCTTTTGGGGGCGAGACTTGGCCTGATCGTACGCGCCTTGCGTGGCCGATCTCTGGGTGCGAGTTCCTTGCTGATGTGGGTGGCGAGCAATTGATCTCATCAGGGATTCAATTGGGATTGTCGCGCGAAACTGCGACAAGGGTGTTGAATGCTATTTCATCCAAGATAGGTCCGGCCGCCGAATCCCTTGTGAAGGAGATTGAGGACGAAAACTCATCTTTGATCAAGAGCAATCCCGGGATTGCTCATACGCTGTCGGGAGAGATGCGATGCTTAAGGGTTATTCAACACAGCGTGATCAAAGAGACGGCGTTGCGAATTATTTCGGGGGCGAAGCCTTTGAATATCGAAAAAAGTGACGCAACACGCAACGATGAGTCGTCTTTCAAGCCGTGATTTGCATTGCGATTAGAATAGTGTATGGTTGAATCAATCACAATTTTTGCCGTACATAAAATAAGCCTGGAGATAACATGACCACCAATGAATGGCACATTGCTGCTGATAGCGAAGAATACCTTGATATCGAGAAAGAGCTGATCAGCTTTGCTGATGAGGGAAACTCATCAGTCGATCTGCGGCTGACTTTCGACAAGGCGGCGCATAGTGCCTACATGGTGCTGATGCGCCGCAATGATGACGGCAACACCAATGATGGCTTGTTGCCAAAAGAGATCAGCATGACCTGGGAGGAGGCGATCGCCTACCTGGGGGATGCGGCAAGGTTGCTGCCGTCCGGGGTGATCGCGCCGAAGGCGATTCCTGCCCCCATTGACTCGACGGATAAGGCGAATACTTTTCTGGAGAAGTTTTCTCATGGTGAGATCGATATCTATACGTCTGGCACGAATGAGGGACCTATCCACACCGCCGCGATCTTCGACTCAGATCAGGAAGATGTATTTTGCGAGGCGAGAGGGATCAATATCGATGATGTCGCCGAGTGGGTCGGTCTGCACTACAAACGCAACTTTGATGTGGAATCTGCTGAAAAGCGCTTCGAATGGTTGTGCCGTTATGCGGAATCGATCGAGTTTGACGTTCAAGCACCACCTGGGAGTCGCGTATGAAATACCGCTTGTTTGAAAAAGGGTGGGTGTCTGTTGAACGCGAGACGCCGCCACATAAGCAATCCAGATTTGATGCTTCGCATCACATCAAGAACGAGGTGCATGCCGGCTACATCATCGGGAAGCCCAGGGCCGCGGTGGGTGAAAGTGGCGTATTTTTCGGGCTGAATGAGTCGGGCGCCGAGATGACGCGCGATCACGCAGTCGAGATCGGCCTGATCTCCCCAGAAGTCGCTTTGCTTAACACGACGATCTACATCCATCCGGGTGAGAATCAATGCAATGTCTATCAGCTCCCATATCCGATGCGCCCAGGGCAAAGCCCTGCGGATCTCAACCCGGAGTATCAGGCTGACTGGCGCCGGTGCGGACTATTGAACGCGCAGCTGAAGGCGTCGTGGCTCGACAAGCATGTGTGGGCCATCAAGGATGCGGTCGAAGGGCAGATGGGCGGCACATACTTCACTGTTGATCTGCATGACTTCGGATTGCCGCTTGAGTATTTGTGTAACGACACAGGCATCTTCGAGTACGACATCTACAGGAAGGATCAGGATGCTGGGAATCGCCGTGCCGATCGCTATGTTGGAAAGATTGCGCTAAGTGAGCGTGGCGACTGGCGAGTAATGCCGGCAGTAGGAACCTTTGATGGCGGCAAGTACAACCCGTTCCATCAAAGGGGTTTCCCGGCCAGTGGGGCCTCATCGCTTTGTGAGGCTATCGCCATCATGCAGTCCAGCGATAGCGAGCTGAGTGTCTCCAGGGGGCTGCCATCATTGATTTCCAAAGGAGTTGATGCACTCGTCAACGATGGAGGCGGGCGGCTTAATGCGATTGTTGCGGAGTCCAATCGTGTTTTAGACGCAAAAGATCGCGCAATCGAGACGCTTGGCAACCATCTTTCGCCGAAGATAGATCGAGAGGATCTGGAGCGCCTCAATGTTGCCGGGGTGATCCGTGTTGTCGAGGAGTTATGGGGTCGCTGCGGCGTCGATGCCAAGGAGGCGCTGGCATCGCACCCGAATGTCGATATCGCCCTGAAGGCAAAAGCACATCTTGTCCTTGATGAGGAAGATAAGATGGAATTCATCAATCAACCAAAGTTGTAATAAATGGAGAGATCAATGGCAAGGAAAACTATTTCCGCACATGCGCTCGAATTGAATACCGTCGAGCAAAACACCAAGGCTGGCGATTTACTCGGCTTTCCGGGATTCATGTCCCACGGGGGGCGAATCCCGGATGAGGTCATCTGCGACAGCAATGGATATCCATATTTCTCATCTGGCACGATCGGTTCCAATGATGAATATGAACCCCATCCGTATTTGGTTGGATATTTGGTTAATCCAGCCAAGATCATCCAAGCGAAGATCGTCGGCGCGGCTTTGAGTGCAGAGATCGAGCTGGATCAGTTGGTGATCGATTCACCAGACCCGGACGTCGCCGCTGATTACGAAGGGCGCGCCAGGCAAGGGAAGTTCAGAATATTGCCAGCCATCGGGTCTGCCTCCTACCAATTCTACAACGACTGGAGCGGCCTGCAGTTTCGCGTAAATGCGGAAGACTCTGCGCCGGCCGTATATTGCGACGGCGAGGCGTTTTTGCTTGATTGCCGAGATGCCGTTGTAAATGGGGCGTACGCGCTTGGTGAGTGCGCGCGATACAGCGCTTTAATACTGTGTCATCGTGGGTGGGCGAGACGGATACTGACGGCATGGATGATGTCTATATCACCGCTGGCGAGTTCAAGCAGGCCCTAGTTGATATCGTCCGCTCTTTTGGTATGGAAATGCCAGAGACCGCACCTGCACCTGCAGCATAAGGAAATCACACATGGAAGTCAGTAAAGAGCAGATGATGCAAGTTGTCCTGGAGGCGTATCCTCGCGCCTCCAGCTTTGATGAGGCGCTTCATGAGGCGATGGATGACGGGAAGATGGGCGTGTCTCGTAAAGAGAATGGGGTGTTTCACGCGATCATGCCATGTCCGGCAGCTAGATTCGAGGATGAGCATCACGGATATGGGGCGACCCGGGAAGATGCGATCCTGCAGTGCGCGTATTTCGCCTTTGCAGGTACTTCCGAAATTCAACCCTCTTTCATGTAGGAGTCACCATGCATTAAAAGTTCGCCAAATCCCTCGCAAATTCATTTGGCATCTCGGTTGATGGTATCGACGAAATCGTTGCCAAGATCAGTGCAGGAGATTTCGACTACACGCAGGTCGAGAACGGAACCTTGATCGCGGATGCGATGAACTTGTGGGGCGATGCACGAAGCTTGGGCGAACATCTTTGATGCGGACTAGGAAGATGCATTCTGCGAATCCAAAGGGGGCGACATCGACCAAGTGGCGGAGTGGGTCGGTCAACACTACAAGAAGAACTTCGATGCGGAGTCTGCTGAGGATCGCTTCGTCCGGCTGACAAGATATGTCGAGGCGTATAAGGATCACGAATACGAAGAGTCTGCGATTGCGTCGGCACCATCTTTCTAATTAGCTTGGCAAAGATGATATACTCACAAAAAATTAAATTGAGTATAACGCCATGAAGCCATACATTGAACTTCCGCCCGTAGCTCAGCTTGCCTATGCCGAACTGTTTGATGCGAGCCTCAATGAGTCCTTGATGTTTGCGGCATCGCTTGACGGATCTTTTGGCTTTAAGGGTATCCGTGGGCGCTCTTACTGCTATTTCCAATACATGGATATGCTCGGTGCGCGCAAGCAGATCTATGTGGGTCCGGATAGTGAAAGAATACGAAGTTTTATTGATGAGTACAAATCCCGGGCGTCGTCAAACATTGGGAAACTTAGTGCTTCTGCAATCGCATTGGGGTGCGAGCAGATGCAGTTCAAGCACTATCGCGTGATCAAATCCCTGTCTGATCACGGATTCTTTCGCCATGGCGGCGTATTGGTTGGGACGCATGCGTTTTTGGCGATCTGCAATATGCTCGGGATAAAGTCCGAGGAGAATATCTATACCAATGACGTTGATTTTGCGCATGCCGGGAAAAATGTTTCGATTGCGCTGCCTTCGAACATCAAGGTCGAGACAAGGAGTGCGATTGAGGCGCTCAATATGGGGGTGATCCCATTCAGGACGATCAGCGGGAAAACCGGTGGCGGATATATTGACCCAAAGGATCCATCATTCAAGATCGATCTTTTGACGGCCATGACGAGCGACAGTGATGATCCCGTTTATATTGAGTCCTTGTCGGCCTTCCTGCAGCCATTGAAATTCATGGAGTTCTCGATGGAGGATACGACGCAGGCGGTCGTATTTTTCAATGAAAAAAGCGTCTTGGTCAATATCCCAAAGCCTGAGCGATTCGCGGTGCATAAGCTAATCGTTTCAGCGGAAAGAGAGTCATCTCAAGAGGTTAAGAGCGTGAAGGATGTTCGTCAGGCGAATGTTCTTTGCCAGTATTTGATCGATATTGGTGGTGAAAGCCTGGCGGACGCATGTAAGGAGGCGGCGGACAATGGCCCTGGCTGGAGAAAGCGCCTAACGCAAGGCGTTTTACGACTTCGAAATATCAATGAAGAAGCGGCGGATTTCATCCAGGCGGCAATGAGTGATCAACCAGCACCTCCTATCCCTTGATCTGAAAAACCATCTATTTTAATTGCTTATCGCATGGTGTATGGTTAAATCAATCACTACAAGAATGGACTATCATGAGCGCTGAAGATTTTGCCAAAAAACTACTTTCCGATGAAGGTATCCCCTCATGCGACTCGGCCTACGAGGTCTTGGTGGGATGCGTCCATCTGATCGACTTCGTCAATAACGCAAACGACGGGAACGAGGTCGAGCTTAGCGCCTCGTGGGGTCTGCTTGAGCCGCTCATCAGAGACCACATCGAATTCGTGGAAGGCACTGACTCAGTGGATATGCATGACGATATGACCCGGGCGCTTTTGCGTCAACTGGTTGATGTGATCCGCCAAGCGCAGAAGGAGGCGCAGCCCTTCGTGCTGGACAACGAGGCGGAGTGGAGGATCCTTGAAGAGGAGGCCGGGCGCTTTATGACTGACAAAGACGAGCTGTTTGTCATCGCTTCCGACAAGGAGGAAGGTTTCTGGAGTTGCAAGGATGGATGGGGTGATTTGTGTCCAGAGACATCCATTTACTCCGCCAAGGAGGCTGTAACATCCAACTTGCCTGTGTTGGGTGATTCTGATGCCAAATGGATGTCATTGAATGAGGCAATGACTGCCTACAAGAAGGAGCCTGGCATATACGGCTACTACATCGACCTTGATGAGCGTGGCGACTTCCAGGCAGATGTCCGGGATGTGAACGGCAAGACGATATTCGAGATCCGTGCCGGCGAAAGCCTTGGCGAGGATGAGTCGAGCATCTTTGATGATGGCTATATGCGCAACAAGGATGATCTGAGCGGCCTGACGGAATACATGATCGGTCTTGGCATCATCGCAGAGGGAAGTGATGTCTTGCCGATGAGTGAGTTCGAGGCACGCACCAGGCCGACCCCTTCGATGGGTTAGTGGTTGAAGTATGAGCGAGGATGATGCGTTTCTTGTGGCGGAGATGGCGGATACCGCACCTCATATGTGTCATTTTGCCCGGAGAGGCAAGTCGAGTTCGCTCTTTTAGGTGAGTGCGACAAAAATGGATACTGAGTTTGAATTGGCGCCCGCACCCGCATAAGATTTTCAACTCAGCTTGATAGTTTTTAGCAGTGAGCCTGAGTGCAAGTAATGAACATACAATATCTAGGTTGCCGGCAGTGCAAATTTGCACTATAATACCCCCCATGAGACCTCGAACATTACATGCAGTTTCAATGCGGTCGGCCGAACTTGGCGATCCGCCTCGGGATTATGCGCCGATGATGAAGCAGTACCTTGATGAGGTGGTCAATATGGCCGTCGAAGAAGTGCTTTCCTCCATTGCCCAGGAACCAGTTCCGATATCGCCGATCTTCGATGCCCATATCGCAGGTATGGCCGAGTATATTGCCGATCGCTATGCGGTTGAAAGGCCGGCATGGATTGAAGGAATGCCGCGCTTCCTGCCCGAGCCCGTATTCTTTGGCGGCCGCAGATCGCATCAGCATATGCTTGTGAGCACAAATGATGCGATGCGCCGTCGCAACCTGTTTTGCGGCGAGATCACTCTGCAGGCATTCAAGTCAAAAGGCGCTGCAAAGTGATCAAGTCGGCGCTATTCGTGTCCCTTCAGTCGTTCAAAAAACACTGCAAGCCAAATCCTGGCGCTATTGTGATCTCGATCGGCCTATCGACGGATAGGGCTCCATACATGCTGGGGTATGCCGGGTCGTTGCGCCTGGGATTCGAGGATGAGTACGAAGAGAAGCTGGGTGTGCGTGTCGGTGAGATCCCGGATTTGCACCCGGCGCACCAAAACGGCGCGCGCATCTTTTATCAAGGGAATGAACTGCCTGATTTCAATGACGCGCTCAGGGTGGTCAAATTTCTGGACCGTTATGCAGCAAAAACCGAATGTTTCGACCTGATCGTCCACTGTCAGGCCGGAATAAGTCGGTCGGCTGCGATTGCGCAATTCGCCGCAGACAAATACGGAGCACTATTGGTCGGTGCAAATCCAGACACCTCTGGCTCAAACCGTCGTTTGCTTCGGCTCCTGACTAAGGTTTCCGACGGAGTGCCTCCCAGTATTTTTATGCCGCCATCCAAACACGCCGAAAGGCCGCCACAAGAGTGTGGCGGACCATGTGGCGGCTGGTGTTAAGTGTTAATTAAACGTTGAATTGCCATGCCCAAAAAAATTAAACTGACTGCCGAACAAATATTGGATGTCCTTGTGATGATCAAGGAAAACCCCGAAATCAACACATACGAGCTTGCCAGGCGCCTTAAGGTTCCCCGGAACCGCATAAGCAATGCCGAGGCAGATGGACATTTCAAGGTTAAACGGCAAAAACATGGGTCACATCACAACTGGATGAAGTCGGCACCGCTCGGTCGCCTTGGGAAGTAAGGGGTAATCGCACTGGTTGGATGTTTTTCTATACGCGGCATGCAATTAGTGTAAGCGGCTCTGCCGCACAAATTACCAAGGAGTAAGCTGCTGCAGGATCGGGCGGCCATCAATACTTCGGTGGTTTCCGAGTTGGACAAGGTGAGCGTGACTTGGGGCGTCAAGGTTGCGGAGCAATATATTTCGGCGTTTGGCGAACTGGCCAAAGCGGGGAATACGATATTGCTCCCCGCCAATGTTGGTGATGCTGGCAGTATGGTCGCGACGGCTATGTCGGTGCTGAGCGGACTCAAGAAGGCTGCGTAGTCATAAAAGGCTGAAGCGTCCATTTTTGATCGATATATTATTACAGACGGGATTGTTGTAAAATGCGACACTAGGTAGTTTGGCTGGCTGTACGCGACGAAAGAATATCCCATATGAATGGACTGAGTGCATCCGTAAAACAGATTGGCGATATTATTGCAAAAGATATCGGCGTTAGCGGCAACACCACGGAAATGGATGGCGAGACGGTTTCTGTTGAAACTTTCTATACTGATCTTTCTGTGATGGTGTTGACTGCCGCAAAAAGGCTTTCCCTCGAGCGGAAGGCGGACATCATTCAGTATTTGACGAGGTGATTATGAGAATTGCCGCATCAGTTTTACTTTTGGCTGCTTCTGCGATGGGACATGCTTATGCGGCAAGTGCTGATTTCTCATCTGTGCCCATATCTGAGCAAAATATTGCTTTATCGAAAATGGTGGCTCAATCTCAGGTTGACGCAAGCAAGGAGTCTGCTGAGAAGACGATAAAGGATATTTGTGATCTTGGTGGCTTCAAGTGCATTAAGGCTGATGTCGATGTCGCCACGCACAGTGTGAACAATGAGGTGAAATACAACGCTGAAGCGCTATCTAAGCTGTCGCCCGATGTGCGGCGGTTCATTATCTTGCATGAGCACGGGCATAACAATCAATATCACAATCCGAACTCTGAAAAAATACAGAATGCAGCTGATAAATGGGAGCGGTCATTAAGTAATATTTCTCTCAGAAAGAATTTTTCCGACAGTATTGCCCAGTTGAACTTCAAGCAAATCGACAGTCGCTCAGATTTTACTGACGAAGAGAAGTCGTTGCTTAAAGAATATCGAGATGACTCGCATAACGATGAATACAAGGCGGATCGCGCTGCCGTGCATCAAAGCTTCTGTCTTGCTGTGATCAACAAGAAACTCGATCCCAATCAGATTTACCGCACTGCCGAGGAAGCGCTTATAACGGGCTCGATTTTGATTTATCAAAATGCGATATCGAATCCCGAGGATTACAAGTCATTGGTGTTGCAGAGTGTGAATGACCAGTTTGAAACGATTGATCACCCCAATATCTCAAATCGATTGAATGCGATTTCGGATACTGTGCAATTGCTATCCGATCGTTACAAGAGCGGCGAAAAAGTCTGCGCACAGAATCCGGTGATGGAATTTGCGCCATTCGAGCCAAGAGATACCATAAATTTTTTGGCAGCCAGAGCAGACAGACTCAAGGCGACCGATCGATCACCCGGTATGTCAACGTCATCGCCTGGCATGTCTCCGTCGTAATGAACTGCTCCACCTAAAGCGACTATTGGTGGAGTTTCTCGGTTCAGCGTCGGCGGGCTGAACCGGCTTATCACCTCGGACAGCTCTTGCCAGGTGACGTTACCGACTAACGTCGAGTATATTTGGTGAGCGATACATCACCTGGCAAGAGCCACTCGAACACATGCGGAGTGCCGGCTTCTTGTGTTGCGCGCTTGCCTCAATTCTTGATGTCAAGTCCAATGTTTCGTTCCGCTTAGTCAAAGTAGCTCATCGCAACAAATGTGGTATTGCGGTCAGTGTTTATTTGTGTACAATACGCACTTACACAAAGGAGTTGCGCAATGGCTCAAATCAATCGAGAAGGCAATGTAAGGTTTTATGCGAGCGTGATCACAAAGTATGATTGGGATATGAATGATGTGGTGGAGGTTGCATGACCGGGCCGTGCGCTAAGGCCATTGTTCGTTGCACTATTGTTTCGGTGGATGGACGCATCTTCAATGGCGACAACTCATGCCAGAACCCGCAGCCAGTATGCCCTCGATCTCCCGGCGATGGGTATGAGAAGTGCGTAAGCATCTGTCAGCAAGAATCCCATGCCGAGGTCAGTGCACTTCGTGTGGCTGGTTCGGCAGCAATCGGCGCCCGCGCCTATGTCGAGGGGCGATCCTACTCTTGCAGAAAGTGTCAGGAGGCGCTCTTCGGCGCCGGGGTTGAGAGCATTTCAATTAGTGCACCCAAAGTGTGGCAAAAAAATGGCTGACAAATCGAAAATCAGATGGACTGAGGCGACATGGAACCCAATTACCGGATGCTCTGTTGTGTCCGCCGCATGCAAGAACTGCTACGCCATGAAGCTGGCTGGCACGCGCCTGCAGCATCATCCAAGTCGTGTCGGATTGACGCAGGACACCGCGAACGGCCCGGTATGGACTGGTGATGTCCGCTTCAATGAAGGATGGCTGGATCAGCCGTTGCGCTGGAAGAAGTCGCGCAAGATATTCGTCTGCGCGCATTCCGATCTGTTTCACGAAAGCGTACCTGACGAGTGGATTGACCAGATTTTTGCGGTGATGGCACTGGCGCCTCAACACAACTTCCAGGTGCTCACAAAGCGGCCGAGGCGGATGCTCGCCTATCTCTCCTCGCAGGATCGCCGGAAAGAGTGGGCTGACTGTGCGGTGCGGCTGTGGGGCGAGAATGACCCTGACGCCCTACATGATTCGGTATATGGCGGCAGGCC
>PCUV01000086.1:564-70046 GCA_002786915.1 Comamonadaceae bacterium CG12_big_fil_rev_8_21_14_0_65_59_15 | reverse complement strand
TTGTGGTCGCCAGTTTGCGGATCATCTGCGGGTTTTTGGGGGCGACAACTATTCTGACTCAGGGGGGTCATGCGCTGGATGGCCGGGAAGGGTGCCCAACTGCGCAAGTCATTTACCACGACAGGGCGCAATGACTGCACCGGATCGTTGTAATGACGGCTTATATCACCGCAATGGGCGGACGTGGGTTGACCCCATGGCCGCTGACTCAGGTGAAGTTGTGAAACATATTTTTAGTGGGAAACAGCGGTGTTGGTCGGGCCCGGTCTCGTCCAACAAACGGTTCAGATCGTGGCTTCGAACGATCTAACCTTACTCGATATTCATGTACAAGCCCTAAGGGATGCGGAAAGCACAAATATCCCGTTTCTGGCGGCACTGATGGGTGCATTGCGTCGTTGCAATCTGCTTGTTTAGCTGACTTAACATCGCGCTTTGCGCCTAGCACTGCATCCCATCAGCACTCACCATAAACGGTACATTTGCAATTTCCGCATCCCTAAGCACAGGACAGGACGCGTTGGTGATTCAGCAGCACCCGCATGTGGCTGGGTTCTAGACCGCGCTTGACGGCAAACGCCGCGTGCAGAGTGTCGCGGCGCACTGGCGGCATCAGCAGACCGCCGTCCTTGCGTCGCAGACTGGCAACAATTGGGGTGTGCGCCTTGGCGCCGCGCACGATAACCACTGCCCACTCGCCATTGGCCAGTTCGACAAACGTGCCCGGCGGATACAGCCCAACGACCCGCAACAGGGTGGCGCCAATGCTGTCCGGATGACCACTGGCATCCAGGCAGGCATCGCGTGCGGCCATCGCCGGTGTCACCGATTGCCGCGAACCGCGTCGGCTCAGTTTGGCGCTGTAAATATCAACCCGCCGCAACAGCTCGGCCAGACGCGGACCGGCATCTGCTGCCTGTATCACCTCAGGCGTTACAACCGCGTGGTGGTTGCGTACCACGTGCAGCCACAATAGATCGGTGACACCGGCGGATGTCAGCTTATCGGCACTGGTTGCCGCATGCGTAGCCACCAATTCCCGCTGACCGTCCGACAGCGCACCGCTTTGTTTAGTGAGGGAATCTTGCAACACCGAAATACTTAGATTCATACTCAAAGCGGCCAACGCCAACACCTGCCTTTGCTCTGGCGGCCACTCCATCCACTCGGCGGCCAGGTCTGCAATCACCAAACAGGTTAAGGCATGCTGAGAACTGTACCGATCCACGTTGTTGCCATTGGCCTCGATCAGCACGTACAAAGCCAAATCGGGCGCGCGCGCTAGCAGCTCGCCAATGGCGGTTGCCAGTTCGGTCAGTCGTGTGAGCCAAGCGGCATCGATGGTTTCCTCCCGCAAAAGACGATGAGTACGGGCCGAGACCTGATCCCAGGCGTCCAACGCCTCTGGCACTGGCAACGGCTTAGTGACGGTTTTAGAAGCTGTCGGCACAGTCGCTGTTGGCGGCAGCGCTGGCGTGTCGGCGACCTGCGATTCAGAGTTTTGTTGCATGACACGCTACTCAAACATCACTTCCAACCCCTCAGTAAGCTGTAGCAAAGGCGGCATCAGGCTCGAGTCGTCCTGCGGCAACTGGTTGGCGAGCGTGCCGGTCCAGCCAGAGTCCAGGTGCAAACGCCGCCCCACTTCAACCGGATAGGTCGTGGCCTGATCCTCAGGGCTCAAGCTCAATACCTCGCAGCGGGCGCGCCAAGTGCCCATGTGCACCCAGGCGGCGGCCTCAGAAAACTCGGGCGCAGCCAGAGGTTTTGCAATATGACGCATGGCAGCCACCAACGTCGGCGGAAAATTCCAGAGTTGCGCCAGTTCGGCCGACACCTGACCGTAATGGAAACCCAAGGTGTCCAGCTCCAGCTGGGTCCGGCTTACATCGAGCACACCCATCTGTTTGTCCAGCGGTGCCACCGCCTGCGGAATCACGGTGTGCATTTGCAACTGGCCAATGCCATGCATCAGACCTAGTGTAAACACCAGGTCAGCGTTGAAATCGGCCCGCTGCGCTAGCCAGCGCGCCGAGCAGGCAGTATATAAGTTGTAGCGCCAGAATTGCCTGAGGTCCATGCCGACAATGCTTTTATAGGCGCCTGCCATGCTGCTACCCAACACCAGGTTGCGCACCATCACAAAGCCAAGCATGTGCAGCGCCGACTCGACCGTACCGACGGTGTGCGACACATGAAAATACGCTGAGTTGGCCAAGCGCAGCAATTTGGCGCTCAGCGCCGTGTCGGCCGACAACTGCGTAGCAATTTCACCGATTGACACATCGTTCGAGCTAAAACTGGCCATCAGCCGCTGACCCACTTTGGCAATGGTGGGCAATTTGCCGGGTTGATCGACCAGACTTTGAAGGTCCATGACGCCGTTTTTAGGGTGAATACCGGTGCATTATGACCGTCTGCGCCAAAGCCGTATCAGTCGCGTACCAGCCGCGCAAAGGTCTTGCGAAACTTATCCACCTTGGGCGCAGCCACGGCCAGGCAATAGCCCTGATACGGGTTGCGTGCAAAAAAGTCCTGGTGATAGTCTTCAGCTGCCCAATAGTTGGCCAGCGGCTGAATTTCAGTGACGATGGGTCGGGCAAATGCGCCATGGGCATCCAGCTCCTGTACCAGCGCCAGCGCCACCTGTTGCTGCTCTGGCGTGGTGAAGTAAATGCCGCTACGGTACTGGGTGCCGCGATCGTTGCCCTGCGCATTGAGCGTGATCGGATCGTGAATGACAAAAAAAATGTCAAGCAACTCACGCGTGCTGACCTGCATCGGGTCATACACCAGCTTGACTACTTCAGCGTGGCCGGTGCGCCCGGTGCACACTTGCTCGTAGTCAGGCCGTTCAACGTGCCCATTGCTGTAACCCGATTCAACATCCAGCACGCCGCGCACGCGCACATAGACCGCCTCGGTGCACCAAAAGCAGCCTCCACCCAAGACCAGCGTTTGTTGATTGTCAGACACGGATACACCCCTATTCCAGACCCAGTTCATGAATTTTGCGCGTGATGGTATTGCGGCCAATACCCAGTTTTTGCGCCGCCTCGACCCGTCGGCCGCGCGTGGCCGCCAACGCTGCCACAATCAAGCGCGACTCAAAACGGCGCGTCAAGGCGTCCCACACATCGCCCCCCTCGCCCGCCAACAAAACACGCGTTTCGACGTCCAGGCCCAATTCCCATGGCGTCAATTGCCCATCGCCCAGTGGTGGTGTCACGCCCGATGCAAGCGTCGATGGCAGATCGTCCAGATCCGCCTGCGGCAGCTCGACTGGACCTGATTCAATCGCTGGTCGGGCATTATCCACAGGCACTAGAGGCTGATTTAAAGGTACAACTTGGCGCGTATCCACCCCCACTTCGGGCGGCAAGTCCTTGGGCTCGATCAGCTGCGCAGGTGCCATCACAGTCAACCAATGGCACATGTTCTCGAGCTGGCGCACGTTGCCCGGAAAGTCAAAGCGCTCCACCCATTGCAACGCCGCCGCCGAAATGCGTTTGGGCTCCACCCCCAGTTGCGCGGCGCTTTGCTGCAAGAAGTGACGCGTCAGCGCAGCAATGTCTTCACGCCGTTCGCGTAAGGCTGGCAGCCGCAGGCGAATCACGTTGAGGCGGTGAAACAGATCCTCGCGAAACACGCCTTCCTTGACGCGCTGCTCCAGGTTCTGGTGCGTCGCGGCAATCACCCGCACATTGGTCTTGACCGCACCGTGGCCACCGACACGGTAGAAGTGCCCGTCGGACAACACACGCAACAAGCGGGTTTGCAAGTCGGCTGGCATGTCGCCAATTTCGTCCAGAAACAGCGTACCACCGTCGGCCTGCTCAAAGCGGCCACGCCGCATGGCTTGCGCACCGGTAAAGGCACCACGCTCGTGCCCGAACAACTCGGATTCAAGCAAGTCCTTGGGGATGGCCGCGGTGTTGATCGCAATGAAAGGCCCATTGGCGCACGGCGAATGCTTGTGCAAGGCGCGCGCCACCAGCTCTTTGCCGGAACCCGATTCACCGGTGATCATGACTGTGACGTTGCTCTGGCTCAGGCGACCGATGGCCCGAAACACGTCCTGCATGGCGGGTGCCTGGCCGAGCATTTCGGTGGCTGGCACAGCTTGCTGCTCGGCCACTTCTTCACGGCGGCTTTCTTCCACCGCGCGGCGAATCAGCTCCACCGCCTTGTTCAAGTCAAACGGCTTGGGCAAATACTCAAACGCGCCACCCTGAAACGCCGACACGGCGCTGTCCAGATCAGAGTAAGCGGTCATGATGATGACCGGCAGCCCGGGCAGGCTGGCCTTGACTTTTTCCAGCAAGTCCAGGCCGTTGCCACCCGGCATACGGATGTCGCTGACGATGACCTGCGGCCCACGGTCAGCCGGATCGTCCAGCGCCGTCAGGACGTCTCGTGCGCTGGCAAAGCTGCGTGACGGCAGCCCTTCGCGCGCCAAGGCTTTTTCCAGCACAAAACGGATCGACTGGTCATCGTCCACAATCCAGATTGGCTTCATACAGTTGTACCCATCAAGGCAAGGGAATCAAAATTTTGAAGTCGGTGCGGCCGGGAACACTGTCACATTCAATCAGCCCCTGATGCTGCTGGATGAATGTTTGCGCCAGTGTGAGCCCCAGACCGGAACCGCCTTCGCGGCCAGACACCAGCGGGTAGAAGATACGGTCTTTGATCGCATCGGGCACGCCGGGTCCGTTGTCAATAACATGCAATTCCAATGCCAACCGGTAGCGTTGCTTGCCAAAAGTGATCTGACGCGCCACACGCGTGCGAAATGTCAGCACGGCGTCGCCCTGCGCGATGCGCTCAGACAGCGCCTGGCACGCATTATGGGCAATGTTGAGCACCGCCTGAATCAGCTGCTCCTGATCGCCCCGAAACTCGGGCAATGACGTGTCGTAGTCTTGCACCACGTTGAGCCCTTTGGGGAACTCGGCCAAGATTAACGCGCGCACGCGCTCGCACACCTCGTGAATATTCACGTCGCTCACCACGTGCGCCCTGCGGTGCGGCGCCAGCAAACGATCCACCAAGGACTGCAGGCGATCGGCCTCGCCAATGATTACCTGCGTGTATTCCTTGAGCTCGG
The DNA here is from genome assembly GCA_002786915.1 of Comamonadaceae bacterium CG12_big_fil_rev_8_21_14_0_65_59_15. GTDB lineage: Bacteria > Pseudomonadota > Gammaproteobacteria > Burkholderiales > Burkholderiaceae_C > Rhodoferax. The sequence continues at coordinate 64,936 of PCUV01000086.1, read as the reverse complement.
GCGAGGCGATCTCCAGCTCCAGCAACTGTGCGGCACCCCGGATGCCACCCAGCGGGTTCTTGATTTCGTGCGCCAGGTTGCGAATCAGCTCCTTGTTGGCCAACGCCTGCTCGGCCAGTCGCTCTTCGCGGTCTTGGCGGGTTTGCTGCTCCAGTGGCAACAACTCGACCAGGATGTCCTGCGCGTCGATCAACGCCACAATCACCTGTACCGGTAACGGGTCGCGCGCTACACGCATCAATTGCGCGTCCAGCCGCAAGGCAGAAAAATCGCTGCTGCTGGCCCCTGCCAGCACGCGTCGCATCTGCTCGGGCAAGGCAAAGTAACCGGAAAAGTCAGAACCGACTATGGAACGCCGGGAAATGCCCAGCGCGTCTTCCAATGCAGCGTTGGCAAAACAGACTTGACCATCTTCGCGCACCACGGCCACCAGCGTGGCCAGCCAATCGAGCGCTTTGTGGTGCTCTGCGACAGGCAGCCTCGGGGTCAGCACGACAGACAAGCGGCAAAATTCATTGTGCCACCGATGCGCCGCTGGTAGGCAAACGGCCCAGCTCACGGCGAATGCCGGCCAGATCACTTTCAGCGCGGGCCATGCTGGCTTTGAGTTCGGCCACCCGGTCCAGGTATTTCTGATGATTGCGGGTCTCTTCAGCGCGCTTTTCCGGCTCGCCATTGTTGTATTCGGCCTTGAGCGCTTGCAGCCGTGCGTCGGTCTTTTTCAATTCTCCCTGCAAGATCAACCGGGCGTCTGAATCGCGCGCCTTCTGTTCGCTGGCCGACACCTGCGCCGCAGCGTTGCTGCCAGTGTTGGCACCCGCTGTAGCTTTGGCCGCACCCTTGCGCGTCTGGCGCGTCGCGGGAACAACGGTGATGTTGCCACCTTCCACCAATTTGCAACCCTTGGCCTTGGCATCAGGACGGGTATTGGTGTACTCATTGCCACAACGGTAAATGGGTTCCTGGGCCCACCCCGATGCGGCCAGCAACCCCAGCATCAGACACCACAACCAAGTTGGCTTCATAAACATCCCATACTGTTTGAAGATTGACACATGAGAGCAAACGTTGCGTTCATATCTTTTTGCACGCCATAGTTTCCCACATAAAAAAAGGACGGTACAAGGCCGTCCTTTCTGGATCAACCGGGTCACCCTGCGGCAACCCAAGCGACGTCATGCATCAGAGCGAGTAGTACATGTCGTACTCAACCGGATGCGGTGCCATGCGGAAGCGCTGGACTTCGGCCATTTTGAGCTCAATGTAAGCATCAAGCATCGTTTCGCTGAACACACCACCCTTGGTCAGGAAGCTGCGGTCTTTGTCGAGATACTCCAGCGCCTGATCCAGGCTATGGCACACGGTCGGGATCTTGGCGTCTTCTTCGGGCGGCAGATGATACAGATCCTTGGTGGCGGCTTCGCCCGGGTGGATCTTGTTTTCCACGCCATCCAGACCGGCCATCATCAGCGCCGAGAAGCACAGGTAGGGGTTGGACAACGGATCGGGGAAACGCGCCTCGATGCGGCGACCCTTGGGGTTGGCCACGTGTGGAATGCGGATCGAGGCCGAGCGGTTGCGTGCCGAATACGCCAGCTTGACCGGCGCTTCAAAACCGGGCACCAGACGCTTGTAGCTGTTGGTGCCGGGGTTGGTGATGGCGTTCAGGGCACGGGCGTGCTTGATGATGCCGCCAATGTAATACAGCGCAAAGTCCGAGAGACCCGCGTAGCCGTCACCGGCAAACAGGTTCTTGCCGTCTTTCCAGATCGACTGGTGCACGTGCATGCCAGAGCCGTTGTCACCGGCGTAGGGCTTGGGCATGAAAGTGGCGGTTTTACCGTAGGAGTTGGCCACGTTCCAGACCACGTACTTCAGAACCTGGGTCCAGTCAGCTCGCTGCACCAGCGTGCTGAACTTGGTGCCGATTTCGTTTTGACCAGCGCCGGCCACTTCGTGATGGAACACCTCAACTGGGACGCCCAAAGATTCAAGGATGAGCGACATTTCGGCGCGCATGTCTTGTGTGCTATCGACTGGCGGCACCGGGAAGTAGCCACCTTTGACAGTGGGACGGTGGCCGCGGTTACCGCCTTCAAGCTTGGCACCACTGTTCCAGGGTGCTTCGTATTCGTCGATTTTGAAAAACACGTCACCTGACTGGTTGCTCCAGCGCACGTCGTCAAAAATAAAGAACTCGGGTTCGGGACCAAAGTAGGCCGTATCGCCCAGGCCCGAGGCCTTGAGGTAGGCTTCGGCGCGGTTGGCAATCGAACGCGGGTCGCGGTCGTAGGCCTTGCCGTCACCGGGTTCGACCACATCACACTGCAAGAACAGCGTAGTTTCTTCAAAAAACGGATCAATGTTGGCGGTGTTGGGATCGGGCATGAGTTGCATGTCTGAGGCTTCAATGCCCTTCCAGCCTGCAACAGACGATCCGTCAAACGCATGCCCCGCCGTGAATTTGTCTTCATCGAAAGCAGAGATCGGCACGGTAACGTGCTGTTCTTTACCACGGGTGTCGGTGAAACGGAAGTCAACAAACTTGACTTCATTGTCTTTCACCATCTTCATCACGTCTGCGACGGTCTTGGCCATGTGTTACTCCAGAAAAAAGGGCGATATTGAAAGGGTTCAATGGTAGGGATGCAGTTTCTGTGCCAAGCTTTCACCGCTCAACCACCGTCCTGCAAGCACGCTATTTTGCCCTGACTTGGCTTGCTTGCAGGCAACGGTGCGTCATCAATCAGCATATTCAGCAGTGATTTTTGAAAGTGCAGGCACCAAAAAAGAGCATTTCAAGATGCACCAAAAAAATGCCTTCAGGATTGCACCAATTCAGGGCCAAGCCGAAGGTTGAATGGTGCCAAGCCAGCCATCAGCGCGGCATAGGCTGGCATCACCAAACCGGGCGCCCCTTTGACGCCGAGTTCGATATGCCGACCAAACTGCGGGTGATCCACACTGGGCAGGCTAAATACCTTGACGCCCGCGTAATCGCGCTCAATTTGCTCCATGAGCGGCGTCAGGGTGGCTTCCATGGCACCAAACACGATCACCGACCGCTCCAGCCACGCCTCTGAGGTGAAACAGTGGCGGTAATGTGTATCCAGCACCCATTCGATCATGGGCCAGGCCATCACCGGGAACCCGGGCACAAAGTGCACCTGCCCACAGCTGAACCCGGGAATCTTGTTGTAGGGGTTGGGAATGAGCACCGCCCCGCTGGGGAACACGCCCATGTTCAGCCGGTGCAGGTTGTCGGGCGCCTGCGCGTCGTAAGTCTTGCCCTGTTCAAGCGCTACCTCTTGCATACGTTGTTCAATCAATGCCTTGGCCTGAGGATGCAGCACCAGCTCAACGCCCAACGCCTTGGCAGCGCACTGACGCGTGTGGTCGTCCGGCGTGGCACCGATACCACCGGTGGAAAACACCACATCGCCGCTGGCAAAAGCGCGCTGCAGTGCGGCGGTGATTCGCTGCGGGTCGTCGCCCACGTATTCGGCCCAGGTCAGTGGCAGGCCGCGCGCCTTGAGCAGTTCAATGACCTTGGGCAGGTGTTTGTCGGCGCGCTTGCCCGACAGGATTTCGTCGCCGATGATGAGCAGACCGAAATGCAGCGCCGCTTCAGTCGGTAGGAGAGCTTGGGTTGGATGCGTCATGGCTTAATGGTAGCGCCTGCGGCGTCTGGACGCGTCGCTCGGGTCGCGCCGCACGCTCCTGGCGCAGTGCCTGCAGCGCACCCAGGCCAAAGTGAACGAACCACAGCGACGAAAACGCAAACACCAAGGTGTAAAGCCACACGCCCAGCGGCACCAGCACCACAAAAGCGGCAGCAAACAGCACGCCCGAAGCCCAGATCACGCTGGGTGCGGCCCCCAGATAACCACAAAAAACACCGATACCCAACAACACCAGGCGATGACGCCTGAAGACTTCTTTGCGCTCATCGGCGCTGGCATGCGCTGCCAAGGCGTCAAAAGTCATCACACGGTAAGTCAGCCAACCCCAGATCAAGGGTGGCAACACCAACACCAACGGGGGTACCAGCCACAATGGCACCGACACCACCAACGCCAGCATGGCGAGCACGCTGGACAGCAGCGACCAGCTCAGGCTAGCGAGCAGCGTCGCCCCCTGTTTGCGTTGCAAGGCGGCAAAGCGTCGGTTGGCGACCATCTCGGTCAAGGCCGGTGTCATCAGCAACGACACCAGTAACAAGGACACCACCACCAGCAGCGGCGCTGCCACAAACACCAGCACCAACGGCGCCAGATAGGCGTTGATGGCCTCCGGCCCGCTCAACCGAAACCAGCCCGAGAGCGTAGCCAGCAGCCAGGATGCGCCCAACTGCGCACGCAGCACCGCCACAGCGCTGTCCCAGTACAGATAACCCAGCCCCAACGCCAACGCCACCATCAGCGCCAACGGTGCCAGCGACAGCAGCATGACTTTGGGCCGTAGGCAATCGACCAACGCGCGCCAGAAAGAATCAAACAGCAAGTGCATGGCATCAAGCATACCCGAGCGCTGGATTGGCTACATAGGCAGCATGAGAAGGTCGGCGAAGTCCGCTGTCGCTCGGAGCGCGGTTCAGAGTGATGTATGCACGAAGACATCGACGCACGGCAGGGCGACTGGGCCAGGCGCATGCGGTTTTGGGGCGAAAGCACGCGCGAAACTGAGGCCTGAACACGCCAGCACCTCAGGCGCACGCATTTCGCCCCAAAGCCCGGTCGCCTGACCCAATCACCCTGCCTCACCCGTGTCCGGTTTCACAGACCTTGCAGCAAAACAGGCTGTAGCCCTTATAAAGCAAGCGCTGGCAGCTATGAAATATGGAAGTGGTTCAAGGCTGGATGAGCGCCAGGTCAGCCGCTTCCAGCCAGCGCCACTGACCCGGCGCCAGATCCTCGGGCAGGTGCAAACCACCGATCTGCGACCGATGCAAGGCTTCGACCCGATTGCCAACGGCCGCAACCATACGTTTGACCTGGTGGTACTTGCCTTGCGTGAGTGTCAAACTGAGCTGGTGATTGGAGATTGCCTCGCACGCAGCCGCACTGACGGGCCGCGGGTCGTCGTCGAGTACCACTCCGTCCAAGAGCCGCTTGATCTGGGACTCTTCAAGCGGGTGCTTGACGGTAACCTCATACACCTTGGGCACATGGTGCCGAGGCGAACTCATGCGATGGATGAATTGACCGTCGTCGGTCAACAACAGCATGCCCGTGGTGTCCTGATCCAGCCGCCCTACCGCTTGCACCCCCTGCACCGACCCTTTTTGCGGGCGCTGACGCAACGGCGCGGGCAGCAGGGTATAGACGCTGGGGTAGGTGGAGGGTTTTTGCGAACACTCGGTGCCGGCCGGTTTGTGCAGCAGGATATAGGCTTTTTCTGCGTAGCGCCAGTCCACGCCCTGCACCCTGAAGTGCAGTTGATTTGCTCTGTTTATAAGAGCTTCTTGCGCATGTTCTACAAGGGATAGAGCCTTATTTTCATCATAAAAGGAAACCAGCCCCTGCTCGATCAAACCAGCGCAAACTCGCCGCGTGCCAAAGCCCTGCGTGTAGAGAACATCCTGCCACTGCATAGGGCAACAGACCTCAGGCAACGTGCACCGGCCACACCAGTTGCGCCGCCTCGCGGGCCGCGACCACACCTTCGTCCGTGGGGACCACCCAGACTTCGACTTGGCTCTGTGGCGCGTGAATGGCCATCAACGTGTCGCCGGTTGCCAGTGCGTTGCGTTGCTGATCCAGCAACACGCCCATCCAGCGCAGTTGCTGCCCCACTTGCGCGCGCAGAGCGGCATCGTGCTCGCCAATGCCACCGCTGAACGTAAGCACATCCAGACCTTGCATGCTGGCCGCCAGCGCGCCGCTTTCCCTAACCACACGGTAAGTAAAAAGGTCAATTGCCAATTGGGCATTGACGTTGGTCCCGGCATCACCGCGCAGGCACCGCATGTCCGCAGAAATACCCGACACCCCCAGCAACCCGCTCTGCTTGTACAGCAGCTTTTGCAAGCGATCATGGTCCCAGCCTTGTTCCAGCAGATAAAGGATGACACCGGCATCCAGCGAGCCGGTACGTGTGCCCATCATCAGGCCGTCCAGCGCCGAAAATCCCATGGTGGTGGCGCGGCTCTTGCCCCCCAGCGCGGCACACAGACTGGCGCCGTTGCCCAAGTGCGCCATCAGCACACGGCCATTGGCACGACTGGAGCAATGCTCCAGCGTGGCCATCACATACTGGTAAGACAGGCCATGAAACCCGTAGCGGCGCAGCCCCTGGTCATACAGGGCCTGCGGCAGCGCAAAACGGTATTCAAGCTCGGGCAGGGTGTTGTGAAAAGCGGTGTCAAAACAAGCGATTTGCGGCAGCCCTGCAAAAGCGTCGCGAAAGGCACGGACACCCTCCAGGTTATGCGGCTGGTGCAACGGGGCGAGTGAATTCAAGCGCGTCAGCTGCGCCAGCACCTCGTCAGTGACGATCACACTGGCGCGGTACATCGCGCCGCCATGAACCACCCGGTGTGCGACCGCCGCCAGCGTTGGCACACCCGGCAACTGCGTGAGTAAATCACGCAAGCCGTGCAACGCCTGGCGAAACACATGATCGCCCTGCAGGGCCAGCGACCGCTGCCCGGTCTGGTCTTGGTACGTCCAGCGCATGTGCGGCGCACCACCCGGCTCCAGACCTTCGATGAGTCCGCTGAGAATCTGCGGCTGAACCTGCCCCTGGTGCAATGGATAGAGCGCAAATTTGAGCGAGGAAGACCCCGCATTGACAGACAGAATAGCCATGCCGTGCGCCTACCAGACCACGCGCGCCTGCGTGCGCCGCGCGTTATGGGCCACCAGCAAGCCCAGCAGCGCAGAGGCGACCCGGTTGGACGGGCCTTCGGCACGGCTGGTCAACGCAATCGGCACGCGTGCACCCAAGACCAGCCCGGAGCCGCTGGCCCCGGCCAGGTACTCGAGCTGTTTGGCCAGCATGTTGCCGCTTTCCAGGTCTGGCACCAGAAAGATATCAGCGTGCCCGGCCACGGGTGAATTGATGTGCTTGATTTCGGCGGCCGCCATCGAAATCGCGTTGTCAAACGCCAGCGGACCGTCCAGCACGCCACCCGTGATCTGGCCACGGTCGGCCATCTTGCACAGCGCAGCCGCATCGATAGTCGAGGGAATACCGGGGTTGACCACTTCCACCGCCGACAAAATGGCTACCTTGGGTGTTTTGACGCCCATGATGCGGGCAAAGTCGATGGCGTTTTGCGTGATGTCAATTTTATCTTGCAACGACGGTCGAATGTTCAGCGCCGCATCGGTAATCAACAGCGGCTTGTGATACAGCGGCACATCAAACCGGAACACGTGCGACATGCGACGCCCGGTGCGCAGCGTGGGCTGCGCCAGCACGGCTTTGATCAGCTCGTCGGTGTGCAGGCTGCCCTTCATCAGCATCTCGACTTCACCCTTGGCCGCCATGGCAGCGGCCGTGTCAGCAGCGGCATGGCTGTGCGGCAGAGGCACGATTTCGGTTCCATTGAGATCAATGCCAGCAGCTTGCGCTACGTGGCGTATCCGCTCTTCTGGTCCGATCAGCACCGGCACAATGAGCCCGAAGCGCGCGGCGTCCATAGCACCGCTCAGTGATCCGGCATCGCAGGGATGCACCACGGCGCACCGTACCGCCGTCAGATCCTGACCAAGTGCCAGCAGTTGTTTGAATCGCTCCTGCGGATCAAAGAGCTGAATTTGTGGCGCCTGCATGCGCGGCAAGCGCACTTTGGTCATCGGCGCGAGTACCCGCGCAGTGCCACTCAGAACACAAACACCGCGCTGGTTGAGCACCTGACAGTCCAGCTCCAGACTGTGGTCCTGGGCATTCTTGGAGCTCACCGTAACAGTGACGGTCAGTGTGTCTCCCACCCGCACCGGCTTGGCGAAATGCAACGCCTGGTCCAGATAAATTGTGCCGGGGCCCGGAAATTGTGTGCCCAGCAAAGCCGAAATCAGCGCACCGCTCCACATGCCATGCGCAATAACGCCGTGAAACAGGGTGTCGCTGGCGTATTCGGGATCAAGGTGCGCTGGATTGGTATCGCCCGAGACAGCGGCAAAAGCCCGGATATCTTCCAGCGTCAAGGTGCGCAGCAAACGCGCCGACTGTCCCAACGTAATCTCGTCAAAAACAAAATTTTCAATCAGTTCGTTGTCAATCTCGATGTTCATGATATTGGACTCAAAAAATAAAACTAACCCAGCGGCTGCCAGTCTTTGGTGTGCCATCCGTCGGCACCAGGCTTGAAACCCTGCGCCAACAAGTGTTTGTGCGCCTGCTCCAACATCTCGCGTGTGACCTGCAGACCACCGTTCTCAATACTGGTGCGTTCCAAGTGGTAGCGCAACACCACCAATGCGCGCAGTTCTTCTTTCAGATGCGCGACGCGTCGGTCCACCGAAGGTGTCGGTACGGCCACCGTGCCGGCAACGCTATTTCTGCGCTCTTCAGGCACAAACGCCGCTGTCGGTTGTGACAAGATGGCGTCAAATGCCTGGGCATTGTCCATGTCAACACCCAACCCGATTGCCAGCCGGGCGATACGGGCACTGAGCGCCTCTAGCGAGGTGGTCAGTCGCAGGTTGAAATCATCGTGCATGAGAGTGAGCGTTGAATGGCGTGCTTGTGTCCGTGGGCGACGCCAGCAGCGTTTGGCACCCGTTTGAATGTGTGCGGATTTTAGGGTAATCCCTAGGTTTTGTCGCCTCTTCGCGAACTGTCTTGCGTTGGCGCAAAAAAATTCAAGTAATGGCCATCTGACATCCACGCCCGATGGCAAGGCACAAAAAAACCCGCCGTAGCGGGTTTTTTTGCAGGGTACAGACAGCTTACTTGCTACGCGTACCAACCACCTCAACTTCAACACGGCGGTTCTTGGCGCGGCCAGAGGATGTCTTGTTGTCTGCCACAGGCTGGGCTTCACCCTTGCCTTCGGTATACACACGGTTCTTTTCAATGCCCTTGGACACCAAGTAAGCCTTGACAGCTTCCGAACGTTTGACAGACAGTTTTTGGTTGTAGCCGTCAGGACCGGTTGCATCGGTGTGACCAACGGCAATGATGACTTCGAGATTGATGCCTTTCACCTTGCCCACCAAATCGTCCAGCTTGGCTTTGCCTTCCGGCTTAAGCACGGCCTTGTCGAAAGCAAAGAAAGCATCGGCAGCGTAGGTCACTTTGGCCGGAGCGGCAGGGGCCACAACAGGTGCCGGAGCAGGTTGGGGAGCAGGCGCAGCCACGGGTGCAGGTGCCGGTGCCGGTGCGGCAGCAGGTGCCGGGGCCGGAGCTGCCTTGGGCGCAACGATCGCGCCATCACAGCCTACAGCGGCCGTGGCAGGTGTCCAGTTGGCATCGCGCCAGCACAATTCATTGGTACCGTTCTTCCACACCGTGCCATCGGCAGCACGCCAGTTGTCAATCGACTGGGCACTTGCTACAGTGGCCAGAGCTGCGGTGGCGATCAACATCGTCAATTTATTCAACTTTTTCATGATTCTCCTAAAGGAAAAGGCCGCAGCAAAGCGGCGGGAACTAAAAACGCACGACCAATATGCTATCCAAACTGGACGTTGGATTCATTGTGCCACAACGCCAACTGGGGCAACTGTACGCCAGAACACACAACGCAGTCCAAGGAAAAAGGGAACCAAAATTTGACAAGATCGTTGCCCGACAGCCACATCGTCACCGCTTAAAATGACCGATCCACCTCGATTTGCCTGACCCAATCCCCGCCCATGACCCAATTCGCCAAAGATACCCTGCCCACCAGCCTTGCGGACGAAATGCGCCGCAGTTACCTGGATTACGCCATGAGCGTGATCGTGGGGCGCGCCCTGCCGGACGCACGCGACGGACTCAAACCGGTGCACCGGCGCGTGTTGTTCGCCATGCATGAGCTGGGCAACGACTGGAACAAGGCGTACAAGAAGTCGGCTCGTATCGTCGGTGACGTGATTGGTAAATACCACCCGCACGGCGACAGCGCGGTCTATGACACCATCGTGCGCATGGCACAGGATTTTTCCCTGCGCCACATGCTGGTGGACGGTCAAGGCAACTTTGGGTCCGTCGATGGCGACAGCGCCGCCGCGATGCGTTACACCGAAATCCGGCTGGCCAAAATTGCGCATGAGATGCTGGCCGACATCGACAAGGAAACCGTTGACTTCGGCCCCAACTACGACGGCTCTGAAAAAGAACCGCTGGTACTGCCCGCGCGGCTACCCAACCTGCTGGTTAACGGCAGCGCCGGCATTGCGGTGGGCATGGCCACCAACATTCCGCCGCACAACCTCAACGAAGTGGTGGATGCCTGCCTGCACCTGCTGAAGAACCCGGATGCATCCATCGATGAGCTGATGGAAATCGTCCCGGCGCCCGACTTTCCCACCGCCGGCATCATCTACGGCATCGAAGGCGTGCGTGAAGGCTACCGCACCGGGCGCGGTCGCGTGGTGATGCGCGCCAAGTGCCATTTTGAAGACATTGACAAAGGTCAGCGCCAGTCGATCATCGTCGATGAAATTCCGTATCAGGTGAACAAAAAAACCCTGCAAGAACGCATGGCCGAACTGGTGCACGAGAAAAAGCTCGAGGGCATCAGCCACATCCAAGACGAATCGGACAAATCGGGCATGCGCCTGGTGATCGAACTCAAGCGTGGCGAAGTGCCTGAGGTGGTGCTCAACAATCTGTACAAGCAGACCCAGTTGCAAGACACGTTCGGCATGAACATGGTGGCGCTGATCAACGGCCAGCCCAAGCTGTGCAACCTGAAAGACCTGATTGAGGTCTTCATCAACCACCGCCGCGAAGTCGTTACGCGGCGCACCGTGTTCGAGCTGCGCAAGGCGCGCGAGCGTGGCCACGTGCTTGAAGGCCTAGCCGTCGCCTTGGCCAACATCGATGAGTTCATCCGCATCATCCGCGAGTCGCCCACCCCGCCGGTGGCCAAGGCAGAGTTGATGACGCACGCCTGGGACAGCCAATTGGTGCGTGAGATGCTCACCCGCGCCCGCGCAGATGGCGGCATGGTCAACGCTGACGATTACCGTCCCGAAGGGCTGGAGCGCCAGTTTGGCATGGGCCAGGACGGCCTGTACCGCCTGAGCGAAACGCAAGCCGGTGAAATTCTGCAAATGCGCCTGCAACGCCTGACCGGTCTGGAGCAGGACAAGATCGTGGCCGAGTACAAAGAGGTGATGGGCGAGATCGATAACCTGCTCGACATCCTGGCCCGGCCCGAGCGCGTGTCGGTCATCATCGGAGACGAACTCGGTGCCATCAAGACCGAATTTGGCCAGACCAAACTGGGCGCACGGCGCTCGCTGGTGGAGCATTCATCGTTCGACCTGTCCACCGAAGACCTGATCACTCCCACCGACATGGTGGTCACGCTCAGCCACAGCGGCTACATCAAGAGTCAACCCTTGAGCGAATACCGCGCGCAGCGCCGTGGCGGACGCGGCAAACAGGCTACTGCTACCAAAGAAGACGACTGGGTAGACCAGCTCTTCATTGCCAACACGCACGACTACATCCTGTGTTTTTCCAACCGCGGACGGCTGTACTGGCTCAAGGTGTGGGAAGTGCCGCAAGGCTCGCGTGGCTCGCGCGGGCGGCCCATCGTGAACATGTTTCCGCTGCAAGAGGGCGAAAAAGTCACCGTGGTGCTGGCGCTCACCGGCGCAGCGCGCACTTTCCCCGACAACCGTTACGTGTTCATGGCCACCAGCATGGGCACGGTCAAGAAGACAGCGCTGGACGAATTCAGCAATCCGCGCAAGGCCGGCATCATCGCGGTCGATCTGGACGACGGCGACTACCTGATTGGCGCGGCGCTGACCGACGGCCAGCACGACGTGATGCTGTTTTCCGACGGCGGCAAAGCGGTGCGCTTTGACGAAAACGACGTGCGCCCGATGGGCCGTCAGGCGCGCGGCGTGCGCGGCATGATGCTCGAAGACGGCCAGAGCGTGATCGCCATGCTGGTGGCTGAAGATGAAACCCAAAGCGTCTTGACCGCCACTGCAAACGGTTACGGCAAGCGCACCAGCATCGCCGAATACACGCGCCACGGTCGTGGCACCAAGGGCATGATCGCGATCCAGCAGAGCGAGCGCAATGGCAAGGTGGTAGCGGCCACGCTGGTGCACGCCGACGACGAGATCATGCTCATCACCGACACCGGCGTGCTGGTGCGTACCCGCGTGAGCGAAATCCGCGAGCTGGGCCGGGCCACACAAGGCGTGACGCTGATCGGGCTGGACGCGGGCTCTACCCTGAGCGGTCTGCAACGCATCGTGGAAAACGACGCCATCCCAGCGGCCGATGGCGCGGACGACCTCCCGGCCGAGGATACCCCGCCAGCCACCGAATGACTATCTATTCAATAGCTTGTAGCGCATATAAATCAAGGGCCAGAGCCTTATTTCTTATCTATTTTTTGAGATGACCCGTCCCTATAATTTTTCTGCCGGACCGGCCGCCATGCCAGAGGAGGTGCTCATGCAGGCCGCCGCCGAGATGCTTGACTGGCACGGCAGTGGCATGGGCGTGATGGAAATGAGCCATCGCGGCAAGGAGTTTGGCCAGATTTACGCCGAGGCCGAAGCCGACCTGCGCGAACTGCTGGCGGTGCCGGCCCACTTCAAGCTGCTGTTCATGCAAGGCGGTGGCCTGGCTGAAAACGCCATCGTGCCGCTGAACCTGTCGCGCGGCCAGAACGCCGACTTTGTCGTCACCGGCAGCTGGAGCCAGAAGTCTGCCCTTGAAGCCAAGCGCTACTGCGCCGTGCGCGAGGTCGCTACCACCCAGGCCAGCGGCTTTACCACCCTGCCCGCTCCTTCGCAATGGCAGCTCAGCGCCCGCCCCGCCTACGTGCATATCTGCTCCAACGAGACCATCAACGGTGTGGAATACCCTACGCTGCCCGACCTGAAGGCGCTGGGTTGCGACGCGCCGCTGGTGATTGACTTTTCGTCGCATGTGGCCTCACGCCCGGTGGATTGGTCGCGCGTTGGCCTGGCCTTTGGCGGCGCGCAAAAAAACCTGGGCCCCGCCGGGTTGACGCTGGTGGTGGTGCGCGACGATCTGCTCGATCGCGCCCTGCCCATCTGCCCCAGCGCGTTCAATTACAAGACCGTGGCCGACAACCAGTCGATGTTCAACACACCGCCCACCTACTCGATGTATGTGGCCGGTCTGGTGTTCAAGTGGCTCAAGCGCCAGGGGGGCATTGCGGCCATCGAAGCACGCAACATCGCCAAGGCCGAGCTGCTGTACGCCGCCATCGACCAGTCAGAGTTGTACGTCAACCGCGTCGATGTGGCCTGCCGTTCGCGCATGAACGTGCCGTTTTACCTGCGCGACGAGCGCCTGAACGAGGCCTTTTTGGCCGGTGCCCGCGAGCGTGGCCTGCTGCAGCTCAAAGGACACAAATCGGTCGGCGGCATGCGCGCCAGCATCTACAACGCGATGCCGCTTGCGGGGGTGCAGGCGCTGGTGGCTTATCTGCGCGACTTCGAAGCACGTCACGGCTGAGCCCGGTATAAACCACCGTCGTCCACTGTCGTCTTATTCAACCCGTCTGCAACACCCATGGCCAAGACCCTGCCTGAATTACGCGACCAGATTGACGCCGTGGACCGCGAACTGCTGGCCCTGCTGAACCGGCGCGCGGCGCTAGCGCATGAGGTGGGCGAAGTGAAAAAGCTCGACGGCTCGGCCGTGTTTCGCCCCGACCGTGAAAACCAGGTCATCCACAACCTGCAAGCGCGCAACGCCGGGCCGCTCAAGCAATTGAGTGTGGCCATCCTCTGGCGCGAAATCATGTCGGCCTGCCGTGCGCTGGAGGCGCCGCAACGCGTCGCTTTTCTGGGCCCGGCGGGCACCTTCAGCGAGCAGGCGGCGATCCAGTTCTTTGGCGCCAGCATGGCGCGCGTGCTGTGCATCAGCATCGACGAGGTGTTTCGCGCCACGGCAGCGGGCAGCGCCGAATTTGGCGTGGTGCCGATCGAAAATTCATCCGAGGGCGTGATCTCGCGCTCGCTCGACCTGCTGCTCAATTCGCCGCTGCACATCATCGGCGAAACCAGCTTTCTGGTACGCCACAACCTGCTGCGCCTGGAGCCTGCGCTGCACGACATTGAAGCCGTTTATGCGCACCCGCAAGCGCTGGCGCAGTGCCAAGACTGGCTCACCACCCACCTCCCCCACGCGGATCGACGCGCCGCACCCAGCAACGCCGAAGGCGCGCGCCTGGCCGCCACCAACCCGGCCTGGGCGGCCATTGCCAGCGAACGCGCCGGCAGCGAATTTGGCTTGCACGTGGCCTCGTACGCGATCCAGGACGACGCCTTCAACCGCACGCGCTTTGCGGTGATCTGCCTGCCGCAAACCATGGCTGCACCCGCGCCCAGCGGCAACGACTGCACGAGCCTGATCGTCTCGGTCAACAACCGCCCCGGCGCGGTACACGACCTGCTGGTGCCGCTCAAGAAACACGGCGTTTCCATGACCCGCTTCGAGTCACGCCCGGCACGCTCCGGTCAATGGGAATACTACTTTTACATTGACCTGGCAGGCCACCCGTCGCAGTCCAACGTTGCAGCCGCACTGGAAGAGTTGCGCAGCCTGTGTGCCTTTTACAAGGTGCTCGGTAGCTACCCGGTGACGGAATGATGTTCGAGCAACTGGGCCTGATCGGATGCGGCCTGATGGGGGGGTCGTTTGCATTGGCACTCAAGAAGGCCGGTCTGGTCAAACGTGTGGTGGGTTACAGCAAGTCGCCCTCCACCACCGACCGGGCGCGCCAGCTTGGCGTGATCGACGTGGAAGCTCCGTCGGCGTTGCTGGCCGTTTCGGGCGCGGACATCGTTCTGATCGCCGTACCGGTGGCGTCGTCGGAAGCCACCTTTAAATCCATCCGGGATAGGGTCACGCCGCAAACGCTGATCATGGACGTGGGCTCCACCAAAAACGACGTGGTGCAGGCGGCACGCCGCGGCCTGCAAGAGCTGGCTGCGTCGTTTGTTCCCGCGCATCCGATTGCCGGCAAGGAACTCGCGGGGGTGGAAAACGCCGACGCGGACCTGTACCGTGGTTGCCAAGTGATCCTGACCCCAACCGACATCACCCGCAGCGATCATTTGCAACGCGCCACTGAAGTGTGGCGTGCCGTGGGCAGCCGCATCGTGCACATGACGCCTGAAGCGCACGATGCCACATTCGCGGCCGTCAGCCATCTGCCGCATCTGCTGTCTTTTGCCTTGATGAATGCGGTGTGTGGCCAATCGCGCGGGCAGAATTTTCTGGCGCTGGCCGGTCCCGGTTTTCGCGACGCCACGCGCATCGCTGCCAGTGACCCGGCGGTGTGGCGCGATATTTTTTTGGCCAACCGCTCCGAGGTGTTGGCGCAGTGCCAGTTGTTGCGCGACCAGCTTCAGTTGTTTGAGACCGCCATGCAAGGCGCGGATCAGCGGGTGCTGGAAGCGCTGATCACCCAGGCCAGCAGCGCGCGCGCGCACTGGCGCATGACCGAGATCACCTGATTCCCATGTTCGACACGGTTTTTCTGGACATTCCGCCTCTAACCTCGGCCCATGGCAGCGTCACCCTGCCCGGCTCCAAGAGCATTTCGAACCGCGTGCTGTTGCTGGCCGCGCTGTGTCAAGGGGTGACCCAGGTGCACGACGTGCTGGACTCGGACGACACCCGCGTCATGCTGGAAGCGCTCCGGACTCTTGGATGCGGTGTCGAGCAACAGGGCCGCAGCGTCACGATCCACGGCATGGCCGGGCAGCCCAGACAAGCATCTGCCAAGTTGTTCATGGGCAATGCGGGCACCGCCATCCGCCCGCTGACGGCGGCACTGGCAGTGCTGGGCGGCGACTATGAATTGCGCGGTGTACCCCGCATGCATGAGCGCCCCATCGGCGATCTGGTGGACGCGCTCAAGCAATTGGGCTGCCAGATCGATTACCTGGAAAAGCCCGGCTACCCGCCGCTGCACATTGGACAACCGCAACTGTGTCTGGGCAAACCGATCCGCGTGCGCGGCGACGTGTCGAGCCAGTTTCTCACCGCGCTGTTGATGGCGCTGCCCCTGGTGGCCCGGCAAGACGTGGTGATCGAGGTGGTGGGTGAGCTGATCTCGCGACCCTACATTGACATCACGCTGAACCTGTTGGAGCGCTTCAACGTGCCGGTGCAGCGTGACGGCTGGCAGCGCTTTACCATTCCTGCGGGCAGCGCGCTGCGCTCACCCGGTCAGATCCACGTTGAGGCAGATGCCTCATCCGCTAGTTATTTCATAGCTATTGGCGCTTTGGCAGCAAGGGCCGAGGAACAAAAGAATATCAAAATATTAGGGGTGGGTGCGGCCTCCATCCAGGGTGACATCCGCTTTATCGACGCAGCCCGACAAATGGGCGCGCACGTGGCCTCTGGCGACAACTGGCTGGAAGTCTCGCGCACGGTGTGGCCACTGCGCGCCATCGATCTTGACTGCAACCACATCCCCGACGCGGCCATGACGCTGGCGATGCTGGCCCTCTACGCCGACAGTACCAGCACGCTGCGCAACATTGGCAGCTGGCGCGTCAAGGAAACCGACCGCATTGCGGCCATGGCCTGTGAGTTGCGCAAACTCGGTGCAACCGTCGAGGAAGGCCCGGACTTCATCCGCATCACCCCGCCCGCTAATGCGCAGCAGTGGCGCGCCGCCAGCATCAGCACTTACGACGACCATCGCATGGCCATGTGCTTTTCTTTGGCCGCGTTCAACCCAGCCGGACTGGCGGTGCGCATCCAGCACCCGGCGTGCGTGGCCAAGACCTTTCCGGACTATTTCGAGACCATGTTCGGGTTGGTTCAAGCGCGGGCCGAGCAGATCCCGGTGATCTGTATCGACGGTCCGACCGCTTCAGGCAAGGGCACCTTGGCAGCGGCACTGGCCAAGGCGCTGGGTTACCACCTGCTGGACTCGGGCGCGCTGTACCGCATCACCGCGTTGGCTGCGGCACGTGCCGGGCTAGCGCTGGACGCCGCTGCTGAACCCCACATCGCCGCACTGGCGCGTACCCTGTCGATCGAATTTTCAGACGACCGCGTGCTGCTCGCGGGCGCGGACGTCAGCCAGGACATCCGCACCGAACAAGTGGGCATGGACGCCTCCATCATCTCGGCCTTGCCGCAGGTGCGCGCCGCGCTGGTGGCGTTGCAACACGGTTTTTCCAAGCTGCCCGGCCTAGTGGCAGATGGGCGCGACATGGGCACCGTCATCTTTGCGCGCGCCACGCTCAAGGTGTTTTTAACTGCCAGCGCCGACCGACGCGCGCAACGGCGTTACAAGCAACTGATTTCAAAAGGAATTTCGACTACAATTGCGACCCTTCGCGCCGACCTGCAAGCGCGTGATGCGCGCGACACGTCGCGCAGCGTCGCACCCCTGCAAGCCGCGCCAGACGCCCAGTTACTGGACAACTCTGACCTGTCGATTCAAGCGTCGGTCGATCAGGTGTTGTACTGGTGGCAAGGCAAACAGCCGTTTTGACCTGTCAAAGCGGCTGAAACTGTAGCGATTCACCCCGCTGCAACCGGCCCTCAGCCGACTTTTTTGCATCGCAACGGTGCGCTGCGGTTGAGGTTCAAAAAACGTAACCCCACGGGTCAAACCGTGTTTTAACCTGCGGTTCGCGCCGCATCACAACATGTCTGAATCTTTTGCCGCCCTGTTTGAAGAATCCTTGCAACGCACCGAAATGCGACCCGGTGAAGTCATCACCGCCGAAGTTGTTCGCATCGACCACAGCTTTGTGGTGGTCAATGCCGGCCTCAAGTCCGAGGCCTACGTGCCGCTGGAAGAGTTCAAGAACGACCAAGGCGAAATCGAAGTCCAGGTCGGCGACTTTGTCTCGGTGGCCATTGGCTCCATTGAAAACGGCTACGGTGACACCATCCTGAGCCGCGACACGGCCAAGCGCCTGGCGTCCTGGATGGCGTTGGAAAAAGCGCTGGAAACCGGCGAATTCGTCACCGGCACCACCAGCGGCAAGGTCAAGGGCGGCCTAACCGTGCTGGTCAACGGCATCCGTGCTTTCTTGCCCGGCTCGTTGGTCGATACCCGCCCCACCAAAGACCTGACGCCATACGAGAACAAGACCCTTGAGTTCAAGGTTATCAAACTTGACCGCAAGCGCAACAACGTGGTGCTCTCCCGCCGCGCCGTGGTTGAAGCCAGTATGGGCGAAGAGCGCGCCAAACTGATGGAAACGCTGCGCGAAGGCGCCATCGTTCAAGGTGTGGTGAAAAACATCACCGAATACGGCGCGTTTGTCGATCTGGGCGGTATCGACGGCCTGCTGCACATCACCGACATGGCCTGGCGCCGTGTCCGTCACCCGTCTGAAGTGGTCACCGCTGGTCAGGAAATCACCGCCAAGATCCTCAAGTTTGACACCGAGAAAAACCGCGTCTCCTTGGGTCTCAAACAAATGGGCGACGACCCGTGGATGGGCGTGAACCGCCGCTACCCCTCGGGCACCCGCATGTTTGGCAAGATCACCAACATCGCCGACTACGGCGCGTTTGTGGAACTCGAACCCGGCATCGAAGGCCTGGTGCACGTGTCTGAAATGGACTGGACCAACAAGAACGTGGCACCGGCCAAGATCGTGGCGCTGGGCGACGAGGTCGAAGTCATGGTGCTCGAGATTGATGAAGACAAGCGTCGCATCAGCCTGGGCATGAAGCAGTGCAAGGCCAACCCGTGGCAAGAATTCGCCCAGAACACCAAGCGCGGCGACCGCGTCAAGGGCCCCATCAAGTCGATCACCGACTTTGGCGTGTTTGTGGGTCTGGCTGCTGGCATCGACGGTCTGGTGCACCTGTCTGACCTGTCTTGGAACGAGCCCGGTGAAGCCGCTGTGCGCGAATACAAGAAGGGCCAGGAAGTGGAAGCCATCGTGCTGGCCGTGGATGTGGACCGCGAGCGCATCTCGCTGGGTATCAAACAGCTTGACTCTGATCCCTTCACCACCTTTGCCTCGATCAATGACAAGGGCGCTGTCGTCACCGGCAAGGTCAAATCAGTCGATGCCAAGGGTGCCGAGGTGCTGCTGGGCGACGACATCATCGGTTACCTGCGTGCCTCAGAAATTTCTCGTGACCGGGTCGAAGACGCGCGCAACGTTCTCAAAGAAGGTGACGAAGTCAGCGCTGTGGTGGTCAATATCGATCGCAAGAGCCGCAACATCCAGCTGTCGATCAAGGCCAAGGACGCCGCCGACCAGAGCGAGGCCATGGCCCACCTGAGCCAACAATCCGCCCGTGAGAACGCGGGTACGACCAGCCTGGGCGCTCTGCTGCGCGCCAAGTTGGACAACAACTAAATCCTCGGCCGTTGTCGTCACGACCGGCGCCGTCACGGGCTGACCGGTCGTTTTTTTGGATGAAAGTGTTGCCATGACCCGCTCTGATCTTGTAGAAAAAATCGCCGAACGTTTTGGCCAGCTCACGCTGCGTGATGCGGAATTTGCCGTCAAGTCCATTATGGACGCCATGAACGAAGCGCTGGCACGTGGTCACCGCATTGAAATCCGTGGTTTTGGCAGTTTTTCAGTAAACCACCGTTTACCGCGCCTGGGTCGCAATCCGCGCAGCGGTGAAAGTGTCGAAATTCCGGAAAAGCGCGTGCCTCACTTCAAACCAGGCAAGGCGTTGCGCGAAGCCGTCGATGCGCACACACCTGAGCTGATCGAGACCGCGCCGACAGAGTGACACCCAGCGCGTCGTCATGCACCCGGCGTTGATCAGACCTTTACAATTTCGACGCACGGGGTCACTACCATGAAGAATTTGTTCTGGCTGCTCAAATGGATGCTCAAGGCAGCCATTTTTTTTACCCTGTTCGCTTTTGCCCTGAATAACGAACAGCCCGTCACGGTGCACTTTTTCTTTGGCAACCAATGGCAGTCGTCCTTGGTGCTGGTGGTCTTGTTGACGTTCGCCATGGGCGTCGCGGTCGGCGTGTTAGGCATGATTCCTTGGCGCTGGCGGCAGCGGCACCTGGCACAACCCAAAGACGTTGTGTCAACCGCTTCCAACACCCCTGCACACAGCGACGCACCGACCATGGTGCAACCCGCGTACAGCGATGGACTTTGACTTAAGCTGGATTTTGCTGGGGCTGCCCCTGGCTTTTGTGCTGGGGTGGGTCTCCTCGCGCCTGGACCTGCGGCAAATCCGTCTGGAAGACCGCAACACACCCAAGGCCTACTTTCGTGGCCTGAACTACCTGCTCAACGAACAGCAAGACCAGGCCATTGACGCTTTCATAGAGGCAGTCCAGAACGACCCGGACACCTCTGAACTGCACTTTGCGCTGGGCAACCTGTTTCGCCGTCGGGGCGAATATCAGCGTGCCGTGCGCGTGCACGAGCACCTGCTGTCGCGCGGCGACCTCAGCCAGGGTGATCGCCACCGGGCCCAGCACGCGTTGGCACTGGACTTCCTGAAAGCCGGCTTGCTGGACCGCGCCGAAGAAGCGCTGCGCAAACTGGAGGGGACGCCCTTCGAACAAGAGGCACGCCTGGCGCTGCTGGCCAATTACGAGCGCAGCCGCGACTGGGCGTTGGCCGCTGAAGTGGCCGAAAAACTCGAGCAGGCTGGCCAAGGCAACTTCTCCCTGCGCCTGGCGCATTACCTGTGTGAGCAAGCCGCGCACGCCAACAGTCAGGGCAACGACGAACAGGCACATCAGTTGTTGCAGCAAGCCATTGAGCGTGCGCCGCAGGCTGCGCGCGCGCGGCTGCAACTGGCACACCTGTATGCACAGCAGGGTCAGCAAACACAAGCGCAGCGCTTGCTGTTGCAGGCGCTGGAGCACACACCAGCGGCAGCACCGCTGATTGCCGGCCCGCTGGCCGAGGTCAGTTTGGCATTGCAGCAAACCGCCACACCCTTTACCCGGCTGCAAGCCATTTACGACGCCAGCCCGGCGCTGGACGTGCTGGACGCTTTGGTCCGCCTGGCACCGGGCAACACGCCGCTCACAGAGCGTGAACTCTACGCGCGTCATCTGGCACACGCACCGTCACTGGTAGCCGCCACGCGCTGGATCGCGCAGGAAAAGCTGGAGCACGAGCAATTCCACCCGCAAGTGCAGCGCGCACTGGACCAGGCGGTGCAGCCTTTGCTGCGCTACCGCTGCGCCGCCTGCGGTTTTGAAGCGAGCCAGCATTTCTGGCAGTGCCCGGGTTGTCAGACCTGGGACAGTTATCCCGCATGCCGGGTTGAAGAGTTATGACATACGCCCCCATTTCCCCTGAACAACTTGCCCAAGCCCGCGTGCTCGTCGTCGGTGACGTCATGCTCGACCGCTATTGGTATGGCGCAGTGGATCGCATCAGCCCCGAGGCCCCCGTGCCTGTGGTGCGCGTGACGCGTGAAGAAGAGCGCAACGGGGGTGCCGCCAACGTCGCCTACAACGTCGTCACCTTGGGTGCCCAGGCCTCACTGCTGACGGTGGTTGGAGAAGACGAAGCCAGCCACCGGCTCGAGGCACTGGTGGCCGACACAGGTATCCAAACCCATTTTGGTCGTGACCCCGATCTGAAGACCACGGTCAAGCTGCGTGTCATCGGGCGCCAGCAACAACTGTTGCGCATGGACTTTGAAAACACCCCGACCACCGAGCTGCTGGCCTCGCAAACGGCGACCTTCATCGACCTGCTGCCCAGCCACCAAGCGGTACTGTTTTCAGACTATGGCAAAGGTGGCCTGGCGCACGTCAGTGACATGATCGAGCGTGCCCGCGCTGCTGGCAAACCGATCTTGATCGACCCCAAGGGCAGCGACTACGCCCGCTACCGGCATGCCAGCGCCATCACACCCAACCGCGCTGAATTGCAGCAGGTGATCGGTGCCTGGCATAACGAAGCCGATTTGCAGACCAAAGTGCACGCCTTGCGCCAACGCCACCACATCCAGGCGCTGGTGCTCACGCGCAGCGAAGAAGGCATGACGCTGTTTGACGACGAGGGTCAGGTCAGCGTAAGCGCCCAAGCGCGCGAGGTGTTCGATGTGACCGGCGCGGGTGACACCGTGATCGCCACACTGGCGGCAATGATGGCGGCTGGCATGAGTCTGCGTGAGGCCATGCCGTTGGCCAACCGTGCCGGTGGTATCGTGGTGGGCAAGTTTGGCACTGCCACCGTTTCCTACCAGGAGTTACTCGCATGACCCGTATCGTAGTCACCGGCGCGGCCGGTTTTATTGGCAGCAACATCGTCAAGGGGCTCAACGCGCGGGGCTTGACCGACATCATTGCAGTGGACGACCTGACGCAAGGCGACAAGTTTTGTAATCTGGCAGATTTGCAGATTGCAGACTATGTGGATGCCGACGATTTTTACGACGCTTTCGCCAGTGGCGCATATGGGCAAGTGGAGGCCATCTTCCATGAAGGTGCGTGCAGCGACACCATGGAAATGAACGGCAAGTACATGATGCAAAACAACTTTGCCACTTCGGTGCAGTTGTATCAGGCATGCCAGAAGCGCGGCGCGCGGCTGCTGTATGCGTCCAGCGCCGCCACCTACGGTGGTTCCGATACCTTCCGCGAAGAACCTGCCTTTGAGCTGCCACTGAACGTGTATGGTTATTCCAAACTGTTATTCGACCAGCGCATGCGCCGTGAATGTGGCAACGAATTCCAGCGCGCGTTCTCCGGCAAAACCATGCAGGTGGTGGGTTTCAGATACTTCAATGTGTATGGCCCGCGTGAACAGCACAAGGGTCGCATGGCCAGCGTGGCGTTTCACCAGTTCAACCAGTTCAAGGCCGAGGGCAAGGTCAAGCTGTTTGGTGACTACGGTGGCTACGGTGCCGGTGCGCAAATGCGCGACTTTGTTTTTGTGGATGACGTCGTGGCGGTGAACCTTTGGTTTTTTGACCACCCGGGTATTTCAGGCATCTTCAACCTGGGTACCGGGCGAGCGCAGCCGTTCAACGACATTGCGGTGGCCGTGGTCAACACGCTGCGGCAGATCAATGGCCAGGCGTCGCTGTCCTTGCCAGAGCTAGCGGCTGCCAAGCTCATCGACTACATTGCCTTTCCGGATGCGCTGCGCGGTAAATACCAGTGCTACACGCAGGCCGATCTGAGCGCGCTGCGCGCCACCGGTTGCGACCACACTTTTGACGATGTACAAAGCGGTGTGGCAAAGTACGTTCATTGGCTTGCCCAACCATAATTCGTCTTAAGGAGTGCCCTCATGCTGAAAACCATCATCGCCCTGCTGACCACACTGGCCACTACCCTGTGCCTTGCCGCGGCGCTGGACATCAACCAGGCCACCGAAGCCGAGCTTGACAGCATCAAGGGCATCGGCCCTGGCACGTCCAGCAAAATCATGGAAGAACGCAAAAAAGGCAAGTTCAAGGACTGGGCTGATTTTGTGTCTCGCGTCAAAGGCATTGGCGACAAGAAGGCAACCCAATTTTCTGAGCAGGGCGTGACGGTCAACGGTGCGCTGTTCAAAGCCGCCAAGCCAGCGCCATCTGCGCCGGTACGTAAGGCCCTCTGAACGGGCCAGCAGATGCTGTCTGTCCTTGCCATTTGCATTGGCGCCTGCGTGGGAGCATTGGCGCGCTGGGGTCTGGGTCTGTGGCTCAACCCGGGCGCGCTTTTGCCTGTGGGTACCTTGGCGGCCAACTGGATCGGCGGCTACCTGATCGGCATTGCGGTGGCCGTATTCCAGGCGTTACCGCACCTAGAACCAGCTTGGCGATTGGCCATCATCACCGGTTTTTTGGGCGCATTGACCACTTTTTCGAGCTTTTCTGCTGAAGTCGTGGGCATGCTCGGGCAACAACGCTATTTGCTGGGTTTTGGCACCGCCGCTTTGCACCTGTTTGGGTCGCTGCTGTTGACACTGGCGGGCATCAAAACCGCATCGCTGTTTCTGACGCTGACGACGCAAACCACAACGTAAGACGCCACGCCAGCATCCGATACGGCGGTGTCAGCCGCCACCGCGCTGCATGTACAGGTCAAAGCGCTGCATGAACGCGTTGCGCGTGGCATCGTCCACACCGGCAAACCTGAAGTCCACCAGCAATCGGGGCATCTGCACCAGACCGATCACACGCGGCGGTGCCTCCTGCCACTTGAGCCCCAGCGCGCCGTCACCCAAGCGCACCCCGGCGCTGGCATCATGCAACTTCCAGAATACATCTCCTAGCGCCTGTGGCAACCAGTGCAGCCACTGTGCGGGCGTGCACGCCATGTCGCGCTGAAAGATTTCAGGGTAAGTTTGATACATGATTGATAGCTGTGTGCGCTTATTCAATAAGGGCCAGAGCCAATTTTCATCAATAATCTAACCACCAGCAATAGGTGGCCAGATGGCCAGCACATCCTGTTCTTGCAACACCTTTTCAGCGCGATGCTCTGGCGCCACGTAATGCCCGTTCACCAGCACCAGGTGCACCCATTTTTCTGGCAAACGTTGCTGCTCAATGAGCTGGCTGATCGTCAGGTCAGAAGCCACATCCAGGTCCACACAATTGGTGTATTTGGCGTGATCCGGCAAATAATCGGTTAACGATGCGAAAAGCTTCAAAGTGATTTTCATGCGATCAGTTTAGCGTTGAAAAAGCAGCATGCGTGTCACTGTCCGAATGCCCACACGCCCGGCAAACACAATCAATCGTTGCCGTTGACAGGTGCAGCAAGGGCTTGCCAAGCCATCAACAGATGGACAAGGTCTTGAGCACGATTTTTAATCCATTTACCGGCGCCAGAACTGGGGCACAAACAGCACCATCACCGCCAGCAGCTCCAGCCGCCCCATCCACATGGCCACCGTGCAGACCCAGGTTTGAAAGTCGGTCAGCACGCCAAAGTTGGCAGCCGGCCCCACCACCCCCATGGCCAACCCAATGTTGTTGACCGTAGCGACCACAGCCGAAAACGCGCTGACGATGTCCAACCCGGACAACAGCAGCAGCATGGTCAGCCCAATGGTGCTGGCCACATAAATCAGCATGAACGCCACGACCGATGCCATCACTTGCGGCTGGATCACCGTGCGCCCCAAGGTCACCGGATTGACCACACTGGGATGCACTGCACGCACCAGCTCGCGGTGCGCGCGTTTGAAAAGCAAGATCATGCGCACCATCTTGATGCCACCGCCGGTGGATCCCGCACACGACACAAAACAGCCCAGCGACATCATGGCCACCGGCGCAAACACGGGCCACAGGGTAAAGTCCTGCGACGCATATCCGGTGGTGGTGGCCAACGAGACCACATGAAACGCAGCAGCGCGCAGGTCTTGCAACCCGGTTGCCTGACTGCCGTTGACCGCCAGCACCAGCGCCACCACCATCACCGCCAGCAACAGCACCAGCAAATAAGCCCTGACCTCCAGATCGCGCCACAGAGAACGCAGCGAACGTGCCCGCCAGACAATGAAATAGCGCGCAAAGCTGATGCCGGCCAGCGTCATAAAAACAATGGCCACCGATTCGATCAGCGGTGAATTCCAGTACCCAAAACTCGCATCGTGCGACGAAAACCCACCCAGCCCCATGGTGCTGCACATGTGCATGAAGGCATCGGCCCAACTCATCCCCGCCCATCGGTAGGCCAGCACGCAGGCCGCTGAAAACGCAAAATAAATCACCCACAGGCCGCGCGCGGTTTCGGCCACGCGCGGTGTCAGGCGCGCGTCTTTCATCGGCCCCGGGGTCTCGGCCTTGTACAGCTGTACACCTCCCAAACCCAACATCGGCAGCACCGCCACCACCAGCAGAACAATTCCCAAACCGCCAATCAACTGCACAAAACAGCGCCAGATGTTGACCGACACCGGCAACTTGTCCAGCCCGCTGAGCACCGTGGCACCGGTCGCGGTAAAGCCGCTCATCATCTCAAAGTAGGCGTCGGTCCAACTCAAACCATCAATAGCCAACATCAGCGGCACAGCGGACAGCGCGGGCAGCACCAGCCAGACCAGGTTGACCAGCAAAAAACCGTCGCGCACGGCCAGCTCGCGCTGATGGTTTTTGGTCAGCAACATCAGGAGCAAGCCCACGGCCAAGGTCAAGCCCAGGCTACGCAGCCAGACGTCGCGCAGCGCGGGTGCATCGAGCTGCCACGCCCACGCCAGCGGCATCAGGAACATCACCGAAAAGGCGATGACGATGCGCGCAAACACACCCAACACCGGGCCAAAAAAAGCCATCATGGCGCGCGTCAAAAGAAGGTGGCGCTGACCTGGAACAAGCGTTCCACCGCGCGCAACTGGTGTTTGTTGGGGATGAAGATGATGACGTGGTCCTCCGTCTCGATCAGCAAATCGTGATGCGGCATCAGCACCTGACACGCATCACCGTGCCCGCGCACGATGGCACCAAAGCGCGCACCCTCTGGCAACGCGATGTCTTTGATGCGCTGTCCCACCAGCTTGGAGGATCGAGCATCGCCGCGTGCCACGCCTTCAATGGCCTCTGCCGCACCGCGGCGCAGACTGTGCACTGCCGCCACCGCACCCCGGCGCACGTGCACCAGCAGTTCACCGATGACGGTTTGTGCGGGTGACAGCGCAATGTCGATGGCGCTGCCCTGCATCATGTCAGCGTAAATCCGCCGGTTCACCAGCGCAATCACGCGCTGCACACCCAGTCGCTTGGCCAGCATGGCCGACAAAATGTTGTCTTCGTCGTCGCTGGTGAGCGAGACAAACAAGTCCATCTCACCCACGTTTTCTTCAATCAGCAACGCTTCGTCGGCCGAGTCGCCGCACAGCACCAGCGTGTCAGAACCCAATTCCCCGGCCAGATAGTCGCAGCGCTTGCGGTCGCGCTCGATCAGCTTCACCTGGTAGTTGCCCGCTAGACTGCGCGCCAGGCGCAAGCCCACCTTGCCACCGCCAGCGATCATGATGCGGCGCACCGGCCGGTCTTCCTTGTGGATGGCGCTCAAAATCTCCTTGATCTTGTCGCGGTCGGCCAACACAAAGACCTCGTCCCCGGGAATCACCCGGGTGTGCGAGTTGATCTCCAGCTCTTCGTCCTGCCGGTACACCGCTACCACGCGCATCGGCGCTTGCGGAAACAGCAGCTTGAACTCGGCAATCGTGTGGTGCACCAGCAAGCTGCCGGCCGCAGCACGCGCGGCAATCAGGTGCGCGCGCTGTTGCGAAAACTCCAGCACCTGCAGCGCCTCGGGGTATTCAATGAGCTTGTGCACATAGTGCATGACCGACTCTTCGGGGCAGATCACGTGGTCCACGCCAAAGCCGTCCTTGCCCAGCAAGGGCGAATCTTCGTCAAACTCTTCCGAACGCACCCGTGCGATCGTGGTCTGCACGCCAAACACGCTTTTGGCCACCCGGCACGCGGTCAGGTTGGTTTCGTCCAGCGAGGCACAGGCAATGAACAGATCAGCGTCCGACAGGCCGGCTCGGCGCAACACGGAGGGCTGAATGCCGTTGCCCGGTACACCGCGCAAGTCCAGCCGGTCTTCCAGGTCGCGCAGGCGATCGGGGTCGGGGTCGATCATCGTGATGTCGTTTTGCTCGGACACCAGACTCTCTGCGACGCTCTCACCCACGCGGCCAGCCCCCAGAATCACAATTTGCATGCTATTTTTTCAGCCCAAGGCTTTGAGTTCATCCGGCGGCGATCATAGCGGGGCAGCCGCCACACCGCTTTGCGCGTGCCTCACGCGTTGTGCAGCACGTCACCGGCCAGCGTGGCCGCACCGGCGCGCACGAGGTCGGTTACCACCGTGCCCAGCGCCTGCTCCAACAGCGCCTTGGGCGGCTGCGTATCGGTTGCCGCCGCTTGCTGGCGCAGCAGCAAGCGCTGCAGGTACGGCGTGGCCTGCGCCCAGGCCAGCAACTCGGCGCGCGTCATGTGTTGCGCGTCAAGCAACTTGAACTTGAGCAGCACGCGCGCGGCGTGGGTCAGATGCTTGTGTGGCGCGGCCACAAAGGCGTCCAGCCGGGCACGGGCAAAGTCCAACGCGGCAGCCACGTCGGTAAATGGAGCACCGTGGCCGGGCACCACCACGCGCGGCACCAGCGACTGGATCAGGTCCAGCGTGGCGGCCACCTCAAAAAAAGCATCGTCACCGTCGAGCTCGGGAAACACCACGCCAAAGCCGCGCTGCCACAGCGCGTCGGCCGACAGCAGACAGGCACTGGCGGGCTCAAACAGCATTACCGAATGCGGGTCGTGGCCAGGCGCGGCGTGCACCTGCCAACGCTGGCTACCCAGTGTCAACTCTGTACCGGGTTGCAACACGTCGTCAAACCCAAAGCGCGGGCACTGCTGGCCGGTGGGGGTGTAGCTCAGGCGCGCCGGGTCCCAGTCGCGCACATAAGCCGAGTGGCCGGGTGGAATCAGCGTGCGCAGGGCTGGGTAAGCGGCCTGCAAAGCCGCGTTGCCACCGCAGTGGTCGCTGTGCAGATGGGTGTTGACCAGCACGTCCAGCGGCTTGCCGCCCAGCGCAGCGCCCACCAGCGCCAGCGTTTGTGGCGCGTGCGTGCAGTAGCCGCTGTCCACCAGCGCGGTGCTCGCCTCGCCGTGCATCAGAATGTTGTTGCTGGAGAGCCAGCCACGCTCCAGCACGCTCAGGCCAGTGGGCAGGTTCAGGTGAGAATTATTAGACAAATTGGCCTCCATCCCAAATAAAACAAGCGTAAGCAGCTATTACTTTTATATAAAAATCGAACGGCCGTGCACGCAAAACCATCTGATTCTGGTTCATGATCAGGTCAAATGTGCGCAACAACAATTGCCCCAGCAGCGCTTGACATGCACCAGCAACACCACACCCATGGTCAAACCTGCCACCACATTGACAGCGGCATGGCCCACAGATTGGCACCAAAAGGAACGACCTCGCGCCCGGCGTACAGCACCATGCCGCGCTGAAAAATCCGCCCTCGGTTTCTTTCAAATGGCTCAAGCCCTTGAAGTCCTTGGCATCCACCGTTGCACTGGCTTTGACCTCAATGCCCGTGATCTGACCCAGGCGATTTTCCAGCACAAAATCGACCTCGATATTGCTCAGCGTGCGGTAGTGCCACAGTGACAAACGCTGTCTGGAAAACGCCACATGTTTCAACAGCTCAGCCAGCACAAAAGTCTCAACCGCAGCACTAGGCAAACCGGGTTTGCTGCCCAGACCCGCAGCGCTTGCCCCCATCAAGTGGCACAGCAAGCCCGTGTCGGGCAAAAACACCTTGGGCGCCTTCACCAGCCGCTTGCCAGGGTTTCGCTCCCATGGTGGGATGCGCACCACCAAAAACAACATCTCCAGCAAGGCAAAGTAACGCTTGAGCGTGCTTTGTGCCATGCCCGCCGTGCGCGACAACTCGGCAAAATTGAGTAACGTGGCACTGCGCGTGGCCAGCAGATGCAGCAGGTTGGGGACTTCAGTCAACTGTTCGATGTGCGCCAAGTCACGCACGTCGCGCTGCAAAATGGCTTGCACATAGGCATCAAACCAGGCCGTACGCCGCAGCGCACTGGTGCGCGCCACCGCATCGGGGAAACCACCCGCCAGCAGATGCCCGATAAGCTCTGACCGCTCGCAAAGCGGAATGCTTAGCGCCGACAAATCCCCCGAAAACAAGGCATCTGCCCGGTTCAGCGCCGAGCTGTCGGCCACCTCTGCGCAAGACAGAGGCCAAAGCGACAACACCTCCATGCGCCCCGCCAGTGAATCGGCCATGCCGGGCAACAGCATCACGTCCGCAGAGCCGGTGAGCAAAAAGCGACCCGGCTGGCGGTCTCTGTCCACCGCCTCCTTGATGGGCAGAAACAACTCGGGGGCACGTTGCACCTCATCCAGCGTCACTGGCCCCTGTAGCCCATTGATGAAACCCGCCGGGTCTGATTTGGCCGCGTTGAGGGTGGTCGGGTCGTCCAGTGTGAGGTAGCGCTGCGGTGCGGGTTGCGGCCCGACCAGACTTTGAACCAGGGTGCTTTTGCCGCTTTGGCGCGCACCATTGACCACCACCACCGGGGTGTCAGACAGCGCGTCGGTCAGCAGCGAGGTGATATGTCGGGCATGCATTGGATCGTTTTAGTGGTTGAAATTCAACCACGCAATGGTTGAATTTCACCCGATGACCGCTGCAACACCGGTGCCAACGCTTGCCCCGTGGGCGTACCCAAAGCCACCACTTGTTCCGGGGTGGCAGCCGCCACGATGCGACCACCGGCGTCACCGCCTTCAGGGCCCAGATCCAGCACCCAGTCGGCCTCGGCAATCACGTCCAGGTCGTGCTCGATCACCACCACACTGTGGCCGCCATCGACCAGTCGGTGCAGCACCTGGATGAGTTTTTCCACATCGGCCATGTGCAGGCCCACGGTGGGCTCGTCCAGCACGTAGAGCGTGTGCGGCGCTTTCTGGCCGCGCCGCGTGATGTCGTCGCGCACCTTGGACAGCTCGGTCACCAGCTTGATGCGCTGCGCCTCGCCACCGCTCAAGGTGGGCGACGGCTGCCCCAGCGTCAGGTAGCCCAGACCCACGTCTTTGAGCAGTTGCAGCGGGTGGCTGATGCTGGGCATGGCGGCAAAAAAGTCCACCGCCTCGTCCACTTCCATTTGCAAAATGTCGCCGATGTTTTTGCCGCGCCAGGTGACGGCTTGTGTTTCGGGGTTGAAGCGCGCGCCCTTGCAGGTTTCGCACAGCACTTTCACGTCGGGCAAAAAACTCATGCCAATGGTGCGGATGCCCTGGCCTTCGCAACTGGGGCAGCGCCCCTGGCCCGTGTTAAAACTGAAACGGTTGGCAGCGTAGCCACGCGCCTTGGCCTCCAGCGTGTCGGCGAAAAGTTTGCGGATGTTGTCCCAAAACCCGATGTAGGTGGCGGGGCAACTGCGTGGCGTTTTGCCGATGGGGGTTTGGTCCACTTCGAGCACGCGGTCGATGGCTTCAAAGCCGGTGACGCTGTCGCAGCCGATCCAGGCAATGGATTCACCCGCATCCAAGGCATCACGACCGGCGCGAGTGCTGCGCTTGTGCACGGCAGTGTGCACATTGGCCAGCAGCACGTCGCGCGCCAAGGTGGATTTGCCCGAGCCACTGACACCGGTGATGGCTACCAGCCGTTGCAGCGGGATACGGGCGGTGACGTGTTGCAGGTTGTGCAGTGAGGCCCCCGTAACGGTGAGCCAGCGTTGGGGTTCTTGGTCCGTGAAATTGGGGTCAGAGCCCAATTTCGATGACACCTTGGGTTTTTTCGATAGCTTTTGGGCGAAATTGGGATCTGACCCCAATTTCACTGCGCCAGCGGCGCTCGAAGTATTTGCAAAAACCTCCCGTCGCGGCTGCAGCGGATGGCGCATGGCATGCAGCAGGTAACGGCCGGTTTGTGAATCTGCGGCGGCAGCAATGTCGGCCACCGCGCCCTGCGCCACCAGCCGCCCGCCGCGCTTACCAGCGCTGGGGCCAATGTCGATGATGTGCTCTGCGTGGCGGATGGTGTCTTCGTCATGCTCCACCACCACCAGCGTGTTGCCCTGGTCGCTGAGGTGCTGCAGCGCGCCCAACAGCATCTGGTTGTCACGCGCGTGCAGGCCAATGGTGGGCTCGTCGAGCACGTAGCACACGCCTTGCAAATTGCTGCCCAACTGCGCCGCTAACCGGATGCGCTGCGCCTCGCCACCGCTCAGGGTGGGCGCGCCGCGATCCAGAGTCAGGTAACCCAGGCCGACTTGTTCCAGAAACTGCAGGCGTCCCAGAATCTCGGGAATCAGGTCGCGCGCAATGCCCGCCTCGCGTGCGCTCAAGTGCGAGCTGGTCTGCAAGCGCTGCACCCAGGCACGCAAGTCGCTGACGCTCAGGCGCGCCAGGTCGGTGATGGTGGGGAAACTGATTGCTCGCACCACAGCGTCACGGGTTAAACCGAGGAAATTGGGGTCAGAGCCCTGGACTTGGGGTTTTGCCAATTCGGTGATAGGGCTGGACTCTGGCATACGAATTGAGCCCGAATTGGGATCCGACCCCAATTTGTCGCCCAATTTAAGCCGCACCGCGCGCGCAGTCGCGTTCAAGCGGGTGCCGTTGCAGGTGGGGCACACGGCATCAACCAAATCTTCCACATCGGCCTCGGCAAAGGTTTGCTCGCGGCCCTTTTGCTCGTCGTCGCGCACCGAATCGTCAAACACCTTGCGCTGCTCGCGTGTGAGCTTGACACCCGTGCCCACACAGTCCGGGCACCAGCCGTGTTTGCTGTTGTAACTGAACAGGCGTGGGTCGAGCTCGGCATAGCTGGTGCTACACGCCGGGCAGGCGCGCAACGTGGAAAACACGCTCAAGCGGCCGATGCCCGCAGTCGATGCACCGGCTTGCATGACCTCGGACAAGCCATCCAGATGGCTCAACACATGCACCACGCCTTTGCCATGCTGCAACGCCAGCGCCAACGCGTCACGCAGTTGTGCTTCTTGGTCTGGCAACACGTCCAGACTGAACACCGGCAGCTCGATGGTGTGCTCTTTGAACCGATCCAGGCGCGGGAACGCGGTGGTGGGCAAAAATTCGCCGTCCACGCGCAGGTGCGTGAAGCCACGCGGACGCGCCCACTCGGCCAGCTCGGTGTAGACACCCTTGCGGTTCATCACCAAAGGTGCCAGCAAGCCAATGTGCTGACCTTTGAAATCACGCAGCAGCGCCGCCGCAATGCGCTCGGGCGTTTGCGGTGCAACGGGCGTGCCGTCATGGATGCAATGCTGCGTGCCGAGCTTGACAAACAACAGGCGCAAAAAGTGCCAGACCTCGGTGGTGGTACCCACCGTGCTCTTGCGCCCGCCACGGCTCAGGCGTTGCTCGATCGCCACCGTGGGCGGAATGCCATACACCGCGTCCACTTCGGGCCGCCCGGCGGGTTGCACGATGCTGCGGGCGTAGGCGTTCAGGCTTTCCAGGTAACGGCGCTGGCCTTCGTTGAACAAAATGTCAAACGCCAGCGTGGACTTGCCCGAGCCGCTGACCCCCGTGACCACGGTGAACTGGCCACGCGGAATGTTGACGCTCAGGCCTTTGAGGTTGTGCTCGCGTGCGTTGATGATTTGTATGGTGTTTTTGGCTTCTAGCCCTTTTGGAATATGCGTGAGAAGCTCTACATTTAATAGTGAGCTGTCTTCGAGGCTTGAACTCGTATCAGTTTTGCCAGCACCGCAATGGGGGTCAAAACAATGGGGGTCGGATCCCAATTTCCTGGCGGAAATCGGGATCCGACCCCCATTGCTAAAGCCACGTCCCCCATTGCTTTCAGCACGCACGGCTTCCAAGAAGTCAGCGCCACTGAAATCTTTGACTTCATGCACCTCGCCCATGTGCGCAGCGTAGTCGCGCAGCGCTTGCGCGGTGTGGCTGGTGGCGTGCTGCAGCACGTCTTCGGGTGTGCCGTAGGCCACCACTTCACCCCCGGCGTCGCCGCCTTCGGGGCCCAGGTCGATGAGCCAGTCGGCCGCGCGAATCACGTCCAGGTTGTGCTCGATCACCAGCAGGCTGTGGCCGGCGTCCTGTAGCTTGCGCAAGGCGCGCATAAGCTTGGCAATGTCGTCAAAATGCAGGCCGGTGGTGGGCTCATCAAACATGAACAGCGTGCCCTTGCGCGCCAGGGCTTGGCGGCTGGCGGCGCTGCGACTGGCCGCCGGGCCGCCCCAAGGCCGGTCAGCCCCCTCGGGGGGCAGCGAACCACGCGCAGCGGGGAGCGTGGGGGCTTTCGTTCTTGCAGCTTCGGCCAGAAACCCGGCGAGTTTGAGCCGCTGCGCCTCACCACCGCTGAGCGTGGGCACGGGCTGGCCGAGTTTGACGTAGTCCAGGCCCACGTCGATGATCGGTTGCAGCGCGCGGATGACATCGCGGTCGTGGCGGAACAGGTCGGCAGCCTGGCTGACGGTCAGGTCCAGAACATCGGCGACGTTGAGGTGCAACGTGGTTGGCGACCAGGCTGCGTTTACGCTCTGAACTGGCACCGCAGAAACGGGGTCAGAGCCCAATTCGGTGAGGCGTGTGGATTCTTGCGAACGATTTGAGCCCGAATTGGGATCTGACCCCATTTCAGCTCCACTGCGCTCGATCGTCACCTCCAGAATCTCGGGGCGGTAGCGTTTGCCGTCGCAGTCCGGGCAGCGCAGGTAGACATCACTTAGGAACTGCATCTCCACATGCTCAAAGCCCGAGCCGCCGCAGGTGGGGCAACGGCCGTCACCGTTGTTGAAACTGAACTTGGTGGCGGTGTAGCCGCGCTGTTGCGCCAACGGCGTGCAGGCAAACAGGGTGCGGATGGCATCCCACGCGCCAACAAAACTGGCCGGGTTGGAGCGCGCGGTTTTGCCAATGGGAGACTGGTCCACAAACACCACGTCGCTCAATTGCTCTGCGCCCAGCAGGCGATCGAACGCACCCGGCGTGTCGGTGGCCTTGCCAAAGTGGCGTAGCAGCGCGGGTGCTAACGTGTCCTGAATCAGCGTCGATTTGCCCGAACCGCTGACCCCGGTCACCACCACCAGGCGGTTGAGCGGAATTTCAACGCTGATGTTTTTAAGGTTGTGGTCGCTGGCGCCTTCCAGAATCAGCCGTGGCGTGTTGGCCGCCACCAGCCGCTTGAACCCCATGCCCACGGTTTTTCGCCCACCCAGATAGGCACCGGTCAAGGTGTCAGCATGGCGCAGCTCGGCGGTGGAGCCATCAAACACGATCTGCCCGCCGCGCTCTCCGGGGCCGGGGCCCATGTCGATCATGCGGTCGGCAGCCAGCATCACGGCGGGGTCGTGCTCCACCACCACCAGCGTGTTACCCGCATCGCGCAGGCGCTGCATGGCGGTGATGATGCGCCCCATGTCGCGCGGGTGCAGGCCAATGCTGGGCTCGTCCAGCACAAACAAGGTGTTCACCAGCGACGTGCCCAGCGCCGTGGTGAGGTTGATGCGCTGCACCTCGCCGCCGCTCAGCGTGCGGCTTTGCCGATCGAGCGTGAGGTAGCCAATGCCGACTTCGCACAGGTATTTCAGGCGAGTGCTGATTTCATCGAACAGCAGCCGGAGGGTTTTGGCATCAGCGTCCGTGGCCTGCGACACGTCGAGCGTGGCCTGCATCGCGTCAAAAAACTGTCGCAACCGCTCCAGAGGTAGCAACATCAGATCGTGCAAACACAAGCCTGGCAGCGCTTCCAGTTGCGCACGTGTCCAGGCCACGCCTTGGGGCAGAAAGCGCTGGGCAGGCGACAGCACAGCATCGGCCTGCGCTTGGGTGCCGATGCGCCAAAGCAGCGACTCAATTTTCAGCCGCGCCCCGGCGCAATCGGGGCATTCGGCGTAACTGCGGTACTTGGACAGCAGCACCCGGATGTGCATCTTGTAGGCCTTGGTCTCCAGGTACTCAAAAAAGCGTTTGACGCCATACCACTTTTTGTTCCACTGGCCGTCGCGGTAACCGTCTTCACCGTGGATCACCCAGTGCTGTTGTTCTGGGCTGAGCCTGACCCAGGGCGTGTCGCGTGGGATGCCGTGACTCTCGGCGTGGCGCAGCAGATCGGCCTGACACTCGGCCCAGGCCGGGGTCTGGAACGGCTTGATGGCCCCTGCTCGCAGCGTGAGTTTGTCGTTCGGGATCACCAACCCGTAGTCCACCCCGATGACACGGCCAAAGCCACGGCAGGTGTCGCACGCCCCCACGGCCGAGTTGAACGAAAACGCCGAGGCGATCGGGTCGGTGTAGCGCTGATTGCTTTCCGGACAATGCAGGCCAGTGGAAAAACGCCACGTTGGTGGTTCGCCAATTGCTAATGAATCAATGGCTGCTTGCGCTTGATTCATAAGGGCTAGAGGCTGATTTAATACATAAACTTTCAGGCGACCAGTGCCGTGCTTGAGGGCAACCTCGATCGCCTCCAGTACACGGGCCCGCTCGGTCGCGCCCAGCTTGAAGCGGTCGGCGACTACATCCAAGACTTTCCGCTTTGGGGCTAGACCCGCAGGATTGGGGTCAGAGCCCGATTTGAGGGAACGCTTTGGCGTCCTGGATGCGCTGTGGGTCAAATCGGGATCCGACCCCAATGCTGCTACCACGTCGGTGCTGCAACCGGGTGTTCCATCCGCAGAGTCAACCAGGTCACGCTCAGCCTGAATTTTGGTGAAACCGCTCACAGACAACCATTGCTCTACCTCTTCGGGCGTTGCGCTGGCGGGCAATTCCACGGCAAAAGTCACCGCCAGACGAATGTCGGCGGCAGCTTGCACCTGATCCAGCGTCCCCGTTGCCGCCAGCGCAGCGGCACGCGCCAGCAACTCGGCGTAAATGGTCTCCGGTGTGTCGTGGCGCACCGGCTGCGCGGTGTCTTTGTCAAACAGTTGCCCGGCGCGCGCAAACAACAGTTTCAGGTGGTCGTTGAGCTCGGTCATCGTCCCCACGGTGCTGCGGCTGCTGCGCACCGGGTTGGTCTGGTCGATGGCAATGGCCGGCGGCACGCCTTCAACCTTGTCCACGGCGGGCTTGTCCATGCGCTCCAGAAACTGGCGCGCGTAAGCGCTGAAAGTTTCCACATAGCGGCGCTGACCCTCGGCAAACAGCGTGTCAAACACCAGGCTGGACTTGCCCGAGCCGCTGACACCGGTGACCACCGTCAGCTCGCCGGTGCGGATATCGAGGTCGAGGTTTTTAAGGTTGTGCTGACGCGCGCCGCGAATGCGGATGATTCCGTGGGGCATATGACGTGCTACGCAAGTGGTGACAAGTGGGCCGCAGGCGTACCCGGGAAGGCGACCAGCGCGTGCACAGCCACGGCGCGCTTGTTGACGCGCGGCATGTCAGGCGCGCAACGCGTCATGCAGCGCCACCAGCGCCAGCGTGATCTTGTGGTTGGGATCCAGGTAAATCATCGGTTTGGACTGTTCATGCGATTCCCGAATCTTGACCGATGCGGGCAGATACGGTTGCAGTACCGGCAAGCCTTCTTCGATCAATTCAGCCACCATGCGCTGCGGCAGGTTGGCACGCGGCTGAAACTGGTTCACCACGATGCCATCCACCTTCAGATCGGGGTTGTGGTCGGCGCGGATTTCGTTGACGCTTTCCAGCAAACCGTACAGCGCCTGGCGCGAAAAACTGTCGCAGTCAAATGGAATCAGACAACCGGTGCCACCAATCAGCGCGGCCCGCGTGTAAAAGTTCAGTGCCGGAGCTGTGTCGATGTAGATGCGGTCATAGGTGTCAGCCAGCTGTTGCAATGCCTCACGCAGTTTGTAAATCTTCTGGCGCGATTCGAGCTTGACGACCAGTTCATTGAGCGCCGGGCTGGAAGCCATCAGGTCCAGATTTTCATACGGCGTTTCAACGATGAATTCGGTCGGAGGTACGGTACGAAAGCTGTAGCTCAGCGTCTGCTCAAAAAAACCGGCCACGTTGGGCTGATCTTCGGTGGCAAACGCGCCCAGCAAATAGCTGGTGGAATTGCCCTGCGGATCCAGGTCAATGACCAGCGTGCGCAAGCCCTGGCTGGCGCTGATGGCGGCCAGGTTGCAGGTGATGGTGGACTTGCCAACGCCCCCTTTTTGGTTGAACACGACGATCGGCATGGGAAACTCCTTTGATGCAGCAACAAGATACGGGTGAAGTTGCGATTGTCTTTGAATTTTCGGGTCCATCCTCTTGCGCTACCATGCCTGCCATGAACTCCCCTGCCCCCGACCAATACGACACGCCCTGGAAAGAAGCGGTAGAGCATTACTTTGCCGAATTCATGGCGTTTTACTTTCCGGCGGCGCACCAACAGATTGACTGGAGCCGAGGCTACACCTTTTTGGACCAGGAGCTGCAAGCCGTGACCCGCGATGCCGAAATGGGCAAGCGTTTTGTTGACAAGCTGGTGCAGGTGCACCGCCTGAGCGGGCAAGAAGACTGGATTTACATTCACCTGGAGATTCAGGGCAGCGAGCAAGGCGAGTTTGCCAAGCGTATGTTTGTCTATAACTACCGCATCTTTGACAAATATGACCGCCCAGTGGCGAGCATGGCGGTGCTGGCCGATGACAATCCGCAGTGGAAGCCGCAAGAGTTTTTCTCGGAAGTGCTGGCGTGCCGGGTTGGCATTGAGTTTCCGATTGCCAAACTGAGCGATTTTGCCGGGCAGGAACAAGCCTTGGCCGACCAGAGCAACCCGTTTGCACTGGTGACACTGGCGCACCTGCAAACCAGGGCCACCCGGCAAGACCCGCAAGCGCGGTTTGATGCCAAGTGGCGGCTGATCAAACTGTTGCTCGGTGTGGGTTGGCAACGCCCGACCATCGTCAACCTGTTGCGCGTGATCGACTGGATGATGTACCTGCCAGAGCACTACAAACAGCAGCTATGGCAAAATCTCAAGCAACTGGCCACGGAGAAAAACATGCCCTATATCTCAAGCTTTGAACAAATCTGCATCGACCAAGGCATGCAAGCGGGTATGCAGCAAGGTATGCAGCAAGGTATGCAGCAAGGTATGCAGCAAGGCATGCAAGCCGGTGAAGCTACGGCACTGCAAAAGCTGTTGACCAAGCGCTTTGGCGCCCTGTTGCCCAGCTTGAGTGAATCGATCAAAGAAGCTTCGTTGGAGCAGATTGATGCCTGGTTTGACCGCGCCATCACTGCGGCCACCTTGGCAGACGTTTTTGTCGGGCCGCCCCACACATCCCATTAACTGAGGTCGGGCATTAGCCACACCCCCAGACCTCAGGGCTGCAGCGGAAACACCAGGGTCACACTGTTTCCCTGCCCGGGCGTGCTGTCAATCTCGACACTGCCATGGTGCAACGCCATGATTTCGCTGACGATACTCATGCCCAGCCTGGTGCCGGGCACTTTACCGGACGTATCAGCACGGTAAAAGCGTTCCCCCACTCGCGCGCACTGCGCGGAACTCATGCCGATTCCCTGGTCGCTGATGTGCAGCACCACGTTGTTGCGAGCCGGGTCCGCATGGCGATTACGCGCTGTATTGGTTGACGATGTCGTTGGCCATCACCAGCAAGCGGTCAAAAAGAATGGGGTTAGCTGTGGATGTTTTGCCATCTGCCTCCAAAATTCATCAGATAAACCTGATAATAAAATCAATTTATTTGAATTTTCATGATGAATAAGCCTGCCTATAGTTCAGCCCATCGCATCACCACAACCGGAGACACTTCATGGATCAATCGAACCGTTATGCCGACCTGAGCCTCACCGAGGCAGACCTGATCAAGGGCGGCCAGCACATTCTGTGCGCCTACAAGATGGCCCCAAAAGACGGGCTGGACTACCTGGAAGCCGCCGCGCACTTTGCCGCCGAGTCGTCCACCGGCACCAACGTGGAGGTGTCCACCACCGACGACTTCACCAAGGGCGTGGACGCGCTGGTCTATCACATCGACCCGGCTACCGAGGACATGCGTATTGCCTACCCGCTGGCGCTGTTTGACCGCAACATCACCGACGGGCGCTTCATGCTGGTGTCGTTCCTGACACTGACCATCGGCAACAACCAGGGCATGGGCGACATCAAGCACGCCAAGATGATCGACTTTTACGTGCCACCGCGCGTGGTGCAGATGTTTGACGGCCCGGCTAAAGACATCTCTGACCTGTGGCGTATTCTGGGTCGCCCGGTAAAAGACGGCGGCTACATCAGCGGCACCATCATCAAACCCAAGCTGGGCCTGCGCCCCGAGCCGTTCGCCGAAGCCGCCTACCAATTCTGGTTGGGTGGCGACTTCATCAAAAACGACGAACCGCAAGGTAACCAGGTGTTTTCGCCCATCAAAAAGACGATTCCGCTGGTCTATGACGCGCTCAAGCGCGCGCAGGATAAAACCGGCCAGGCCAAGCTGTTTTCGATGAACATCACCGCCGACGACCATTTTGAGATGTGCGCGCGCGCCGACTTTGCGCTGGAAACCTTTGGCACCGACGCCGACAAGCTGGCCTTTTTGGTCGATGGCTTTGTCGGCGGCCCGGGCATGATCACCACCGCACGGCGCCAGTACCCCAACCAATACCTGCACTACCACCGTGGCGGCCACGGCATGATCACCAGCCCCAGCGCCAAGCGTGGCTACACCGCCTTTGTGCTGGCCAAAATGAGCCGTCTGCAAGGCGCCAGCGGTATCCACGTGGGCACCATGGGGCACGGCAAGATGGAAGGCGAAAGCGACGACCGCGTGATTGCCTACATGATCGAGCGCGACGAATGCCAGGGCCCGGTGTATTTTCAGCAGTGGTTTGGCATGAAGCCGACCACCCCAATCATCAGCGGCGGCATGAACGCGCTGCGCCTGCCGGGCTTTTTTGACAACTTGGGCCACGGCAACATCATCAATACCGCCGGTGGTGGCAGTTACGGCCACATCGACAGCCCCGCCGCCGGTGCCATGTCACTACGCCAGGCTTACGAGTGCTGGAAGGCCGGTGCCGACCCGGTGGAATGGGCCAAGGAGCACCGCGAATTTGCCCGCGCCTTTGAATCGTTCCCGCACGATGCCGACCGGCTGTACCCGGGCTGGCGCCAAAAGCTGGGGGTGAGTCAGTAACGCCCGAGTCTTCAGCCCGCCTGGTAGGTGACGCGCCCGCCAACCAGGGTGTAGCGCACCCGTCCAGGCAGCTCGTAGCCCGAAAACGGCGTGTGCTTGCCCTGGCTGCGCAGCGCGTCTGCCTGCACCGTCCAGGCAGCGGTCGGGTCAAAAATGCACAGGTCGCCCAGGCCACCCACCTTCAATTGTCCGGTGCGCCCTAGGCGCGGGCCCAGTGCGTTACCCAGCACCGCTGCTGGCCCGCTGGTCACAGTTGCCAGCGCGCGTTGCAAGGCCACACCGCTGTCCAGATGCCACTTGTAGGCCAGGCTCAACAACAGTTCCAGGCCGGTGGCACCGGCGTCACTTTCGGCAAACGGTTTGGCTTTGGCGTCGTCGTCCACCGGCGTGTGGTCTGACACCAGGGCGTCGATGCTGCCGTCGGCCAGCCCGGCGCGCAGTGCGTCGCGGTCACGTTGCTGGCGCAGCGGTGGATTCAGCCGCGCGCGACTGTCAAAGTAGCCCATATCGGTATCGGTCAGATGCAGCGAATTGATGCTCACGTCGCAAGTCAGTGCCAAACCCTGTGCCTTGGCCTGGCGCACCAGCTCCACGCCGGCGGCGCTGCTGATGCGACACAGGTGCACGCGTGCACCGGTGGCGCGCATCAGCTCAAAAATGGTGTGCATGGCCACTGTTTCGGCCGTCACCGGTACCCCGGCCAAACCCATGCGCGTGGCCAGCGGGCCGCTGGCGGCCACGCCCTGCCCCAGGTAGGCGTCTTGCGGGCGCAACCAGACGGCGTAACCAAAGGTGCTGGCGTATTGCAGCGCGCGTTGCAGCACCTGCGTATTGGCCAAAGCCACTTCGGCCTGACTGAAGGCCACACAACCGGCTTCGGTGAGCTCGACCATTTCGGTCAATACCTCACCCTTAAGCGAGCGCGTCAGCGCGCCCAGCGGGTACACGCGCGCCTGCTGCAATTTTTCAGCCCGAAAGCGCAGCATCTCGACCAGGCCGGATTCGTCCAGCGTGGGCTCGGTGTCGGGCAGACACACCAGGCTGGTCACGCCACCGGCCATGGCCGCAGACATTTCGGATTCGAGCATGCGCGCGTGCTCGTAGCCGGGCTCGCGCAGGCGTACCGCCAGATCCACCAGACCCGGCAGCACCCAGCAGCCACTGGCGTCGATAGTGCGCTCGGGTTGAAAGTCACCAGCTACATGATCGATAGCTGTTACCGCACCATTCATCAGGGCTACATCCACTTTTTGATCAAAACCGGTGGCAGGGTTCAGCACCCGGCCACCCTTGATCAGAACGTTTGTATGTGTTTTCATGTCTTGTCTTTCAGAAGGCTTTAACCTAGATTTCTCAGTTGGACGCGCACGAGTGGGCTACTGGCGGCGCGTATGGGAAGGCGCGACAACGCAGCGGGTTCCTACCCGCAAGACGGAGCAACGCCCCCAGGCGCGTTGCCAGTGGCTCAATCGGGTGCGTAGCGATATCACCCACACGGAGAACTAGATCAAAGCAAAAAAAATCAATATTCATAAACAGTTGGTGACATCTATTAGCGGTCAACTGAGAAATCTAGGTTCACGCCTCGTTGCCCGCCACGATGCTCATCGCCGCCATGCGTACCGCTATGCCAAAGGTGACCTGCGACAGGATCACGCTGTGCCCGCCATCGACCACGGCCGACTCGATTTCAACCCCGCGGTTGATAGGCCCCGGGTGCATCACGATGGCGTCGGGCTTGGCCCACTGCAAGCGTTGCGGCGTGAGGCCAAAGCTCTTGAAAAACTCCTGGCTCGACGGCAGCAGCGCGCCACTCATGCGCTCGTTTTGCATGCGCAGCATGATCACCACGTCGCAGCCCTTGATGCCTTCTTCAAGGGTATTGCAAACGCGCACGCCCATGGGGGCCATGTCGGCGGGCACCAGCGTCCTGGGGCCAACCACGCGCACGTCGGGGCAGCCCAGCGTGGTTAGCGCGTGGATGTCAGAGCGTGCCACGCGCGAATGCAGCACGTCGCCCACAATGGCTACGCTGAGCTGGGTAAAGTCTTGCTTGAAGTGCCGGATGGTGTACATGTCGAGCAATCCCTGCGTGGGATGCGCGTGGCGCCCGTCGCCGGCGTTGACCACGTGCACGTGCGGCGCCACGTGTTGCGCAATCAGGTACGGTGCGCCCGACTCGCTGTGCCGTACCACAAACAGGTCGGCGGCCATGGCGCTGAGGTTGGCAATGGTGTCAAGCAGCGTCTCGCCCTTGGCGGTGGACGAGCGGGCAATGTCCAGGTTGATAACGTCGGCGCTCAGGCGCTTGGCCGCTATTTCAAACGTGGTGCGGGTGCGGGTGGAGTTTTCAAAAAACAGGTTGAACACGCTCTTGCCACGCAGCAGCGGTACTTTTTTGACCTCGCGGTTGCCTACCGAGACAAAGCTGGTGGCGGTGTCGAGCACCTGCAGCAAAATTTCTTTCGGCAAGCCTTCGGTGGACAGCAGGTGAATCAGCTCGCCATGTTTGTTGAGTTGGGGGTTGCGCTTGTACAGCATGATCAATGCACCTTGACGTTGAAACTGAATTGACCCGACGTCTGACGCGCCAGCGACAACGACTGGTTGGCCGGCAGGCTGATGCGCGCGGCGCACAGGTCGGGCTGGATCGGCAGCTCGCGCCCGCCACGGTCCACCAGCACCGCCAGCTGAATGCGATCCGGGCGGCCAAAGTCAAACAGCTCGTTGAGCACCGCGCGGATGGTGCGCCCGGTGAACAGCACGTCGTCCAGCAACAAAATATGCGCCTGGTTCACGTCAAACGGAATCTGCGTTTGCGCCGCAGCGGTCATGCCCCGGCGGGCAAAATCGTCGCGGTGTAGCGCCGACGAGATGATGCCGATGGGCTCAGCCAGCTTCAGATCGTGCTGCAGGCGTTCGGCCAGCCAGGCCCCACCCGAGGTGACACCCACCAGGTGCATGCCAGGCTTGAATGCCTCGCGCACACGGTTGGCCAAGTCGCCGTACAGCGCCTCGGCATCCAATGCCAATTGACTCATGAAAGACTCCTCAAAAACTGTTCCAAAATGATGCACGCGGCGGCTGCGTCGGCGTCGCGCGCGCCGTCTGACAAGGCTTCGGTGGTGCTGTAGCGCTCGTCCACCTCAAACACCGGCAAGCCAAAACGGCCATGCAGCTGGCGACCAAAACGGCGCGCACGGGTGGTGTTTTCGTGCGCGGCGCCGTCCGGGTGAAACGGCACGCCGATCACCAGCGCGTCGGGCTGCCATTCTTTCAGGTGCTTCGCAATCAAGGCAAAACGCGCGTCGCCCTGTGCCACCACGGTGCCCTGCGGCTGTGCGGTGCGCAGCAGGCGGTTGCCCACGGCAAAACCGGTGCGCTTCAGGCCGAAGTCGAGCGCCAGAAAAGTCTGGTACCGATCCGCTACAGACAATATAGCTGTATCCGCTTTATCGACGGGGACTACAGCACCATTTTCCATATATTTTCAGGCGTGTCCTGCGTCGGGTGCCAGCATCCAAGCCTCAAGCCCCAGCAACTTCAAGGCCTGCGCGTAGCGCTCTGGCACCGGGGTGTCAAAGATCAGACGCGGATCGGCTGCTACCGTGAGCCAACTGTTGTCGCCCAATTCACTTTCAAGCTGCCCCTGCCCCCACGCCGAATAGCCCAACGACACCATCACCCGGCTCGGCCCGTTGCCATTGGAAAGCGCCTCCAGCACGTCGCGCGAGGTGGTCATGACCAGCCCACCGGGGATGGTCATGGTGGAAGAATAAGGCGGCTCTGCGGCACTTTCGGGCGCATCAGCGGCACCTTCGTGCAG
This sequence comes from Comamonadaceae bacterium CG12_big_fil_rev_8_21_14_0_65_59_15, assembly GCA_002786915.1. GTDB lineage: Bacteria > Pseudomonadota > Gammaproteobacteria > Burkholderiales > Burkholderiaceae_C > Rhodoferax. The sequence continues at coordinate 20,454 of PCUV01000086.1, read as the reverse complement.
CACAAAACCGCGCTCGGTCTGCACGGGACCGCCCAGAAACACCGGCGCATCCGCCAGATCGGTGCGCAACAGCGGCAATTCAACCCGGTCAAAGAGGTTTTTGAGGGATATGTCGCAAGGCTTGTTGATGACCAGCCCCAAAGCCCCACGCTGGCTGTGTTCGCACAGATAAACGACACTGCGCGAGAATAAATCGTCCTGCAAACCGGGCATGGCAATCAAAAAATGATTCGTCAAATTGGTAATGGCAGTGTCAGACGACATGGTTGAATTTTAGCGATGAACACAGACACACATTTTGATTCGGGGCTGATGTGGTTCCGCCGCGACCTGCGCACCAGCGACAACGCCACGCTGCAACTGGCGCTGCGCCGTTGCCACCGCGTGTTCTGCGTTTTTGTCTTTGACCGCGACATTCTGGACGCGCTGCCACGGCGTGACCGGCGGGTGGAATTCATCCGCGAATCGCTGGTAGAACTGGACGCCCGCCTGCGCCAGCTCAGCGGCGCTGCACAGGCGGGGCTGGTGGTGCGCCACGCCGTAGCGCGCGACGACATCGTGCGTCTGGCCGGGCAATGGGGCGTGCAGGCGGTGTTTGCCGGGCGCGACGACGAGCCACAGGCGCTGGCGCGTGACCAGCAGGTCGCCGCCGCGTTGCAGGCGATGGGCATCGCCTTTGAAACCTGCAAGGACCATGTGATTTTTGAACGGCGCGAGATCCTCACGCAGAGCGGCACGGTCTATGGCGTGTTTACCCCCTACAAAAACAGTTGGCTGGCGCGTGTGGGCCCGGCGCAGTTGCCAACGCACGACCTGGGCGGCCTGACCGACCGGCTGGCCCTTGCACCCGAAGCCAGCGGTGTGCCCACGCTGCAAGACATCGGCTTTGAAGCCACTAACCTGAGCCAACTGAAGATTCCCACCGGCATGTCGGGTGCCCAGCGCCTGCTGGATGACTTTTTACAGCGCATGGACCACTACGATGCCACACGCGACTTTCCGGCACTCAAGGGCCCCAGCTACCTGGGCGTGCATCTGCGCTTTGGCACGGTCTCGGTACGCCATCTGGTGCGACTGGCGCTGCAGCGCCAGGCGGCGGGCAGCGCCGGTGCGGCGGTGTGGCTGGGCGAGCTGATCTGGCGCGACTTTTACATGGCCATTTTGGCCAATTTTCCGCACGTGGCGCAGCAGGCCTTCAAGCCGGGCTACGACGCCATCGAATGGGACACCGGCCCGGCGGCAGACGCGCTGTTTGACGCCTGGTGCCAGGGCCGCACGGGTTACCCGCTGGTGGACGCAGCGATGGCGCAGCTCAACCAGACCGGTTACATGCACAACCGGCTGCGCATGGTGGTGGGCAGTTTTCTGGTGAAAGACCTGGGGCTGGACTGGCGCCGGGGCGAGCGCTATTTTGCCGAGCAACTCAACGACTTTGAACTGGCGTCGAATAACGGCGGCTGGCAGTGGGTGGCCTCCAGCGGGTGCGACGCGCAGCCCTACTTTCGCATCTTCAACCCGGTGAGTCAGAGCGAAAAATTTGACCCCGAGGGCAAATTCATCCGCCGCTACCTGCCGCAACTGGCCGGGCTGTCCAACAAAAGCATCCACGCGCCCTGGCTGGCCAAGCCGCTGGAGCTACAGGCTGCGGGTATCCGGCTGGGTGAAAACTACCCACAACCCGTGGTGCTGCACGAGCGCGCGCGTACGCGCACGTTGCTGCGCTACGCCGTGGTCAAAAAAACCACATTGCCGGGCGAAGATCAGGCCGGGGTGGCGAGACCGCAGTAACCGCGCACCAGCGCAATCAGTTCGTCTTCAGGGTAGGGCTTGCCCAGATAGTGATCGACCTTGAGCTCGCGCGCGTAGTCGCGGTGCTTTTCGGCGATGCGTGAGGTGATCATGATGATCGGCAAGTCTTGCCACCTGGCATCCGCGCGGATGTTGCGCACCAGGTCAAAGCCGTCCATGCGTGGCATTTCGATGTCGGTCAGCACCACGGCCGGTTTTTCCTGCTGCAACTGCTCCAAGGCCTGCAGGCCGTCAGCGGCCAACACCACACGGAAGCCTTCGCGCTTGAGCAGACGCTGGGTGACGCGGCGCACGGTAATCGAATCGTCCACCACCAGCACCAGCGGCGCCAGTTTGACCTCCGCCGCAGGCGTCTGCTCCATGCCAGTGGAGTCCTGGCTGACCATGGCGGCACGCGCCCGGTCCCCGTACGCCACCGACAGCGCCACCATGTTGTAAATCAGTACCACCGCACCCGAAGCCAGCATCGACATGCCCGCCAAGCCTGGCAAGCGGGCCAACTGCGGCCCAAGGTTTTTGACCACCACTTCCTGGTTGCCCAGTACTTCGTCCACGTGCACCGCCACATGCTGGCCCGCACTGCGAAAAATGCCCACAGAGCCTGTCTTTGCATGCGGCTCCGTGCTGTTGGACGATATCTGCAACAGCGCACCCGCCCAATAAAAAGGCAGTGTCTCAGTGTTGTAGTTGAATTGACCGCTGGCGTAGGCTGCATTCAGATCAGCACCGGGCACCCGACGCACCAGCTCGACCAAGCTGGCGGGTACGCCCATCACCAGTTCGCCAATGCGAAACAACACAATCTGGTTCACAGCCGTGGTCAGCGGCAGCACCAGCTTGAACTGCGTTCCCCGTCCAGGCTGGGTACTCAGCTCGATGCGCCCGCCAAGACCATTGACTTCGGTGCGCACCACGTCCATACCGATGCCCCGCCCCGCCATTTCGCTGACCTCTGCGGCCGTGGACAAACCTGAGCTGAAGATCAGATTGGCGACCTCGGCTTCGCTGAGTGCCTGATCCGCCTTGATCTGGCCACGCTCGACGGCTTTTTGGCGAATGCGCGCCAAGTCCAGGCCCGCGCCATCGTCGCCAAATGTCACGGCCACGTCGTTGCTTTGCTGCTCTACATGGAGGGTGATCGACCCGGTGGCAGGCTTGCCAGCCGCCTGTCGCTTGGCTGCGCTTTCAATGCCGTGCCCTACCGCGTTGCGCAACAAGTGCTCAAATGACCCTGCTACCCGGTCGAGCACACCGCGATCCATTTCAAGCGCGCCCCCCGTAATTTCAAGTTTGACCTGCTTGTCAAAATCTTTGCAAGCCTGGCGCACAACGCCAAACAGCCGCTCGGAAATGCTGTCAAATTCGACCATGCGGGTGCGCAGCAAAAAGCGCTGCAACTCGGAGGTCTGGTGCGCCTGCGCAATCAGGTCATCTTCAACACCGGCCACGGTTTGTTGTAAATTGCGCTGCAAGGTAGCCACATCGTGCACCGACTCGGCCATCATGCGGGTGAGTTCCTGCACACGTGTAAAACGGTCAAATTCCAGCGGGTCAAAGGCCCGCACGGCGTCTTTGGTTTGCGTCTGCCTGGACTGCATTTGCGACTCGGACTGGATTTCAACGTCGCGTAACTGGGCACGCAGCCGCTCCAGACTGCTGGTGAGCTCGTCGAGCGAGCCACGCAACTGACCCAAGCGGGTTTCCAGCCGGGAGCGAGAAATCACCATCTCCCCGGCCTGTTCCACCATGCGGTCTATCAGCTGCGACTTGACCCGGATCGTCTGGCCACTGCTGCGTCGTGATAAGGTCGGCGACGGGGACGTGACGTGCGATGCCACAGGCGTCACCCAAATCGACACTTTCTGACCCGAATCAAACGGCAATGGGCTCATCGACACCGTGGGCTCTGTCGATAGCGCAGGTACTTCGATGGAGTCGTTGACGGAAGCTTCAGGCAACACACGGGCAGCCAGGGGCGTCGCACGCAACTGCTCAAAGCAGCCGGTGATGGCGTCAAAGCGCGCCAGCAAGGGCTCAATTTCCGCACTCTGAGCCGACTGTGCGTCAACCGCCTGCACAGCGGACTCGGTGCGGTGCGCCATTTCTCCAAGACGCATCGCACCGGCCAGGCGCGCACTGCCTTTGAGCGTGTGCAATAAACGCAGCGCCTCCTGTCGCGCCCCAAGGTTGTCCGGGCGTGCACACCATTGCCGTAATGCGCCACCGAGTCGAGGCAACAAGTCCTGCGCCTCTTCTTCGAACACACTAAACAAATCAACGTCAAGGGCGTCAACCGCCACCGCTGCAACAGGCGGTTCTGGCATTGGCATAGCGTCGGCTGCGACAGACTTAAGCTCAGGTTCAAGCGCAGACTCCGTCACAGAGATCGGCGTGGACATATCGATTTCAAGCAGCGCGCGCAAAGCCACCAGCAAATCAGGCGCAGGCTCTTTCAGGAAGCCTGCCGCAAACTGGTGCAACAAGCGGCGAATGTCTTCGGCCACATTCAAAAAAAGCTGCGCATGCGCTGGTTGGCCGACCGCCCCCAGACGGGAATGCTCCAAGGCGTGTTCCAGCGCCCGCGCAAACTCGGACAACGCTGAAAAGCCGACGGTGGCAGAACTGCCCGCCAGCGAATGCGCCAGCGCCACCGCGGCCTCGGGTGCCGGTTTGGCCAGCTCCAAGGACCACTCGGACAATTCTGTCAACAGGCACCGCGACCACTCGTCGGCTTCGTTGAGATACACGTTGTAGAGCGGAATACCAATGCGCAACGAGCCGATCACCTTGACCGATTCGTCGGTCTGTAGCTCAGGCTCGGGCTCTGGCGCCGCCAAAGGTTCCGGTTCCGGCTCGGGCAGAACCGCTGGCTCTCGGTCAGGCGGCAACGCAGCAGTGGATGCGGTGCCAGCAGCGGCAGGTGCCAGCGGGTCAAAAGGGACTTCTGCCACGGTGTCAGCCGGTGTTTCTGGCACGACCTCGATGGGCACAGACACCGGGGCTGTAGGCGCGCTGAAATCGCCAGAGTCGCTCAGCAGCGTTTGGGAAAAGTCGGCCGACTTGGCGTTAGAAAAATCATGAAGCAAAGTCGGCGCAAACGCTTCGCCGGCTTGTGGCACTTGCACTGCCACGGCAGGTGGCGGCGTCACCGTAGCGGCTTCAACTGGAGCGACTGGCGCTTTTTGCACCCCCATGAGCGAGCGAAACTCGCCCAGCGCTTCATCGTAAACAAACAGTTTTCTGGCCATTTCACGCTGATAGCTCAGCATGTCGATCAGGAAACCCATCGACCCCAGGCTGTTACCCAGCTTTTCAAACGCAACGGCGCGCTCGCGCGGATCGTCAAAGGCGTCGCTCAGCAAACGCTCCACACCATCACGCATGCGCAGCGCGGCAATGGCCGCCTGGTCAAGCCCCAGCACCGAAAATACGCCTCGCATCTGCGATAAGCGCCCGGGTACTTCATGCAACGGCAATTTTTCATCAGGATGGCGAAAGAACGTGTCCAGCGCAACTTCCACTTCGCCCAGCGAGGTACGCAGTTCGTCAACCACACTGCCCATCACCCGTCGATCGCTCACACGCCGGTAGAGTTCTTGCATCCAGGGGTCCAACGGCTCGGGTTGCCCGCCCGCCATCACATGCTGGATGCGCTGCACCAGCCGGTTCCCCCGCTCCACCATCTGACCGCTATCGGCGTCCATGTCGTCGTACGCAGCCTCCAGGTACAGCACTGTGGTAGCAATTTCCATGGCCACCGTTGCCTGAGGTGTCACGCCGGCACGCGCCACCTGTTCCAGGGCCCAAGTAAGCGCTGAGGCAAATTCGCGGTTTTCCGGATGCAGCTTAACGACCGACTCGGTCATCAAAGCAAATTGGTCTGATGCTGTCTTCATGCGACCAACATCTCCACCCGACAACAGTGACCAGGTCTCTGCGGCCGTCGCCACACGCTTGCGTGCCTGCGCCAGCACCGCAGGGTCGTAACGTCCAAATTGCGGCTTTTCGTAATCAACGCTGGTTTGTGCGTTAACTGAAAACACCCCGCACACGGCACGCAAGGTGGGGGCGTTTTGCCCGGCAGGAATCCTCGCCTGGGCACAAAAAAACAGCAGGTCACGCACCAGCTGGTCAGAAATATCTGTCACGCCGCGTGCCAAATGACGGTACTGCAGCAACACATGAGAGGCAGCACGCTTGGTGTACAGGTCAGCCCGGCACAGGCCCAGACCGATGGCTTCAAAAAAAGCGGCAGAAACCATCCAGAACACGCGCGGGCCCACCTCGACCTGATGCGCAGAAAACCCGACACTGATGTCGCGCATGGCCAGTGCCGACGCAGGATGCCCCGCTTTGACCACGTTCAGGATGAGACCATCTACCCGGGTGCGCACGGAGGAGTCATACGACAACGGGAGGGTACTGGCAGGCACCTGCATATCCAGCCAATGCCAGTCGTAGGCCCACAAATCTGCCGGATGAATGCGCTCGGCCGCCGTCAGGTCGAGCACGTCGCGATATTGCGGAAACAACCCGACCGAGGAAAACGTCTTGCCTTTCAGAACCGACTGCAAATAGTCTGTCACCGCAAAACTGGCGTGTTCGATGCGCAACGCCGCGTCATCGCTGCAAAACTCAGGTTTTTGAACAAATTTCTGTAACAACGATTCGGTGGCGCGCAGCATGCGCGCAGGCACCTCAAAGCCCACCATTTCCAGCGCACCCACCGCCTGATGCAACTGCTGACGCGCAATGCGCAGCTGGCTGGCGTCCAGCGCCGCAATATCCGAACCCCGCGACAGCTCGGCGTCGCGCACAAAACGCCGCAGCGCCAGATTGGCCGAATCCAGCGATTTGCGCAGCTCATCGAGCACCCAGGCCAGTGGCCCCAAGTCGGGCTCGAGTGCTGTGCTATCAACAGCGGGTGAAGCAAGTGCCATGAATCATTCCATCAGTTGAGTTGCAAGGCAAACCGCTCAGGCAATCCGGAAACGCGCCACAGATTGCCGCAATTCCTCCGCCACCTTGGACAGCTCACGAACCTGAGCGGCGGTGGAGCGTGTCCCCTCACCCGTCTGCTCGGTGACGGCGAAAATATGCTGGATGTTTTCGGCCACGTTGTTGGCGTTACTGGCTTCACTCAAAGTGGACTGCGAAATCTGTTCAATCAGCTCGGCCAAGCGGCGCGAAACCTGGTCAATTTGCGACAGCGCAGCGCCGGCGTTGTCGGACAGTTTGGCCCCTTCCACGACACCCTGGGTGGAACGCTCCATGGCGCCGACTGCGTCCAGCGTGTCGGTCTGAATCGCCTTGACCAACGCGGCAATCTGGCGCGTGGCGTCGGCAGAGCGCTCGGCCAGGCGTTGCACTTCTTCCGCTATAACCGAGAAACCGCGACCGGCGTCCCCCGCCGAGGCGGCTTGAATGGCCGCATTGAGCGCCAGCACGTTGGTCTGCTCGGTAATGTCGGAGATCAGTTCAGTAATTTCACCGATTTCCTGCGACGACTCACCCAAACGCTTGACCCGCTTGGAGGTGTCCTGAATCTGATCTCGAATGGCATTCATACCGTCAATGGCATCCTGCACGGCCGTCAATCCGGTTTCAGCAGCCTGCAACGACTGGCGGGCCACGTCGGCTGATTCCTGGGCCTGCGCAGAAACCTGGTTGATGCGCTTAGCCATGTCCAGCACCGAGCGGCCGGTTTCGCGGATTTCATGCAGTTGCTCATTGGACGCGGCCAGCAGTTCGGTCGAGGTAACGTCCACCTCTGCCGTGGTGGATGCCACCTGGCTGGCCGACTTTTGCACATTGCCCACCAGCGAGCGCAATTCTTCCACCGTATAGTTGACCGAATCAGCAATAGCGCCAGTAATGTCTTCGGTCACCGTGGCTTGTTGCGTCAAATCGCCTTCTGCCAACGCCTGCAACTCGTTCATCAGCCGCAAAATGGCTGCCTGGTTGCCGTCATTGATGCGATTGGCCTCCAGTTCAAGGCGCTGCGCCTCCTGGCGTTGCTGGTCGGCCTTGGCCTGACGCTGCCGACTGTCGAGCAATTGAATGTAAGACAGCCCACCTGCACTCACCAACGCCAGTACCGTTGCCAGCGTCAAGGCGCCCAAAATAGTGCCAGAAATACCACTTGCCGCAAACAATGCAGATTGCAATTGCTCCAGTTCGCGTCGTAGCAACTCACTGTCACCCAGAATCGACGCTTGCGCCTCCCGTGCGGCGACCAAACCCTGCACATTGCCAAGAATGACGTTGGCCTGGCTCTTGGTGTCCTCAAAAAGTTTCAGCAACGCCGCCAGTTGTTCACGCGCCTGCGCGTCCTTGGTGCCGTTCAAGCGCAAGTCTGCGCTGCCGTCAAGCAAGCCCTGCGCGATTTCTTTGAATGCGTTGAGGTCTTTCCCCAGCAAAAATACCGTCTCAGGACTGACACCTTCGACAGTCAGAAATTCGTTGGAAGATTTGCCAATGCGCTGTGTCAGCATGACCAATTGCCCTGTCGCAGCGATTTCTGAAGACGGCGCATTTTGTTGCAGCTTGAGCGACAAAATGGTTTCGGCAATATCAAGCAAGTCGGCCGACTGCCGATTGATCAGCCGCAGCGCAGCCCCAACCTGCATCAGAGTTTTTTGCTGCCCCAGCACCACTGCTGCATTTTTTTCAGCGCGACTGACCCATGGCAATATTTTTTGGAACGATTCACTATAAGCCTCACTCAATGGCTCAATTTTCAGGGCTGCGTTGCCCTTGCTCAAACCGTTCATCGACTGCGACAGAACTTTCAGACTGTCGGCTACGTCAGGAAAAGATTTGATGTCGCCAACCAACGCCTGCGAAACAGCTCTGGCCAAACGCTGAGACTGGATCAACGACTGCCCCAAAGCCCCTAATTGCTGTGCACCACGTTCACTGGCAGTCAAACCAAGCCAGGTAGCAACGATCAACGCAATCAAAGAGAAACCCAGTATCAACGACAACGCACGTTGATGCTGGCTGACACTTCTGCGGCCAAGCAATGGCAAACTCACTTTGTTGTCGGCTAAGTCTGTCGAATCGGGTACAACTGGATTGTCTGGCGCAGTCATCGGCGAGCGTACCGCAGCAACGTCTTCTGGCTGAAAACGCGTTGCCTCAGGCATACCAATGCTCAAGCCTGAACCCTGCTCCGAGACTTTAGCTTTTTTCTTGAAACGACTCTTCAATTGATCAAGGATGGCCATGCCGAACCTTTTCTTGTGAATTCAAACGCCAATTGCCAAAAATGCATCCGTGCGAGACAACTGCAATAAATCAATTTCCTGCCACGGCATGCCTTGATCGTCCAGATAGCAACGCCCCAGGTAGGGCGGTTCTACCAAAGGAGGTGGCTGTACGCTGACAAAAGAAGCAGGGCCACGCAACCCCAGCAAGGCATCCACCATCAACGCACAGTTGACGTCCAATTCCACATTCAGGGTCACCAGGCGCACCTGTGACCACGCTGTATCGTCCCGCGCAGGTGTCAGGGGTGCCAGCCATAGCACCATATCAACCACGCCAAAAAGCCCGCCGCGCAAGTTGACCACACCGCCAAACCAGGGTTTTGTGTAAGGCACACGGGTTAGGGGAGCCAATGGAAAAATTTCACCTGACTGTGACAGAGGCAAAAGGTAACGCCCCTCCCCCAAGCGCACCGCCAGCCACGACATGGCATCTGCATCAGTCTGAGCTAACTGCAAGCGGCTTGCAAGCCGCTGCTGAAGTGCCCGAAGAGCTTCTTTGTTGGCCATGTCTGACCTTGTCTTCAGGCCAGCGCCCGGATTTTTTCCATCAGGTCTTGGGCATTCACCGGCTTGGTGATGTAATCCTTGGCACCTTGGCGCAGGCCCCACACCCGGTCGGTTTCCAGGCTTTTGCTGGTGCACATGATGATGGGAATGTCAGCGTAGTCCGGCGTGCGATGAATGGAGCGCGTGAGCTGAAAACCGTTCTGCCCCGGCATCACCACGTCCATCAGAATGGCATCTGGCTTGAGCTCTTGCAGGCGCTTGAGCGCTTCTTCAGCGTTTTCGGCGGTACGCACCGACAGCCCTTTGGCCTTGAGGATGTCCGACAGGTACATCAGCTCGGTCTTGGAATCATCAACGATCAATACGTTTTGGATGCTCACGCGTTATCCCCTTGAACAGCGCCAGCAAACTCGGCCACCGCCTTGAGCAACTGGTCTTTGGTAAACGGCTTGGTTAGGTACTCCTGCGCGCCCACCATGCGACCGCGCGCCTTGTCAAACACACCGTCTTTGGACGACAGCATGACGATCGGCACGTTGGCGAATTTGGGGTTGCGCTTGATGATGGCGCAGGTCTGGTAGCCGTCCAACCGGGGCATCAGAATGTCGCAAAAAATCAGGTCAGGGCGGTAGTCACTGACCTTGGCCAATGCGTCAAAACCGTCTTCAGCCAGCATCACGTCGTGTTGGCCCGCCTTCAGAAAAATTTCGGCGCTGCGCCGAATGGTGTTGCTGTCGTCCACCACCAGAATTTTGAGATTGTCGCCAGACATAGTCACTCGCTATTTCTCCTGTGTTGACGCGCCAACCGCCCGTGCGTCAAATCTGCACCATTTCAAAATCTTCCTTGCGGGCACCACATTCCGGACACACCCAGTTCAGCGGCACCGCGCCCCACGGCGTTCCCGGTGCCAACCCATGCAGCGGATCGCCCGCCGATTCATCGTAAATCCAGCCGCAAACCAAGCACATCCAGGTGGTAGGAGAAGTCACAAATGGAACACTTTCTGTTGCAAAAAATAGATGCCCAAAGCGGCGCTTACATTCTGCCTCAAGACACCCGGCTCAATTGTTACTTTTGGTTTTGGGCACAATTCGTTACTTTCCTCTACTTTTCAGCCTACCTGACTTCAATATGACAAGCACCCCTAGCCGCAACGACATTCTCTTTGAACGTGCCAAACGGGTCATCCCCGGTGGCGTCAATTCGCCCGTGCGCGCCTTTCGCGCTGTGGGTGGCACACCACGTTTCATCACCCGCGCGCAAGGCGCCTACATGTGGGACGCCGACGGCAAGCGCTACACCGACTACATCGTCTCGTGGGGCCCGATGATTCTGGGCCACGGCCACCCGGCCGTGATTGAGGCGGTGCAAAAAGCGCTGCTGGAAGGCTTCTCGTTTGGTGCACCGACCGAACGCGAGGTGGAACTGGCCGAGGCCATTTTGAAACTGATGCCCAGCATGGACATGGTGCGTCTGGTGAGCAGCGGTACTGAAGCCGGCATGAGTACCATCCGCCTGGCGCGCGGTGCCACCGGGCGCAGCAAGTTCATCAAATTTGAGGGTTGCTACCACGGCCACGCCGACGCGCTGCTGGTCAAAGCCGGCTCGGGTCTGGCCACTTTTGGCAACCCCACCAGCGCCGGGGTGCCACCCGAGGTGGTGCAGCACACGCTGGTGCTGGAATACAACAATATCGCGCAGTTGGAGCAATGCTTTGCCGAACAAGGCAAAGACATCGCCTGCCTGATGATGGAACCCATCTGCGGCAACATGAACTTTGTGCGCGCCAGCGTGCCGTTTGTGAAACGCTGCCGCGAGCTGTGCACCCAATACGGCGCACTGCTGGTATTTGACGAAGTGATGACCGGTTTTCGGGTGGCACTGGGCGGCGCGCAAAGCGTCTATGCCAAAGAAATCCCCGGCTTTGAGCCCGACATGACGGTGATGGGCAAGGTGATTGGCGGCGGCATGCCGCTGGCCGCCTTTGGCGCCAAGCGCGCCGTGATGGAGCACCTGGCACCGCTGGGCACGGTGTATCAGGCCGGCACGCTCAGCGGCAACCCGGTGGCCACCGCCTGCGGTCTGGCCACGCTCAAAGAAATCAGCAAGCCCGGTTTTTACGACGACCTGAGCCGCAAGACCAAGAACCTGATCAGCGGGCTGTGCCAGGCAGCGGCGGCAGAAGGCGTACCGTTTTGCGGTGACTCCGAGGGCGGCATGATGGGCTTTTATCTGCTACCCACCCTGCCCACCACCTACAGCCAGGTCATGAAGTCCGATAGCGCCAAGTTCAACCAGCTCTTTCACGGTCTGCTGGAGCGCGGTGTCTATATCGCCCCGGCGCTGTACGAAGCCGGTTTCGTCAGCGCCGCCCATACCGACGACGACATTGCACAAACCGTGGCGGCGGCGCGCGAGGTGTTTAAGTTGATATCAAAATAAGAGCTTCTTGCCCTTATTTAGTAAGGGATTTAGGCCTATTTTTCATATAAGTCCAGCCCGCTGGTTGGACGGTGAAACGGAATTCGGCGCGCTCGGAATTCACATTTTACTAGGCCATTCTAGTATTTTTACTAGACCGGTCTAGCAAAAATGCGTAAACTGCCGCCATGGCCCGCACGTTTGAACGCACTTTTGTTGCCCAGCTTGAAAGACGACTGATTGCCCCTGCCCCGCTGATCCAGGTGCTGACCGGCCCGCGCCAAGTGGGCAAAACCACCGGCATACGCCAGCTTTTGGCGCGCTGGCCCGGGACCAGCCACTACGCCAGTGCAGACGACGTGCTGGTGGGCGACCGCAGCTGGCTGCTGGCGCAGTGGCAACAGGCCACGCTGGCGGGTGACGGCACTTTGCTGGTCATCGACGAAATTCAAAAAGTGCCCAACTGGCCGGAAACCATCAAGGCGCTGTGGGACCGGCAGCCACAGCGCCTGAAGCTGGTGCTGCTGGGCTCAAGCGCGCTGCAAATCCAGAGCGGCCTGACCGAAAGTCTGGCGGGTCGTTTTGAGATGACACGCCTCTACCACTGGACATTTGGCGAGCTGAAAGCGGCGTTCGGCTACGACCTGGAGCGTTACCTGCGCTTTGGCGGCTACCCCGGCGCGGTGGCATTTGAAGACGACCCCGAGCGCTGGTACGCCTACATGAAAGACGCCATTGTGGAATCGGTCATCGGCCGCGACATCTTGCAAAGCCGCAAGGTAGCCAACCCGGCCTTGTTTCGGCAAGCGTTCGAGATATTGAGCCGCTACCCAGCCCAGGAAATCAGCTACACCAAGTTGCTGGGGCAGTTGCAAGACAAGGGCAACACCGATTTGGTCAAGTATTACCTGTCGCTCTACGCAGGCGCGTTCCTGATTCATGCACTGGACAAGTACTCGGCCAAGGCGTGGCTCACGCGCAGCTCCAGCCCCAAAATCCTGATGGCGAGCCCGGCGCTTTACAGCATGACGGCGGGCCAGCAGGCCGTAGCCGACCCCGAGTTGCACGCTCGCGTGTTTGAGCTGGCCGTGGGTGCCGAACTGTTGCAGTCGCCGGGTGAACTGTTTTACTGGCGCGAAAAGTCCGCCGAAGTGGACTTTGTCTATCAGCACCAAGGGCAGCTCTACGCGCTGGAAGTGAAGTCGGGGCGCAAAAAGTCCGCCAAGGGGTTAGAGGCTTTCGTGGCACAGTTCCCAAACGCACGGCCGGTTGTGATCACGCCAGACAACTTCGCTGCCTTGTCCGAAGACCCCAGGCGGTTTTTGGCGGCGCTTTGAGATGCTGCAGTCGGACAGCACGTTTGGGTGTTCAAATTGATATCAAAATAAGAGCTGCTTGCGCTTGTCGCGTAAGCGCTGGAGGCCTATTTCTTATATATATTTCCAGCCCACCGGTTGAACGGCGAAACATGGTTCGGTGTTCTTGAACTGCACGTTTTACTAGACTTACCCAGTATTTTTGCTAGACCTACAAAACACCAACATGACCGCGCCTGCTGTTAAAATTTTACGCCAATGTATTAACAAATTGAGATGTCAATCGTCTTTGAATGGGATGAAGTCAAGGCTTTGCGCAATTTGCGCAAGCATGGCGTCGCTTTTGATGATGCAGTGGGTGTGTTTTCAGATCCGTTTGCCATCATGCGGCAAGATCGAATCGAAGGCGGCGAGTTACGCTGGCAAACCGTGGGAATGATCGAGGGACATCTGGTGCTGTTGATCGCACATACCGTAGGTGAAACGCAGGACAACAAGGAAGTTATCAGAATCATTTCAGCTCGACGCGCAGACCGAAAGGAGCGACAACGCTATGAAAACCAGAATGGTTAGAAAAGAAATTGACTTGCAAAATTTGCCGCCTTTGACCGATAAGCAGCGCGTGCGACTCAATGCACTGGCCAAAATGCAAGACACTGAAATCGATTACAGCGACATCCCCCCGCTGGATGATGCGTTTTGGAAAAATGCTGTTCGCAATCCGTTTTACAAGCCTGTCAAACAAGTCACCACAGTACGGGTTGATTCTGATGTTTTGCTCTGGCTCAAAAGCCGTGGCAAGGGGTATCAGACGCGCATCAACGCCATTTTGCGCGAGGCTATGTTGCAAGCCATGCAACGCCATGAGGGTGAGCCGGTAAACGCCAAAAGCGCCAGTTGATACGACAGATGAATGCACCAAAGGCGCCGACCTTTTAAAGCGGTGGACGGCCAATCTTGGCTTGTGGCGTTAACGTACTGACAAATAGCTGAGCTGACAACATGAAAAACACCAGACTCGAACTTCTGAGGCGGCTGCAACGCCAGTACCACCAGCATCATCCTTGGCGTTTGTCGCAGGGGGGCCTTTATGTGCCGCACTCGTATGCCGAGATGACACCTGAGAGCCTGTCGTGGTGGGATGACGTTGGCTTTATCCTGAATGGACGACGCATCATCGTCTGGTGGCAGCATCCACGCTACGTTTATGCCAATGCGATTGAGGAACAGGCCTGGCAAGAAGCGGGGCCAGGCCCGCAAGACAACTGGCTCACTGAGGGCGCGACAAAAAACTACCGCAAGGTAGGCCGGTCGCGCAAAAAACTGGTCAGCTACACCTGCCGTAAGCCTTCTGCGCAGCAGCGGCAACACTACGATGTGCTGCGCGACATTGAAAATCGCCTGAAGGCGGATGGCATCGATTTTGATGTGACACCTTCATGGAAGTGGGAGCGCCTGTCTTGGGCGATGGGCGTCAGCCTTGTCGCACCGATGGAGGTACGCAATGCAGACGAAGTGGCTGTGTTGGCCAGTCTTGCCCGGCGTCTGGTTCTTGGGCAAACCACGCTGGCAGCGGAGTTCCCGGGTTACCGCTTTGGTCGTGCAGACTGGCTTCTTGAACACAACAACAAGGCCGCCTGAGCGCGCCGCCAGGTGATGAAGTCGGACAGCTCGTTTGGTGTTCAAATTGATATCAAAATAAGAGCTGTTTGCGCTTTTTGCATAAGGGCTTAGGCTTGAATTGGCATCTAACTTGTGCAAGACCACGCCATACCATATACTTTGATGGCTGTATATCAAAACGGAGGTTCAAGATGCAAGTTGCCAAATGGGGAAACAGTCTGGCGGTGCGCCTGCCTGTTGCCTTGGTGCAAGAGCTGGGCATTGCCGATGGGGACGAGTTGCTGCTGCAACCGGCACCTCGGTCAGCCGCTCAGCCGCCCTGCGTCAGCGTGGTGCGCTTGCCCAGCAAACTGGAGCGGCTACAGGCGGTGCGCCACTTGCGCGCACCTTGGGGGGCAGACTTTGCCTTTGATCGTGACGAGGCCAACGCAAGGTGAAGGTCTTTATCGACACCAATGTGTTGATTTATTGGGTGGACGACAGCACCCGAGCGGATGTGGTGGAGCGGTTGTTGGCGCAGCAAAGTGTCATTAGCGTGCAGGTGCTCAATGAGTTTGCCAACGTGCTGCGCAAAAAGCGCGCCATGCCGCTGCCAGATATCCAGACGCTGTGCACCACCTTGACCGACACCTGTGAGGTACTCGACGTGAGCCTGCACACGCATCAAACCGCATTGGCGTTGATGGCCCGCTACAACCTGTCGGTGGTTGACGCCAACATTGTTGCCACTACAGCCCTGGCCGATTGCGCCATTTTGTACTCTGAGGACATGCAGGACGGCCTCAATATCATGCTGCCAGCGCCAGACAAAAGTCACCCGCTGGTGATTCGCAACCCGTTTCGGGTTTGAAACTGGGAGCAAGGTCGGGCAAAACCCAATGCACAAGTAGCGTTGCTGATTCGTATGATGGAGAAGTTCCCGGTCAGTGTGCAACGGCTGGTGGTCATTTAAAAAACCGTTGCCGGTTGTCAACGCCGCAGATGCCGACGACAACATCGCGCAAACCGTGGCCGCGGCGCGTGAGGTGTTCAAATTGATATCAAAATAAGAGCTGCTTTCGCTTGTCACATAAGCGCTGGTGGCCTATTTTTCATATAAGTCCAGTCCATTGGTTGAACGGCGCAGCATGATTCGACGTGTACGCCTACATGAAAGACACCATCGTCGAATCAGTCATCTGCCAGCATCATCACGCCGGACAACTTTGCCACGTTGCCTGAAGACCCCACGCGTTTTTTGGCGGCGCTTTGTGATGCTGCCCATATGGTTGCGACAAGCGATTGAACGCATTAGCCAAGTTGCCAAGCACCGAAACTGAGTACAGCGACATCCCCCGCTTGGGGACGAGTTTTAGAAAACCGCCGCTCGAAATCGTTTTACAAGCCAATTCATACGCAATTAACGTACAATTTATCCATGAAAGCCACCTTTGTTGAGCTACCACCGTTCGAGCGCACTCGCAAAGACTATTTGGACGACGAAACCTACCGGCTTTTGCAGCTTGAGCTGATGGACAACCCAACGGCGGGAGATGTCATCGTAGGCACTGGCGGATTGCGCAAGCTGCGTCAACCTGATCCACGTCGTGGCAAGGGAAAGCGTGGTGGGCTGCGGGTGATTTATGAGGGGTGGTCAGGCGGTGACCAGTTTTGGCTTTTCACGGTCTATGACAAAAATGAAGCTGCTGATTTGACGCCAGTGCAGTGCAAAATCCTCAAACAGCTGTTGAAGAACGAGTTGGAAAACCGACAACCGAAAGACGGAGAACATGATGACCAAAAAACGCGATATTTTTGCTGAGCTCACAGAAGGTTTTGAAGCGCTCAAATCTGAACGCGAGGGCAAGCTGACGCTTCGCACCTTCAAGCGTGAAAGCAAACCAGCGCCGGTGCTGCTACCGCACGATGTGATCCAGGTGCGCGAACAATTGCGCTTGTCGCGCCCAGTGTTTGCGCACTACCTGCGCACCAACCCACGAACGCTTGAAAACTGGGAGCAAGGTCGGGCAAGACCCAATGCACAAGCAGCGTTGCTGATTCGTATGGTGGAGAAGTTCCCGGACATGGTGCAGCGTCTGGCGGTTATATAAGAACCCTTTGCCAGAATTTGCCTTCGGCGCTAAAGGAAAGTGCTATTTCGGCTTTACAGCGTCAGGAGTCATTGGGATTCCAGTCGGGAATGACTCTGAAGGGCTGGAAGCAGATTTTCCTGGCACTTCACTGCTTTAATTTTTTAGTACAAATCAATCAAAACTATCTCACAAACCAACTCCAGAAAGATAATCGTGTGACTTCATTAAAATTTGTTCAAATGCTACATCATCAATCTCATACGGAATAACATTCCTAACACACAGTGCAACGAGCAAAGCGGGAATTAGATGCGCCGGAACTGTAGAACTATTTGCATCCGATGCAAACTCGCCTCTAGTTTTCATAAATAGAGACACCGTATCTTGCAACTTTTCTTTACTAAACCCGGCATTTGACATACGCCTAAGTATCCTTGTTGCTCTCTCTTTGACATTAAAATATTGTACGCTATTAGTATCTCCACTCATAGCCATTATAGATTCCAGTGCAATAATAGACACATCACTCCACAGCATGATTTGTATTTCAACATTTCTATCCATACGATCCCCCTTTTTAACTAATTAACCTACTACGCACAAATTGAATTAAAGATTCTCCTCCACCAAATAAAACCACTCATTTGGCAACCAATTTGTATCTCTGGATTTGCTATTCCATGTGTGCCAGCGTACACTTTTACTGATTAGGGCATCACATTGCTTTTTCATAAGTGGGATATGCACATCAAATTTTCCACCCATCTTCAATCGCAACTTATTCGTATCTTGCGTCAAATCTAACACCAGATAGGTTTTTTTATTTGCTGCTGACAAACCAACTTCAAAACCTTGCTTGATGGATACATTCTGTAATATCCAGTTTAGATCAACACCAACTTCTTCACTTTCTGAGATAACACTCTGTCGTTCGACATCGCGTATGAATAAATCCACACTTGTATCATTCTCATCATCTTTGTACAAGTCAAGCAACTGATGTAAGTTTGCAAAGGATTTAATTTTCTTCTCCTTCGTTATGTGAACACCCCCTATCATCCAGCCACACCCACTTTTGTATACATTAAATCCGCGATTATGCTCTTTGCTTAATCGATTCGCTTCTTTTTGTGCTTCGATAAAACTCGAATAGGTTATTTTGTTATCATTAATATTCATAAAATACTTCTAATTATAAAATTAATAAATCTTCAACGGCATTTAATTTACATCAAACAAATATAATATTAAGCGTGTTATTAACAGTCCACTTGAATTCAAATTCTGTTCACCTCAATGCATACGTATTACCGCTTTCGTGGCGTAACTGACTTATAATTTTACCGCGTGGAGGACCGCAGTCAGCCTATTCCCGACCGACAAAAGACAAATCCGTGAGTGACAACGACTTCATCCAAACACCCGATTGATTGACACACCACAACCCTTCTCAAGAACCACCCTTTTCAAAGTGATCCTTGTGCAGCGCCGCAGCGCCAAATCAAAATTCAGCAAACACCGTGCTCAGTGCCTGAAATGCCGCACGCCGGTATAAACCATCGCCACGCCGCGCTCGTTGGCGGCGTCGATCACTTCCTGGTCGCGGATGCTGCCACCCGGCTGGATGACGCAGGTGGCGCCGGCGTCCACCACCACGTCCAGCCCGTCACGGAACGGAAAGAACGCGTCACTGGCCACGGCGGTGCCGGCCAGGCTCAGGCCCGCCGCTTGCGCTTTGATGGACGCAATGCGCGCCGAATCCAGGCGGCTCATCTGCCCAGCGCCCACGCCGTAGGTCATGCCGTCTTTGCAGAACACGATGGCGTTGCTTTTGACAAATTTGGCGATGTTCCAGGCGAACATCAGGTCTTGCAGTTGCTGCGCCGTGGGCTGCACTTTGGTCACCACTTTCAGGTCCGCCAATGTCAGCACATGGTTGTCGGCGGTTTGCAACAGCAGGCCTGAGCCCACGCGTTTGCTCTCAATGGCGTTGCGGCCGTTGTCCCAGTCGCTGGTGCCGCCCGGCGGCAGCGCGATCTTGAGGATGCGCACGTTGACCTTGCTTTTGAACACGGCCAGCGCCTCGGGCGTGTAGTCGGGGGCCATCAGCACCTCGATAAACTGCTTTGACATTTGTAGCGCCGCACGCTCGTCCAGCGTGCAGTTGACGGCAATAATGCCGCCAAACGCGCTGGTTGGGTCGGTCTGAAAGGCTTTGTTATAGGCTTCCAGCGCATCCGCACCCACTGCCACGCCGCAGGGGTTGGCGTGCTTCAATATCACGCAGGCCGCGCCGTCCTTGGCGGCGTCAAAACTCTTGACGCATTCCCACGCGGCGTCGGCGTCGCCAATGTTGTTGTAGCTCAGCTCCTTGCCCTGCAGTTGCACGGCGGTCACCAGGCTGCCCGGGGCCGGGACCAGGTCGCGGTAAAAGGCGGCACTTTGGTGCGGGTTTTCGCCGTAGCGCAGGTCTTGCAGTTTGACAAAGCAGCCGTTGGACTGATCCGGAAACTGCTTGCGCGCTGGCACACTGGCGCTGGCGTCAAACGTGATCGACGACAGGTAGTCGCTGATGGCCGCGTCGTACTGCGCCACGCGGTTGAAGGCGGCCACGCTCAGGGCGAACTTGGTCGCCAGCGTGAGCGCGCCGCCGGCCTTCAATTCGGCCAGCACCTGGGGGTATTGCGACACGTCGGTGACGATGCCCACGTCTTTCCAGTTCTTGGCCGCGCTGCGCACCATGGCCGGGCCGCCGATGTCGATGTTCTCGATGGCGTCTTCCAGCGTGCAACCCGGTTTGGCCACGGTGGCTTCAAACGGATACAGGTTGATGACGGCCAGGTCGATGGTGTCGATGCCATGCGTCTT
>PCUV01000086.1:0-491 GCA_002786915.1 Comamonadaceae bacterium CG12_big_fil_rev_8_21_14_0_65_59_15 | reverse complement strand
AAAGCGGCGTAATAACCAACCCCATAACCATTTCCCCGGGCGAGACCCTGCGGGACGCGCTTGAGCTGATGCGCAAGCATAATATTTCCGGACTGGTGGTCATCTCCGGCGGGAAACTGACCGGCATGCTTACCAACAGGGACCTTCGTTTTGTTAAGGACCGGGACCAGAAAGTTTCTTCCGTAATGACGAAAAAGCTGTTTGTCGCCCCCGTGGGGACTACGGCCGAGCGGGCGGAGGCTCTGCTGCATGAGCACCGGATAGAGAAACTTCCCCTGGTTGACAGAAACTACCATCTCAAAGGCCTTATAACTACCAGGGATATAATGAACAAGAAACAATATCCCAACGCCTGTAAGGATAAGGCGGGGCGCCTGAGGGTGGGGGCGGCCATAGGCGCGGGTGACGCGGCGATAGAGCGCGCCGGCGAGCTGGTGGCCGCGGGCGTGGACGTGATAGCCCTGGATACCGCTCACGGGCATTCCGCTTCC
>PCUV01000109.1 GCA_002786915.1 Comamonadaceae bacterium CG12_big_fil_rev_8_21_14_0_65_59_15 | reverse complement strand
TAGAAACTATTTTTAGAAGAAAACAGGAGCCGAAGAAAATGCACGTTCATTCCGGCTGAAATCCGGCAGTTTCGGGTCGGCGGTCACAACTTTCGCAAAGGTCTGGCTTTGCAGCCCAAAGATTTTGAAGCCTGCATTGGTCTGGCTGATGCACTCTGTTTGCAAGGCAAGCTGGGTGAAGCTGCCAAGCACTTTGAGATGGCGCGCGCCCAACAGCCCAAGCACTCTGGTGCCCACCTGGGTTTGGCCAAAGTACGCAAGTCGCAAGACCGGCTGGACGAGGCAGCGCAAGCGGGTCGCCAGGCCCTCGCGCTTGATCCGAATCATGACACCGCGTACATCAACTTGGCCAACACGTATTTGCTGCTGGGTCAACTGAGGGATGCAGTGCAAACTTTGCAACAAGCGCTGGCGCTGACACTTGTATTTTGATGTACTGGATTAGAACCTGCCATGGCTGTCATTGCGGGCCTCGACCCGCAATCCAGTGACTTTGGGATCCAGTCTGCTGGATGGAAATTAATTTTCTCCTGACCTCAATTAAAACATAATCTACCGATCGGTAAAAATTATTTGCAAGGTTTACGGTTTTGGAATAAACTTACCGAACGGTAACAAAGGGCACCTATGGAACCAGACAAACTCAACTCAGGTGTCACCATCTCCACCATGAAAGAGCTGGGCGCGCTGTTGTCTCAGGTGCGCAAATCAAGCAAGGTGACGCAAGCCACCCTGGCAGGCTTGGCCAACTGGGGCAGCCGGTTTGTGGGTGATGTCGAAAACGGCAAGCCAACGGTGCGCGCACAAATGCTGTTTGACCTGATTGGCTGGCTTGGGCTTGAGATTGTCATCCGCCGAAAGGGCGCGCCATGAAAAGCCTGAACGTTCTGGTGGACGGCAAGCTCGTTGGGACGCTGCACAACAGAGATCCGTTGGCGTTCATTTATTCAGACGACTGCTTGTCTGGCTTGCTGCCCAACCCGTTTGCCAATGTCATCGGGCTTGCGGCGGGTGCCATTGCCACGCCCGCCGTGCTGGCCTATTTTGAAAATCTGCTACCAGAAGGTGACCAGCGTCGCGCCCTGGAGCAACAGCACCATGTCACCACGGTTTTTGGACTTTTGTCCAAAGCAGGGTGGGACACCGCCGGTGCAGTCGTCTTGCGCCCTGCAGGCGCGGCGGATGCCAAGCCCGCGTACACCCCAAAAAGCTGGGCCGACATCGCCCGGATGATTGATGGCCACGGTGCCAGCAATGGCTCATCCAAAGTATCGATCTCTGGCGCGAAATACAAGCTGTTGTTGTCCCTGGACGACGACTCAAACCCTTTGCTGCCTCTCGGTGACAGCCCGTCCACGCAGATTCTCAAACCTGACATTCAACGCGCCGGGCGAAAAATTTGGGCCTCTGCCATCAACGAAACCCTGTTGATGCGCATGGCTGCCAAATGCGGCTTGCCGGTGGCCAGTGTTCAGTACGTGGCATCGGTCAAATCTTGCTTGGTGCAACGGTATGACCGCACAGTGCAAGACGGCCAAGTACTGCGCATTGGCCAGGCAGACCTGTGTCAGTTGCTAAAAATGCCGTCCAGCAGCAAATATGAAAGTGACGGCGGGCCGGACTTTGCCAATTGTTATACCTGCGTCAAAACCAACAGCAAGCAGCCGGTGGTTGATTGCGAAAATTTGGTCAAGTGGATTTTTTTCAATCTCTACACCGGTAACAACGATGGCCACGCCAAAAACCTGTCGATGCTGCATGACAACGGTGGGCTCAGGCTGGCACCTTTTTATGACCTGATGTGCACCTCGGTTTATCCCGGTTTTTCAAGCAATTTTGCGTTCAAGATCGGCACCACCTTCAAGCCCGGTGACATCGACAGACAACAGTTGCAGGCGTTTGCCGCATCCATCGGTGTCTCTGAAAAGTTTCTGTTCAAACTGGCGGCGGACCTGTCTGACAAGATCGTGCCGACCCTACAGCAATCTATTCAAGAACTGCAAGATGCCATGGGCCCCAGCGAAAAAACCATGGCAGAAAGATTGGCCCATGAGATTGCCAGAATTTGCAAAAAGCGCACGGCAAAGTTTCTGGATTTGATCAAATTAATTGATCCCTGACCCCAATTAACCCACAAGCTCCAGCGCTATCTCCTTGGGGTTGTCGGTGCGCAAGCTGACATCCAACATCTCAATGCCCAAAACCCGGCCGTTAACATCGAAATCGAACACCACGCCTGGACGCACTTCATCGCTGTCAACCACAGTACCGGCGATCAGGCCACCGGGCTTATCGCGGCGACTGCACCTGCATGGCTGCCCTGGCCGCTTGCGCCAAAAATCCACTGCGCGTGGCACCGTGGGCACCGGCGTAGGCATCAATGCGGCTCAACAGCAAGCGTGGTACGGTGATGTTGATTTTTTCGGCAGGTCCAAGATATTTCTCAACCGGCACATCCACCACGGCCCACACCCAGCCGGCAAACTCAGGGTCAGACTGATGCTGCGCAATGGTTTTGCCAATCGGAATGTCCTGCCCGTCTTCAATCAAGGTTTCGCAATGCAGGTCGATTGCTTCATGCGCATTTTGAATGGCTTCGTCCAACGTTTCACCGGCGCTAAAACACCCCGGCAGATCAGGTACCATCACGCCAAAACAACTTTTTGGCGTAGCCGGTTCAATGGCAAGAATGAATTTCATGGTCAATCTCCGTTACTTCAGGCCCGCTTGTTTAAGCAGTTTGTGTGTGATCCCAACCCCCAGGTCAGACTTTGGATGCGGCACGCTGATGTGCCCTGGCTTGGCCGGGTGGCTGTAGATGTGGTGACTGCCCTTGCAACCTCGCTCTACCCAGCCCGCGTCAAGCAGCATTCTGATGAGGGCCTTGCTATTCATGGTGGTTATTGTAACCACCAATGCGTGGCAGATTGGACAAAGTAAGCTATTCGTAGCTACTTTCAACGAGTTTGAACTACCGTCAGAAATTTTTGAGCATGACACCCACCCAACCCAACGCCGATCTACAGGCGGCCACCTTGCAGCAAGCCATAGAACTGCATCAACAGGGGCAGCTCCCGCAGGCGCAGGCCTTGTATCGCCAGATTTTGCAGAGCAACCCAGCGCACCCGGATGCGCTGCACCTGTCTGGCCTGATTTCGCATCAACTCGGTGACAGCCGCGCGGGGGTGGAGCTGATCCAGCGCGCCATCGCCGCCAACCCGGCCGAGCCGATGTACCCGTTTAACCTGGGTAATATGCACATGGACCTGGGCCAGCATGAAAAGGCCCTTGTGTGCTATCAAAAAGCAGTCACTTTGCAGCCCCAATCCGAAGACGCGTTGCAAGGTCTGGCTTCAGCTTGGCGCGCCACCGGCCGACTCAAAGAAGCCGCCAAGTGCGAGCAAAAAATAGCCCAACTGCGCCAGCAAGCTGTCAGCCAACTGATGCGCCAGGGGAATGCTTTTTTTGAACAACAGCAACTCGACCAGGCCGTGGCCTGTTTTTCGCAGGTATTTCAACTTCAACCCCACTTTGCCGAGGCCAGCTTTAACCTGGCCACCGTGTTGCAAGTGCAGGGCAAACTCGACGCGGCGGTGGAATGTTTCCGCCGGGCGATTTCCCTCAAACCCGGTTACGCAGATGCCCATGGCAACCTGGGTTTGGCGCTCAAGCTGCAAGGCAAGTTTGACGAAGCCGCTGCCAGTTTCAAACAGGCGCTGGCGCTCAACCCCAAACTCTTTGCCGCCCATAACAACCTGGGCAATGTCTATGCGTTGCAAGGGCAGTTGGATAACGCCATCAGCCACTACCGGCAGGCCCTGCGCTTGCAACCCAACGCGGTTGACACGCTGGTGGACTTGAGCACGGTGTTAAGCAAATCGGGCCGCGTCGCAGAGGCCGTCAAGGTATTGCGGCAAGTGTTGGCGCTCAAATCAGCGCGCAGTGCCGAGATTCACAGCTCTTTGTTATTCACGCTGCTGCTTAATCACCAATGCGACTCCGAAACCTTGTTTCAGGAGCATCTGAACTATGCTGACACCTTTGAAAAGCCATTGACAGCAAGCTGGCAACCGCATGACAACAGCCGCGACCCTGATCGCCGACTCAAAATTGGCTATGTGTCGGGCGACTTTTGTGGGCACGCCGTGTCTTATTTCATTGAGCCCGTGCTGCCCCACCACGAGCGCAGCCAATTTGACATTTACGCCTACTACACCAACCCCTACCGCGACGGCTATACCGAGCGCATCGCCGCTACGGTGGACCATTGGTGCGATTGCCATGCGCTGACCGATGATCAACTGGCCCAGCGTATTCGTGCCGACGGCATTGATATCTTGGTGGACTTGTCGGGCCACACCGCGCACCATCGCCTGTTGGTGTTTGCCCGCAAACCGGCACCGGTGCAAGTCACCTGGATCGGCTACCCGGGCAGCACCGGGTTAAGTTCTATCGACTACCGCATCACCGACCCCTGGCAAGACCCGCCCGGCTTGGCCCAGCGCTTTCACAGTGAAACGGTGGTGCATTTGCCCGGCGGCATGGCGTTTCAGTCAGAGCCAGACTGCGCCGCCATCAACGAGCTACCTGCGCTACACAGCGGCCAATTTGTGTTGGCTTGCCTGAACAATCTGAACAAGATCAACGACGCCGTGATCGATCTGTGGAGCAAGATTCTGGCGGCTTTGCCCCAGGCCAAGTTGTTGCTGGGCAATATATCGGACAGCGCTGTGCGACAACGCATTATTCAAAAATTTGAGCAACACGGCGTTGCCACTGATCGGCTGATTTTGAAGCCGCGCGTGAGCCTGCTGGACTACCTTGCGATGCACCATCAAATTGATCTGGCGCTCGATCCGTTCCCCTACAACGGTGGTACCACCACCATGCATTCACTCTGGATGGGCGTGCCGGTGGTCACGCTGGAAGGTGACCACGCCGTGGCACGCCTGAGCGCGGCGCACTTGTCCCGGGTGGGTCTGCCGCAATTCATTAGCCATAGTGAAGAAGAGTATTTGCAATGTGTTTTGCGCGCGGCGCAAGACTTGCCAGGCCTGAACCGCATTCGCCGGTCGCTGCGTGAGCGCATGATTGCCGGTGAGTGCAGTCCCGCGGTGATTACCCGGCACTTAGAGGACGCTTACCGCTGCATGTGGCGCGCATGGTGCAGCCGCGCCTAATCGGCATCCATACCCATCCATATTGACTTTATGGGTGTACAATAAATTCCATGGAAGTCACCTTTGATCCGGCCAAAAACGAGCGCAACATCGCGCAGCGTGGCTTGAGTTTTGATCAGGTCAATGAATTTGATTTTGAAACGGCAAAAGTATGGCAAGACACTCGCCACAGGTACCCAGAATCGCGCATCGTCGCGCTGGGTTACTTGGGTGCGCGACTACACGTGCTCGTGTTTTGCGAAACAGATGGCGGCATTCGAGTTATCAGCTTTCGCAAGGCAAATCCAAGAGAAGGAGTTAAACATGGTTTCGCGCTTACCCGTGATTGATGATGATGGCGAAGTAGGTGATCTCTCAAAGGTCGATCCATCAGCATTCAAACCTTTTTCGGTGCTTCCCGCGTCTTTGCAAGCCAAGCTGCGCGGCAGGCCAAAGGCTGCTTTCACCAAGGAGCCCATCAAGATTCGACTCGATGCTGATGTGGTGCAGGCCTTGCGTGCCACGGGCGATGGTTGGCAAACCCG
The DNA here is from genome assembly GCA_002786915.1 of Comamonadaceae bacterium CG12_big_fil_rev_8_21_14_0_65_59_15. Taxonomy (GTDB): domain Bacteria; phylum Pseudomonadota; class Gammaproteobacteria; order Burkholderiales; family Burkholderiaceae_C; genus Rhodoferax. The sequence continues at coordinate 10,983 of PCUV01000109.1, read as the reverse complement.
TATCAATGACACGCTGCGAGCCTCATTGCAATTGGCTGGGCGCTTGGGCTGACTAAAAGCCGTCAATGACCAGAGTGGGTCGAAACGACCCCTGCCCGTGCGGCCGCGGCAAGAAATACAGGCATTGATGCTGGGCCAAAGAGCTAGTTCATTTTTGAAAACGGCCCAGCAATGCATCAGGCGCAAAAATAGATGCAGAAAAATGAGAAAATCTGATGCGAGTTGGGTGTCGTCGTCACCCGCCCCAACACATCACTGGATCTTCATGAAAAAACTTTTTTCACTGCTTGCTGCCGCCTTATTGACCAGCGCGTTTGTACTGCCCGCCCACGCCGTCGAGGCTACCGTGGTCAGCGCCCTCAAGGTCGCGAGAGATATACCTATGTGGAAGTGTCACGAGACGGCAAGACCGAATGGATTGTGGTGGACTTGATGGTCTTGCAACCCGGTAGCCGGGTCAAATACGAAGCCGGCATGGTGACGGACAATTTTTACAGCAAGTTCTTGAACCGCACCTTCGCGCAGGCTCGCTGCTGCAAAGGTAGTAGCAAAATGCCGTTATCACGGATACGTTGACGGCTCGTGGTTGACGCCATGACAGCTCAGGTAGCACTGTCCACCGGTGGCTGACGGAATGTATTCCAGCCGTTGCTGCGCGGTTGATTTGCTCACCACCGGCAACCCATTTTTGTCAAACAGCATGAAGTTGATCAGGCGCGGGTTATAGCGTGATCCGTGTGCATCGTGGCAAGAAGCACAAGACGTGTTCTTGTTTAGATGCCTGGCATGCGGAAATTTGCCAGGCACATCCACCGTCAACGCATTGCGGTCATGGCACTTGTAGCACAGCGCATAATTTTGTGGCGACTCGATCGTGTTGTCGGCGGTGTCGTATTGCCGCTCCAATATGGGCGCATAGTTTGATCCATGCGGGCCTTTGGGGCTTGTTCCGCCAGAGGCTGCGGAATCGTTGTTGTGGCAACTTGAGCAGCCGATGACCGTGGTTGCGGTGTAACCTGTTATCAGGTTCTGAATACCAGCGTTTTTGCCAACTGCTGCGACGGGGTGATACGACGGGTTGGTTGGATCAAATTGCAGCCGGGCATTGCGCACATTGTCCTGGCGTTGGAAGCCGGCAGTACCAGCCGCATTGAGTCCATGACATTTGTAGCAAACTTCGTATTCTTTGGTTGACGGATTTGTCAACAAACCAGACTGACTGATGCCGCGTACCCCAAGCAAACGACCGTTGACATCAGGCGTTGCCGTTGTCGTATTGTTGCTGGCGTGCGGGTTGTGGCAGTCAGTACAAGTGACGTGTTTGGCCATTTGCGTTGCGTCTTCTTTGGGGGTGTGGGTCCATTCCGCGCTGTTGATATGATGACTTGATAATTTTGAAAACTCGTTTTGCAGGTTACGTGCGGCAACCGTGCCGCTATGGCACACCATGCAATTGGCGACCTCGCTCGATTGCGCCAACAGGGCCTTGCCATGGGCTGCGGCGTGCGGCTTGTGGCAACTGCTGCAGGCATTCTCAGAAACGCTTGGGTAGGCGCTGCCGGGCCACGGACTCGTACCCTGTCCATTCCAGGTTGCCGTGGATGTGGCATGTGCCGCATTAGGCCAGCCATTGGGTTGGTGGCACGTGACACATAAAGCGCCATAGCGCGTCTCCATGCGCATGAACTTGGCATGCCGGTCTTCATGTGCATCGTGGCAACTGGTGCACTGCACCTCATGGTTTTGATCGAGTTTGATGGCGCCGGTCAACGTTGATGGATACACCAGTTCCCCGCGATTGGCCGCCAATGCCGCGTCATAAACAAAAGATATCGGATGATCTGCCGACAAGTTGGTACCCAACTTCGCTTTACCCGTTAGCATCCCCAAGGTCGGTTGGTACCTGCCACCGATTGGCATCACCAAGGTTCCCATAGCCAGCGTGCCATCGTGACATGACAAACACAAACGGGAACTGCCCGTGGGCTGTTTTACCTGTGCCATCAGTGTGCTGCTGGTATAGAGTTCGTACGTTGCGCCCGATAGTGCGCGATTCCACAACGGGCCCTGGGGCGAAGCACTGTGTGGCGTATGACAAAAAACGCATAAGCCGGTTGCTTCCGGTGCTTTGAAGTTACCTGGTCCGGTGGGTGTCAGGTTATGCACGGTGCTCGCAATGTTGGTGCCGGCATAGACCGATGGCAGCGCCAGCAACCCGGCCATGGTCACCGTTATGGCAATCAGACGAAAGATTCGACACATCATTTCAGTACCTCTTTGCTTGCCGGGCGGCTGGCCAAAGCGCCCAAAAATACTTGCACGCGTTGGTTGTAGGCATCCGCTACATAGACCTTGTCGTCACCAGCAATAAAGATGCCACGCGGCAAGGCGAACTGACCTGGGCCCGTGCCATGCTCACCAAATGCCAGCAGCAGCCGCCCCTGGCGGTCAAAAATTTGCACTGCATCGAACAGTGCATCAACCACATACACGTGCCCGGCCTTGTCGGAGGCCACGCCTTTGGGCGCTGCCAAATCGCCCGTGCCGTTGCCGTTTTGACCAAATCGCCATAAAAATTTGCCGTCAGGGTTAAGTGACTGGATTCGGAAATTCATGGCATCCGTGATGAGCAGATCAGCGCCACCGGTGCTCGTGTCCAGTGCCATGTGCGTCGGGTGGTTGAATTGGGCTTTGTCTGAGCCACTTTCACCTATGTGCCGCAACAGGGCACCGTTGCCGTCAAACACCGTCACCCGGTGTTTCTTTGAGTCGAGAACAAACAAGCGGTGCGTGGCATCGTCCCAGGCCAGCGCAGCGGGTCGCTCCAAACCCTGGGTACTGATGGTCCGCAAGAGGTTGCCGTCGCGGTCCAATTGAAACACCTGATTGAGCACCGTGTCAGAAACAAACACTGACCCATCCGGACCCAACGCCAACGCGACGGGCGACACAAGTGCCTTTTGTCCGGCCTGATTTATGCGTTGGTAACGGTCGTTGGGTGCGTCCAGTATCCAGACCGCTTGCGCACCGGGGTCGGCTATGGTGAGCACGCCCGCGCGTTCCACAACCGCGCTGGGCTTGATAAAAATGTCTTTGTCACGGCCACTGAGCGTGTCGGCCAGCCGACGCAACCAAGACCGGCTGATTCCCCAGTCGCTCGGGCTGCTGATGCTGCGCAGGTAGCGAATGCGCTCAGGCACTGGCGGCTTGGGCCAAACCAAGGGTGCGGCATCAGCCAATGTCGCCAGGGCATTTACGCCCGGTGCCAAGTTGCTGCAAGCCGAACTGATACAAAGCAACCCGAGCAAGAGCAAACGGGCAGACCAGCGCGAGATTTGTTTCATCAAAATTGCCTTAAAGCGGACAGGTTCAAACTTTTGTTGGTGGAGCGCTGGTTGCCGCGCACCCATTGTCCATAGGCACCATTCACACTCAATGACAGCTTACCCAGTGTGACATCGCTCTGGGCCCGGATTTGCATCAACAGTTCTGCCGGATCATTGCGCTGCTGGTGTTTGCTCCACTCCAGCCCCGCGGAATGTCGCCAGCCACTGTCAGAATACCAGTTGAAAGTGCTGCTGGCCGACAGAAACGCATCTGAGTAGATTGTCGGTGACGTATAAGCGGTGTTTCGGGAGCTTACCGCTACAGCCAGGCTGCGCTCAGGTTGCCGAAACGACGCTTGCACGCTCAAGCCCCGTGCGGTGCGCACGTCTGGCAAGGTGTAACGCATCTGGTTCGCCTGTAGCATCACGCTGGCCTGGGTGTCAACATCCAAATCCCATGCCAACTCACTGGTGAACTTCAGATCGTTATTGACGTCATTGACGGCATGATTGATGGCGTAGTTGACACTGCTGTTGGCGGCTATGCCCCAAATTTCTCCCTGCGTGCCTACTTGAACAAATTTTTGTTCACTGCTTTGCAAAAACTGGTTGTTGGTTGACTTTTCGGACTGTTCAATAGGCGTTTCCTGAGACTGACTTTCACCAAACGTCAGGTTGATCCACTTGTAATCCACGCCAAAACCATAGCCACGCGACTCCGTGCGCGACGCCAGATTAGGATCCACCTGGTAGGTGTAGTTAATTGACAGCGCCTCACCGGGCGTTACAACCAGACTGGTGGGCAGCGGCTCAATGCGCAGCATCTTGCTGTCAACCAGTGACGTGGTGATCTTATAGTCTGCGTCTTCGACTAGCAACGTATTGCCACTGTTGAACACTTTGATGGAGCTGCGGATCACAAAACGCTGCTTCAAATCAAAACCTGCACCCAGCGCGAGCGGGCGGGGTGCAAGGTGCGCCTCGTTGAATACAGGTATGTCGCCACTGTCCAGCGCATTCCGGTTCATCTGGTAGCCCGCCGACCAATTGGCGTTGAAATTTCCGTCGCCGGGCAGACTGTGGCGGTAACTTTGCCCCAGTTGCCCGGAATAACTGCGCGTTTCGCCCCCCGTCATCTGACTCGTGCTGGCATTAACTCTGGCGTTGGTGGCCAGATTTTTGTACAACTCATGTGCCACCCCGGCCGCCACGTTCTGTGACTTGCTGGTGCTGTTGCCGGCTGTCATTTGCGTGATGTCATAGCTGTAATCGGTGCTCAACTTTTGCGAGTGTGCTACTTGCAGGCTGCCGCTGCCGCTAAGCATCTCGGAGTCTGGCGCTCCGCTGCGCGACTGGTACATGAACCGCGTATCCAGTCGGCGGTTCAGGGTGGGGCCAAAGTCCAGGCTGTAGGTCAGTTGTGCCAATTGCGACTGCGCATCAGCGCTGCCTTGTGTCATGCTTTGCCGGTTATTGGCGTTGTAGTTGAAGATCAGGTCGGCTGTTTCAAAGCCCTTGCTGGCGCGCAAACTCAGTGCCCGGCCTTGCTCGTCGGTGACCAGCGTGCGTCCATAGCTGGTGGTTGTCGTTTGGGTCTTGTCTTGTGACAACTCCAGCATCCCTTCTGTCCACGGGTAGCCCATGTCATTCAGGACGCTGTCGGGGTGCAGGCTGAAGACAATGCGCCGGTTCTCGTTAGTGCCAACCACACGGGCACCGTAAGTCTGCACCAACTGCACCTGGTTGCGGTGCGCGGCCACGTTCACCGGGTAAGGCTTTTCTGCCAGAAAAGTGCCATCAAAGCTGTAACCCAGTACCTTGCCAGAAGACGCCGCGTCGGTATCGGTACCGGCGCTCTTGTCCTGGTTCAGCCCCAGTGCAAGCCCCAGACTGCCGCTAAACAGCAACGGGCTCAAGACATAAAACCCCGAGTTGGTGACCGTCAGTGTTTCGCCGTAAGCGTTGGTTTTGCTGCCCGAGCTCGCTGTGTCAGAGGTGGATGTCTGTTCGCCGTGCATATAGGTCAAACCCAGCGAACCCGACCACGACCCAGGCACCAGCGTCAACAATTGCAGCGAGTTCAGCCCGCCTTGGTACCACGACGTTGCGGCGGGCGCTGTGCTTGCCGGTGCCGCCCCCTGCGCCAGCGCGCACGGCGGCAGGGCCAGCGCACAAAGCGCCAGCAGCCAACCAGCGAGCTGGGTGTGTTTCATTATTTGCGGTGACACCGGTTGCAGGTTTCAAAGCTGATGCCAAATGCCGGCTCGCCCTTGTGGCAGGCACCGCAAAACTTGCCCTGGTCGATCAGCTCCATGGTGATCGCCACACTACCGCGCTTCAGGGCAAACCCCATTTCTTTGTTATGACACACATAGCATTTGTATTTGACACGGTGCACCCAGTGTGGGAAAACTGCCGGTGCAAACTCTTCATCGCCTTTGGACTTGCGTTCAAACGTGATGTCGCCCAATACGGTGGGTGCCGGGGCGGCGAACGCCGTCATCAATGCAGCCTGCAACAAAACCAGCGCAACAAATTGACCGACGCGCATCACGATTTCTTCGCCTTCACTTTGTGGCAACCCTTGCAACCCGACGGTTGCGCCAGCGCCACCTTGTCATGGCACACACCGCAATACTTGCCATCGTCAATAGCGTCCATGGTGATGGTGGTGCTGCCAGCCTCACGTTTGAAAATCGCGTTGTGGCAGTTGGTGCAGGTCAGCCACTGGGTGTGCGCTGCGTGCGAAAAGATGACCATGCGGTTGGGCTTGCCTGAGGTGGCCAGTTCAATGTCGTCCTCGGACGTCTTGCCCGGGTCTTTGGCGGCCGCATCAATGACACCACTGGGACTTATCGTCTTGTCCTTCAAGGCGGCCATCCAGTCGATGTTGTCCTCGTCATCTTTGGGCAGGCGTTTGTACATTTCGGCCCAGTTGGCCGGCGGTGGCAGCTTTGCCCTTGCTTCAGCTAAGGCCAGTGCTTTTTTGTATTCTTCAATCTCCGGGTCAATAAACGGTACACGGCGCGGGTGGCGTACCACGGGGGCGTCCCCGGGGTCGGCTTGGCCGGCGGGGGGCATGTCAAACAGCGTGGTCGGAATATGCGTCAGGGTCTGGCGCACCGAGTGCGCCAGATTCACCAATGCCGGCGGCGTGCTGCAGGCCACCAGCAGACTGGTACAAACCAGCAGCAACAGTTGCAAGAAATAGCGCAATTTGAAAACTTGTGTAGGTTGGACGCTATGGCACTGCCATTGCGCTGTAAGAGTTGGCGGCACATCAAATGCTCCCTTACCACTGGCGCAATTTTAGTCTGGCAGTCGGACTGCTGTGACGGTCAACTGTATGACCCACATCAATCACTGGCGTCTTTATTTGGCAAACACCTGTAGCGGCGATGATCGATGGTGCCATGATCAAAAAAAAAGGTACTGACCCCATGTCAGTACCCAGTGTCTATTGAATGGATGGATGAAACTATTTGATATGACACTGCAAGCAAATGTAGCCATCCGCCAGGCTGCTGCCTTGGTTCTTGCCGCGCAAGAAAAAATCGTCGGTGGCCTGCTTGTTGTGCGGGTCGTGGCAACTGGTGCATTCAATGCCGGTTTTACCAGCGACGGCACCTATTGAGACGTGGCCGCTGCCATCGTCGTTGTAAAGTTTGATGGGTGCTGCCGGGCTGGCTACAAACGAGGTGCGATCCACCTGGCCCCCCAGGTCAATGCCGTTGTAACGGCTTGAGCCGCCATTCAGTGGGTAGGGTACGGCGATCGGATGATTGCCTTGCATAGTGCCTTTTACATTGCCCTGTTGGCCGATGCCATTCACACCACCACCAATGCGTACCACCAAGGTGCCTAACGGATTGGTGGCATCAACACCGCGAACCGATCCGTTGTAATTGGCCGTATCGCCCACCGCCACAGTGCCGTCATGGCAGCTCAAACATTTGGTGGAAGGCCCCAGGTGGGCCGAGCTCGGTAACAGCGTGCCACCGGTGGTGGCTGTTGCATCGCCCCATGTGTAATTTTGCGTGGTGAGCTTTTGGTTCCACAGCAGTTGGGTACTGATGGCACTGTGTGGCGTGTGGCAAACGCTGCACAACCCGATCGGCATGCCAGAAATGGGTTGGTGCTGTCCCTCTATGGTGAAGTCATGCGCCGTACCCAGCATGCCCGAGCCAGGCCCGCCCGGTGTTGCACAGTGTGCGGCGGTGCTGCCAGCCAGCAGCAAGCCAAGAAAAAGATGTCGCAACAATTGCTTGTTTTTCATCTTTGTTCCGTTGGTGTGTTGAATGCAAAAACGGGATACCGACACATGCCCGGTATCCCGTTGCTTACATTAGCAACCGATCAATCGGCCTTGGCATGGCATTGCAGGCAGAGGTAACCGTCAGACTTGGAGCTGCCAGAATTCTTGGCGCGCAACATATCGTCATCGACTGACTGCTTGTTGTGCACGTCGTGGCAGCTTGAGCATTCAATACCGGTCTTTGTTGCCACAGCACCGGCGGTGATGGCTGAACCAGTGTCGTTGTAAAGCTTGACACCGGCGGTCGTTGAATTACCCGTACCGGCCGAGATAGTGGGACTGGACACATAATCATCGGTGACCACGTTGGAACCAGTATCAACACCGTTGTAATGGTTGGAAACGCCACCAAACGGATAGGGCACACCCACCGGGTGGGTGCCACTCATGTCGCCACCAGCGCCAACTTGCTTGGAAACTTTGGCACCGCCGTCTGTGCCGTTCCACGTGCCGATACCTGTTACAGAATCAACAATGTATTCGCCGCGGAGGAGACCCACTGTGTAGGTATTCATCGACGAGGCGCCAGAGCGGGATTTACCCATGTAGTTGCCGACATCGCCCACAGCCACTGAACCATCATGGCAAGCCAGGCACTTGGCGGTGGGGCCGACATAAGCTTTAGCAATAGCCAGTGTGGTGCCACCGGTGGTGGCGGTGGCATCCTCCCATGTGTAGGCTTGGGTTGGTCCCGAGCGGTTCCACAGCAGCTTGGTGCTGGAGGCGCTGTGTGGCGTATGGCAGAACGAGCACAGACCGACCGTGTTCGCAGCATTGGTTGCGACGCCATCTGTGCCGTTTTGTTTGTACAAAAACTTCGAAGACGAGCTGGCAAAGTCGTGACGACCACCGAGCATGCCGGAGCCGCCGGTCGAGGCCATGGTGATAGCCGGTACAGCGAGGACTGTAGCGATAACCAGTTTGTTGAGAGAGAACTTCATGATGTGGACCTTTCGGGGTTAAAAATTTGTTTCGACGGAACACTTAATGCAAAGGATGTGCCAACTTTTTGCGGTTGACGGTTTATGTGACCGATAGCTAGGGCTGCATTGGCGGTGAGCCTGTACTGCAGGTGATTTGGATTGGTGCGTTGTCCATTGATGCGTTACCAAACGGTAAGGTTTTGCCAAAACGCCTGGTAGCGCCAGTCACCGTTTGGGAACATAGGCTGTCAAAGGGGTTGGAGACACGCAAGATCGTTTTTATTTGTCATCGCTTGCCGGGATGCGTCTGGCATGATTTAAGTCAACAATTGATCAGGTAAGTGAAGGCGTTGGGTGCGTCTTGCGGCAGAATCCGGCTCTTCACGCTTGAGAGGTTGCTATGTCCATGATGAATGCCAGTTTCTTGTTCGTTCGCCGTTCGACGATGCCGCGCCACTCGGCGCGCGCGGTCGGTATGTCGATTTTGGTTGCTACTTTAGCGATGCTGGCGGGTTGCGCTGGCAATGCGCCGGTGGCTGAAGAAAAGCGGCTGGTGTGGCCGGAGCCACCAGAGACAGCCCGCGTTGAGTTTGTGCGATCTATTACCAGTGATGAAGACCTGAACAAGGACACCACCAGCAGTCAGTCCATCTTGAAATTTCTGGAGGGTGAAAAGCCTGCCAAAAACCGCATTGTTGAACCCATGGGTATTGCCGTGTCTGACGACGGTGAGCGGGTCTTTATCTCTGACAAAGTGCAGGGGGGGGTGTTTGTTTATGACTTTGCCAAAAAGACAAGTCTGAAAATTGGCGAAGACAAGCGGCTGGCCATGCCGATGGGTGTGGCCATTGATGCGCAAGAAAACGTTTATGTGGCCGAGCAGCAGCGCAAAGGCGTGAGCGTGTTTGATCGCACCGGCAAACTCTTACGCTTTATTACCGATGCGTCGATCACCCGGCCCAACGGGGTGGCCATTGATAAGGAGCGCAAAAAGCTGTACGTGGTGGACACCGCCAACTCGGATTCAGCCGATCACACGGTGAAGGTGTTTGACCTGGACGGCAAGATGTTGGGCAAGCTGGGTTTGGGCAAAGGTAATGCCGACGGTGCCATGCTTTATCCAACCTACATCACGGTGGGGCCCAAGGGGCATGTGCTGGTGAGCGATACGCTGAACTCACGGCTGCAAGAGTTTGATGCAGACGGCAAATTTTTGCGCAGTATTGGCAAGTTGGGCAATGCCTACGGTGAGTTTGATAAACCCAAGGGTGTGGGTTTTGACACCTTTGGCAATATTTACGCTGTCGATTCGGGCTGGAGCAATGTGCAAATTTTCAATGACAAAGGCCAGATCATGTTGTTCTTTGGTGGCCGCGGTACCTACCCTGGCCTGATGCAAAACCCGGGTGTGTTGACCATTGACAAAAAAAATCGTATCTATGTGGGTGACATCCTGAACCACCGCGTCAATGTATATCAGTTGGTCAATACGACGGCTGAAGACAGCGTAGCCAAAGAAGACCCCAACGCAAAAAAAGAGGCGGCTAAAGACGGGGCACCCAAGCCAGCGGCTGCTGTCAAATAAACCAGATCAAAGGCCGGTAGCCCCAAAGCTCACCGGTCTTTTTTTATTGCCCTTGATTTGGAATACTGATGAAAATTTTATGTGTCTTGTTGCGTGGCATTGCCATTGCCGGGTTGACGGTGGCGGCTGCGTTTGCGGGCGAAGGGCAGGTGGTGAGCACCATGGATTCAGCCGGTTACACCTACATTGAGGTGGAGCAAAACGGCCAAAAAGATTGGCTTGCTGCAGAGCCTGTGAAGGTGAGTGTGGGTCAAAAAATTCAGTTTGAAGAGTTTTCGTTGATGACCAACTTTCGCAGTGAATCACTTCAACGTACCTTCCCTGCCATGCGCTTTGTCAATACGGTGAAAGTGGTGCCAAGCGCGCCGAGCGTTCCGGCCAAATAAAGAAATTGCAATCAAATTAGTAGCTTTTTGCGCTTGTGTGGCAAGCGTTAGAGGCCAATTTAACGTGAAAGAACACGTTGGCGCTGGCAAATTTCCTCCGTCATTGCGAACGCAGTGAAGCAATCCATGCCTGCCGGGGCCATGGATTGCCACGGCCTGCGGCCTCGCAATGACGGCCCCTCTTTCATCATCCGGGGCGTCGGCTTGCATCCATGACAGTTAACGTGAAACACGCCGAGCTTCGTCATTCCCGCGCAGGCGGGCATCCAGCATCTCAGCAAATTCTGGATTCCAGCCTGCGCGGGAATGACAGGTCAATTTCATCATTGGGGGCGGCTGTGCAGGCATGGCAGTTAACGTGAAAGAACGCCACCGACGTTTGAAATTTGCCCGTCATTGCGTTTAACCTTTAGCCGCGAGCGAAGCGTGGCGGGCAGTGAAGCAATCC
>PCUV01000012.1:17183-17951 GCA_002786915.1 Comamonadaceae bacterium CG12_big_fil_rev_8_21_14_0_65_59_15 | reverse complement strand
GGTGAATTGATCATCTACGCTGCTTGAAATTTTTTGCCAATAGCTATGCCACTGATGGTTTGCCCGATTGAGCCGCAAGGCCAGCATATGTTCGGCGTTATGCACTCGCCACCAAGCGCCTGGGCGTTTCATGCGTTGTTGAACAATGTAGCGGTGGGCGCTTTCAATTTCTCCTGAACCAATGGGCAAATCGCGCTTGATAGCATCCCTGTAGTTGAGTTGCTCGAGTCTGTTGTTGAGATAGCGGTGGCACTGTCTTACCGGGGCTTCGCTGTCGTTGAGCTGTGGTGATTCAAGATGCGATTGCAGCTCTTGCAATACTTTGCCTGCCTGATTCGTTTTAAGTAGGGCTGTTTGCTCGTTCATCCAGATTTGCTGTTCCAGCTCTGCCTTATGGATGCCTTTACAAGCGGCACTGAGGTAGTCGCACGCATGGAAGAAATCGACCAGGTAACTGCCTTGCGCCCCAAATTTCTTCTCCACCTGATCGGCTATCCAGGGTGCGCCATCACCCACCCCATGAATGGGCGTACCGAGGCCAAATCCGGCTTGCACTGCACAATCGAAAAGGCATTGTCCAACTCTGTCAACATCACCCTGGAGCGTGCCGCCAAATGCCAGCGTCTTGCTGCCCTGTGGGTGTGCAAGACATATTTTTGCCTCTTCCCAGTGCAGATTTTTGCCTTTGCGTTTGTCTGCACTGTTGGCGTTGGGTTCCATGATGGGCACCATGCCACCGTCAGTTTCGACAATGATGGGGCTGCTGGT
>PCUV01000012.1:16782-17176 GCA_002786915.1 Comamonadaceae bacterium CG12_big_fil_rev_8_21_14_0_65_59_15 | reverse complement strand
CGATGGTGCTTTCACTGACCACAATGCCGTAGTGTTCGACGATTTTGTCCATCGCTTGGGCAAAGGGTTGGTCAGCACCAAAGTCTGTCACTACGCGCTGTAGCGGGCGTGAGCAGCCGCGGTTGCTGACTTGGGCGCTTTGCGCAAACGGACGGATTCTTTTGGTGCCGTCACGGTATTGGGGTTCGTCAACACTGATGTCGCCAAAGGTGGTGTGCCAGAAGAGTTTTTTTTACCCTCGCGCCATACGCCAGCGGTTTGTTTGGACTTTTGGGAAGTCTTTTCTACTTGGTGTTTGGCCCAAGCTTGTAGTGCATCGTGACCGGTGCGGCGTATGACCTCGATGACTCGCATTTCCGCTGCATCGGCAGTCTTGAGTTCTCCTGTCTCGTCT
>PCUV01000012.1:0-16764 GCA_002786915.1 Comamonadaceae bacterium CG12_big_fil_rev_8_21_14_0_65_59_15 | reverse complement strand
CAACATCACTCATTAATGGTTCAGTCATGTCTGGGCTCCTTTGCTGCATGGATGGGGCGAGAATAACTCCACATCAGTTTGAATCACACCCCGATTAGGCGGGGTGTCTGCATGTTAGGGCTTGTAAAGCAATAATTTATACTTTTGCCTAGCCATCTTTGGGCGCATTGCGTCGTTGCAAATCGCTTGTTTAGCAGAGCTAAACGGCGCGCTTTGCGCCTAGCACTGCCTCCCGAATCTGGCCGCCAAAATGCATAACTTATTACTTTACAAGCCCTTAGCGAATCGGCGGACTGGACAGGTGATTTGGCTCACAGGTTTGTCGGGATCCGGCAAGACGAGCTTGGCCAGGGCGCTGGCTTTGGCCTTGCAACCGTGCGAGCATCCTACTTTGTGCTTGGATGGCGATGAACTGCGGGCCGGTTTGTGCCGAGACCTTGGTTTTACACCACCAGACCGGGCGGAAAATATTCGTCGTATTGCTGAAGTTGCAGCGCTGGCAGCGCGTGCAGGCTTGATGGTGCTGGTGGCTTGCATTTCACCCCTGCGCGCTGACCGTGCGCAGGCTCGCCAGACCATTGGTGCAGAGCGCTTCACCGAAGTCTGGCTGGATTGCCCCTTGCGCGTGTGTAAACAGCGTGACGTGAAAGGTTTGTATCGCCGGGCGCGCAGCGGCGAAATACCGAATTTCACCGGAATATCTGCGCCGTACGAGCCGCCGGTTCATGCGGATATTGTGCTCAGAACCGACACCATGAGTTTGGAAGACTGCGTGCTGGCACTCGTCAATCTGTTGGGAGTGTGATCCATGCCTGAGTTCAATGTGAATGGGATGTCTGCAGATGCGTTCATGCATGAGGTGTTTGAGGTCAAGCCTTTTGTGTTTAAGCATTTTTTGCCTGCTGGCTTTTACAACACGGCCGATTTGAATGCCGCCCTGACGCGATCGATGACGTCGGAGTTGCCGTTTACGGTGGGAATGCATGGTCGGGCGGTCAAGCCGGATGCTTATGCATCGGAGGCTTACAACGGTATCAAGCAGGTCAGGCAGCCCCGCGTTGACCCCGAAAAAGTAGAGCGACTGCTTCAAGCAGGTGCCAATCTGAAAATTCAACGCTTTGCCACTGTATGCCCAAAGGTTCTGGATGTGGTGAATGGCGTGACCTCCTGGCTCGGCTTCATGACATCAGCCAATGGCTATTTTTCTTTTGGCCAGCAGCGCGGGCTGCCGGTGCACTGGGACTCACATGATGTGCTGGCGGTGCAATTGATGGGAAGCAAGCACTGGAAGATTTATCAGCCCACCATGGCGCTGCCGCTAAAGATGCACCGGCATCAAGCCGGCCAGCTGCCGACGCTGCAAACCCCGGTGCTGGAGCTGACCCTTCAAGCGGGGGAGGCACTGTACCTGCCACGTGGCTGGTGGCATGACGTTACCCCTGTGAAGGGGGTCAAGACCTTGCATATTGCGTTGGGCCTGCATCCGCCGCTTGTGCCAGATTTTTTGGCCTGGCTGCTGGATAAACTGACGGTGCAGCAACTGGATTTCAGAAAATCGATCGCCTTGACCGCGCAGCCTTTCGATGCGTCGGCGTTGTCTGGGGCGTTGTCTAGGGCATTGTCCGATCCGCAGTTGTTGCAGCAGTTTCTGGCGCATTACAACGCGGGCAAACCGCCCAGAGCCTATTTTGATGTTGCTGTTGATGAGTGATGCGCCAGCAGCGCACGCAGAGGCGGGTAAGCCCAGCGGTTAGCGGCCTCATGCACCAATGTGCTGGCCTGATTGCGCTTGTCTTGTGCATCCGGGCTAAATGATTGGCTTTCGTGAGGGGATTTGGCGTTGGTTTGCAGAACAGTGGCAAGGCGTGCGTGTGTAGCGGTGTCTGGCGCGTTATGGCCAAGAAATCTCAAGACGCGGTACCAGCCTTCGCTGTGGGTCAGATCATGGTAATCCAGTACCAAGCTGGGCCCTCCCAAATGCTTTTGTGCAGCTTGGCATATGCTGCCAAAACTACGCGCTAAAAATTCCTCTTGAGTTAACGGACCTGTGTTTTCATGCCAGCCGAATACGGATGCCGCTTGGCTTGGGTTTTTCCATGCCTTGATCCAACCCGGAGGTCTGTTTAGGTTGGAAACCATTACCTCGATTGGGTCTCGGGTCAAAAAAATAATGGGAACCATGGGCCAAACCGATCGAATCAAATCCAGCCGCATGGCGCTGTAACTGGTGCACTTGATGTAGTAGGGTGTTTTCTCTCCGAAAGGGTTTTGCCCCAGCGCGTGACCAACTTGTCGCAATAGTGCGTGGCGCTGCTGTGTCTGTTGCACCAAATGGGCTTGTTTGTAGTGTGCTCCAACGGGGGTCAGCAAAGCAGTAAAAGCCTGAGCTTCGGCCACAACATGGCCGTTTCCCGTAGACCGAAACATATTGCACAGCAAGGTGGATCCACACCGCGATACATGGAAAATGAACGCTGCTGGTGTGACCCTGACAACAGGCAAACCAGATGTTGGCTCCGCTCCCAAGGGCAGCGTGCAGGTTGCCCGATCACACGCTCTCCGCACGGTTTGGTGAAAAAATGGCTCGTCAAAACGCAAGCCCGAAAGATCCGTCCAAGTCATGCCTGCATGATCAAGTCCAAGAAATGCGCGAGTGGGATACCAAATGGGAGACAGCCGGGTCATGCAGGCCTACCCCTTCGAAAACCCCAGCTGTTCCCGAAGCTGCTTTTGCACAAACGCCAGGTGGCTGCGCTGGCGCCGGGCCAGGCTGCTGGCAGTTTTTTGGGCCAACCACTGCATGACTGCAATTTTGACGCGGGTGCGCTGGTCCGGCACCAGGCCCGCCAGGGGTTTAAACCAGGCTGGGGTGTATTTGGTGATGAGCTCTTCTTGCAGTGACACAAAGGCTTGAGCACTGCCTTTGGCGCCCTGGCGGCCGGCGCGGCCAAACAGTTGCCAATCAATGCGTGGTGACTCGTGCGCCTCAAACATCAGCACCTGTAGCCCGCCCGCCGCTTGTACCTCGGGTGAAATTTTGATGTCGGTGCCGCGCCCGGCCATGTTGGTAGCCACGGTGATGCAACCGTACTCGCCTGCCATCGCCACCACCTGCGCTTCGTACGCGTGTTCCTTGGCGTTGAGCACGGTGCAGGCCAGCCCCCGGGCGCGCAGCAGGTTGGCGATTTCTTCGCTGTCCAAAATGCGCCGTGTGCCCACCAGTACCGGCAGGCCGCGCTGGTGCAGCGCCACAATGCGTTCAATAAACCCGTTGAGCTTGTCTTTGCGGGTGATAAAGCAGCGCTTGGGCAGCACCTTGAGCTGGCTGGGCACACGTGGTGGTACCCGCAAAATGAGCAGACCAAAGGTTTGCCACAGCTCCAGGTCGAGCCCGTGCAAGGTGCCGCTGGCACCGCTGAGCTGGTGGTAGTGCCGAAAAAATTCCTGAAACGTCATGCGCGCCGAAATTTTGGTCAGTGGGGTCAGTTCGACACCCGCGCGCGCTTCAATGGACTGGTGGATGCCGTGGCTCCAGGATCGCCCTGGCATGCTGCGCCCTGTGCTCTCGTCCACAATCACCACCGCACCCTCTTGGATGATGTAGTGGCGGTCAAGCTGAAACACCTCGCGCGCCATGATCGCCAGGGTAAAAATCTCTTCGCGCCGGGTCGGTACCTGCCAGTAGCTGCTAAAGACCTGCGCCAGACGTTCAATTTTTTGTTTGCCTTTTTCGGTAAAGTGCACCGAACCACCGCCCTTGGTGTACAGCGTGTAGTCTTCGTTGAGCTTCATGGCATCGACCAGGTCGCGCGCCTGTCGAATCGCCTGTAGCATGTTGGCCTTGTCTTTCTCGGCACTGGCAATGATCAGCGGGGTCGTAGCCTCGTCGATCAAAATGCCGTCGGCCTCGTCGATGATGACGGCATAAAGGCCGCGCATGACCGGCTGCCGCTCGGCCTGCTGGTTGTGCAGGTGCCACAGACGTCGGTGCAGCGGGTCGCGGGCACCATCCAGCAGCAGGTCGTCGCGCAAAAAGTCGGCCAGCAGTTGTTTGGCGGTGGCATAGACCACGCCCTGACGGTAGCAGTTCGCCAACTCATGCGGCGGAGTGTCGCTGGTGATGGCTGTCACCGAAACGCCGCAGGCGGCAAACAGCGGTTGCATGAGTTCGGCATCGCGTGCGGCCAGGTAGTCGTTGGCGGTCACGATGTGTAATGGTTTGCCGCTCCAGGCTTGCAGCACGGCCGCCATGGCCACAGCCAGGGTTTTGCCTTCGCCAGGTGCCAGTTGAATCAGGTAACCCTCGGTCATGGTCACGGCGGCGAGCAACTGCGGGAACGATGCGCGCTGTCCGATGTGTTGACAAGCCAGTTGCGCCACCAGCAGCAGTGCCTGTAGCTTGGTCGCTTGGCGCGCTGCGCGGTCTTGCGCCTGCCATTGCAATTGCACAATCGCCTGGCGTGCCCGGATGATCTCGACGGCGCTGGGCACTTGCACGCCGGTGGGGTCGGTGGGCAAAGTCTGGTGCAGCGCTAGCGTTGCTTGCCACAGCTTGCGGTAGCCGTGGCCACTGCGGTGCATGGCCAGTTTGAACCACCCTTGCGGGCTGTACCAAGGTGTGAGGGCGGCGTTGCGTGGGGCGTGCCAGTGGTTCGGGGTGGCGCTCATCGGGGCTGGATCAGGTGTCAGAACGCGTAGCGCTTTTGCACCAATTGTTTGAGCGCCCGGTAGGCCTGGCTGGCCAGCGGCTGGGCTGGGGTTTGCAGCCGCAGCGTGCCCGACAAACCGTGCAACACCGTCAAACCACGGCGCTGCTCGGTTGGGATGTCACCTTGCAACAAGAAAAAGCTCTCCACCGCCTTGGTGCCACTGGGTTCCTGGGTATTGACGGCGATGTCGCCACCGCCCAACCAGCCCAATGCCGTTGAGGGCAGTCTGTCGCTCTGAAACGGAATGATGCTGACTTTTGGCAATGCGAGCGTGGCGTCGGCCTGACCGCTCAGCCGCAGCTCGGCGTGACGAAAATTGTTCTGAAACATGATGTCGGCTTGTTCTTGTGGCATGACCGCCACAAAGCGGAAGCTGCTGGCATCCACCACTTCACCCAGGGCCTGGCCGCGTTGCATCCAGGTGCCCAGTTGTTCATGCAGGTCGGGGGCCACCCATTCACCGTCCTGGCTGGCGCGCACCTGTAGTTGCTGCTGTTGCTGTTGCAGGTTGAGCCGACGTAATTCCAGGGCCTCGGCTTTTTCCTGTAGTGCCGACAGGTCTTGACTGGCTTGGTGCAGTGCTTGCCGGATTTGGGCCAGGGTTTCAAACTGGGTCAACTCGGTCAGTCGCATCTCTGCGCTCAAATCCAGATTGGAAAAACGGGCCACGACCTGGCCGGCCCGCACTCGCTCGCCGTGCTGTACCAGCAATTGGTCAAGCTGGCCAGCGGTTTGCACATAGACGTTGCTGGCATGGTTGGCCTTGACGATGCCCTGGGCGCGGGTGGCATCGGGGAAAGGGACCACGGCCAGCAGCAAAAACAACACCAGTCCCATGCCCCCCACTACCGTGACGGCGCGTCGCCGGTTGCCCTGGGTGGCCGCGCCACGCAGGTGTTTGAACAGTTGTCTGAGTGGGGCCAGCAAGCGGCTATAGACCGTCATGGCCAACACCAGCAGCCCCAGTGGAAGCCATTGGTCCATCAAAAACAGGGCGATGCCCACAGTGATCAGAATCAGGTAGAGAAAGCTGAGCAAGCCGTAGCTGGTGAGCCAGACCCATTCCTTGCGGTCAGTGGCCTTGCTTTGTGCGGCTACCGTACCTAGCAGGTAGCGATCGCCAAAATACTTCCATTGTTGCTGGGCCTTTTGGTACAGGTTGGGAATCTCGGCGTAGTCGCTGAGCATGTAATAGGCATCAAAACGCAGCAGCGGGTTACCATTGAAAAGGATGCTCGAGACCGAGCCGATCAGCATCACGTTAAAGGCCAGGCTGTGGGTCAGGCCGGGGGCAGTGTGGGCCCACACCAGGGCCCCGGCAGCGGCAAAAAAGAATTCAACCGCCATGCCGGCAAAGGTGGCATAAATGCGATGCCAGCGGTTGGCAAAGCCCCAGCTGCTCGACGCGTCAACATAGGGCAGCGGGGTAAAGATCAAAAACATCACACCCACGGTGCGCACTTCGCCGCCAAAACGTTTGCAGACAAAGGCGTGACCGGCTTCGTGAAACAGCTTGAGCCCGGTCAGGCACACATACAGCCAGGGCAGGTTGCTGATGGATAACACGCCCTGGCTCTGGTCCAACAGTGCCGTGCGGTTTTCAAAAGCAGTCCAGGCGCCCCACAACAGGGTCAGGCACCAGACCCAGAATGCACCCCAACCCGTCAGTGCCATGATCAGCGGCCGGATGCGGTTCAGCAGCGAGTTGGGGTTGAACAGTGGGATGCGCAGGAACAGGAACGAGGCCACTTTGCCCATCAGTTCCTTGTTTTTTTGCACCTTGTAGCGTTTCACAATGGCTTCGTTGTCGGACTGTTGTAGCGAGTACAACAGATTTGACATGTGCAACTGCGACAGCAACTGAATTACTTCTTCACGGCTGGGTGCGTCATGCGGGTGGTTGTTGACAAAGTCTTCCCACACCTCTTCAACAGATTTGTCGGGTTGCAGGCTCTGAATAAAGCGGCAGGCCTGCACCGAGGCGCGGAAATAACGCTGGGTGTAGGGGTCTTGCAGCACATACCAGGTGCGCCCGCGAAACTGTTGCGTGCTGACCTCCACGCTGGGCAGCAACGCCACCCGCAGGCCGGAGACTCGAAACCATGAATCGCTGAAGATGGTGGTTGCCATGTCAGATGCGCCTCAAGCCGATCCCAGCCCCTGTTACCACCACAGCAGTAAACGCAGCCGGTCCACCACCCGGTGGCTTAGCACCCAGGCCACGTTTTTGTCGCCCACGTCAATTCGCGCCAGACCGGTCATGCCAGGGCGCCACCACGGCTGCGGCGTTTCTAGCAGTTCGGCCTTGATCATGAATTGGTTGCCCTCCTGGCCCTTGACCTGTGCCACCGGGATGACCGAGCTTATCCGGATCGGGATATTGTGTGACGGGTGGCTGAGCAAGGCGACTTCACCGCTGGCTTGCGGTTGAATATGTCGCATTTCCTTCTCGGACACCATCAGGGTGACGTACAGACCCTCAACCTTGGCGATGCGGAAAATGCGGTCGCCTTTTTTTACCGGTGCACCCAGCAGGTCTTTTTTCTCGCCCTCAACAATGACACCTTCAAAAGGTGCAGCGCTACTGGCCTGGGTCAGGTAGCTGTCAATCCGCTCGGCTTTGGCTTGCGCCTGCTCGAGCCTTGCCTGGGCGATTTCGGTTTCGGCCAGCAGTCCCTCGGCACGAAATTTGTTCACTTCGGTACTGGTCTTGCTGATCTCGGCGCTGAGCTCGTTGCGCTGCTGCGTTAGGTCGCGCGTGTCAAGTGTCACCAGCAAACTGCCCTGTTTGACCAGATCCCCTGCGGTGGCATGAACCTGATCGATGCGGCCGTCAAATTGGGCACTGATCAGACGGGTGGCATCGGTGTTGAGCTGGGCACTGGCATCGACCCGGTAGTGCCAACTGCCAAAGGCGAGATAAAGCACCAGCAGCATCAGCAGCAGCCCCGACAATTTGAGCAGTGGGTGCTCCGGGCCAAACAGCCGCTCGGCACCGCTTTGCAGGCGCAGGCGTGCGCGGCGTTGCAGGCTCAGGGACTGCGCGCGCAAGTCGGTCAGGCGCGGTTGCATAAGCTCCAGCGCCAATTGCAGCGTGGTCAGACTGGTAACCTCGCCCGGGTCAAACGCCAGCAGCAGCACCGCTTGCGTGATGCCCTGCGCGTCCGGGATGGGCACCAGTGCGATACGTTCGGCGTTCAGGTCTTGCGCCAAACTGGTCAGTGCGTCGGTGTCATGTAGCGACTCGTCACTGGCTGGCCACCAGATTTCACTGCCCTGAATCACAGCTGGCAGCAGGGCGGATTCAATGCGCTGGGTTTGCGAGGCATTACGTTCAAAACGGTCCAGATGGCTGATTGCCACTACCTCCATCTGGCCCTTGTCGACCCAGCCCAGGCTCGCATGCAGCAACTGCCATTGGGCCGTCAGGCCGTTCACCAGGGACAGGCTGGCAGCAGCAAAATTGGGCTGCTGCATCACTTCTGCGGCCAGACCTAGCATGGCGGTCAGGTTCGTCGGTGTGGCCGTCTCAGTTGGGGTAGTTGCGGCGTTATGGCTGAAGTCAACGCACAGCATGGCGCGCAGTGTCAGCTCGTTGAGCTGGGTGCGTTCTTGCGGTTTGATGTTCAGGATCAGGTAGCAATCCGCCAGACCTTGCAGCGCCAGCACCAGCACCAGCCAAGTCTGACCGTCGGGTGCTTGCGCTGGGGCGTTGGCGTAACCTTGGGTTACCGCTTTGGCCAGCAGGTCAATCCCGCTGGGCATGGTCTGCATGGGTGACCAGGTGTCAAGGTCAGAAGATCGGCCAAGCTGCTCTAGGCTTGCGGATTCAGCCAGTTGACGCACCACAGCACAATGGCTGGCTTTGCATAACTGTCGCATCAGCACACAGTAGCGCTGCCAGTCAAGCTCGGCTGCGCTGGCTTTGCGCAATTGCTGGAGTTGCTCGATCAAGCTGCGAGCATCTAAAGCGCTGGCGGCTGGCAGCAGGCTGGCTGCGGTGGCGTTGCTCATGGTGTGGCTGACTTCAGGGTGCGATGTCGATCGTGCCTTTGATGCCGGTCTTGATGCGCCGCCCCGGATTGCTGAAGTTCACTTCGACCTGCACCAGGCCACTGGCAGGGTCGGCCACCGGCGACACAAACTTGATCTGTCCGGTGACTTCAGCAACGCTGCTGCCAGACTCCAGCCGGATCAGTTGCTGCGCCCCCACCTTGAGCGCATTCGCCAGGTTGTGTGGCACCGCCAGGCGCAGTATGGCAACCGAGGTATCGACCAGATGCAGCATGGGGTCGCCTGCCTTGGCCCATTCACCCACCTGTGGAATGACTTTGGTTACCACGCCGTTGATGGGGGCGGTGATGTGGCGCTGTAGTCGGTCACGTTCAGCCGACTCGTAGTCAAGCTGTTCGCGTTTTTTTTGCTCCACCAATTGTGCCAGCCGCCCCCGGCTGGCGAGTTGCTCGGCTTGCAGGCGCAGCAGCTCGTCTTTGCTGATGGAAGCGGTGCTGTCAAACACGGCCTGGGTATCGTGTAGTAGGGTGTCAAGAATACGCAGCCGATCACGGGTGGCCTGCATCTCGCTCTGATCTTCAACGATGACGCGGCGCCGGTTGCTCTCGATGCTTTGCAGTCGGTCATCCAATTGCAGCAGCAATTGGTCTGCCCTGACCGCCTGACCCGGTAGCACCAGGCGTTTCATTACCACGCCCGACACGCCGGCACTCAAGGTGATATCGTGCAAAGGGTAAATCAGTCCGGAGAAGCTTTTGGCCTGCGCCGCCAGCGGCAGCAGCAGCGCCAGGTAAAACCAGAGTGGCCCACAGGTGTGCTGCCGCAATGTGCGCAACAGGGGGTAGGGCTTGGTATGGGACATGGGTCGGATTGCTTATTGGAGTGGGGTCGCTTGGGTGGCGACTTGAATCTGATGGTCGCTGAGCAGGCTGCCTTGTATGTATTGCCAGGTAGCCAGGGCGAGCTCAAAACGGATCTGATTTTCCAGCAGTCGCTGTTGGGCTTCAGTTAGGTCCACCTGCTTTTGGATCAGGCTGCCGAGCAAACCGACGCCGAGTTGGTGGCGCTGACGTTCGTTGTCCAACAGCGTTTGCCGCAGCGCGACTTCATCGTGGCTGGCGCCAAGCACGGTGCGTGCTTGCACCATGTCACTGTAGCGCACTGCCAGGTCGTTGGTAAACGAGTTTTTGATGGCGCTCAGCTCCAGCTCCGTCTGAGTCAGACGGGCGCTTTGTGCCAGAAATTGTTGCTGCGCTTTTTGATTGCCACGCAGCGGAAATTCGAGGTTGACACCAAAGTACCAGTCGGGGAAGCTGCTTTGCTCGGCAGTGGCGCGGGCTGCCTGCACGTTGTAGTCATACCCCGTGCCGCTATAACCCAGTACAAAGTCAGCCACTGGCTGCATCTGGTTGCGCGCATAGTTGAGCCGGGTCTGTGCCTGTTCAAACTTGAGTTGGGCAATCTGGTAGGGTGGCCAAAGATCTAAGGCTGTCTCTGGTGCAGGGGGTGTCGGTACCAGTGGTGCGTCCAGCCGCTGTAGCCGGGGGCGGGTGGTCAGCGGGTTGCTTTGATGCCAGAGCAGGTTGAGCGCCGTGGCCACCTTGCCTTGGGCCTCGTGCAAGGCTTGTTGGCTGCGCGTGACCTCGGCCTGGCGGTTGAGCAAGACGCCTTGCACCTCAAGTACCGAAGAGGCAGGCAGTTTGCCCGCATTGATGCGCGCCCTGGCGTCGGTCAGCAGCGCCTGAGTGCTGGCGTAGGCGTTCTGGCGCAGTGCCAGCGTGGCCTCGGCCCGGTACAACTGCCAGTACAGGCTGAGCCCGTCGATGCCGGTTTTGAGGGTTTGCTGCTTGAGTTGGTGCAGCGCTATCTGGTGCTCCAGTTCCGCCACACGGCGGTCGGTTTCGGTCACACTGCGCCCGGCGTTGCGCAGCAGCGGCTGCTTGAGGGTGAGGTTCAGCAGCGTGTTGTATTCGGTGTCAAAGGTCCCGCTGTTGTACTGCGGGATCATGTTATTGGTTTTTTTTGCGACCTTGTAGCTCAGACTGAGCTCACTGCCCCAGGGCAACTTGTTGCGAACGCCAAGTTCGTCAGTGTGGCCGGTTTCTTCAAGTACCGCTGTACCCGCTGTCGCAAAATTTTGCGTGCGTTCATCGGCAGTACGCTGCCTGCTGCGACCTTCTTCGCGGATTCCCATGAAAAAAATAGTCTCATACAGGCCCGCTTCGCCCCGCATCAGGTGACGGGTCACCTCGGTATTGAGTTGGCTGTACTGCACCTCAACACTGCGCGCCACCAGCAGTTGCAAAAAGTCCCGCTGGTCCAGCGCTGCCAGTGAAGGCAGTTGCCCCGTGGCCGGCGCGGTTTCTGTCTTGCCGGTGGGCAGGTTGGACGCCAAGCGCAGTTGCAAGGCGCCCTGCTGACCCGGCGCCGCCAAACGGGGCACTTGCCCCGTGACTGGCTCGGTTTGTGCTATGGAGCCTGGCAAGTAAAACGCCAAGCCAAGCAAGACCCAGCGTTTCATTTTTTTACTTGGCGGCAGCGGTCTTTTCGTCCTGCAATTTCACCAGTCGTTCGGTTTGCGCCAGAGAGATCAGGTGCGCGTACAGCGGGGCGAGATAACTTTTGTTTTTGATTTCCAGGAAGCGTTCATCTGACAAATTATTCAGACGTTCTTCATTGACAACGTAACAACCCGAGACATTTTTGACCTTGTCGTTGTCACGCACCCGCATGTTTAGCGGTGTGAACATGTTGTTTGCAGCCAGGAACTTGCAGAAGCTGTTGGTCAAAGTGTCCATTTGCTGGAGTTCGCCAAGATAACGTTTGACATTTTCAATCACCTGGGTGGGCTCACCCTTGTCGTCAAACAGCGCTGCGCCTTCAGTGTCGCTTACCAGACTGCTACCTTCGTCAATGCACACCACGTAGTTGTCTTCCTTGCCGCTTGGTGTTAATGCAAAGGGGTAGCGGCGGATGATGGCTGGCACATAAGAAGCCTGCCACTTGCCGTTGCCATCGACAAACAGGTTTTCACCCGCATTCAAACCCATTAACACGACTGGACGAAAAATGTCTTTTTCTTTGTCTTCAAGAAAAACAATCGGGAAAATTGACGCAGCGCGTGCGAACTCGTGCATCGTGACATAAGCGATGTGAAATTTCGACGCAAAATCAAAACTTGTGATGTCTTTGATTTTTTTGTTCGCATGACGTTCTTTATTGACAGGGACGACTTGTTGAAACACGGTTGAAGCTCCTACAGTGGTAGATTGAAAAGCATGACATTAAAAAGGCACTTGTCTGTCAGCATAAGCGCTCTGATTGAACTCGCCGTGCGCATGATACATGAGAGAATTCCGAAGCGGTTTACTCATATCCAATGAGGGGCTTTGGACGACATTTCTGGTTTGCACCGGCCACAACAATCCATCTGACTGCCATCATTGCGCCCGCTGAGCCCACCCGATACCGTACGCGGACTTTGAACAGTGACAACGCGCGTTCATTATCTGGGGCGTCGGCTTGGATTCATGCCGCGTTTAGCCAGGAGGCTTCAGTGGGCGCATCCATACGTGCGTCAATGAACAATCTTTGTTCAATTTGATCCAGAGCAAAGAGTGTGCAGCGCCAAAAATGTAAAAGTGGCCCTGACCGTTGTCCTTTCAAGAGGCTCAAAATGACAGCAAGAGGCGTGCAAAAAATTCTGTTTCTGTGTGTGGCTATTTTCTGGAGCACCGTTACAGCAGCGGCCACACTGCCCGATGCGGCTTATGTGCCGCGGCTCGAAGTGACCGGCAGTGTGTCGGTGCTGACGGTGCAGCCCGACGGCAAGACGCTGGTGGCAGGGGATTTCAGCACCATCAACGGCACCGGGCGTTACCAATTGGCGCGTTTGAACCTCGACGGCAGTCTCGACACGACTTTTGCGCTGCACGGTTTTGAAGTGCTGACCCCCATGTATTTGGCGCTGGCGGTGCAGGCCGACGGCAAGATTCTGGTCGGCGGGCAGTTGTGGTGGATGACCTCTACCGGCGTCTCTCGACAAAATCTGGCGCGGCTCAATAGCGACGGCTCGCTGGATGCCAGCTTTGACGCGGGCCAATACAGCATATATGGTGATGCCAATGGCAACCTGGGGCTTGACGGCGCGGTACGCAGCATCGTGGTGCAAAACGACGGCAAGATTTTGGTGGGTGGCGACTTCACCCGGGTGCGCGGCAGCGTGCGTACAGACGGGCTGGCGCGTGCCTATCTGGCTCGGCTCAATGCCGATGGCAGCACCGATACCAGCTTTGACCCCGGCATCGGAGCCAATGCGCTGGTGCGTGCGATGGCGTTACAGCCTGATGGCAAGGTGTTGGCGGCCGGGGATTTTGCCAGCTTCAATGGCATCAGCCGCGGTGGCGTTGTGCGCCTGACAAGTTCGGGCGCGGTCGATACCGCATTTGCCCCCGGCGCGGCCAACGGTGCGGTGCATGCGCTGGCTGTGCAACCCGACGGACGCATCGCCGTGGGCGGTGATTTCACCATGATCGGCGCACAGGGGCGGGAACACGCGGCGCGGCTCAATGCCGATGGCAGTCTGGATGCCTGGTCAATCCCGTTGTATTTCTGGTCGGTCAAGAGCGTGGTGGCATTAGCTGACAACAGCATTGTTCTGGGGGGCTGGAACCCGGGCATGATTTTCAACGGCTACCCCACCGACCACGACGCCCACATCCAGATCTATGACAGCAATGGCACCGTGCAGGGCGCGCAGTATTTTCAGGGCAAGCCGACCGAGGTGCTTGCCATGGCGCTGCGACCAGACGGCACCATCATCGTTGGCGGCAGTTTCAACAGCTTTGCCCATGTGCAGGGCGAGCCGGTTAATTACCGTCATGGCCTGGTGTTGCTGAATGCAAATTTATCAGCCGTGTCGGGCTTTCATGCAGTCGTCGGTCGTGCCAGCGGCGTCACGGCCTTGCTCGACCGGGGTGCCGGAAAAGTACTGGTGGCAGGCGGCTTTAACCTGGTCAATGGCGTCAGTTCTGCGCCGCTGGTTCAGTTGAATGCGGATGGTTCGTTGGACAATAGCTTCAACGCACCGGCACTGAGTGGCGCAGTTACCTCTGTCGTGGCATTGCCAGACGGGAGCTTGGCTGTCGCCGGTGGTTTCAAAAGTGCCGACGGAACCAGTCCGGGCAGTGTGCTGCACTTGACGGCCTCGGGTGCGCTGACAACCCCTAGCTCCAATGTATATGCCAAGGCGCTGGCTGTGGCACCCGACGGCAAGTTGTATCTGGGGGGCTCGGCCGACGCCAGTTTCAGGGGCGTGTTGCGCTTGAACGCGGCCGACTGGTCCATTGACAACACCTTTGCCATTGGCACGGGCCTGTCCAATAGCCTTGCACCCAACCGCTGGGTCGATTACGTCAACGCCCTGACCATGCAGCCCGACGGCAAGCTGCTGTTGGTCGGGCAGTTTGATCAGTTCAATGGCAGTGCCCGCTCCAACGTGGTGCGCCTGAATGTGGATGGCAGCGTCGATACCGGCTTTGTGCCACCGGTGTTGAACTCGGACGCTACCTACAAAATGCCCGAAGTCTTTGCCGTCACGCCGCAGGCCGACGGCAAGGTGTTGGTGGGTGGGTATTTTCAGAGTTACGGCGACCCTGCGGTGCGTGTACCGGGGCTTGTGCGCCTGAATGCGGATGGCAGTGCAGACACCGGTTTTGTTGCTGCGGCCATTGGCAATACGGGTGGCGAAGTTAGAGCCATTGCGCTGGATGCAGGCGGAAAAATCGTGCTGGGTGGTGGTTTTCAGGTGCTTGAGGGCAACCTGTTCTTCAATTATTTTGCCCGTTTGAATGCCGACGGCACCCGCGACACCAGCCTGGAACCCAGTTTTTCTGGGGCGCAAGTTACGCATCTGCTGGTGACCAGCGGCCGCATTTTGGCGGGCGGCGATTTTTATCAGGTCAGTGGGGTCCCGGCGGCAGGGCTGGCAGCGTTTGGCAACGGTTTGCCCTTGGTTGCCGGGTGGAACTTGCTGGGCAACAGCAGCGACCAGGCCATCAACCCGGTGACCCTGTTGGGTGACAAAACCACGCCAACGGCCTTGAGCGCTGACGTGGTGACCGCCTGGGCCTGGGACGCTGGCATCAAACAGTGGGCCTTTTTTGCGCCGTCCATGACGGCGGCCGAATTGGCCAGCTACGCCGCCAGCAAAGGCTATCTGGTGCTGCAAAGCATTGCCCCGCGCCAAGGCTTTTGGCTCAACAGCAACAAGGCGTCGGCCCTGCCCGCCTTGAGCGGCAACGCTGTCAGCGTAACGGCGGCAGATCTGGTCACCGGCTGGAACCTGATGTCAGACGCGCGCAGCATGACGCCGTCAGCATTCCATGCCAGCTTGGGAACCGCTGCGGCCAACTACACCACGCTGTGGGCCTGGGACGCCACCAAAACCGCCTGGCTGTTTCACTCGCCAGCACTCGAGGCGCAGGGTGGCACCAAGCTGGTGGATTACATCAACGGCAAGGGCTACCTTGACTTCAGCGCCACCGGGCGCAGCCTGGCACCGGGTAGCGGCTTCTGGGTGAATCGGCCTTGAGGCGGGGCAGGCAACATCATGGTGTTCGCGCCCGTGCCCAAATCAAGGTACTTTGTCGGCTGCGGTGTTTTGCCAGCCGTGTAGTACTCTCACAAGTGGTATCAAATCAATAGCTGTTAACGCATGAAAGACGGGCGCTGCAAGCCTTTTTGTCATTCATCCGCAGCAGCAGATGCCACGGGCGCAGGCGCACGCATCAGCCAAAGGTGAGATGGATGGCGCCGTTCGTGAATGTGCCGCTGGCGATCCTGATGCAGCGCAAAAGAGGTTGGACGCCTTGAAGAGCATTGCGTTGCTGGATATTGACTTGCGCGTCGAAAAAATTGCTATGGGGTTGGTCTCTGAAGCATGTGTTCCCCCGAATGTTTTTGAAGATGCCCTGCACATCGCCATTGCCGGTGTGCACCAAATGGATTTCATACTCACCTGGAATTTCAAACACATTGCCAATCCAATGCTTCAGGAGAAAATTGCAAGGTATCTTGACCACTGTGGTGTCACGATGCCGTATATTTGTTCACCTCAAGAACTGCTGGGAGACGATGATGGCTCGATTGACGGATGAGATTGTTGACGAAATACACGCTACCCGGCTACATCATGCGGTCGGGTTTGATTACGATGCCGGACGAATCCTGGCAGACTTGCGCTTCAGCCAGCAGAACCGTGCTGCGCAGGGGTGGACGGTGATCAATAGCCCCGAACACTCCAATACACTGGGGTGTGAACCCAGGCATTGGCATCGATTTGCGCCGCATCAGGGTGCTGCGGCTTGATCGACGGCCAGGGTGGCGCAGCGCTGTTTGACTACACCGCCGGCAAAAGCTACCTTGATTTTGCTGCCACCGGCAAGCTGCTCGGCGCGGGGCTGGGGTTCTGGGTCAACAAGCCTTAAATTGTTTGTAAGCCAAATTGGCTGTCGGCGCTTGTACAGCAAGCGCTGGCAGCTACTAAAAACGTAAGCAACCAGGGGAACCTGGCGCGACCAGCCATGGGCCGCGCTAAACTGCGCCAATGCCCCAAGCCTCTCCAGCATCCCCACCCATGACGCGCAAAAAGCTGCCCATTGGAATCCAGACGTTTCGTGAAATCCGCGAAGAAGGGTATTACTACGTTGACAAATCGGCGTTGGCGGTGCAGTTGGCAGAGCAGGGCAAATACTACTTTCTGTCGCGCCCGCGCCGCTTCGGCAAAAGCCTGTTTCTGGATACCCTGAAAGAGCTGTTTGAAGGCAACGCGGCGCTGTTCAGGGGACTGGCAGCAGAACAGCGCTGGAACTGGGCCGTCAAATACCCGGTGCTGCGCATCAGCTTTGGTGGCGGCGTGCTGGGCTCGGTGGCAGATTTACACCAAAGCCTGCACCAACAATTGACTTCGCTGGAGCGGCAGTATCAATTGCAGTCGCAGTACCCAGACTACCGTAGCCGCTTCAAAGAGCTGATCACCCAG
>PCUV01000074.1:6949-7369 GCA_002786915.1 Comamonadaceae bacterium CG12_big_fil_rev_8_21_14_0_65_59_15 | reverse complement strand
TGAGTTTGCAACTGCTCGCGGCTTTGTCCAAGGCGCTCGCCGCGCGTCTGTGTCAAACCCAGTCGAACGCATGGCGCTGGCGTGGGCGTGAGATCAAACTGATTGACGGCACGACCGTCTTCATGCCCGACACCGATAAGAACCAAACCACTTATCCGCAGAGCAGCCAACAAAAGGCTGGTTTGGGCTTTCCAATGATGCGCATTGTGGGTATCGTCTCTCTGGGCTGTGGCGCTGTGCTGGACTGGGTCTGTGGGGCCTGTGCAGGCAAACTTACGGGCGGAACGGCGATGCTGCGCCAACTCGATGCGGCATTAAACCCGGGCGATATTTTGCTCATGGATCGCTACTACACGGGCTACTTCACGGTGGCCAGACTGCTGGCACGTGGGGTGGACTTTGTCAGTCGTCAACATCAGT
>PCUV01000074.1:3656-6939 GCA_002786915.1 Comamonadaceae bacterium CG12_big_fil_rev_8_21_14_0_65_59_15 | reverse complement strand
CATCAGTTACGTCACACCGATTTTGAACAAGGCCAGCGTCTGGGCAAGGGTGATCATGTGGCGCAGTGGCGTCGCCCGGTTCGACCGAAATGGATGAAGAACCGAAATTAGAATTAGAACATTGGCAGGCGTAGCGATTTTTTTTGCCATGGCTTCTGCTCCGCCATGGCGTTGCCAGCCAGCAGCAAGCTCGCCACACGGCTCGCGCACCACCCTATTCTGTGCCAGAGTGATCGCCCATGGCGCACTTCAGATGCACAAAAAACACGCATTGCTTTCAACATGGGAAACCTCTGGTCTGGCAGTTGCTTTTGAGTTTAGCGCGTTGAAGCCCGCACAGCGGGGGTGCATGGTTACGCCTGCAACTTACACTATGCACCCTTTCCTGGATACCCCCATGACTTACTGCGTCGCCATCAAACTCAACGCCGGGCTGGTGTTTTTGTCCGATTCCCGCACCAATGCCGGCCTGGACCAGATCAGCACTTTTCGCAAGATGATCGTTTACGAAAAACCCGGTGACCGCTTCATGGTGTTGCTGTCGGCGGGCAACCTGAGCATTTCGCAGTCGGTGCGAGAGATTTTGCAGGTGGAAAAGCTCAAGGAGCACGACGACAGCGAGCCCATCACGATCTGGAACGCGCGCAGCATGTTTGACGCCGCGCGCGTGCTGGGCGCGGCCATTCGCCACGTTTATGAACGTGACGCTGCATCGCTGAAATTGGCTGGCGTGGATTTCAACGTGAGTCTGGTCTTTGGTGGCCAGATACGGGGCGAAGGAATGCGCCTGTTCCAGGTCTATTCCGCTGGTAACTTCATCGAGGCCACACCCGAGACACCGTACTTTCAGATTGGTGAATCCAAGTACGGCAAGCCTGTGCTGGACCGCGTCATCACGCCACACACACCGCTGAACGAGGCCGCCAAGTGTGCGCTGGTGTCGATGGATTCCACGCTCAAGTCCAATTTATCAGTCGGGTTGCCACTGGACATGGTGGTCTATGAAGCCAATCAGTTCCAGACCGACAAGGTGGTCTGCATCGACGAAAACAACCCTTATTTCCAGATGATGCACAACAGCTGGGGGGTCAAGCTGCGTGAGGTGTTTGACAGCATTGAGGATCCGATGTGGGACGGCGGGCACACCACGGTGCCGCTGATGCAGAACGCCCAGCGCAGCCGCCCATTGAAAAAAATCACGACCCCGGACGAAAAGCTGATCTGACACCATGCCGAACCGTCGGCCATTGATCGTTTTTTCGCACGCCAACAGCTTTGGCGCGCCCACCTACGGCGTGTTGTTCCAGGCGCTTCGTGCGCGCGGCTACGCGCTCAAGGCGATCGACCAGTTTGGTCACGACCCACGTTACCCCGTTACCAGCAACTGGCCGCATCTGGTGCAACAACTGCTCGATTTCGTGCAACCCCTGGTGGAACAGTCCGGGCAACCAGCCTGTCTGGTCGGTCATTCATTGGGCGGCTTTTTGAGCCTGATGGCAGCCGCAAAAAATCCCCAGCTTGTACGCGCGGTGGTCTTGATGGACGCACCCATCGTCGGCGGCTGGCGCGCCACGGCACTGGGCATGGCCAAGCGCACCCAACTGGTGGGCGCTGTATCGCCCGGCAAGGTCAGTCGGCGCCGACGCAACCAGTGGCCTGACGCAGCCAGCGCGCTGGCGCATTTCCAGAGCAAGCGCGCGTTTGCGCGCTGGTACCCCCAGGTGCTCGAGGACTACATCACGCACGGCACCTGTGATGCGGTGGTGGACGGTCAACTGCGGCGGGTGCTGCGCTTTGACCGCGCGGTGGAAACCGCCATCTACAACACGCTGCCCGACAACCTGGAGACCCTGTTGCGCCAACATCCGGTGCGCTGCCCGGTGTCGTTCATTGGCGGCACGCGCTCGACTGAAATGAGGCAGGTTGGCATGACGCTCACGCAGCGCATCACGCAAGGGCGCATCATCATGCTCGACGGCAGCCACTTGTTTCCCATGGAAAAGCCCCTGGCCAGCGCCGCAGCCATCGAAACCGCGTTGCTGAATATGAGCTGACAGAGTTCAGGCGGACCAGACGACAGTTCCGCTCCAGGCGGTGGCCAGCACCACCAGACCAAACACGATCCGGTAATAGGCAAAGCCGTTGAAACTGTGCGTTGAAATAAAGCGCAGCAGCCAGCGAATGCACAGCCAGGCGCTAAGGAACGACACCACCAACCCGACACCAAACAGCGGTGTGTCCGCCAGCGACAGCAGCGTGCGCTCTTTGTACAAGCTGTAGGCCCCCGCGCCGATCAGGGTTGGAATGGCCAGGTAAAAAGAAAAATCAGTCGCAGCCTTGCGCGACAAACCCAGCAACATGCCGCCAATGATCGTGGCACCGCTGCGGCTGGTGCCCGGAATCATCGCAAAACACTGTACCAAGCCTACTTTCAGCGCGTCCATGGCCGACATGGCGTCGACGTCCTGAATGCGCGCCACGGCAGGGTTGCGCTGTTGCCGACGTTCAGCCCACAGAATGACAAAACCACCCAGAATAAAGGTGCTGGCCACCACCACGGGGGTAAACAGGTGCGCCTTGATGGCTTTGCCAAACAGCAAGCCCAGCACGACCGCTGGCACAAACGCGATCAGCACATTCAACGCAAAGCGCTGCGCCTGCGCATCGGTGGGCAATGCCACCACGGTGTCACGGATTTTTTGCCAGTACACCAGGATCACCGCAAAGATGGCGCCGGTCTGGATGGCGATATCAAACACCTTGGCCTTTTCATCGTCAAAGCCCAGCAAAGCCCCCGCCAGGATCAGATGCCCGGTGCTTGAAATCGGCAAAAACTCGGTCAACCCCTCCACCAGGCCCATCAGCGCAGCCTTGATCAACAATACAACATCCATGGTCATTTCCTTCCGTCGCGGAATTATCGCTGCACAGCCATAAAAATCTTTCCGACACAACCGCTCAGCACGCTGTCTGATACAGATTCGGGCAGACTTGTTTCAGACGTAACAGGGCGTAAAGGCTCAGAAAATCTTAAGGTCGGCATGACAAGATACCGCCATTGAAAAACCAACCCAGGAGTTAGCCATGAAGTCCGAGCTGAAAGAATTTGTGACCAAGTATCTGGCCATCGTCGGCGGCACCTTTCTCGCCGTCAGCTTTGTCGCCTTTGTGTCAATTCCCTACACACTGGGCAATACCCCCGGCGCGCTGTCGGCTGCCGAACTGAGCCTCGGCACCGCCAGCCCCGAAAAAATCTGACAACTCGTAGTCCGTTCCGCCAAAA
>PCUV01000074.1:0-3637 GCA_002786915.1 Comamonadaceae bacterium CG12_big_fil_rev_8_21_14_0_65_59_15 | reverse complement strand
CTAGGCGAGAGGAGGCGACATAGCTGTAGCTATGGCAACGACGAACAACAACGCCAGGCTGGAAAAGACACGATTTCATGTAAGCGTTTTGGCGGACCGGACTACTAGACGGCGCGTGCTGGCAGACGCTGGTCAGCGCCGCGCATAAACGTCAAATACAGCAATGGCACGACAAACAGCGTCAGCACCGTCGAAATCATCAGGCCCCAGACAATGCTGGAGGCCACCGGCCCCCACAGCAGGCTCTGCCCGCCAATTCCAAAAGCCAGTGAAAACAAGCCCCCAATGGTGGTCGTCGTGGTGATCACAATCGGCACCACACGCCGCCTGGACGCCCAGACGATGGCATGGATGGTGCGCATGCCGCGGCGCATGCGATCATTGGCGGCGTCAATCAGCACGATGGCCGAATTCACGGCGATACCGGTCAGCGCGATCACACCATAGAGCGTGTACAACGACAAGGGGTTTTGCGTCAAAGCCAGACCGAAGGCCACCCCCGAAAACGCCAGCGGCACCGTCACCAGAATCATCAAGGGCTGCCAATAGCTGACAAACTGCGCCGACAGGATCAGGAAGACGAGGCCAACACCCAGCAAAAAGAGCGTTTGCATGGCATCCAGGCTCTCCTGGATGTCTTCCATCTCCCCCGAGAAATCGAGATCGACGCCCACATGTTGCGCGCGGATTTTGTCCCAGCCAGCACGAATGCCGGCATTGGCCACCGTGGTGTCGGTGACGGCCTTGTCCAGATTGGCCTCTACCGTCACGGTGCGGCGCAGGTTGTAATGTTTGATAAAGCCACGCCCCGGGCTGACGTCCTGGCGCACCAGCGCACCAAGCCGGGTCACCTGGCCATTGGGCAGCGCCAGGGGTTCGTTCAATAACGCCGCCGGGTCCGCACGGGTGAGCCGATCACTGCGCACACGCACCTCGATCTTGTCGCCCTGGTCACGGGTAAAGGCCACCACCTCACCGTCAACGGCCAGACGCACCGATCGCGCCACCTGTGCCGCATTCAAGCCAGCGCTGCGCAGCGCATCAGGGTCCAGCTGCAGGCTCAGCTGGGCCCGCCCGCTGACGTTGTCGTCCTGAACATCGGTTACGCCAGGCAACTGACTGACGATGGTTTTCAGCGCATCAGCAGCCGCCTGAATCTGCGGGTAGTCGTCACCGCGCACCTTGATGCTGATCGGCCGCCCGGCCGGTGGCCCGCCCGAGAGCACGGTAAAACTCTTGCGACCCGGCCCGGGCAGCGACTCGATCGCCGTGCGCATGTCGTCGACCACCTGCTGCACGTCGCGCGCACCAGTGCGCCGTGGGTTCAGCGACACAAACACCTGGCCGTACACGTCACCATAAACCGGTTCGGTCTCGGTAAATTTCAGGCCCGCATTGGACGTGCTGGAGCGCGCTTCATCCAGCACACCGTCACCCACGCCTTTGAGGTGCTGACGCACCGCCGCTTCAACCGCCTGCGTTTGCCGCAATGTGTCTTCCAGGCTGGCGCTGGGCGGCATGTCGACATTGACATAAAACGCGCGAATCGGGTCAAACGCAAAAAACTGCACCTTGACCACACCGGTGGCCACCAGCGCAACGGCCGCCAGCACAAAGCTGACCGCCAACACGCCCAGTCGCTTGGGGCGACGCAGCGCATACGCCAAGACCTGGCCGTAGCGCAGCCGCAACTTGCGGTTAAGTGCGTTGCGCCAGCGCTGCACCGGTGAATGGTCACCCAGACTCAGGCCAACCGAACGCACGTGCGCGGGCATCATCCAGAACGCCTCCAGCAGGGAAATCAAGAGCGCCAGCGTCACCACAAACGGAATCACAAACATGAACTTGCCCACAATGCCGGGCAGCAGCATCAGCGGCAAAAAAGCCGCCAGCGTGGTTGCTACCGACGCAAGCACCGGCGTCCAGACCTCGGCAATTGCCTCCAAGGCCGCTTGCAGGGCGGCCTGGCCGCGCTCCATGCGGTAGTAAATGGCCTCAACCACCACAACCGCATCGTCAACCAGCATGCCCAGCGCTATCACCACGCCCAGCAGCACCGAGACATTCACCGTGTAACCCAGCGCGGCCAGCACGGCAAACGTGCCCATCAATGAAAACGGAATACCCATGCTGACCAGCAGCGCCACCTTGGCACCCAAAAACACCCAGCACACCGCCAGCACCATCAACAGCCCATAGAGCGCGTTGGTCTGCATCACGCCAATGGCATCGCGGGTGGGAATGGTCTGGTCGTCTGACAGCATCAAGCGCAAGCCGCTCTGCGCCAGCACGGCGTTTTGATCCCGGATAAAACTGCCCAGCTGATCCACCAGCTGCAAGGTATTGGTGCCCGATTTTTTGGTGACCGCCATTGAAATGGCGTCCTGGCCGTTTGAGGCCGCGTATTGCGAAGCTGGCGCTCGTGCCCGTTCGATACGCGCCACATCGGCCAACCGCGCCGACACACCCGGCCGCTGTGCCGACGCAACCGGCAGCGCGCCCAGCAACGCCGGGTCCACCTGCACCCCCTTGACGCGGACCGACCAACTGCCACCATCGGTCTTGAGGGTGCCACCCGAGGTATCTTTCCACCAGGCGCGCACCGCGTCCGCAACGTCGGTGCTGACCAGGCCGCGCGCTGCCAGCGCCTGCGCGTTCGGGCTGATCAGCAATTCAGGCGTGCGCAGGCCCGATGCGTAGACCTGGTCAACGCCCTTGATACGCTCAAGGTCACTTTTGATACGCCGTCCGGCCAGGCGCAGGGTTTCGTCGTCGGCCTGTCCCAGCAGCAAAATGGACGCGGTCGGGAAACCATTGGAGGTGGTGATCTCCAGCACCAGCGGGTCTTTGGCCTCGGCTGGCAATTCGCTCTTGGCCTTGTTCTGGATCTCGCGGCGCAGGTCATTCATGCGCTTGTCGAAGCTGCGCTCGGACAGCTCGCGAAAACGCACCAGCAGGCCACTGACGTTCTCACGCGAGGTGCTGGTGACAAAGCGGATATCGGGCACGCCCTTGATGGCGTCTTCCAGCGGATTGGTGACCAGTCGCTCGACTTCTTCAGCACTGGAGCCCGGCAGTACGGCGGTGATACTGACCCAATTGAAGTTGATCTCGGGGTCTTGCTCACGTGGCATGCTGGTGTAACTCAGCAGGCCCAGCAACAGCACCACCACAAAGGCAATGTTGGTCAGCGGGCTGTTGCGAATCAGCGCTTCAAGCAGCTTCATGGTGCAAAACCCGGGTCGTCAGGGAAGGGCTTGGCCGTCTTGCAATGCATTCTGGCCACGCACCACCAGTGCCGTGTCCAACGGCAAATCCACCTGGGCCGACTGTCCCTCCTGCGCGCCAGGCAATGGCACAAAACGGGCCTTGCCGTCCTGGCGTACAAACAGACCCAACGCCTGCGCGCGGCGCACCAGCAGCGCCGCCGGCACATGGGTGCGACTGTCTTGCCACAGCAAACGGCCTTCAGCGCCCACAGCCGAACAGCTTGCGCTGAGCGCCAGGCGAGCCTCTTGGGTGCGCGCTGGCGCGGTGATGGTACCGGCCAGACGAAGCAGCCGCACCGGGCAGCGCTGACCCTGGGTTTCAAAGACCGGCTGGGTGGCGCGGCGCAGGCTTGCCACGTCGTCGACGG
>PCUV01000112.1 GCA_002786915.1 Comamonadaceae bacterium CG12_big_fil_rev_8_21_14_0_65_59_15 | reverse complement strand
AATGATTGAAGCTTTAACTTCATCGAGTTGCTTTTTGATTCCCCCAACTGATCCTCGGCCTTGGCTATCATCGCATCTAAATGCGGGGTGTCGTTGGTAACTGCTTCGAGCTGGGAATCGATGTCCGTCAACGATGCTCGAATGGCTTCCGCAGACGGAACTGCGCTGGGCAATGTTGATGAACAAAGAGGACAGGTATTCGGATCACCGGTGTGGCCAAAGATGTTGATTGATTCCAATCGTGACTTCTGCTCTCCCATCTCAGAGCCGAACCCGTTTGACGAGCGTTTCAGATCCTTCAGTGACTTGAGCTCTGAGGTGGCGATCCTGTAGGTCTCCCTGATCCGCTGTTGGCGATCAAGAAGGTCATTCAGGACATCTACATTAGGTTCCGCCGGATCGTTATCGATATTCCTGGCGAGAGCTGCTTCGATCAGTTGTCGTACATTGCTCCATGAATCTTGAAGAGGCTCGTCAGCAGCAATCAGGTCAACGCTCTTGGCCTCATTCAGCAGAGCAAAAGCACGTTCGAAATTCTGCCCCTTCAGCCTGTTGCGTTCGGCGATTCTTGACTCGACCTGCTTCAGCTTGCGATTCAGCTTCCGTAGCTCTTCCTTGTTCTGGATGAACTCATCCGTGATAGCGCCGAGGAAGTAAGGGAGATAGTCTTTAATGCTTTGGGGTATGAATGGCTCCCCCTGACGATGAAACAGAAATTTCTGATCATCGATTTCGCTTTGCTCTTGGAAACAATAGAAAAGCGCCTTGCCGATATCTGCAGTGCCAGTTTTACGGGTCTGACCTGCCTTGGGCTCGTGAGTGTATTCTCCAATCCCCAAGACCTGATTAAGTATTGACGCAAGCGTTTCTAAATTCGCATTCTTGGTCAGACTGGATGCTTCGGGAAAACTAAGGGAGGTTCCACGCTCGATGTAGATGTCTTCAGAGGATTCTTTGCCAGGCTCAGGATTGCGCCGGGCAATAAAGACCTCTCCCGACGAGGTTTGGAGCTTCACTGCGTACCACTCGACATGCTTACGGATGACCCCAGCAGGAACGTTGCATTCCCTCCGACCAAGGCAGTAATCAACGATGTGAATAAGAGCAGATTTGCCCGTCTTCGATTGTCCGGTTACTACATTGACAGCATCTGGCTTGAGCTCAATGGAGCGAATTTGGCCGTTCGCCCCGTAGACAAGAATATTAAGAATCTGAAATTTCATGGCTTTACTCCCAGTAGCGCCATTGCAGTCTTGAAGTCACCAACCATGGAAAACCACTTGCCGCACATCAAAGCGGCACGGGCACACTCATTGACCTCCTGGGTCGCATTGGGAAATGACTTCGGAGCTGGATTCGAGGTCTTGAGCCGCCCGGACTCCGTGACATAGATACTGTTGTGCTGCATGGCAAAGGCCAGTGCTTCCTTGACGTAGGGAGCCATGTTCTTTGCGCGTTCTGCAAAGCCTACTTTGGCTATTGCGGTATCTGCATTGGTGATCCAAGCGGAAAATGCCGTGCGAGATGATCGTGGGAATGCCTGTCTTGTCGGCTTGTGCAGTACCAGGGGCAACATCACGAAGGGAAAAGCATACGGCGCACCCTCGTTGACGTTCTGTGTGTATGCATCCAGACCGGTTGACATCAGAAACCCGCAAAATGCCGGGTTCAAAAGCGCTGCAATCTCTGGAGGTCTGTTCGCCCATTCCTTCATAGATTATCCTCCGCAGATTGAGCAACCAGGCGCGACTGGAATTCAGGATGCCAACCGACCCGTAGGCGGTTCGCGAGCATCTGATACGTGCCTCTGGTTATGAAGGATTCCTGACATGAGGGGCGAATCGGGATGTGGGCCTCCGCTTCCACCCACTGAAAAACTTTTTTCCCTGAAGCTATTTGATCATCAGATGTCGGATCTACAGGCAGGGAATCCTTTGCTTGGTCGAATCGGATCGCCCATTCTTCGATAAGGGTGTCGTCATATTGCTCCAGATCATTATCAATAAGGAGCGACTCCCTAACCCATCGGGATCGCTGCTCTGCCGCCTTGTAGAAATTTTTAGCTGCTCTCTGAATTCGATTCTCTGGCAGAGCAATTAGTCGAAGCTGCTTTGCGAACACCAAGTTCACAAATGGTGTAACATCCGGGTCCGCTGACTGAATCTCGGGATGAATCGGTAGGGAGTCCGACTTGAACTGCTCTCTGAGAGAATCAAGCTGGCCGTCTATTTCCCGGCCGGTTATCTTGAGGATCTTATGCTTCTTGTGCTTGAGGCTTTCGGAATCGATTTCTTTGTCGGCAATGTCCGTTAGCTCGCTGCCATCAATCCCGGCTACGACACGCTGGAGCCACCAGCCCTCCAGATACTTGAGAAATTGATCCGCATACTGCCTCTCACAATGCCCCCAAAGCTCCTCGCTTAGATGGGTCTGGAGATCCTTGCTTAAAGGGCAGTTGTCCAGGATATAAACCCGCTCCAGAAGAGCCCTTCGTTGTTCCGGCGTGAGCGAATTGAACTTCTGATATCCTTCCTTGTTCGATTCGTTCGACGACGTTTGGCTCGTCTGCAACAGGAGAGTCTCAGCTTCGGCAATATTCCTTCCTTCGATGCGTAAGTGACGTGCAGCAGAATTTTCGGCTGACTCTTCTGTCGTCATCAGGCACAGAATTGAATTTTCCTCAGACAGTCCTCCGGAAAACAGGTCGCACCAGATCCTGATGGTTTTCCAAAGATCGGTGCTCGCATTGGTGAGACTGGCCTTCCGGGC
This sequence comes from Comamonadaceae bacterium CG12_big_fil_rev_8_21_14_0_65_59_15, assembly GCA_002786915.1. Taxonomy (GTDB): domain Bacteria; phylum Pseudomonadota; class Gammaproteobacteria; order Burkholderiales; family Burkholderiaceae_C; genus Rhodoferax. Next base: position 14,881 of record PCUV01000112.1, on the reverse strand, counting down.
GATGTGATGTTTAACCTGAATGACTTCGGTGGGGCTGCCGTCCTTTTCGAACACAACGTCGTCGAGAGTCTCGATTGCAACAGCAATATCCGGATCAGACTTCAAACGTTTTAGAGATTCCAACAATGCAAGACGGCACTGGTAGACATACCCGAGCAGAGATGCCGCCGCCGAATATTGTGATCTGTCTTGCATGTCAGACTCCATTTTCCCTACAGCTTGAAGCTCTTCGAGAGAACCTTGCCTTCGATAGAAAATTTCAGTTCGCCATCTTCCTCAATGAACGCCACAGATTTGCCAGCGTATCTTCGGTAAAGCTGGAATGTTCGCCCCTTGTAGGTGACGCTGCCATCATCCTCCACAAGGACGCTATCGCCTGGTGGCGGCGTGGAAACAGGACTCGTCAGCGGGCGTGTGTCGTTGAACGAAGGGCCTTGGCTCGTACTCTTCTTTTCAGAGAGCAACGTCATCAGGCCGCTGGGTTCGTGGCCTTTGCTAGCCTTGGGGCTGGGAGCCGCTTCTGCATACTCGGCAAGCTGCCTTTGGGCTTCCTGAAGGCGGCGATTGAATCCATCTGGGTCACGCAGGATGGATATCCAAAGTCGTGCTTTCTCGGAATTGATGTCGTGATCTAGAATCTTTTCGAGCAGGTTGCATGCTTGCCCGATAGCGTCCTTGGCATCGTTCCAAAGCGATTGGATTTCTTCCTGCTCGTCGGACTTGATGGTCTCCTCGAAATCCTCGAGGGCAATGTCTGTATTCAGTGAGCCTTCATAGGGAGCTAACCCCTTGGCTTTATAGCGGCGAAGCTGCTCCGGGCTCATCGTGCAGTGATAGGTCAGCAGCCAGCGTTCCTTGATGAAATGGACATCGCCTTCCTTGTTCAGGAGCATGAACTCGCCTGTCTTGGGTCGTGCGAGCTTCTTCGCCAAGTCGGAAGGTGAAAATTCCGCGTCGGTCAAGCCCTCACGAACCTTGTCCCGATCTCTTTTTGTCTGCAGCTTGCCTACGATCCAGGTGGCGCAGTTCGAAAGGCCCTTATAGTCAATATCCCCGGGGTTTTGCGTTGCCAGAATGCAGCCGACACCAAAGGCGCGTCCTTGCTTGACCAGGATATTCAGTGCGGGTTTGCAGGTAGATGTATAGGGGTAAGTGGGATAGAAAGCCGTCTTTCCGCCACCGCCGCCGATCTCATCAAGAAAGAACAACAGGCGTGGCCTGTTTCCACCGGGGGCGCTACCTTGTTTTCGCATCCAGGCGTTGATCGCAAAGGCAATTTGGGCGACAACGAAGCTCTGATCCTCAAAGTCGGTAATGTGAGCGAGGCTGATAACGCTGATCTGGGTCTTGCCGTCGACACGGTTGGCTCCCACCAGCTTGTCGATGCTCATTTCTTCGCCCCGGACCCAGTTGGCGGCCGCGCCGACGAGTTGGCCGTTCACCGCCTGGGCAAGCTTTTGACGCCGGTTCTCGGGGATATGGTCATCGATCCCCAGCACACCAATGGTCGCAAAGGGTGGTTCCAGAATCATGGATACCAATTGTCCAAGACCTGCCTCGCCGGTCAGATCAACCCCCGTGCGCCAGGCGTGCTCGATGAGAGCGGTGACAAAATCCGTTTCCCGGTCCCGCTGTCCCGAGGGGATCACCCGGCGCACCAGCGCTTCCGCCATGCTGGTCACCATGACCGAAGCCGTATCCGGGTCTTCTTCAAACAGCTTATTGATGTCCGGTGGCGGGGAAGAAATGAGCGGAATGGATACCCGGCGGCCGAGTTCACTGCGGGGGGTGAAAATTTCAACGGCTACCTGATTGGAAAACTCCCGCACGTTGGTTTCGGCAAGACCCCAATCCCATAACCGTTTCCGGAAGGTGTTGGCTTCAGCCAGGGCGGCGCGACCAAGCGTAGATTTGTCTTCAACCTCGACCCATGGCGCAACGGCCGGTGCTGCCAGTTCTCCGAAAGCAAGCGCCAAGGAAGACAAATCGCCCTTGAGATCCACGATAATCGAGGGAACCCCCTTGAGGGCTGCTTCCTCAATGATGGCTTTGCCCATTACCGTCTTGCCGGAGCCTGAGCCGCCACAGATAAAGGTATGAGTGATCAGGTCACTCAGCTTGTGGCGGTACAGCTCTCCCGGCATCCCATTGGGATCGAGATGTTTTCCTATATAAAGCTCGCTCACTCGCTATCCTCCTCCGGGAGTTCAAGTGTTCCTGTTTGCCATTCACGGAATTTTTCAAGAATGAACGGGAGGTCGTTTTCCTTGAGCGGGTCGCCATTGGCCCGGCGGCCGACGTAGTCCGCCCGCGCCATGAAGATATCGCCCTGAACATCTCCTGGGCGCTTCTTCTGCAGATAAACCACATTGGTCGGAATGGAGGTTCCGGTTGAGGCGAAGGTTTCGCTTGGCAGAGAAATCACGGCCTTGATGATGGCGTGCTCACGCATGTAATCCCGAACGGGCTTCGCGGTTGCGTTCGACAACACACCGTCGGGAAGAACGATGAGCAGTTTGCCGCCCGGCTTCAACACCCGAAGATAGTGTTCAATGAAGAGGACCTCGCTGTCCTGGCTGTTTTTAGGTCGCTTCTCCGGCGGACGGCCCTTGGACTTGAATACCTTGACCTCATGCCCGAACTGATAGTCCAGCAGGATGCCCTCAGTCTTGACGGATTTGCCGAATGGCGGATTGGTCAGTACGAGATCAATGCTGTCCGGTCCTATGCGGCGCTTTTTCTTGCCGTCGCCGAAGTCGACCTCGTATTCAACTAACGGTTTCAAGCCACCGTATTCCTCGTTGTAGAGGTAGTTCTGGTGAAGCCACTGAGCGTTCTGCGCGTTGACGGCGTGAACGATCATGTTCAGTTTTCCAAGGCGAGCCGCTTTCTCTTCAATCTCGCACGCGAAAAAGGTTTCCTGGCCGAGGCGCTTTAGGAGTTGATCTTTCTTGCGTGGCTCCACGCCGTTGGAGAGTGCATGCTTGTAAACGTCCTCGTAAGTGGCGATCAGAAAACCACCTGACCCTGCGCAGGCATCCAGAAAGCGCTCGCTTTTCTCGATGTCCAAGGCCGGGCCGTCTGGGTTGTCCCGGGCAAGGTCCAGCATAAAGGCGACGATTTCTCGTGGCGTGAAGAACTGGCCGAGGTCTTTACCCTTGAAGGTATCGGACAGCATGATTTCGAAGGCACGACCAAGCACATCGCCCTGGGTGTCTTTCAGGTTGATCCCTTCAAGACGGGCAATGACCCGCTCAACGGTGGCCGCCTTGCTGAGCACTCGCTCATTCTCGTCAGTAAAGACTTCGGGGTGGTGCCCCTTCAGGTCATCGAACAGGTTGTTGATGAAGTTCTGGGCGGCCTTGTCGCCCATGTGTTTGTTTTGCTCGCAATACGATTTCAGCTTGGCGGTGGTAAAGCTTCCGCTGGGTTTTGCGTCTTCATTGAGCTTGATAAACAGGAAACGCGTGAACTCGTCGAAGATCCAGTCGTTGCGCTTGTTCTCGATATCCCAGATGTCCTGCCAACACCCCTTCATGAGCTGCACAAAGCGGGAGAGGCTGTTTTCCGTGTGGAGGGTTTTCTGCGCCCACTGCTGCAGGCCCTTGACTACGTCTGGCTTGAATTCGCGCACCATGTCTTCGGCATCGCGAACGTCGTCCCAGTCCTTCATCTCGTCATGAATCTCATTGCCCTTTTCGACAAGATAGATGCGTAAATGGCCTGCCACCTCGATGACGCAATAGGCTGCCGGACCATTGGGCATAAGAATGCTGAGGGCTTTGTACCGGTTGGCCTCGGATTCACTCAGGGTTGCCGAGCCTTCATGCTTGAAGGCGGCATAGCAATTGCCGACGCTGGTTGACACCAGAAACGCGGCTTTCTCGTCCAGCCCTTCAACCGTTGTGGCAACGCCAGAACCATCACCGTCATTGATCTGGTGGGCTTTAAAGCCCAGGTCCGAGACCAGAAATTCTCTGAATTGATCAAGAGTTGCCATCTGCTATTTCGCTCCTCGTGTTATGTACACCGCAACCGGGATGACTGTTTCTTCCGGGGTCAATCCACCATGGTCGTTGCCCTGAACCTTATAGGGGTTGCCAGTCGACGTCTGCTTGGCACCAGGCCAGCCATAGCTGTCGTGCCCAAAGGGCAGCTCAACGGCATCATGGCTGGATGGAAGGCCGTAGTCGGCAACCGGTTCGATTCGTTTCACATCCACAGGGCCAACGGCGGTGCGGTTGGTTGTTTTGTATTCCAGGCAGCGGTTATGGATGAAGACATCTCGTCCGGGGCCGCTGTCCGATTTCAAATCGTCAATGACGTACTGAGTGTTGTACCAGGTGAAGCCGTGGTCGGCCGTGATGACGACGGCCGTCTTGTCCTGGGCGGCGATCCTGCGCAGGTGGGGCAACGCCACCTCCTTCACATAGGCCAGCATGATCTCCTGGAGACTCGACATGCCCTTCTGCAGAAGCCGATCCTGGAGGTTGAACACCACCGCTTTGAAGCGCCCGGGTGCATCCACCAGGTCGCGCATTTTCCGGTTGAGGGTATCGGCGTTGGCGTCCTTCTCGTTGTAACAGAGGTAGCTTTTATCGCGATCCCACCAGGAGGAAGGCGAAAGCCCCAGGTTGTCGAGGCAACGCTCGAGCAGATGGGGTTCACTGGTGCCATAAGACCAGCTTCGGAATTCCGCCGGGGGTGCTCCGGCAAAAATGGCTTGTCGGCAATATTCGGTAATGCTGGGCAGATAAGTGCAGGCGCGGAACTCAGGCCCCAGAGATTGGTAAGGGCGAAACAGCTCGCGACCCGGCATCATCAGGAAGCGGTCACGCAGCAACGTCCAGTTGGCCACGCTCATCCCGTCAAAGACCAGCAGATAAACCTGCTTGATCTCTGAATCCTGCAGCAATGGCTTAACCGCAGATTCCATGACATCGCTGTTCAGCCACGGCCTGCAGGTTCCTGCCGCGAACTTGCGCTCGTTCAACCACTTTGGCAGTCCACGGCTCGGCTGCACATAGAAATCCGCCCAGGCGATGCGAATGGAATCGCAGGCCTTTTTCGCCCGCTGGGTGATACGAAAGACATTGACCTTTTCCGGCAACTGGCTGGACCGCCGCTCCGCTTCCAGCGCCATCGTGGAGAGTGGCAGATACACCGAATCCACCAGCGCCAACCAGGCCTTCCAATCCAGACTGGCGAGATTCTTCACCGCCGCTTCGGCCTTGTCCGTAAGCCGATGAATCGTGACCATCGCTTCCAATAGCGACACGTGGTCCTCGTACTGCTCGCGGGCCTGATGTCGGCGTAGGGCTTCAAGCAGCTCTTCCCATTCCGGGGCTTCCGGTGTTTCCAACGCATCGGTCAGCTTGCATGGGGCCTTCTCAAGCGGGAGCGTGTCGGCCCGCTCGCCGTTGACCACCACATCCAGCAACGCATGCAGGGTGACCGCCAGACCCTGGGCAAGGATGCCACCATCGGCCTCCAAGACCTGGATGAGCTGATTCAGCAGGCGCTCCGAGCCTTTGCCGCCAACGCCCTTGACCACTGTCGCAAGGGACTCGGTGACGGCACTGGGGTGTTTCGGAAAAACCTCGTGCTGCAGGTAGTGCAGCGCCTGCTTGCAGGGCGCGTCGTCTTTGAGGGTGATGCGACGGCCCCATTCGGCAAGCCCGTGCAGGCTTTGTCCGTCTTTGAGCACGTCAACAAATAGGTCGCCCAGTTCGCTGCCATCGAGGAAGGTACGCATCCGTTCCGGCGTGAGCATCTTCCAGCCGTCCAGAATGGAGGCGAGCAGGCAGATCGGCAGCACCGGCGGCGGATCGCTTTCCAGTACGGCGGCTTCGACCAAGGCGAAACGAGGGCCATCGAGCCAGGTGCGAACCACATCGAGGAATTCCTGCTCCAGCGCCCGGCGTTCGTCCGCATCGACCGAGCTCAGCACCTCGCGTACCCGTGCCAGGGCATTCTCGTACCAGAGCTTGTCGAGAATCCGATCCGGCTCCCAGCCTGCAGACAGCACGCTGGGATCGTTCAGCAACGAGGCGAGCACCACGCGTTCCAGACTGTAAGCGCCGAGCTGCGGCAGGTACGGGGCCAGGTTCCAGAACGCGGGGATGGGAAGCCGGTCAAGCAAGGCCCGGGGATTCTGCACGCCAAGCGCCTTTGCTATGTCGCAACCTGTTACCGTGCGGGGCGACACGCTGGAGCGGGCCTGTAAGTCCGGCAGATGATCCGGCTGAAGCTGCTGACGCGAAATGATGATACGGGCGGGTGGATTCGGTTGCCGACGCTCGTGTTCGGTATGGCGGCGCAGAGAAAACTCATTGGCGCAAACATGCACGGGGATCGCTTGGCCATCGACCTGCAGTTCGGCGGGTGCTTCGGCAAAATAGCCACGCACGTCATTCACCAGAAGATAGGGCAACTTCTGCTTTTCACGGCTGCGCCACATGCCAGCCAGGGCTTGTTCCATGGCGGTCATTGCAGTGCCTCCGATATTCTTTTCTGAATGGATTGAAATTTTCTGTCTTCAGAAAGATGAAGTAGATTTGAAAGAACGCGTTGTTCATTTTTCTTGCAATTCTGTATGTACCCCTCTTTCTCAGCTTTTACAGCCTCCGCTTCATTTTCGATTTCGATAAGAGCGGTCAATACCTTTTTCTGTATTTCCACTGGAACTTTGGGTAGCCTGAGATCGAGAAAGTCATCAACAGCCAAACGATATCTTGTTGTGCCTCCAGTCATTACCGATTTATAGAACGCGACATATCTATCTGAAATCAGAATTCGAAAAAGTAGTTGGGTGACGTACTTATTGGGGTCAACTTCGATTGCGTAATACTCCTTAGAAATAAAAGCACCATCGAGATCATGATGGACTATTGCTATTCCTTTTTGAGCGCATCGAATTCTAGAAAAAACCAATTGCCCCTCTTTCACTGAAGTCAAAGGCCCAGAGATTTTCCTTCTTTCAACTATGTCGCGCAGTGCTGCCCCTTTACCATGCAGCCGAATTTTTAGTAGCTTGCATTCCTCATTAGGGTCTTCGCCTTTTGAGTAGTCGTTTTTTAAATTTGATATTTCGCTAATTGTTGTCCACTCGTCATACGTGCTAGAGAGCTCTTCTTGGCTACTTATGTAAGAGGGGTCATAACATTTCCAATCAAGTCGATCAGAAAAGAGGTGTGGTTTTACAACAATGACTTTTCCTGATTTTTTTGGAGGCTGGACGCCACATTCCAATGAAAGGAGCGAGTTATACCTTTTCATGATTGCGGACAGTTTTTTATTGAATTCAGAAACAATGCTGTCCTGCGGCGAAAGCATCGGTAAAACACTTTTATATCGGCTAATTATCTTTAACTGCTCATCATACGAGATGTCAGGGAATGGTATGCTTCTTAATATTTCCAGAGAGATATAGCTAATGCCAAGGTTCGTCCGTTCTCTAAAAACTAAAGACTGGATTGATTTGCTTAAAAGCCATAGTACAACAAATTTAGGGCTTACATGTTCCTTGCACTGAAATCTGAATATGCTGCCATTAACGATGGCTTCTGGCGGTTCTTCAGCCACTACACACATATCAAAAAAAGCTCGAGCACCCTTTATGCTAATCAGGATATCGTTTTGTTTTATTCTGGCCCTTTCTGAGTCAAGCCACTCCGATGGGACTCTAATAGCATCTTCGTAATCGATGCCCTCGTTGTTGATATTTGAGGAGCGAATCAATAGGATTCCGCCTTCATCTTCGAGATAACAAGAAGATGGGGGCAAGACTCCATAACTCGCATCATTTTCCATTATTTCACCGAGCGTCGTTAAGGGAGTACTAGAACCTTCTAACGATTTTTCTGCATCGATAAATTCTGGAAGGTAATAGTTGATATCAAACCTGTCGTGTTGCTCTTCGGGCGACAGGATTTCGATCAGGGGTTTTTCGCTAACGATGGACATTGCTTACTCCACCTTCCAAGGCTGTTCTTCTTCCGAATCGTTCTTTTTCAGTAGCTCACCCAATGCGCCCTGCACATACTGCTCGAATTCGCGTCGTCCGCCCTTGAAGAAGCCAAGCAGGCGCGGCTTTAGCTGGTCCAACAGATCGTCGACATTCACCTTCACCGCTTCCGCCTCAGCAAGGGCCTCCGCCAGGTGTTGGCGCATGGGGGCTTCTTGCAGCGCATCGAGAGCGCTTTGTTCTGCGGGATCGCTGAGCAACCCCAGCAAAGGATTTGCGGCGGGCGTGTCACTGATGTAGTCCCGGAGCTCGGCTTCGCAGCCCCGCACATGGTCCAGGTATTCCTTGATGCCGCGATCAACCAACCCCAGGAAATGGTCCGGCTTGAGTTCCAGACGCTTGCCGGGTCTATAGCCACAGGCGGAACACACCCAGCCGTGGGAAAGGTCGTTCTTCACGTCATCCAGGCTCTGCTCGCATACCTGCTGCACGCCGACTTGGATCAACAGGTCGGTCAGTTGGGCTTCGATAAAGGCCGGGCTGAAATGGGCGCTAAGCCCTTCCACCCGTGAGAGATCCTTCAGCACCTGGTAGCTTGGACTGCCGAGCACGGCATCACGGAGGGCTTTTAGATCGTTGTGCAGGCCCGCGTGTTCACTCAGGTACTGGTTGAGATAGAGCTCGTGCAGATCCTTCCATTCGGCGGTAATACGGCTCATTTCCCCGGACGCGCCAGCGGATTTGACGTAGGTCTCGATGCTGTCGAGCAGATCCTGGCATGGCTTTTCAATGGTGGGCGGGACGCCCAGTGCTTTCAGTTCGCGTAGTTTGCCGGTGAGACTCGCCAGCTCGGAAATGCGATCCAGAAAATCGCGGGCTTCCCGCACGCGGTGGGCAAATTCCTCGACACAAGTGTAACGATTGGCCGCCTCGATATCGTCGTCCTCGGCAAGCCCCAGCATGTCGCGCAGGGCACCACGCACGGAGGCATAACAGGCAACCCGGCTTTCCCTGCCATCCTCGGGCAGCGCAAAGATGTCGGCCCATTCGGAAATGGGGTCGGGTACCGAGGCTCCGGGCCAGGTTTGCAAAGCCTGTTCGGCCTGGCGGAACTCGTGCCGGGCACGAGTTTCCGTCTCTTTCAAGAGGTCAAGGAGGCGCTCGGCGGCTGCTGGGCTGTAACCGGTGCCTTCTTTCCAGAGGCCAAGGGCGTGAAGCGACTCGGTCAGGTCGTGCCACAGGGTTTCATCCGGACGCGTCCCGGGACGCAGTTCATCCAGTTCCTGGAGCCAGTCAGCCGGGCTGCCAATGGTGCGATCATCCTGGGAGACCGTCTTGCCGTGAATGGTAAGGCCGCTGATCTCCCCGGTGCTGATGAGCAGCGTGATCAGGATGTCCACCCAGGTGTCGGTCAATCCCAGATCCGTTGTTTTCAGCCGTTTGCGGGTTTCCGCGATGCTGGTGGCAGGCGGGTTGGCCTTGCGTATATTGTCCCGAATCCGCTCCTTCGCTTTTTTGAAGGCTTCCACGCTGCTGGCGGCCAATGTAACCGAGACCTCCCCGGGCACACCGGTGTTGAGCAAACCAAGCGGCGCAAGGTGCTTTTCAAGATCGGCCTTGGCAGTCCCATCCCCGTCGGTCACGCGACCTTTCCAGATGGCTTCGAGGATGCGTTTGCGCATCTGATTGCTCAAGTCCGCGCTAAAGGAATAGGCCTCCCGGAAATCCGGATGGAAGTGGAAAACCTTGGCTAAAGCCTTGGTGGCGACCTTTTCCAGGAGCCGTTCCAGAGAGCGTTCACTCTGCGGAATGCTGTGGTAGAGGGAGAGCAGTTCTGCGGGCTCACAGAGGATTTCCCATGCTTGATCCTTGGTGTTCCACTGGCGGATTTCGCCGTTCACAAAGGATTCGAGCAAAATCTCCGTGGCCTTGCGGGCAGGCTGGGCCGATTTGGTTCCGGCGGGAAGGTCAATCCATTCGCCCAGCAGCTCCAGTTTGCGACGGACGGATTGCGAAGCACCGCCCGCGTTAACCTGGGACTGGTAGTCGCCAAAGAGCTTGACCAAAGCCATGCTACGCTTGAGCTCATCGATATCCTGGGCTGGCAATGTGGCCGGTAGCCATACGAGGGTCCGTCCGTTGCCATGACGGACTGCGTCCATCTCGACATCGAGCGGCGAGGCTGACGGGTAGAGTACGGCCAGGTGCAACGCCTTGGTGGCGGGCACGTCCTTAACAAAGCCGATGACTGCGTGGTCGTTGGTGAGCGCCGTCACCGGTTCAAGCCGATAGTCCAGGGAGCGGCGGGTTCGCTGCCAATCCACATCCACCTGGGTCGAGAAACCATGTTGTGGTGGCACAGTGCCGCCCAGCGGACTGCCCGGGAAGCGGAGGAACAGTTCAAGATGGGAGCGGTAGGCGCTCTCAAGCTGAATATCCGGTGCGAAACCATTCTTGACCCGCTCGACTTCAACCAACAGCTCTTCGCGTTCGCCCCCGTCACCTTCAACCGAGAGGAAAAAGCTCAGATTATCCCCGCTGCCTTTCTGACGAAGGGGCGGAAATGTTTGGGCAATCTTTTCCAGGATTCGGGCCGTTTCCTGGTCGCTTCCAGCGGGGTCACTTTCCTTGCCGGGCCATCGCAGCAAGAGCGCGTCATTCAGCTTCGAAACGGTGAGTTCTTCCTTGACCATGGAGAGGACGATCAATGCTTTGATCAGGCGCTCGCTCGCTACCTTGGCGGCCGCCTGATCGGTGTCCGACCAGCGCTTATAAGGCACGCGGGATAGGACCTCGTCCCTGGCCGTGCCACAGAATCGCTCGAACATCCCGTAATACTTGGCCATCTCCGGATCGTCCTGGATGATCTTGTTACGCAGATCCTCGTAGTCGAACACGTCGTCGAGCACCGCGATACGTTTCCAATCGCTGGTATCCTGCAGACGTCTTTCAATGAATTCCTGGACAAATCCCAGTGCGCCACGGGATCTGCCGCCCCGATTGGTGATCGCGGTGAGACAGTACAGCCCGAAGGGATGCATCGGATAAACGTCGGCAAAGTGTTTTGCCTCGTCGGTGATGGGTTCGCGTTCGCGGAAGTACCGTTTCAGGAAGTCAGTAAAGGCTCCCCGGAAATGAGGCTGAATTTCAGCCTTGAAGGCATCGGCGAGCTTATGAACGCATTTGGAATTTTCACGAAACAGCCGGTGATTGTAGATGCGATGAAATTGCGTGACCGGGATGTTGATGGACTGAAAGCGGCCGGATTGCCCGGAGAGCTTGCCCATCAACTCCGTATCGTAATTGCGCCCGGCTTGGCGAGCGATGGCCTGAATTTCCTCCTGGACCGCGCCAAAAATCCAGAACGGTTGATCCCCGGCCAGTCCTGCTTCGGCCAGTTGTCCAAGGAAAGCAGTGCCCCGGTTAAAGTGTTCGTCGCTCTGGATCAGGTGAAGATATAACTCGTCAATAAAGACCAGGACGCCTTCATAGCCACGTTCTTTGGCGATCTCGACCAGCTTCTTGACCTTTTCCGTGACCGTGGTGCGATCCTGAACGAGTTGAATGTTCAGGGCGGCAACAGCCTGCTCAATGATGGTCTTCTGATATTCCTTGTCATAGGAGCGAAGCTGATCGACGGAGAGACTCCGGTTGTCACGAATCCAGTTCTCGACATCGCTGCGGGTCCCGCTGGCGGTGTGATTGAAAAAGGTATCCAGATAGGCATCGGTGTTGGACAAAGTCGCCGTTACTGGCGGCGAGAGGTGGCGCAAGTGGTCAGTAACCGAGTTCCAAAAAGCCTGCTCGAGGGTCTCGTCAGGCACTTCAATGGCGGTAAAGTTGATCGTGAGGAATTTTCGTGGTGCGAGCGCATCCATGCCCCATTCGGGCTTGGTATCGAGGAACTGTTTGCGCAGCGTCGGTTCGGTCAGAATGGCGGATAGCCATGCCATGAAGATGGTCTTACCGGAACCGTATAGACCGGTGATGAAGAAGCCGCGACCTTGCTTACGGTGAATTCGGTCCAGGATAATTCGGGCCGACTCCTCAACCTCGGGCAGCATGACGAAGCTTTCGAAAATCCGCGTCCGGCTGGCCGAATCGTGAGTCGACTCGTTGAAGTTTTCCACCCAGCTACTGACGGGCGTGAAATCAAACATATCCTTCATGAGTGGCATATCAGGCCTCCAGCTCCACAATTGGTTGATCTCCGCGAGTCAGGGTGTACTGCCCGCAGCGGCAAAGCTGACCAGCCATTCGTCCTGTCAGCACCAGTAAAATTCTTCTTTTTCCCACGGCATCGTTGTACCAGGTGGTCATGGGGTCCATGCCGAGCGCGAAAACCAGTTCCAGGTGATCGAGGATGGTCAGTCCCTCTGGTAATAGCTGTTCGGCCACAAGGTCGTGTACCGCCTTCCGAAGTCTGTTCCCGTAGCGTTTAAGGTCCGCCGTGATGGTTGTAGCATTGAATTCAAACACTTCGGAAAACATGGGATCTTTGGTCAGCAGGTCGAGAATGATGTCATTCACGCTCACATATCGGACCTGTCCGAAATGGCCCAGGGATGCCATGTGTTCCGCAAGCCATGTTTTTCCGAAACCTTGACCGCCTATCAGGCAGCAAAGAGTCCGGCCGCCAACGTGGCTTTCGCCGACCAATCCTATAAGCTCATTGAGCGCCTTGGCCTGAGCTGGAGTTGTTTTGTTATCTCCAGGCATCGACGTACTCCTCCAGCGATTGATGAATCAGTTGAACTTGATCCGTGCTTCCGTGCCGGTGATATTCACAATGTCCCTTGGTTGCGAGTTTGTTGACCCCGGCAATCAGCAAGGCGCGGTTGCACATGAAGATGGGAGCTATGGTCCCTTCGTTGATGACCGTGGCTGTTGATGGTGCCCGCCAACCGTTTTTTGATGCGTCGTGATAGAGCGCGTAGCCCAATACGGCCTCGGTTGGGCAGTAGGTGGTCACCGAGTAATTGGATTTCGAAAGCTTCAGGCGTCCTGCCTTAACGAGGATCGACCGCACTCGATCTCGAGTTGACTGAGGCATGCGCTCGTATTTACGTTCCAGGAGCTGGTCGAGGTGGTAGCGAGAGAAAACGGCCTCGCCGGTATTCAGGAAGCTGTCTGTAACCAAAAGCGAAAGGGTTTCAAAAAGAATCGGGGTAGTGATGCATAGCTGGAAAAACACCAGATCCTGAACCGCTTCATCATTGCTGCGAATCTTTCGAAACATCTTCAGGAATGGAGTGTTTTTAATGGAGTTCTTCTCGATTTCCAGGAAGCGATATTTCATGTGTTGCCACAGTTTTTCCTTGTTGGACTCAGACTTCTGAGGCCAACGTCGGATACAGGAGCCACGCACAGCTTGTGCGTCATTGCTCTCCAATGCGGCGTCGAGCAGCATGAGAGTCTCTTCCAGAAGGAATCCGTATCCGATTGTCGAAAACTGCTTATCCATTGAAATTGCCGCCTGTCATTTAGTCCTCATTGTTTTTGTTTTTGTCTGTTGCAGCACCGCCAGCCTCGACCCAAGCATCGACCTGTTCTTTTTTAAACTTCCAGAGTCGGCCTACTCGATGAGCGGGCATGCCGTGCTTGTCTATCCAGCGGTACACGGTGTCACTGCTGACACCGAGATACTTGCCTATCTCGTCTACTGATAACCAACGGTTTTCCATCTCGGCCATTTCTCTAGCTCCTCATGGGCGATTGGGTTAATAGCCACGCCAGAGGCGATAAAAGGGATGCGGGCACAGCTTCCCCAACTTAAAACATCCTCTAATATATTTAGGCAGTGGCCGATTGTCAAATGGTTTTACCGGCATAAGGCCGCAAAAGGCGACTCAAGGATATATCCACTGACCCTCTGTCACTCTTTCCCCGTAAGCAGGGCATGGCATCCAGTAGGTCCAGGCTGGAATCGAGGTGCGCCCGCATAGCACAGCCACCATCACCCGCTGGTACATGCTGTGGCCGCCGGGCCGAAAACCTTCCAGCCGGTCGATGGGCGGCAGGTCGTGCTGCGGGTCGGTGAAGGTCACCAGTTCCCCATGGATCAGATCCCAGTCGCCGGTCGGGCGTCCGAAGCGTGGCGTGTCGATCTCCTGTTGTCTGCGGGCATCGGCCATTGGGTCGGCGGTGCCCCGGGCCAGGATCAGCCCCTCCGGCACCTCGAGGGCCGGAAACCCCGCGTGAAGATGGTAGAGCCTGCCCCAGACCACGGCCGGTTCGACGCTGCGGGCCTGAGCGCAGAAGCGCTGATGGTTCCAGTAGCCCCGTTTCAGGGTGCCGTAGGCGAAGAGCCAGAGGATGGTCTCGGGTGTGTCTTCCGGGTTTGTGTTCAGCTTCGCGGTGTCTCCAATGTTCATGCATTCACACTCCTTCGGGCAATGTCCCTTTGCGCTCCTGGGGTATGAAGCGGAATTCGCTGTTGTCGATGGCCCGCACATCCTCGTGGCGGATGGTAAGCATGGTCATGGGCGGCACCTCCAGCTCGCGCCAGCCCTTCTCGCTGTCCACGGCAAAGTCGATGAAGTCGGCCTCCGAGGCGTAGATCACCACCCGGTGTTGGCGGTGGATGCGCAGACCGAGACGGCGGAACAGATAATCGGCATTGTAGATGGTGCCGTTGTGAGTGCCGATGACGATCCCGGCTCGGAGAAGCCCCAAAGCCGACCATCAGCGTTGGCTTTTCTTCTTTAGGGGGCAGGAGGCCGGAGTTGACCGCGCTTCTTTTCATGGCCGAGGCGGGCGATTTCGAAAAAAACGTCCGGTTGCGGCATTGAACGGTGACATATGGCAACCGCCCAAAATGGCAATCAGCCTCAAACCGATATTAATCAAGGATGTAGCTTTCTGGGCGAGCTTCGGACTTGGTCCGGAGAAAACAGAGAATCAGGGGGTAAACAG
>PCUV01000104.1 GCA_002786915.1 Comamonadaceae bacterium CG12_big_fil_rev_8_21_14_0_65_59_15 | reverse complement strand
AAATGTTCCGCATTTAAGGCAACCGCGTGCTGTGATCAAAGCTCAATTGCAGGCACAACATGAGCTCATCATGGTTGCCGTATATGCTTAAGTCAGTGCCAAGTGCCATTGGGGACGCTACCCTTTGTTTCAACATGCTTTGATATTTGTAGCTTCTTACGCTTCCTGTGTAACCGTTAGAGGTCTAAAAAAATTGTGGATATTTATTTTTTTATCAGGCTTTGTACGTCAGTGATCAGGGTATGGACCAACGCGCACATCTCAGTTACGGTAGATTCTTCAATGTCGAGGTAGCCTTCGTACTCCGCCAGGTTTCGTTTTTGATGGGCGCTGTCCAATCACGCCAGCGGTTGGCGGGCCAGTCCAAGGTGTGTGTCAGGCACTGGAAGACGGTGTAACGGTTTTCACTGCGGTAGCCGTGTCAGCGCAACGCTGCCAAGGCGGCGGCGTGAGCCGCGTTGTAGGCGCTGGTAAAGCGGCCTTCGAGCGACACCTTGTTCAACGTGGCATCACTCAGGCGGGTCTGCGCCATGGCGAGCATGCGGGCGATTTCTTGGGCATTGCGCGGTTCGGCTTTGAGTTGGCCGATGCGCACCAGGTTGTCCAATTCAGGCAGGCTCATGGACTTCACCTATCAATGGCAGTGTGGCCTGCGACAACACCCGGTTGACAAACGAGTCTGGCTCGGCGCGGCGGCGGGCAAACTCTTGGGGCGTATAACAGCTTGGGTTGATTTTTCGACCGAACAAAAGGGCGAACAAAAGGGGACGCTACCCTTTGTTTCGGGGTCCATGGATTGCGGGTCGGAGCCCGCAATGACAGCCATCTTTGATGCTTGGGGTTGAATTCGCGGCCATGGAGGTGAGGCCCTGTCAAGGCGCAACCCAAGCAGTCGTCCAATCGCCGACGTGAGCCGGATACTGTGCCGGAGCTACCTGCCTGTGGCTGTCGCTTGCTTTTATATTTGTAGCTGCTTGCGCTTGTATGGCAAGCGTCAGAGGCCAATTAGGCTTGTGACCTTGAGGTTGTCATGCCGGATCGTTTTGTGCTGGGATCGGCGCGACAACTCATAAAGCTACAATCGTAGCTATGAAAGCTACAAACGAGTCCGCCTCTGATCTATTGTTTCCGCTCCAGTACCGGGGCAAGGCGCTGGCCTTGCTTCTATTGCAGCCGCAGCGGCGATTGCATGTTCGTGAAATTGCCCGGTTAACAGGCACCGTAGCCGGCACGATGCACAAAGAACTTGGCCGTTTGCAGCGTGCTGGTCTGCTTGAGCGGCACAGCGTGGGCAATCAGCTTCAGTATTGCGCCAACCCGGCGCACCCGGTGTTTGCAGAGCTTGGTGCCTTGCTGCGCAAGACGATTGGCCTGGCGGATGTGCTGACCTTGGCCCTGGCACCGGTTGCCAACCGGGTCAGCGTGGCGTTTGTGTTCGGCTCGGTGGCGCAGGCTCGTGAGACGGCGCTGAGTGATGTTGATGTGATGGTGATTGGCGACGTGGACTTTGGCGAAGTGGTCAACCTGTTGTTTGAAGCGCAGACCACTTTGCAGCGTGAAATCAACCCCAAGGTTTTTTCAACGGCAGACTGGCGCACCAAGTTGGCCGCCAAAGCGCCGTTTGTGATGGAGGTGCTGGCCAAGCCCAAGCTGTTTTTGATTGGATCGCAACATGACCTCGACCAACTTGTCTAACCTGGCCACCATCGGCCAGCTTGACCCTGTGGCTTACTCCAAGGACTTGGTGGACCGGATGTTGGCCACTGCCAGGCAACGTCTGCGCGATGCGCAATTTGCCCAAAACAGCGATGAGACGCGCTTTGACTGTGCCTATACCGCCATCCGTGCGGTAGCTGACATGGGGCTGCGCATCAAGGGTTTTCGTACCAGCACCAGCAAGCCGGGTCATCATCAAACGGCTATTGCATGCTTGGCTCACACCTTGGACGTTGACGTTGCCACGATCCGCGTTCTGGACAGTCTGCGAAAGCAGCGAAACCTGAGTGATTACGACGGTGAGTTGGTCTCTGAAGCTGCGCTACAGGAGTGCCTGAAGCAGGCGCAAGCGCTGTTGACACGCATTGAGGCCGTGTTGTCCAGTTAATTACGCCACCCTTTTAAGCCTGCCACGTAACAACGACACAAGTTGCAGGGCTAGTAGTCCGTTCCACCAAAACACTTACATGAAATTGTGTCTTTTCCAGCCTGGCGTTGTTGTTCGTCGTTGCCATAGCTACGGCTATGTCGCCTCCTCTCGCCTAACCAGTCTGAAAAATCCATCAATTTCATTTTGTAACCGTTTTGATGAAATGGACTACTAGTCATGAACCCAGCAACTCCAAATCAAGCCCATGCGGAACAAAGTTTT
The DNA here is from genome assembly GCA_002786915.1 of Comamonadaceae bacterium CG12_big_fil_rev_8_21_14_0_65_59_15. Lineage (GTDB taxonomy): Bacteria > Pseudomonadota > Gammaproteobacteria > Burkholderiales > Burkholderiaceae_C > Rhodoferax. The sequence continues at coordinate 75,579 of PCUV01000104.1, read as the reverse complement.
TGAAGTCTTTGTCCAGCGTGGTCATGCGCAGACCGCCAGCAATGGCAAAGGCGGCCAGGTAGGCATCCATCCAGACTTTGGGGGAGGCACTGTCCAAGGTGGCCAGCGTGCGCCACAGATCGAACAGCCCTGGCGGTTCGTCTCGCCACGTCACTTGTGGCAAGGCTTGCAGCGCATCAAGTGCCATCCAAACGCTGCGGTTAGTCAGGCCAAGGGCTTGGTAGGCGCGGTGGATGGTGGCTGTGGATGCCAGCCGAACAAAGCTTTGCTCGGTGGCACGGCACCATACAGCGGGCTGTGATGGGGTGCCCTGCTTGATGACCTGCTGAGCTATGGGGTGAAAAGGGTGTTTGGGAAAAGTGGCGGCCAACCATACGTTGGTATCAAACAGAGAGCCCGGCACGCTGCATGTCCTCGCTGGTGAGCGCATCTTGTTCGAGCTGCAGCAATTGGTCGATGCTCATGTGCCCAGCCGGAGCACTGTTTGCACAACGGAACACGGGCAAGCCGTCGGTATTAATAAACACGCCAGATTCCGGGGAAATCGGTGGTGCGGGCTTGGGGTTAGCCAACCCCAGCCCCTGGCGCAAAAAGTCAGCAACCAGGTCGCGCAGGGTACGGCCTTGCGTGACGGCGCGCAACTTCATTTGTCGCACCAGCTCGTCGGGTAAATCAAGTGTGGTTTTCATGAGAGCAAGCTTACCATCTAGCTGGGTTGCTGTAAATCGATAAAAGGGATGAAAAAATGAGCGATCGCATTCTCAATGTAAAGGTGGGCGATGCTCTGCTAGCGCTGGAACGAGCAGAGACCCGTGGACAATGGCTAGAGGGTCAGGCGGCGTGCAACTCTTGACGGATGACCTGGCGCAGCGTTTGGTTGATCAAGGTCTGATTGATAGTGCTGCGTGTCTCAGGCGTGGTGAATTCGACGTAATGACGAAGACACTACGCGCTGCTACACTGACCGTACAACCCAAGAGGAACGATCATGTCTATTGCCGACACCCGCTCCAAACGCGATACCCTGAATCTGCGCATCAAACCCGAGGTGCGCGACCTGATTGACCGCGCGGCTAAAGTGCGGGGCAAGAACCGCACCGACTTCATTTTGGATGCTGCGCGCAGTGCAGCCGAAGATGCGTTGCTGGATCAAGCCTTGTTTGTGGTCAGTGAAGAAGCCTATGCCCAGTTTGTCATACTTCTGGACCGGCCGCCGGTACCAAATAGTCGGTTGCAAAAGACCCTGAATACGGCGGTGCCATGGGATCAGCGGTGAACTTGGATGCGCCCGTTGCCCTTGCTGCGCATCACGATACAAGCCGCTTTGTCAGTGGTGTCGAAAGTCTGGATCGTTGGCTCCAACAGCGCGCCCTGAAGAACCAGGCAACAGGCGCATCCCGCACTTTTGTGGTTTGCGAGGGCCAGCGCGTGCTGGGCTTCTACGCCCTGGCCTCTAGTGCGGTGGCCCCAGACGTGACCACCGGCCGCATGCGACGCAACATGCCCGACCCTGTACCGGTTGTCGTTTTGGGGCGACTTGCCATTGATGCGTCGCTTCAGGGAAGTGGCATCGGCCGAGCGCTTGTGCGTGATGCTTGTTTGCGCGTGATCGCTGCCGCTGACAGTGTCGGGATTCGGGGGATGGTTGTTCATGCACTGTCAGAAAGTGCCCGGGCCTTTTACGTGCGAGTTGGCTTTGATCCTTCACCGCTTGATCCAATGACTTTGATGGCCACGATGGCCGATCTTCGTGAGGTGTTATAGGCCAAGCCAGACCCTGATCTGTGGGGACACGACTAGCTGAACTCACTACTGTCCGGTAAAAATTCGAACAAAATCAATTGGTTAGAGATGGGTGCTGGTTGAATTTGTAAGTCATCGGGCTGCAAGACGCACCAAACCTTCGTCTTCACCGCGTTCTCGCTGTTGAGCGCCACCGACTGATCACACACCATGCCATTGCCCTTATCCACCTTGGCCGAATACACCCCAATTTACCCTGTTCTTTTGTTCTTAGCATGTTGATTTATCTTTATTTTCATAGTAAAAATGGAAAATGAAAAATAACTATGAAAACTTTCAATTTGTTGAGCTGACCGAAGCGCAAACCAGGCAGCAGATTGACGCCACCGCATGCTGGCAAGCTTGGCAAGCTGCGGCGGCTGCTGTGGCTCAGGTGCGCGGCTCCATGATGTGGCGTGAGCAAAGCGGGCGCAAGTACCTGATACGTGTCTCGGCTTCGGGCGGGCAGACCTCTTTGGGGCCGCAGACACCGCAAAACGAGCAACTGTATGAGCGTTTCACGGCGCGCAAGACCAGCCTGCAAGCGCGCCACAAACAATTGCAGCAAACGCTGGAGCAGCAGGTGCGCGTGAACCGGGCGCTGCGTGTCGGGCGCGTACCCAATGTGGTGGTCAATATGCTGAACGCGCTCGCCGCTGCGGGTTTGCAGGATCATTTTTTAACCGTGGGAACCCATGCCCTGTATGCGTATGAGTCAGCGTGTGGTGTGCGGGTACAAACTGAAGCCACCGCCACCCAGGACATCGACTTGCTGCTGGATACCCGCCAATTGATTCAATTCAGCACCACGCTGCAACGCCTGGACACCTCGTTGCTGGGCATATTTCAGAAGGTGGACAAAACATTTGCGTTGCGCGACGACCAAAAATACACCGCAGTCAACGCGCACGGGTTTGAGGTTGACGTGATTCGCCGCATGGCCAACAGCCGGTCCGGTAGCGACCCACACCCCCTGCGGGTGTCTGAATTTGAAGATGATTTTTGGGCTGTGCAGGTGCCCAGTGGGCAGGCGTTGCTGGATGGTGGGCGCTTTTCACAGGTGGTGGTGGCGACCAACGGCACGATGGCCACCATGCATGTGCCCTTGCCCCAGAGTTTTCAGCGTATCAAAAGCGCGCTCAGTGACCAGCCCGATCGCGACCCGCTCAATCGTCGCAAAGATGTGTTGCAAGCCAGTGTGGTGCAGCAATTGCTCAGTGTGCATGGGCTTGATCACGTGGTGCGTAGCGCCCAATAAAAAACCCGCCAGCTTTGGGCTGGCGGGCTACATTCAAAAGGTGAAGCCAGGACGCGCTTAGTGCTTCAGGATGAAGCCAATCACTTCTTTGATAGCGGCTTCGTCGGTGCTCTTGATCTTGGCGTGGGTTTCTTCTTCGCCGTCAATCTTGACCTTGGGGCCGGTGGTCACGTGCGTGAACAGCTTGGCTTCGGCGTCGGCCTTGCCCTTGTATTTTTCAGCTACTTTTTTCCAAGACGGGCCTGATTTGTCTTTGTCAGCGGCGTGGCACTTGGTGCACTTGCTGGTTTTGAGCAGGCCTTCGGCGTCAGCAAAAGCGGCGGTGGAGGCGCCTACTGCCAGGGCGGCGATGGCGATCAGGGAAAGGCTCAGTTTCTTCATAAAAAATCCCGTTAAAAAGTTGAACAAATGGTGCTTGACCGGTTGTGGAAATTGCTTGCCACTGCGCCGTAACGCATGCCCGTTGCCACGCGTTGACGATTTTAGGGAGCATGGGTTGGGTGGAGGGGGCTAATTTTGCTTTCTTTGATTTATGTCATATTTGTGTTGCACCTCGCGCCCGGCGCTGTGGGCGTTGGTGGAAAAATGGCGGTCGGTGTTGGGCCCTTGAATTTTTTTGCAAGGTTCATGAGTTGACAAAGAGGCTTGGTTTGATTTCAACGCGACGGTATTTTTGTGGTGCACTTGGTTTAGCCTGCCTGGCCGGGCTACCCGTGGTGTCGCACGCCGACTCGCATCTGCTGCCGATCCGCATTGGCATTCCACACAAGACACTGGGGCTGGACTATTTCCTGATTGACGAATTCAGGGTCTATCTGGAGAAACGGCTGAACCATTCCGTCGAGACCGTCGTGCATGGGCGCTTCAACAACACCACCGCCGAGATGGTGCGTGCCAAAATGGACTTTGCCTGGGTCACAGACCACCCCGACAGCCAGTTCAAGGATCACGCGCAACTGCTGGCGACACCGCTGTACCAGGGGCAGCCGTATGCGTCGTCGTACCTGATCGTGTCCGCGCACAACGTGCACACGACCTCACTGGCGCAGTTGCGCGGTGCCGTGTTTGTGTTTGCCGATCGCCAGTCCAACGGCAGTTATCTTGACATACGCTACCAATTGCTCAGTGCCGGTGAAAACCCCGAGCGATTCTTCAAGCGCACGTTTTTTACGCGCTCGCACAAGGACGTGATCAAGGCAGTGGCGCTGGGCCTGGCACATGCGGGGGCGGTTGACAGTGCAATCTGGGACAGCATGCTCAAAGAGCAGCCAGGCCTGAGCGCAGCCGTGCGCGTAGTGGCGCGCTCGCAAGCCTACGGTGCACCGGCGTTTCTTGCCAACCGCAGCGCTGACGCGCAGGATGTGCGTAACGTGCAGCGCTTGTTGTTGGGCATGGACAAGGACCCCAAAGGCAAAGAACTGCTCAAGCGTATGCGCGTGGATGCGTTTGTGCCGGGCGATGAACGTGTTTACGAGCACCAGGTGCAGATGCGCCGCGCCTTGGGTGAAGAATGATGAAACGCTTTTTTGACCTGAGCCTGCGCTACAAGATTCCGATCTGGGGCAGCTTTTTGATTGTTGTGACGACGCTGCTGGTGTCACTGTCGCTGGTCTATAAGGCGTATGACGACTTGCGCCAGAACCTGCTGGCGGGCTCGTCCAGCCTGGCGCACCGGCTGGCTGACGATTTGTTTCATCCGTTGATGGAAGACGACCTGTGGCGCGCTTTTGGCATCATCAATGCGCCGCTGGTTTCATCCCACGCCAAAGATATTCAAAAGCCGCGCTTTATTCTGGTGCTTGACAACGAGCTCAAGGTGGTCACATCGACCGACCCGATGTTGATCCCGATGGGCACGACGGTGAACCAGTTGACGCCCGAATACAGCATGTTTGTGCAGCGTATTACCGAGTCGAAAAATCTGACCAACTCGACCTACGACATGCAGGACGAGAAAAATTTTTACATTGCTGCGCCCATCATGCACGACGGCTTTACGCTGGGCACCTTGATTGTGGTGCACGCCAAAGACGAGATTTTGTGGCCACGCTTCTTCCAGATTCTGATCCACGGTGCCACCATGGGCTTGATTGCGCTGGCGGTGTTGCTGCCGGTTAACTGGTACTGGGCACACCGCACGGTACGGCCGCTGGTGCTGATCAGTCAGCGCATGCGAGAAAACGACCTGAACGCCGCCACCGAGGTGGTGGACCAGCTCTATCCCTACCACGATGAACTGGGGGTGCTGTTTCAGGCTTACAAACGAATGTTGATCGAACAACAGGACAAAGATGCGTTAGAAAAACAAGTGGTGCACTCTGAGCGGCTGGCTGCCGTCGGGCATCTGGCCGCCGGGGTGGCGCATGAGATCAACAACCCGCTGGGCGGCATGCTCACCGCCATTGATACGCTCAATGCTTATGGCAACATGGATGCCCGCACGGCCAAGACGGTGGCATTGATCCAGCGCGGGCTCAAGCAAATCAAGCAGACGGTAGGGGCGCTGCTGGTGGAAGCGCGTGTGCGCAACCGTGATCTGGAGCCGCAAGACGTGGAAGATGTGCGTTCGCTGGTGTTCCCGCAGGTGCAAAAGAAAGAGCTGCAATTGCAGTGGGCAAGCGACCTGGCGCGCGCTGTGCCGCTACAGGCCAATCAGGTGCGCCAGGTGCTGATCAACCTGCTTCTTAACGCGATCCAGGCAGCCAATTGCCGGGGTGTGGTGGAGTGCCGGGTGCAAGATCAGGGCGAACAGTTGTTGCTGTGGGTGGAAAACGATGGCAAGGACTTTACGCCCGAGCAGCGCGCGCATTTGTTTGAGCCGTTTTCGCCGCTGAGCCAATCGGGCCAGGGCCATGGTTTGGGGCTGTGGGTGACGTACCAGATCGTGCAGCAGCTGGGCGGCAAGATAGACTTGCAGCAAGAAAATGGCCGGGTCAGGTTCTCGGTCACATTGCCAATGGCAGAGACAAAGCAAGCATGAGTTCGAACCGCATTTGTTTGATAGAAGACGACGAGATCATGGGTGAGGCGGTGTCAGACCGCTTTGAGATCGAGGGCTTGGATTGGACCTGGTTCAAGACCGGCGAGTCGGCGCGCGCTGCGCTGACAAAAGACAAGTTTGGCGTGGTGATCAGCGACATCAAGCTGCCAGACATTGACGGCGAGCGCCTGTTTCAGGAGATGCGCGCCGCTGGTGTGGAATTGCCGCCGTATATCTTTATGACCGGCTATGGTGCCATTGACCGTGCGGTGAGCTTGCTCAAGCTGGGCGCTGAAGACTATCTGACCAAGCCGGTTGACATCCGCGTACTGATCGAGATGGTGCGCAATATTTTGAGCCGCAACTCCATCGGCGAGGGCGCGTCAGACGGCAAGGCGGTGCTGGGCATTTCCAAACCGATGCGGCATATCGAGTCGCTGCTGCCACGGCTGGTGGCCGACAACATCACGGTGCTGATTACCGGTGAGTCGGGCGTGGGCAAAGAGGTGGTGGCGCGCGCGCTGCATCGTATGCGCGACCCTGACAACAAGAAGCCGTTTATTTCAGTCAACTGCGGTGCCATCACCGAGACACTGATGGAAGCCGAAATGTTTGGTTACGTCAAGGGCGCTTACACCGGCGCCATCCGCGACAAGGAAGGCTATTTTGAACAGGCCGACGGTGGCACGCTGTTTCTGGACGAAGTGGGCGAGATGCCGCTGTCGATGCAGGTCAAGCTGTTGCGCGTGATCCAGGAGCGCAAGGTGGTGCGCGTGGGCGCAGAAAAGCTGATTCCGATCAGCATCAACCTGGTGTGTGCCACCAACCGCAACCTCAAGAAGATGGTGGAAGCGAACGAGTTTCGCGAAGACCTGTTTTACCGTGTCAACGTGCTGGAGCTGCAGATTCCACCGCTGCGCGAGCGCAAGGAAGACATTTTGTGGCTGGCGGGCCTGATGCTCGACGCCGAGGCAGTGCAGCACGGCCGCGCGCGGCGCGAGCTGAGCCCGCAGGCCGAACAGGCGCTGCTGGAACACCCTTGGCCGGGCAACATTCGTGAGCTCAAGAGTGTGTTGGAGCGCGCCTGCATTTTGTCGAGCCAGGCGGTGCTGACGCCGAATGCGCTGTTTGGTGGCGTGCAGGACCCTGAACCAGAAGAGCAGCAACAGGCAACATCGCTCAACGACTACCTGGGCAGCTACGAGCGCCAGTACATTGAGCAGATTCTGAAAAGCAAGCAGGGCAAGATTGCCGAAACCGCTGCCGTGCTGGGCATCAGCCGCAAAAACCTGTGGGAAAAAATGAAAAAGCTGGGCATTGGTGATGACAAACAACTTTAATGGGCGGCGTGGGGTGGTGGCGCTGGTGCTGGCTTGTATGCTGGTGCTGGCAGGCTGTGGTGCCACCGGGCCACAGAGCACTGAGCCCGAGGCACCGCGCGTGTTTCCGCCACCACCGGCGGCACCGGCCTACCAGTTTGAGCGCAGTGTGTTTGAGGCCAATGACCTGGCCAATCAAGGCGCTGACAGCGGTTTTTTGACCCTGCTGGTGGGTGCTAAACGTGGCGGCGGTAAAGGTTTGAGTCGGCCGCTGGCGCTGGCTGCGCACCAGGGGCGGGTGGCGGTGATCAACGCGCTGGACTCGTCGCTGAGCGTGTTTGACTTTGCACAACGCCAATTTTTCAGTGTTGATTTGTCGGCGCAGGGGGGGCAGCGCATGCCAGTGGGCATCAGCGTGGACCGTAGCGGCAACTGGTATGTGGCCGACGGTTTGTCGGGCTATGTGCTGGTGCTGGACGCGCAGGGGCGAGAGTTGCGTAAGCTGGGCGGGTCGCGCTGGCTGCGCAAGCTGATCAATGTGGCGGTGGATTCCGATCGTCAGCGCGTCTATGCCGTTGACCAGACCGAAGGGCAGCACCGGGTGCGCGTGTTCAACGCGGTCACGGGCAGCCACCTGATGGATATCGGCAACGGCGGTGAAGGCCCGGGTGAATTTGATCGGCCGCTGGATGCCGCAGTGGGGCAAGACGGCCGCTTGTATGTGGTGGACAGTGGAAACTATCGCATCCAGATTTTTGATGCGCATGGGCAGTACCTCAAAAGCTTTGGCAGTGCGGGCAAACGTCCGGGGCAGTTTCAACGGCCCAAGGAAATTGCCACTGACGCGCAAGGCCTGGTGTATGTGACCGATGCCTCGTTTGGCAATATTCAGGTGTTTGGCCCCGGGGGCGACTATCGTTACGTGATTGGCAGTCGTGGTGATGTGGGGGCAGCGGCTACTTACATGCTGCCGTCTGGCCTGGCGATTGACACCGACGCGCGCCTGTATGTGCTGGACCAATGGTATGTACGGCTTGATGTTTACCGTTCGGTGCAGCGCCGCGCGGTTGCTCCACTTCTTTCCCAGTAGGTCGCACCATGTCCACTTCTGAACCCCAACCGTCTGAACTGTTGCCTGTGAAATGGGTGGGAAAAATTGCCCTGCTGGTGGCGTTGGTCTCTGCTGCCGGACTGTTGGCCGCCATTACCTGGGCTACCGACGCGCAAGGCAGCAACTACAGCGCTATTGTGATGAGCACCAGCTTGACACAACAAAAACTGGGGCCGGTGATGCTGGTGTTTGGTCTGCTGTCGGTGACCGTGGCGGCGCTGGCCACGTGGCTGATTTCGCTTTACAGCAGTCACCGCATTGCCGGGCCGCTGTTTCGCTTTGCGCAAAACCTCAAAACAATTTTGCAGGACCCGTTTGCCCGGCCGTTGTCGATTCGCGTCGGCGACGCACTACAGCAGGAGTGGATTGAGTTTGAGACAGCGCAAGCGCACCTGCGTGAGCACTACGGTGCCCTGCGCGACGCGCTGGCGGATTGCCGCAAGGTGCCATCTGGTGAGGCGTTGCCACAAGCGCTGGCCCGATTGCAGGAGGTAGAGCATCGTGGCCAACTTTAAAAGAGCCGGGCTGGCTGCGTTGGCCGTGTTGCTGTTGGGCGCTGTAGCCTGGCTGTATGCGGCTTTTGGCGACGGCGCGCATCTGATGGACAAACAGTGCAGCCATTGCCACCTGGCCGGGCAAAACGTGACGCCCGACAAGGCTGGGCGGCTGATTGGATCGCAAGAGATGTTGTGTGGCATTTGTCATAAAGATGTGAAGCGCATGAGCCATCCCAGCGGCTTTGCGCCCAGGGTCAAGCCCCCGGCTGACTTGCCGCTGGACTGGAAAGGCGACATGACGTGCAGCACCTGCCACGCCGTGCACGGCTCTACGCCGGGGTTGATGCGCGACAAGCGTCGTGGCAAGGCGCTGTGCATGGCGTGCCACGACGCGGCGTTCTTCAGTGGCATGAAAGACGGCGGGGTGTCGCTGCAACAGTCGGGCCACGCCATTGCGGACATGGCGCAAATCAACCGGCTGGGCAATGTGGATGCGCTGTCGCTACAGTGCCTGGGGTGCCACAACACCGAGGGGGATGCGGCCGGCGTGCGCGTCACGGCGCAAGGCTTGGTGCGCCACAGCAGTGGCGGTGCCAACCACCCGATTGGCATTAATTACCCGGCCATGGGGGGATCCTTCAAAGCCCGGTCGTCGCTGCCCAAAGAGATCTGGTTGCCCGCTGGCAAGCTCAGTTGTGTGTCTTGCCACGAACCCTACAAAAAGCAGCATGGGCAACTGGTGGTGACCAACAGTGGCTCCAAGTTGTGCCTGCAATGTCATTCACTCTGAACCCATAAAGGCTTGCCGTGGAACAAAAAATTGCCCCCCGATACCAGCGCCGCATTCATTACGTGGATGAATCGATCCAGAAATGGTTGCTTGTGGGCCTGGTGGTGCTGGAGGTGGCGCTGGCTGCTGGCCTGGCCTGGCTGATGTATGCGCGCCTGAGCGCGGTGGTGGAAGACAACCTGTACCGCATCCACATGGCCGACACGCAACCGATTGCCACGCAACTGCTGCATGAATCGGCGCGGTTGCTGGGCATTTTTGTGCTGGTCAACGCGGTGGCGCTGTTGCTGGGTGACTGGCTGTGGCGCCGCTATGTGCAGTCGATTCTGAGAGCCTTCAGACAAATGATGGCGAAAACGGCCGCGCTTGACTTCAGCGTTGATTCAACCTTGCAGCGCCGCCACCAGTTGCTCGACCTGACCGAGCAGCAGCGCCGAATGGACCGCGAGCGGTTGACTGCAGTACGCAACCGGCTCACACAACTGGTTGCAGCGCAGCAAGCGGGCGACGGGGCTGCCGTGCAGCAAGCGCTGAACGCGCTTGATCAGGTGATTCCGCAAGGCCGCGCCGCACGACCCGAGCGGCGTCGCGCGGTGCGGTAAAGTGGCGCTGGCTTACATCTCTGCGTAATTTGGCCCACCGCCGCCTTCGGGCGTGACCCACACAATGTTCTGTGTCGGGTCCTTGATGTCGCAGGTTTTGCAATGCACGCAGTTGGCGGCGTTGATCTGCAATTTGTCGGCACCCGCCTCGTCCTTGACAAACTCATACACCCCGGCCGGGCAATAGCGCGCCTCGGGACCGGCGTATTTGGCCAGATTGATGTTGACCGGCACGCTGGCGTCTTTCAGCGTCAGGTGCGACGGTTGATTTTCTTCGTGGTTGGCGCTGCTGATGAACACGCTGCTCAATCGATCAAAGGTGAGTTTGCCGTCGGGCTTGGGGTACTCAATCGGTTGGCACTCTGCGGCTGGTTTAAGGTACGCATGATCCGGCTTGTCGCGGTGCACCGTCCAGGGCATGGCCGCCTTCAGGCCAAACTGCTCAAAACCGTTCATCAGGGTCGCCACGCGCAGCCCGTACTTGAACCAGCTCTTGAAGTTGCGAGATTTGTTCAGTTCAGCGTACAGCCAGCTTTGCTCGAACTTTTCCGGATAAGTGCCCAACTCATCATGCGCCCGTCCAGCCGTGAGCGCTTCAAACGCGGCCTCGGCGCACAGCATGCCGCTCTTAATGGCGCTGTGGCTGCCCTTGATGCGGCTGACATTCAAGAACCCCGCATCGCAGCCCACCAGCGCGCCGCCGGGGAACACTGTTTTGGGCAAGGATAACAGGCCCCCTGCCGCGATGGCACGGGCGCCATACGCTATTCTTTTTGCGGTGACTTCCCCGGCATCGTTGGTCAGGTACCAGCGGATGTTGGGGTGCGTCTTCCAGCGCTGGAATTCTTCAAACGGGCTCAAATACGGGTTCTGGTAGTTCAGCCCGGTAATGAAACCCATGGCAATCTTGTTGCCCGCCATGTGGTACATGAAAGAGCCGCCATAAGTGCTGTTGTCCAGCGGCCAGCCGGCGGTGTGCACCACCAGGCCGGGTTCGTGGCGGGCGGGGTCCACCTCCCACAGTTCCTTGATGCCGATGCCGTAGCTTTGCGGGTCGCAGCCGTCGTCGAGCTTGAATTTTTCAATCACCTGTTTGCCCAGATGGCCGCGTGCGCCTTCGGCAAACACGGTGTACTTGCCCAGCAGCTCCATGCCGATCTGGAAGTTGGCGCCAGGCTCACCGTTTTTCTCGACGCCCATATTGCCGGTGGCCACCCCTTTGACGGCACCGGTGTCGTCGTACAGCACCTCGGCGGCGGCAAAGCCGGGGAAGATTTCCACGCCCAGCCCTTCGGCTTGGGTGGCCAGCCAGCGCGTGAGCGCACCCAGGCTGATGATGTAGTTGCCGTGGTTCTGGCTGCACGCGGGCAGCAGAAAGTTGGGCGTGCGGTAGCCGGTCTTTTCTGACAAAAACAGCATGGCTTCGTCGGTCACCGGTTGGTCCAACGGGGCGCCGAGCGCTTTCCAGTCGGGGAACAGTTCAGTGAGCGACTGCGGGTCGAGCACCGCACCTGACAGGATGTGGGCGCCGGGCTCGGAGCCTTTTTCCAGCACCACCACCGATACGTCTTGCCCTTTTTCAGCCGCCAATTGCTTCATGCGGATGGCCGTGGCCAGGCCAGCCGGGCCGGCGCCGACCACGACCACGTCGTATTCCATCGATTCACGCGGGCCGAATTGGGTCAGGATGTCTTGAGGGGTCATGATGATTCTCGCTTTGCTAAATACAGAAGAGCTGGAAAAAAGCCGCTGGGCGCAGGCCGGGACGTTCCTTCAACTGATTAAGATCGGTGCACGGTCAGGGTGCCTGTTGGCACGTTGATTGTCAGAGATAAAACCCGATTCTAGTTTTGCGCACAAGCATAACGGAACGGTCGTACTATTTATTTGGAGTGGGTTCATGTCATACAACATTGATTTGTCGGGCCGGGTGGCTTTGATCACCGGGGCCTCGGGTGGCTTGGGTGCGCAGTTTTCACGCACTTTGTCTGCCGCCGGTGCGGCGGTGGTATTGGCCAGCCGACGCGTGGAGCGTCTCAAGGAACTGCGCGCGCAGATCGACGCTGAGGGCGGCGACGCGCACGTGATTGAACTGGATGTGACGGACCAGGCTTCCATCAAGGCGGCGGTAGCGCACGCCGAAACAGAGGTCGGTTCGATTGACATTCTGGTCAACAACTCGGGCGTGAGCACCACGCAGCGCATTCAGGACGTGAGCGAGCGCGACTACGACTTTGTCTTTGACACCAACGTCAAGGGTGCATTCTTTGTGGCACAGGAGGTCGGCAAACGCATGCTGGCGCGCGCGCAAGGGTCAGCACCCGGTGCTTTCACTGGCGGGCGCATCATCAACGTGGCGTCGATGGCGGGCTTGCGCGTGTTGCCCAAGATCGGCATCTACTGCATGAGCAAGGCGGCGGTGATCCAGATGACGCGCGCCATGGCGCAGGAGTGGGGCCGCTTTGGCATCAACGTCAACGCCATCTGTCCGGGTTATATCGACACCGAGCTCAACCACAACCACTGGCAGACCGAGGCCGGTCAGAAGCTGGTGCAAATGCTGCCACGCAAGCGCGTCGGGCAGCCGCAAGACCTGGACGCGCTGATGGTGATGCTGTGCTCGGATCAAAGCCATTTCATCAACGGTGCGGTGATCTCGGCCGATGACGGTTTTGGCGTTTGACGCAGGCGCAGGCCGCGCACCCTTGTCCTGGATCGGTATTGCCGCAGGTCTGGGTGCGGGTGCCTTGTGGGGCATGGTGTTTGTGGTGCCGCGCATGACGGTGGGGCTCACTGCGGTGGATGTGACCGCCGCGCGCTTTGTCAGCTTTGGTCTGATTGCCACGCTGGTGATGCTGCTGCAGCGCCGCAGCCGCACCTGGCCCACGCCGCGCCAGGCGGCGACCGCCGTGGCTTTCAGCACGCTGGGTGCTACCGGCTATTACCTGCTGCTGGCGCTGTCGGTGTTGGCCTGTGGCGTGGAGGTGCCCACACTGATCATTGGCACGATTCCAATCTGGGTCATGCTGTTGGGCAAACCTGCGGGGCTGAAGTGGTCTGCGCTCTGGCCGTGCTTGGTGCTGACGGGAGCCGGATTGGTGCTGATGATGCAGGTGGCGCTGACCCAAGCCGCAGCGCTGCCACAGGCCGGTCAGAGTTTTTGGTGGGGTGTGTTGTTGGCGTTGGGAGCCATGGTGAGCTGGACCGCGTTTGCCTTGCTCAACGCCGCCTGGCTCAAGCGCCACCCCAAAGTTAGCGCGCTGGCTTGGGCCAACTGGCTGGGCGTGGCCACCGGATGTGGTGCGCTGCTCTTGTGGCTGCTTGCGGGTTCAGAGCCAAATCAGCTTCTAGCGCTTGATAATAAAGCGTTGATAGCTACGGTTTGCGTAGTAACTGGACTGGGTGCCGGATGGGCCGCCAGCGTGCTGTGGAACACCGCCAGCCGCCACCTGAGCCCGAGTTTGTGCGGGCAACTGATCGTGAGCGAAACGCTGTTTTCGTTGTTCTATGCCTTTGTCTGGGACGGCCAGTGGCCGCTGCCCGCGCAGTGGCTGGCAGCAGCCTTGTTTACCGCGGGCATCGTGGCTTCGGTCAGGGCGCACCGATGATTCAGTGGGTGCGTCGCAATTTCGGTCGTGGCGGGCTGCACCGCTGGTTGCAGGCGCCGGGGTCGCTCAGCGCGCGCCTGGCCGCCACGGGCACACAGTTTTCGGTGCAGGTGCTGGCGCAGGGACACCAGGCGCTGAGCGCGGATGAGGCGCGAGTGCTGGGTCAGGGCCGCCAACGCAAGGGCTATGTGCGTGAGGTGGTGTTGCGTGTCGATGGTGTGCCGCGCGTGTTTGCGCGCAGCGTGACGGCGCATACCGATTCATTGGCCGCATGGCGCTCGGTGCGTGGTTTGGGCACGCGTCCGCTGGCCGATGTGCTGTTCAAGCGCGGTGGCATCACGCGCGCGCCGCTGGCGTTTGCCAAGCTGGGGCCAGGCAGTACCTTGAAACGCCATGTGGCGGCAAGCTGGCAGCGTGCCACTGGCCAGACCCTGACCGCACGGGCGCTGTCTGCACGCCGCTCGGCGTTTGTGCGCCGACAGGCGGTGTTGCTGGTGATGGAAGTTTTTGTGGCCGACCACTGGCACTGGACGGCGGCCGCAGACCAGGTCAAGACAAGTCACAGGAGACGCATATGAAGCTATTGATTCCCGAGCGCAAAAAGCAGGTGTTTGAGCTGGTGATCCCGATCCGCTGGGGCGACATGGACGCCATGGGCCACGTCAACAACACCAGCTATTTTCGCTACATGGAGACGATCCGGCTCGACTGGATGCGCGCGGCCAACGCCATGCCCAACCCGCTGGGTGAGGGCCCGCTGATTGCCAACGCGTTCTGCAACTTTTACAAGCAACTGGAATACCCGGGTGACGTGCTGGCCCGCCTGTACACCAGCGACGCCGCGCGCACCACGTTCGAGACCTGGACCACGCTGGAGCTGGTGGACGAGCCCGGCATGATCTACGCCGCCGGCGGTGCCACCGCCATCTGGGTGGACTTTCCCAAACAAAAGGCGATCGACCTGCCGCCCTGGCTGCGCGAGGTGGTCAGTTTTTAGTTGTTAGTCTTTAGTCGTTAGACGGCGAAGTGGCCGCTGGCAATCAGGCGGTCAATTTCGGCTTCGGCCTGTAGCCAGTCTTCTTGCGGGTTGCCCAGCGTAAAGCCACGACGCTCGGCAATGTAAAAAGCGGCCACTGCTACATAGTGCTTGCGTTGTTCTGAAGTCATTGCTGGACGCGGCGCGGTGGACGCCTTCATGACCGTGGTGCTGGCGTCTTTAGGTTCGCTGACGGCTTTCTTGGCCGCTACCGGTTTGGCAGTGACCACCTTTGGTTTTCCGGGTGCTGCCGTGGGCGTGGCTTTGGTTGGGGCCAGAGTAGCGGTTGCTGCAGTTTTGGGAGCGCTGCGCTTGGCGGCTGCCTTGGCGGCGGGTTTCGCTGTGGCGCTAGTTGGGGTGGTACGGGTGGCCATGGTTTTTTCCTTGGTTGCGATGAATGAATTTTCGCACCAGTTGGCTGTGTTGGGACAACGGTAGAGGTCGAGGATACTGATTGTTTGGGTGTGCTCGGGTGCGGTCGTTACACTGGCTTGTTGTCAACTTCAGACGAAAGGATCGGACAATGAAATTGAGAAGCATGTTGTTACTGTTGGTACTGGTGGCCGTGGGGGGGTTCACCACGCTGAATTGGACCACCATTTTGACGCCGACAGCGCTGAACCTGGGCGTGGCAGACGTGCAGGCACCGCTGGGTCTGGTGATGCTGGGGATTGTGATTTTTCTGGTGGCATTCTTTTTGATTTACGTGTTGTATCTGCAAACGACGGTGATGTTTGACGCGCGCGCCAACGCCAAAGAGCTGCAAACCAACCGCAAGCTGGCTGATGAAGCCGAGGCGTCGCGTTTTACCGAGTTGCGGCATTACCTGGAGGCCGAACTGACCAAGCTGGCCGAGTCTGACAAAGCGGTGCAGACTGCTGTGGTGGCGCGCGTGGAACAACTGGAAAAAAACCTGGCGCTGGCGGTGGAGCAGTCGGGCAACTCGGTGGCTGCGGCGGTAGCCGAGATGGACGACCGGCTCAAGGGGTAGTTTTTGGGTGGGTGTTGTGTTGTGCAGGGCTTGACAAGCGTTGTCGCACAACCCGCCGGACGGGCCCCACAGGCGAGTGCCTCATACGGGGGTACCCGAAATCGGCGCTCACCTGTGGTGCCCATCCGGCTAGCCGCTATTGCATCAAGTCACTTTTGCGTCGCTGTCCAGCGCGGTGGCTGGTTTTGGCGGCCGACGATTTCGGGTACCCCCGTATGAGGAGGCCGCCAAAACCAGTTGCCGTGCGGGTTCGACAAGATAACTTGTGAATAGGGCACTGCCGTTTGCGTATCTTTACTTTGGCACGTGCGACCGTGCCACATACCGCAACAATCCGGTCAAGCCCACAGCGGCAATGCTCAGCCCCACGATCAGCGAAATCCAGAAACCCTGCGCCGCCATCGGCTGCGCGGGCGCCCACGGCAACCACGCGGGCGCGATGCCCAGCACGTAGCCCAGGGGCAGTCCAAACATCCAGAACGCTGTCATGTGCACCACCATCGGCGCGCGCGTCACCTTGTAGCCACGAATCGCGCAACTGGAGATCACCTGCGTGGCGTCGGGCAACTGAAATAGCGCGGCCAGCAACAACAGCTTGGCGGTCAGGGCAATCACCGCCGCGTCGCTGGTGTAGGCGCGCGCAATCGGTGTGGCCAGCAGCGCGATCAGCGTGGCCGACAGGGTGGCAAACGCCAGCCCGATGCCCACCCCCACCCAGGCCTGGTAACGCGCCTGCACGGGTGCACCGGCTCCCAGCGAATGCCCCACACGCGTGAGCAGCGCCAAGCCCAGACTGAGCGGCACCATGAAGATCAACGACGAAAAATTCAGCGCAATCTGGTGCGCCGCCATTTGCGTGCTGCCAAACTGGGCGATCAACAGCGCAATCAGACTGAAGGCACTGGTTTCGGCAAAGTAGGTGATGCCAATGGGCAGGCCGAGCTTGAGCAGGCCTTTGATCTGCGGCCAGTGTGGTGCATCCCACTGGCCCAGCGGCCAGGTGCTGCGGTAGGCGGGTGCACGGTGCATCCACCACACCAGCGCGCACAGGTTGAAGCTGACGGTGGCAAGTGTGGCCCAAGCGCAGCCCAGCCCGCCCAGGCGTGGAAAACCCAGCGTACCAAACACCAGCAAGCCGTTGACGACAATGTTGATGCCCAGCGAGATGAGGGCAATCACCATCAGCGGTTTGGTCTGGTTCAGGCTTGTGCTGTAACCGTACAGCACGCGGTAACAGGCAAACAGCGGCAGCGCCACGCTGGTGACCTGCACAAATTGCACCACCAGGTCGTGCACGTACGGTTCCAGCGCCATCCGGTCGAACAGCAGCACCGACGCGTTGGCCAGCAGGCAGCCGATCAGCCCCACGCCCAGCGCCTTCCACAGCGCCTGGCGTACCACTGGCGGCACCTGGTTGAGCTCCCGCGCGCCGACGTGGTGCGCCACGATGGGGTTGATGGCCATCACCACGCCCATGATGGTCAGCATCAGCATGTTCCAGATCGACACCCCCAGCGACACGCCAGCCAGGTCTTGCGCCGACGCGTGCCCGGCCATGGCCACGTCCACTACGGCCATGCCGACGTAAGCCATCTGGCCCACCAGAATCGGCCACGCCAGGTGCCACAGGCCGCGCGCCTCTGCGCCTAGCCGGGTGCGCGCGGCAGGGTAGCGAAACAGGTGGTGCAGGGGGGTAGTCAAGGCAAGGGCAGCAGATGCTGGGTGTCGGGGTGGGGGTAAGAGGCGCTGGATTCTAGGCGGTGCTAGCATCGTCAACGCATCATCCCGAGGACACCATGAACCCACTCGAAACCAAATTTACCCAGCTTGGCACCGACAACGCACCCGGACAGGAAGGTCGCCAAAAAACGGCTGACCTGACCAACGTGTTACGCGGCGAACCCTTGGCGGGCCAACCGGTTGACTTTTCACACGGTGATGTCGATGCGTTCACACCCACGCCGGGTGCTTTTGACGCGTTCACTGTCGGGGTGCAGGCGGGTGGGCAGCAGGCCTATACCGAATACCGTGGCAAAAAGAGTCTGCGCGAGATGCTGGCCGCGCGGCTGGCCGCGTTTACCGGGGCTGGCGTGTCGGCGCAGCAGGGGCTGATCCTCACGCCCGGCTCGCAGGGCGCGCTGTTTCTGGCCATGGCCGCGTGTGCCGGGGCCGGTGACATGGTGGCCATCGTGCAGCCGGACTACTTTGCCAACCGAAAGCTGGTGCAGTTTCTGGACGCGCAAGTGGTGCCGGTGCGATTGAATTACCTGGGTAA
Source organism: Comamonadaceae bacterium CG12_big_fil_rev_8_21_14_0_65_59_15 (assembly GCA_002786915.1). GTDB lineage: Bacteria > Pseudomonadota > Gammaproteobacteria > Burkholderiales > Burkholderiaceae_C > Rhodoferax. The sequence goes on along the minus strand of PCUV01000104.1, from coordinate 57,330 downwards.
CGACGCGCACGCCGGGCTGGACTTGTCGCAACTGGAAGACGCGTTCAAAGGCGGTGCGCGCCTGTTCGTGTTTTCCAACCCGAACAACCCCACCGGTGCGGTGTATTCCAGCACCGAAATCGCCACCATTGCACGGCTGGCGCGCGAGTACGGTGCGACGGTGATCGTGGACCAACTTTATTCACGTTTGCTTTATGCGGGGCAAACCTACACACATCTGCGCGCTGATCTGAACGCACCGGACAACCTGGTCACGGTGATGGGGCCGTCCAAGACCGAGTCGCTGAGCGGCTACCGGCTGGGTGTGGCGTTTGGCACGGCGGCGTTGATCGACCGCATGGAAAAGCTACAGGCGATTGTGTCGCTGCGCGCGCCGGGCTACTGTCAGGCTGTGCTACAGACCTGGTTTGCCGAACCTGCGGGCTGGTTGCAGGAGCGCATCGAAGCGCACCAACGCATCCGCGATGCCTTGCTGGCCGAGCTGCGCGCCGTGGCCGGTGTGCAGGTGCGCACTCCCCAGGCGGGCAGCTACCTGTTTGTGCAGCTGCCTGAGATGGCCGTGGCACCGCAGACTTTTGTGGCGCTGCTGCGTCATCAGGCGGCGGTAACGGTCACACCCGGTGCCGAGTTCGGGCCGCATACCTGCGATAGTTTTCGGTTGAATTTTTCACAAGACCATGACGCCGCCGTGCACGCTGTGCAGCGCGTCTGCGCCTTGATCGAGCGCTACTGCGTCTGAGCTCTGCCGTCAGCGCCCGCGTAGAAACAGCGCATCCAGCTCACGCAGGCTGAGTTGGCGCCAGGTGGGGCGGCCATGGTTGCACTGGTCGCTGCGTTCGGTGGCTTCCATCTGGCGCAATAGCGCGTTCATTTCTTCCAGGGTGAGGCGGCGGTTGGCACGCACCGCGCCGTGGCAGGCCATGCTGCTCAGCAGCTCATTGTGGGCGCGCGCCAGCACCGTGCTGGCATCGTGTTGTGCCAGCTCGGCCAGCACGCTGCGCGCCAGCTCCACTGCGTCGCCTTGTGCCAGCGTGGTCGGCACGGCGCGCACCGCCAGCGTTTTGTCAGAAAACGGCGTGATGTCCAGCCCCAGCGCGTGCAAGGTGTCTGCGCTGGCCTCGGCGGTGGCCACTTCCAGCGGTGTGGCGGCAAAGGTGGCGGGAATCAGCAGCGGCTGGCTGGACAGGGCGGCCTGCGCGGACGCGGCGCTGGTTTGCACCGCGTCCCACTGCGCTTTCAGGCGTTCATAAACGATGCGTTCGTGCGCGGCGTGCATATCGACAATCACCAACCCCTGCGCGTTTTCGGCCAGGATGTACACCCCCATCAGCTGCGCCAGGGCGCGGCCGAGCGGCCAGTCGTTTGGGGGGGTGGTGAAAGCGTTTGAAGAATCCAGGTGCTGTGGATGGATGGCTCCTTCCCCCTGTGGGGGAGGGAGAAAAACCGGGTTCATCTTGTCCGACTCGTCGGGTGTAAGCGGTGCGGTATCTTCGGCCACTCGGGCAGGGTGCGGTGCGCTGGATGGCCCCCACAGCGCACCCAGGTCGCTCACGCGATGGCCCGGAGGTGCTTCAAAGTGCATAGCTGCTTGTGCATACTGCACAGGCGCTAGAGGCTTATTTTGCTTATAAAAATCAGAAGCTGTAGCGCTGCCTGCGCTCGCGTCTGCCCGGCTAAACGGGTCACCATGGGCGCTTGCAGCATTGGGGTTGCCTGCGCCCAGTGGGGCTGGGTGCGGCCATCCCGTCAGCAACGGCACAGCCGCAGCCGTTCCGGCGCGCGGTGTGGCCAGCGCGGATTCGACCGCATGGCGCACCGCCTGATGCACCTCACGGCTGTCCCTGAACCGCACCTCGATCTTGGTTGGGTGCACGTTCACGTCCACGCGCGTGGGGTCGATCTCAACATAGAGCACGTACACCGGCTGGCGCTGGCCGTGCAACACGTCTTCGTAGGCGCTGCGGGCGGCGTGGGTGATGACCTTGTCGCGCACAAAACGGCCGTTCACATAGCAAAACTGCTGGTCAGCTCTGGAGCGTGCGGCATCTGGAATGCCAGCGCGGCCCCAGACCTTGATGGCAGGCTGCAAGCTGCCCGTCAATGCGGCGCTTTGGTTGCTGAAGTCAACCCACACCGCGCGCTCGACAAAGTCGCTGCCCAGCACGTCGGCCAGGCGCTGCTCCAGCGCGGGCAGGCTGCCTGCATCGCCGCAGCGGCGCCATTGCTCAATGAGCTTGCCGTCGGCCCAGATGGCAAAGCCTACGTCGGGCCGGGCCAGCGCGTGGCGGCGAACGGCCTCCACACAGTGTGCCTGTTCGGTGGCATCGGTCTTGAGGAACTTGCGCCGCGCGGGGGTGGCAAAAAACAGCTCTTTGACCTCGACCGTGGTGCCTGTGCTGCGCGCCACCGGTTTCAATTCGCCCGTTTGCCCCTCCAAAAGGTAAGCATGATTTTTGCCTTCAGCCCTTGACAGCAATGCACAGTCAGCAATGGAGTTGATAGCAGCCAGGGCCTCCCCCCGAAAGCCCATGGTGGCCACCGACTCCAGGTCAGAGAGGCTGCCAATCTTGCTCGTGGCGTGGCGTTTGAGGGCGATGGGTAACTCGTCGGGCAAGATGCCGCAGCCGTTGTCTTCCACACTGATCAGGCGCACACCACCGGCCAGCAGCCGCACGGTGACCTGCGTGGCCCCGGCATCGAGTGCGTTGTCCAGCAGCTCACGCACCACCGAGGCCGGGCGCTCCACTACCTCGCCAGCGGCGATCTGGCTGATCAGCGCGTCGGGCAGTTCGCGGATCGGTCGGCGGGGAGGGGGATTTGGCGGGGAAATGTTCACAGAAAGCAATTTAAACAGGTTGGCTGAAAGGGTTAAACAACGGCACGCCAAACCCGGCAAAGTCGCGCGTGTTGCGCGTCACCACGGTGAGTTGATGCACTTGGGCGGTGGCGGCAATCATGGCATCTTCAAACAATGCGCCTGACTGGTGGTGCATCAGGCGCGCGCAGGCGCGAAAAGCGGCGGCGTCCATGGGCAGCAGGTTGGTCGTGGTGGCGAGCTGGTCAGCCCAATGGGACAGTTCAAGCGCCTTGGCTGGTGCAGCATACTGACCACAAAGCATGTGCCTTGAGGTCAGCCCAATGGGACAGTTCAAGCGCCTTGGCTGGGTTTTGGTCGCGGGTGAGTTCAATGCCGCGCTGAATTTCACCCAAAGTTACGGCCGAGATGAACAGGTCAGACTCGGGCGTGGCGGTCAGCCAGGCCAGCACCGCGCCGTGTGGCCTGGTCTTGCGCAGCTCGGAAACCACGTTGGTGTCCAGCAAAAACATCACAACTTCGGTGCGGCACGGCGCGGGGAGGTGCCGCGTGGTGGAATGGGCAAGTCAGCTCGCGCTGCCGCGTCCAGTAACACCTGTTTGAGCGATGGTCGGCTGTTGGCTTGCAACTGCCGCCATTGACCGACAGGCACCAGCACAGCGGCTTCTTGCCCACGCTTGGTGACCAGCTGCGGCCCGCTAGCCAGGCACGCTTGCAAAAACTCGCTGAACCGGGCTTTGGCATCCTGAACCGGCCAAGTGTTCATCGTGGCTCCTTCAATGACTAGTACTCTGACTAGTTTAGCGTGGTTTGATGCACGCAGCCCTGCAGCCCACTTGACCGTGGATGGGGCTATCTCAAATCAGCCCCGCCACCCCCGCCAGCAGATAACCTGCCATGGATAATGCCGCTCCATGGACATTCTCATGACACTTCTGGATTTCATCCTGCACGTGGACAAGCACCTGGAGCTGTTCGTGCAGAACTACGGCACCTGGGTGTATGCGCTGCTGTTTTTGATTATTTTTGTCGAAACCGGCGTGGTGGTAATGCCGTTTTTGCCCGGCGACTCGCTGCTGTTTGTCGTCGGGGCCATGTGCGGTGTGGGGCTGATGAGTTACCCGCTGTCGGTGAGTTTGCTTTTGGCGGCGGCCATTTTGGGCAACCAGAGCAACTACACCATCGGGCGCTACTTTGGCCCCAAGGTTTTTCAGTGGGAAGACTCGCGCTGGTTCAACAAAAAAGCTTTTGACCAGGCGCACGGTTTTTATGAAAAATACGGCGGCATCACCATCGTGGCGGCGCGCTTCATGCCGTTTTTGCGCACCTTTGCGCCGTTTGTGGCGGGTGTGGCGCAGATGACGCGGCGCAAATTCAGCATGTACGACGTGCTGGGCGGCACGCTGTGGGTCGGCGGCATCGTCACCGTGGGCTACTTCTTTGGCAACATCCCGTGGGTCAAACTGCACCTTGACAAAATCATCTGGGCGATGATTTTGGTGCCGGGGATGGTGGTGCTGTTTGGAGCCTGGAAGAGCAGAGGCAAGGCGAACGCATAGCGTTGATCAATTTTTCTGTCAACAGGGAGCCGTCAAGCCGCCGCCACAGCGGCACGGGATCAATTCAGCCAGAACAAACCGAGCAAAAAAGCCAGCGTGCCGACGTTGCGGTTGAGCCTTTTGGTCGCCGCGATGTTCAGTTGGTCCTGACGTTGCAGTGGCCAGCGCTCCAATTGTGGCCATTCGGGCGCTTGCGTTAGACGCTGCCATGTTCACTCTCCCGCTTGCTCAAGCGCACTGTCAATCAGGCGCTGGCTCAAAAAGTAGCCGTGTTGGTGCAAATCCAGAAGCAGTGGTTTGATGTGTTTGACCTGCCCTTGTTGTTTGGCCAGTAGCAACACGCCAACGGTGCCAACCACGGGCAAACCGGCGTGTTGTGCCGCGCTGCGTCCACGCCAATCATCCATGATCAGCAAGGCCTGGTCGCCTTCAGTCTGTGCCTGCTGCGCCAACACCATCGAACTGGCTTCACCTTCATCAATTTGGTACAGGTTCATCAAGCTCTTGGCTTGGCTGAGATTGTCCTGACTTTGACGGGTGACACGCCATAGCATGGTTTGGCTGAAAGCCTGTGACAGCAAGGAAGCATCCGGAAAATCGCCGCCACGAAGAACTTCATCAGCGACGACCGATGTCACCTTCACAGGGCCGAAAAGATCGTTGAGCAAATCAATCTGGTTAATGCGTGCCAGCGCAATCAAGGGTCCCGCATCGGCGATGACGATGCGCGCCATGTCAGTGCGTGGCTGCGGGCGTGAGCCACTGTGCGGCAGTGTCCACCTCAGCGGCCAGCGTTGCGCCGTCGTAGTCGGCCACGGCAATGCCCAACTTCGCCAAGCGACTGAGCATATCTGCCGTGGACTCACCAGCCAGTTTGGCAGCGGCGGTGACGCTCATCAAACGGTCTTGGAACAGGCTCACAGCCATGGCCTGGCGCACATGCGTCATATCGGTCAGCCCCTGGAGTTGATTGAGCCCGATCATGACGGCATCGGGTTTGTCGCGGTTCATCACCACCACCAGTTCGGAGCGCGCATCACGCAAAGCGGTCGATGGATTGGATTTGAGTTGCCGAACGTTGATGGTCTGCATGATGTTCTCCTTTGGTGTAGGAACATTGGCATTGTAGGCAGGAACAAGTCAAGTGGTTGCCACGCGAGCGTTCAACCCAAACAATCCGATGGGTTGGCAAGGGTGAAGCTGTGCGAGCGCGGTTACGGGGCCACTGAAAGCAGCTGGTGGGTTGGCGCCCGGCTGGCACGGTGGTCCAGCGTCAGAACGGCATCACAGCCCAAGGATTGCATTTGTGCACCGATCTAGTGGTCGGTCCAATCGCCGCCGTGGTGTTGCAAAGCCTTGAATGCGGCCATCACGGTGGGCAGAGCTTCAAAGCGCAGCCCGGCAAAGCCCAGCAAGCTGGCCACGGTGTGCTGGCACTGTGCTGTGGTGTAGTTATATAACCGGTTTAACACCCAGACCAGCTCACACAGCACGATTTGGCCCACCAGGCATTCGCGGCCAGCGTCCAGTTCTGCGTCCAGCGCTTCTTGTACCTGCTGGGCCAGCACCGGGTCGTCGTTGGTGACGAGTCTTGGGCAGGGTGATCTGCGACTTGGTGGTTAAGGTAGCCAGCATGAAATTCCTTACGGTGTGGTAAGGAAGTCTAGCGCGTTTGAGCGAAGGTGGGCAGCACGGGTTACGCCGTCTTTAAAAACACATCCTGATCCGGCGCAAAGTTGGCGTGCAGCGGCATCAGCGCGCCGCCCAGGGCGCGCGCGTCGGGGCCAACCAGGCCAGCGGTCAGACGGGCCGGCCACAGGCCTTCCCAGTTGTACTGTGCCAGTGCCACCTGCGTGGAGGCAATCACCTGGCCCTGCAAGGCGCGGCAGAACGAACCGTCGATGACCACCGCGTCAATGTCCAGAAAAGCTGTGCCGCTGACCACGGTTTGCGCCAGCGCCTGTGCGGCGCGTGTCACCCAAGCGGTGGTTTCAACCGCAAACGGGGGCTGCAGGGCACGTTCGTCGTAGGCGGCGTGGGCATCCAGGCCCAGTGCTTCAAAGCGGCGCTCCAATTCCCACAGTGAGGCGTGGCTGATTAACTGGTCGGGCAGCGTCGCGCTGCCCTGCGCATCGGGTGCCAGGTTCAGCGGCAGTGACGCAACGGCCCCGGCATTGCCGTGCACACCCCCGTGCAATCGCGAATTGATGACCAGACCACCGCCGACAAAAGTATCGACAAACAGGTACAGAAAATTTTTCAGGTCGCGCCCGCGCCCCTGTACCAGCTCGGCCACGCAGGCGGCCGAGGTGTCTTTGGCAAAGCTGACCGGCACGTCGGTCTGCGCCTGCACCTGGGCGCGCAGATCAATCTGGTTCCAGGCGTCGGATGTGGCCTGCGACAAGCCCAGCAGCCGGTGCCAGCCCCCCATTTGAAAAGGTGCCGCCACACCCACGCCCACCAGCCGGTCTTTCAGCGGCCCCAGCGATGCATGCATGGCTTGCAGTCGCTCGGCGATGGTCGGCAGCAGCGTGACGCTGTCCGGAAAAGCATAGTCCAGGGTGTGCCGCTGGCGTACCTGGCCGGTGAAATCGACCAGCAGCCAGTCGGTATTGCGCCGCCCGATCTTGATGCCGATGGCAAAGGCCCCGTCCGGGTTCAACGCCAGCGGCACCGAGGGTTGCCCAATGCGCCCGCGCACGCGCTCTTGCTTGATGATCAGCTGATCGTCTTCCAGCCGGGTGGTGATCAGGCCAATGGTTTGCGCCGTCAGGCCCGTCAGGCGTGCCAGGTCGGCCTTGGGCAGGCTGCCGTTCAGGCGAATGGCTTGCAGCACCACGCGTTCGTTGAACTGGCGCATACCCACGTGGTTGGAGCCGCGCGGGCGCAGCAGCGTTGGTGCGGCTGCGTTGGCGGTGGTCTGGCGTGGGGTCATGGGCGCAGATTTTCGCCGATGACGCCCTTGCGCAGGATGAAGTTGCCAAAGGGCTGCAGCTCGCCGGTCAGTACATACGCGTAGGCGGCGCGTGCCAGATCATAAAAAGCATAGCGCTCTACGCGCTCTGCGCTTTGTCCAGGCTGCATTTCAGGGGTCAACGCAGCCATCACTTCACGCTGCAGGGCGCTGCGGTAGCTGTCGGGCTGGCCGCTCACGGCCATAAAAGCCGCGGGGTGCGGCACGTCGCTGGCCAAGGGGAGCAGGGCGGTGATGGCCACCACCACTTGCACCATGGACGTGCCCGGCAGGTGCACCACCGGTTTGCCAGCGGCGAGGCTGTGCACGGTGAAGTTGGCATCACACAGCACCAGCGCGTCGTCGTGGCCCATTTCCATCATGATTTTCAGCAGCTCGGGCGTGAGCAGGGGCGGGATTCCTTTGAGCATGGGTGGCCTTGCGGTGCGTTCAGGCCAGCGCTTCCAGCGGCAGCTCGTCGACCGTCTTGGCACCGGTCATCACCGCCACGGTGTCGCTCATGCTGATGGTCTTGGGGTTGACCACCGCCGCGCGCCGCCCCAAGCGCTGGATGTGGATGCGGTCGGCCACCTCAAACACATGCGGCATGTTGTGGCTAATCAGAATCACCGGCAGGCCTTTGTCGCGCACGCGCCGGATCAGCTCCAGCACCATGTTGCCCTCTTTCACGCCCAGCGCGGCGGTGGGTTCGTCCATGATGACCACGTGCTGGGCAAACGCCGCTGCACGGGCCACGGCCACACATTGGCGCTGGCCGCCCGAGAGGGTCTCGACCGCCTGCGTCATGGAACGGATGCCGACCTTGAGGTCGTTCATGCGCGAAATAGCCTGCTTGAGCATTTCCTTCTTGTCCAGCAACTTGAGCCATTGGCCCATCAGACCGGGCTTAAGCAGTTCGCGGCCCAGAAACAGGTTTTCAGCAATGCTCATGGCTGGCGCTACGGCCAAGTCCTGATAGACGGTCTCGATGCCCGCCTTGCGCGCGTCAATGGGTGATTTGAAATGCACCGGTTTGCCATCCAGCAGCAGTTCGCCCTCGTCCGGGACGGTCGCCCCGGACAAGGCTTTGATCAGCGACGATTTGCCCGCGCCGTTGTCGCCAATCACGGCCAGAATTTCGCCGGCGCGCAGCTCAAAGTCGGTGCCGTCGAGCGCCGTGACCTGGCCATAGCGCTTGACGATGCCTTTGGCCTGCATCACCAAGGGTTGTGAAGTATTTGGTTTCATCACCTTGCTCCTTTGCGCGACATTTGGTCGGCGGCTACTGCCAGGATGACCAGGATGCCGGTAATGAGGGTTTGATACACCGAGGCCACGCCCATCAGGGTCAGTCCGTTGCGGAACACGCCCACAATCACGGCCCCGACCAGCGAGCCCAGAATCAGCCCGCGCCCACCAAACAGGCTGGTGCCGCCCAGCACCACGGCGGTGATCGCATCGAGGTTTTCGGTCTGCCCGGCATTGGGGTCACCCACGCCCGTTCTGGCGACTGAAAGCATCGCTGCAATGCCATAAAACAAACCGGCCATCGCATACACCGTGATTAACACCCGGTCGACGCTGATGCCCGTCAGGCGCGCCGCTTCGGGGTTGTTGCCCACGGCGTACAAGTGGCGACCCGGCGAGGTCTCACGCAACACAAACCAGGCCAGCAGGTACAGCAGCAGCATGGTGACGGTGCCCAGGCTGACTTCGGTGCTGCCAATGTTAAAGGTGTTGCCCAGCGTCGTCATGGCCTCGGGCAGGTCGGTGATGGTTTGCGATTCAGAATAGATTTGGGTGACGGCAAACGCAATGTTCAGTGTTCCCAACGTGACAATGAAGGGTGGCAACTTCATGCGCGTCACCAGCAGGCCGTTGAGCAGGCCAAAACCCACCGCCACGCCCAGGCCGCAGGCTGTGGCCAGATAGGGATTCATGCCGAAATCAATGGCAAATTTGGTCATGACCACACCGCTCAGGGCCATCACCATGCCGCACGACAAGTCAATGCCGGCGGTCAGAATAATCAAGGACTGGCCAATGGCCAGCACACCCACCACCATGACTTGCTGCAGCACCAAAGACAGGTTGGTGCCACTCAAAAAGCGTTCGGTCTGGACGGTAAAAAACAGGCAGGTGACCGCCAGTGCGATCCAGGGGCCAAGAGCCCCCCAAGGAATGGGGCGTTTGTTGGACGTTGACATCACAGACTCCAGGTGAAATATGAATACAGGAGGGCTTTCACCCCATGGGCTGGGCTTCTGCGGTGGCAAGTTCATGCGGCTGTGCAGGAGTCCAGCCCTTGGGCGAGGGGCTGGGGCTTGTTTACTTGTTACCCCAGCACAGGTTCAAACCGGTCTTGGTGTCCTTGCTGTCCACACCCGCCACGGCTTTGTTGGCGATCAGGGTCACGCCGGTGTCGGTGTAGCCGGAAACCTTCTTGCCGGTTTTTGCGTATTCCACACCAGCGGCAACGCCCATGGACGCCATCTTCAGCGGGTATTGTTGGCTGGTGGCAGCAATCTTGCCTGCGGCCGTGTCACGGATGCCCTGGCAGCCACCGTCCACCGACACGATGATCACGCCTTTGTCTTTACCGGCTTTCTTCAAAGCGTTGAAAGCACCCGCGGCGGCGGGTTCATTGATGGTGTAGACCACATTGATATCGGGATTTTTTTGCAGGCAGTTTTCCATCGCGGTTTGGCCTTTGGCCTGGTTGCCGTCGGTGTCGCCAGCGCACACGGTCTCGGCCGTGCTGGAGAGTTCGTTGGATTTGGCATCGTTGGCTTTCAGGCCAAAGCCGGTCATGAAGCCGTTGTGGCGTTGTGCGCCCACCGGGTGGCCGGGAAACAGGTCGAGCATGGCGATCTTGGCGGGTTTGTTGCCCAACGCGGCTTTGGCGTATTGGCCAATCAGCACCCCGGCTTTGTAGTTGTCGGTAGCAAACAGGGCATCCGCGCCGTCAAACGGGCTGTCCAGCGCAATCACTTGTACGCCCTTGGCCTGCACTTTTTTCACGGTCGGGATGATGGCATCGCCCGTGGAGGTGATCAGAATGGTCTTGGCTCCGGCAGCGGCCATGTTTTCCAGTGCCGTGATCTGGCTGGCGGTGTCGCCATCCTTTTTGCCGGTGGCAGTCATCAGCTTGGCTCCGGCTTTCTTGGCTTCTTGTTGAGCGCCTTCCTTCATCTTGACGAAGAAGGGGTTGGTTTCGGTTTTGGTGATCAGGCCGATCACCGGTGCATCGGCGGCAAACGCGCTGCCAATGGCCAGGGTCAGGCTGCTCAGAATCAGGGTGGTGGAGAGTTTCATGCGGTGTCCTCGTGTGTTTCAAGCCTTGCGGCGGGTTGGTGGTTGGGTGCAGCGCTGTCCAACGACGCACTTCTTCGGGAAATGCCGCTTGCCGGATCAGCGTGGCTGAACTATAGTGGCAGAATAGTTAATAAATCAAGTTGTTTTAGTTATGGAAAACCCTGAGATGATGCAAAAAAATACCATGATACAAGTGGCCACCGCTGGTGAGGCCCTGATCGACCTGATCGCTGGCCCGGATGGTCGGTTTGAGCCCTGTCTGGGCGGTGCGGTTTACAACCTGACGCGGGCCTTGGCGCGACAGGGTATTGAAACGCTCTACCTCAACCCGCTGTCGAAAGACCGGCTGGGCAGGCAACTGGCCGCGCAAATGGTGCAAGACGGTGTACACCTGGCCGTGCCGGAGCCGGTGCTCCCCGTGACATCGCTGGCGGTGGTAAATGTGGATGGCCACGGCCACCCCGATTACGCGTTTTACCGCGAGGGCGTGGCCGACCGTGCCACCAGCGCTGACGAGCTGACGCAGGCTTGCAGCACGGCCGAGGGATTGCAGCTGGTCTGCACCGGTGCGCTGGCCTTGTCGCCGGACGACGCGCTAACCTATTTGCCCTGGCTTGCGGCGCAACGCCAGGCCGGGCGCACGGTGGTGATTGATGCCAACCTGCGGCCCTCAGTCATGCCCAACCTGGACCTGTACCGCCGGCATGTGCTCACCGCCCTGCAATACGCTGATGTGATCAAGGCCAGCGATGAAGACCTGGCTTGCCTAGCGCTGCCCGGTGCCGATGCCATGGCCCAGGCCAGGCAGTTGCTGAAAACCAGCCGCGCCAGTGTGCTGGCGCTCACGCGCGGTGGCGACGGGGCGGCCTTGCTGACACGGTTTGGTCAAACCTTTGCGGCCCACGAAACCCAGCCCCTGACTGTGCTGGACACCGTAGGTGCGGGTGACTGCTTTCTGGCCGGACTGGTGACGGCCATGTTGGCGCATGATCTGCCGCCAGACTGGGGTGCCATGGCGGTTGCCACCCCGGTGGCGCATGACTTGCTAGGCAGCGCCATTGCCAGTGCCAGCCTGTGCGTGATGCAGCGCGGCTGTGTGCCGCCAACGCGTGCCGAGGTGCGTGCGTACGTGGCCCGGGGTGGCCTTGCTTTTACGGGATAAAAGTGCGTCTGGCCCCTATCAGATAAGCTTGATAAGCTATCAATTTCAAATCATAGTTGAGCAGGACAAAAGTTCTCGGAAACCACGTCGCCCTGCCAGCTTTGTGTCAACAGCGCATCTTGCAGGGGCGGGTAGGTCTGCGCATGGTCTTACCCGAAGAGCTTGAAACAATCAGCAAGATATTCCTGGCGTCATGCCACGGGCTCCACCGTCACCCCAACGCGCAGGGTATGGCTGGCACCGCCGTGGATGACGCCGCGCATCGGAGACACGTCTGAAAAATCGCGCCCTACAGCCAAGGTCACGTAGTCTGCGCCCGGCGACTGCCAGCCTGCGCGGTCATTGGTGGGGTCCATGTCCACCCAGCACGCTGTGGCATTGGGCTGCGTGGTGTTGCCGGGCAGCACGGGTAAGTACACCGCGCCCCACGCGTGGGACGCGTCGCTGCCGCGCAGTTTGATCGTTCCCGGGGCCGGTTGCGTCAGCAAGTAGCCACTCACGTAGCGTGCCGCCAGGCCCATCGATCGCAAGCAGGCGACAAAAATATGCGCAAAATCCTGGCACACACCTTGACGCTGGTGCAGTGCCTGAAGTGCGGGGGTACTGACTTCTGTGCTGGCGCTTTCGTAGCTAAAGTCGTCATAGATGCGATGCATCAGGTCCAGCGCGCACAACAACAGACGGTGACCCGGCGCAAAGCTGGCGCGCGCGTAAGCGGCAAATTCTGCGTGCACCGGCGCCATGGGTGAGGCAAAGGTAAATTCGCAGGCCGGGTCAAAAGCGGCACCTGCCTGGTAGCGAAAATGCTCACGCGCCTGTTCCCAGATGACTGGGTTCTCAGGCAGCGTGCTGGCGCTGGTCACAACCTCACTGATGCCCACTACGCGCAGTTGCCGGTGCGGTAGGTGCAGCGCAAAAAAACTGCGTGTGTTACCAAACACATCTACCGAGCTGTGGATTTGCTCTGGGCGCGGGTAAATATCAAGCCGGTGCGCCAGCAACTGCTGCGCGTCGGTGCGGCGCGGTGTCAGGTACACCAGGTGCTGTGCCGCTTCAACCGACGACGGGTAGTCGTATGTGGTTTCGTGCGTGACAGCCAGCTTCATGATGCCCGCACGCTCCGGTTGGTGATGCCAGCGTGGGTGAAATAAGTGGCGCTGACCGCCTCTGACACCGCATACGCAGCGTTGGTACAGTCGTGCAACAGCGAGCGCAGCAGCAAATAGCCGGGTGCCTGCTTGCTGGGCGCGTCACCGTCGCAGGGTAGCGGATCAATCAGATCGTAAGCCCGCTCGCACAATTGCGCCAGATTCCACACGTCAGGGTTGGGCACTTGCAGCGACAGTTCGCTGAGTTGATTCGGTTCACTCCCCGCCAGTTTGGCCAGCCGACCACGCAGCGTCTTGGCCACCCAGTAGATGGAGCGTGGGTTGTCGCGGTCCAGCACCAGCAAATCAATCAGCGCGGCCATGTCGCGGCTTTGCTGGAACTGGGCATGAAAAGTGATGGCGTTGTCAAACAACTCGATGGCAGCGTCGAAGCCAGCGTCAGTTTGCAGGCTTTGGCAGTCAATGGCCCGGTTCAAGGCGGTGGACAGAAACGCCAGTCGCTCAATGTGCCGGCCAATGCTCAGCAGCCGCCAACCGTCGTCGCGCGTCATGCGGTCGGTTTGGGCACCGGTGATGGCGGCCATGTGGTCGCTGATGTCCTTGAGGATGTGCAGCGCGTTCTGGGCCGTGCAGTCGCCTTGCTGGTGGTATTGCGCGAAGCGGGCAAACAGCGATTCTTCGGTGCGTGTGATGATGCGCCAATGTTCCAGCGACAGGCGCTCACGCACGCTGGATGCCGCCAGCTTGAGCGCGCGCAGGCAGTAGCCCACGCTGGTGGCCTGGTTGGTGGCGGTGAGGCTGTCAATCAGGGCGCGCTCAAAGATATGCGGTGCCTGGTTGGGGGTGGGTACGCTTGGCAACACCAACGTATTGAGTACAGCCAATTGGCCCAGCCACGTTTTCAGTTCGGCGGTGTCGTGCATGTCCCCGTGCAAACAACCCAGCGTCAGGCGTGCCAGGCGCAGGGCGTTTTCCGTGCGCTCGGTGTAGCGGCCGAGCCAAAACAGGTTTTCTGCGGCGCGACTGGTCACCATGCGCTTGCGTTGCATCAGGCTTTCGGGCGTCAGGTGCGGGTGCAGCAGCGTGGTGCGATCGATCTCGGTTTGCGTGATGGCCCATACATCCACACTGCTGCCGCCGCGCTGCATCGACGTCACGTCTTCCAGCCCGCTGGCCACGCGTGCCAGCCCGCCTGGCAACACACGCCATCCTTGCGCACCGTCAGAGACGGCAAACACGCGCAACACCACTGAGCGAGCCTGCAACGTGCCATCCCCCGCGCCGTCACGCTCTTCTTGCCACACGGGCAGTTGCGAGTAGGGCATATATGTTTGCACGGTGTAGTCTTGCGGGTTGCGCACCATGCGGCCAGCCCATTCGTCCAGCGTGTGCGCGTCTTGCCGCGCCCCCAGCACCGCGTCAAATGTATTGTGGTTGTCGCTGCCAGGGTAAGTGGGCTTGATGGCACATTCCGGCAGTTTGGTTAGCGCCTCGAGCATGGCGCTGCGCTCGCCGCACCACCAGGTGGGCAGCGCTGGCAGGCACAGTTCCTGGTCAAACAAATGGCGCGCCAGGGCGGGTAAAAACCCCAGCAGGGCGGGCGACTCCAGAAAAGCCGAGCCGGGCGCGTTGGCCACCAGCACATGGCCGGTGCGGATGGCCTGCAACAAGCCCGGTACGCCCAAGGTGGAGTCCGCGCGCAGCTCCAACGGATCCATGTACGGGTCGTCCACCCGTTTGAGCAAACCGTGCACTGGCACCAGGCCCTTGAGCGTTTTCAGGTACAGATGCTCATCGCGTACCAGCAAATCACTGCCTTCCACCAGCGTCAGGCCCAGGTAGCGCGCCAGATAGGCGTGCTCAAAATAAGTTTCGTTGTAGGGGCCGGGCGTCAGTAGCGCCAGGTGTGCGCCGCGCCCCATCGGGCTGAGCGCGCGCAGGCTGTCCATCAGTGTGCGGTACGTGCTGGCCAGGCGCTGCACTTTCATGGATTCAAATGCCGCTTCAAACTGAGCTGAAATAGCGAGCCGGTTTTCCAGCAGATAACCCAACCCCGAGGGTGCCTGCGTGCGCTGCCCTACCAGCCACCAGTTGCCGTCTGGCCCACGCGCCAGATCGAACGCGGCAATGTGCAAAAAGCGCCCTCCCACGGGCTGCGCACCGCACATGGCGCGTAAATACCCGGGATGCCCTTGTACCAGTGCGGGCGGCAGCAAGCCCTTGGAAAGCAGCGTTTGCGCACCATAGATATCGGCCATGATGTGCTCAAGCAAGCGCGCGCGCTGCAAAACACCGGCTTCTATGTGTTGCCAGTCGGCACTGTCCAGAATCAGCGGGAACAAGTCCAGCGACCAGGGGCGCTGCGGGCCGTCCTGGTCTGCATACACGTTGTAGGTGATGCCGTTGTCGCGCACCTGGCGCGCCAGCTGGGCGCTGCGCTGCGCCAGCTGTACCTTGGATTCATGTTGCAGTGGACTAAAAAAATCGGCCCAGGCACTTGTCAAATCTTCTTGGGCAGCTTCAGAAAATGTAGCATTTTGAGACTGCCCAGACGTTGCCTGCGCAACCCGGCCGTGCCACTCATCGTAGTGCCCGGGGGCGGCTTGTACGGCGGCTACCTGCTGC
The DNA here is from genome assembly GCA_002786915.1 of Comamonadaceae bacterium CG12_big_fil_rev_8_21_14_0_65_59_15. Lineage (GTDB taxonomy): Bacteria > Pseudomonadota > Gammaproteobacteria > Burkholderiales > Burkholderiaceae_C > Rhodoferax. Next base: position 41,792 of record PCUV01000104.1, on the reverse strand, counting down.
GCCAGCGCAGGCGCGTCAGGCAACGTCGCAGCGGCGTTCATGGTTTGGGCCTGAAACTGCTTCATGCGGCGAAGTATGCCAGCGAAGTGGCGCTTTGACCGACAATTGCCAGCTTTACTTGAAAAGTCAATGCACACCCATGAGCGACACCGTCTCTGCATCCACCGTTCTTGCGCCGCAAGAAGCGCCCCCAGCCAATCCAGCCAATCAGGCCAAAGCGCCCAAGGGCGCAGGCCGCTTTGCCAGCGCACAGCCGGTGCTGGAAAAGCTGTTTGAGTTGTATCCCAAACTCTTTGGCCAGCATTTTTTGCCGCTCAAGCTCGGGGTTTTTCAGGAGCTGATGGCCGCGCACCCGGACACTTTCAAGCGCGACGAGCTCAAGCTGGCGCTGGGCGTGCACACCCGTTCCACGCGCTACCTGCAAGCGGTGGCGTCAGGTTTGCCGCGCCATGATCTGCAGGGCCAGCCAGTGGAACCGGTCGCCGCAGAGCATGTGTTTTTGTCGCTGGTAGAGGTGTTCACGCGCCGCCAGGCGCGCACGCAGGAAGACCTGTTGCCCAAACTGCAACAGCAATTGACGAAAGCGTATGACAAGTCTGGTCTGGCACGTGGCGATTACTTGGCGCGCGTGGGTACACCTGATGCCGCAGTGGCTGCGGTGCTGGATGAAGCCATCAACCAGGTGGATCAACAGCGCGCTCGCCGTGCCGCACTGCTACAGGCGTATCAGGCCAGTGGCAAAACGCCAGAAGATTTTGCCGCCATGGTGGGCCGCGATGTGCAAGAAATCAGGGCCGCGCTGGCAGCCCTGAAATAAGCATTAAAACAGTCTCTAGCCCTTGCGAAATAAGCGCAAACAGCTATCAAAGTTGATGGCTTTGCGTTACTTTTCCATCACGTACGTGCCCGGCGCATCGGCCAGCGCCGGAAACTGGCGGTTGGACGCCGGGTAGGCCTTGACCATCGGGCCGGTGCGCTCGTTGAGCCAGCTGATCCAGTCGGTCCACCAGGTGCCGGGGTGTTTTTCGGCGTGTTCCAGCCAGTCTTGTGCGCTGTCTTTGGCGCTGGGCTCGCCCACCCAATAGGAACGTTTGGGCGGGTTCACCGGCGGGTTGACGATGCCCAGGATATGCCCTGAGGTCGAGCGCACAAAGCGCACCTTGGTCTTGGGGGCGATTGTTTTACGAATCTGGTAGCAAGACGTCCAGGGCGCAATGTGGTCTTCTTCAGCGGTCACCGCGTACAGCTCTTGCGTGATGCGCCCCAGGCTAATGGGCTCGCCGCCGATCGTCAGCGCTTCGGGCTGGATCAGGTTATTGTGCAGATACATCTGGCGCAGGTAGTACGAGTGCATGGCCTGCGGCATGCGCGTGGCGTCCACGTTCCAGAACAGCACGTCAAACGGCACCAGTTCTTCACCCAGCAGGTAGCTGTGCACCCAGTAGTTCCAGATCAGGCTGTTGGAGCGCAGCAAGCGGAACGACGCGGCCATTTCAGAACCGTCCAGATAGCCTTTGCGGGCCATCAGGTCTTCCAGTTCGTCGAGCGCTTTGTCGTCGATGAAGATATTGATCTCGCCCGGGTGCGAAAAATCGGTCAGGGTGGCCAGCAGCGTCCACTGCGCCACCGGCAACTTGTTCGCCGGGTAATGTTTGTTGGCCCACGCCATGTAGCTGCTGACCAGCGTGCCGCCAATGCAGTAGCCCACCAGATGCACCTGTGGTACCTTGCAGAACGCGGTGGTCACGCGCACCAGCTCATTCACGCCTTGCAGCAGGTAGTCGTCAAAGGTGGTGTTGCGCATCTCGGCGGGCGGGTTGCGCCAACTGACGATGAACACCGAAAAGCCCTGGTCGGTGAGGTGCTTGACCAGGCTTTTCTTTTCGGTCAGGTCCAGGATGTAAAACTTGTTGATCCATGGCGTGATGATCAGCAGCGGCGTTTGCCGCACTTGCGCGGTGGTCGGCGTGTAGTGAATCAGCTCCACCAACTCGTTGCGAAAGATCACCTTGCCCGCCGTGGTTCCCAGGTTTTGGCCCACCTTGAAGGCGCTGGCATCGACCATCTGGATGTTTTGCGCCTGCGCGTCGCGCACAAAATTTTGCAGGCCGCGCGTGATGCTGGCACCGCGCGTCTGCGCACAGCGATCCATGGCCTGCGGGTTGAGCCAGAAAAAATTGGTGGGGGCCACCATGTTGAGCCAATTACGCTGCCAGAACGCGGCGGTATGGCGGTCGTGCTCCGACAGCCCCGGCGTTTCCAGTATCAGGTCTTGCAACCGGTGCGTGATGCTCAGGTACCAGTCCTTGAGCAAATCCCAGCGTACCGATTGCGACCAGGCGGGGTCGGCAAAGCGTGCGTCGGCGGGGTTGTCGATGTGGATTTCGTCTTCGCTCAAGCCCAGTGGGCGAAATAGGGTCTGGCTGGTGAGTTTGATCAGGTCGGAGGTGAAGGCATCGGCGGCGCGCATGAATTCGCGCGGATGCGCCAGCCAGGCCAGTTGCGCATTGATCTGCGACGACACCATGCCAAACGGATCGAACGCTTGTTTGAGCGTTTTGCTGGCGGCTTCCAACGGATTTTGCAGGTTAGGTGTGTGGTCTGGCTGATCTGACATGATGTTCCCCTTGATCAAAGGCGCGGCGACATGGCGCGCTTGTTGGTGGCGCAGGTTGGTGACGCCGATGGCATCGTACGCTGGCAGCTGACGACAAAAGATGCGTTAAGTCAAAGCTTGCACACTGGCTTTGTCAGTAGCGCTGGCAAATTTGCTGTATTTGCCCAGCAGCGCGACCATTTGGCCATAGATGCGCGGGTTGGCGGCCAGGCATTCGCGCTGCTCCAGAAAGTCAGAGTCTCCTGACAGATTGCCCACCAGCCCCCCGGCTTCGGTGATCAGCAGCGAGCCCGCAGCCACGTCCCAGGGCTGTAGCCCAAGCTCAAAAAAACCGTCGGTAAAACCCGCAGCCAAATAAGCCAGGTCCAGCGCGGCGGCCCCCGGGCGGCGCAGTCCGGCGGTGCGCGGCAGGATGTCGCCCATCATGCGCAAATAGTGGTTGATGTCGTCGTCCACCCGGTAAGGGAAACCGGTAGAAATCAGACACTCTTGCAACCGCGTGCGTTTGGCCACGCGCAGACGCCGGTTGTTCATGTAAGCGCCGCGCCCTTTGGTGGCGGTAAACAGGTCGTTGCGCGTGGGGTCGTACACCACGGCTTGCTCAATCTTGCCTTTGACCGCCAATGCGATGCTGACGCAGTAAATCGGCAGACCGTGGATGAAGTTGGTGGTACCGTCCAGCGGGTCGATGATCCAGACAAACTCGGAGTCTTGCGCGCCGTGCTCGCGGCCCGATTCTTCGGCCCAGATGGCGTGCCCGGGGTAGGCTGTTAGCAGCGTTTCGATGATGGCGCTTTCCGCAGCCTGGTCCACCTCGGTGACAAAATCATTGGCTTGCTTTTGCGACACGCGCACTGATTCAACGTCGAGTGCGGCACGGTTGATCAGGTTGCCCGCAGCGCGCGCGGCCTTCACGGCCACATTGATCATTGGGTGCAGATTGGGGGAGGTCATGGTTGGTTTACAGGTGGGCAGGCCAGCCGGGGCGGACCTGCGTCGAGTGGAAAGGGCGGTGTCAGGAGCAACAGCGTCAAGCGTCAATGGGCTCGGCGACAATAGTGTCATTTTAACGGCCGCCCATGCAGACCCGCTTTATCCTGATCAACACCAGCTCGGCGGGCAACGTCGGGGCCGTGGCGCGGGCCATGAAAACCATGGGTTTTGACGACCTGGTGCTGGTGGCACCGCGCTGGCCCAACGTGTTGCGCCGCGAAGAAACCATCCAGCGCGCCAGCGGCGCCACCGACGTGCTGAAAAACGCTCGCATTGTCGATACGCTCGACGAGGCGCTGCACGGCATGACGCACCTGTGCGCCACGGCCATGACGCCACGCGACTTCGGTCCACCCACCACGACACCACGCCAGCACTTTGAAATGCTTCTGAAAAAAGAGCTATTGCTGCATTCCGGGCAAAAGCTGGAGGCCGAAAATTCTGCTATTTCCGGGATCGCGTTTTTGTTTGGTTCCGAGCGCTTTGGCATGCGCAACGAAGACGTCTATCGCTGCCACGTGTGTCTGAGCATTCCCAGCAACCCGCAGTTTGGCTCGCTCAACCTGGGTGCCGCGGTGCAGGTGATTGCCTACGACTGGCGCTGCGCGCTGGCGGCCTACCCGGTGCAGGCGGCCACCGGTGACGCCGTGCTGGCCGATGCAGCGCAGGTGGCCGGGATGCTGGCGCACCTGGAGCAGGCGCTGGTGCATATCCGCTTTCTGGACCCGCAGGCGCCCAAAAAACTGATGCCGCGGCTGAACGCGCTGTTCAACCGTGCCCAGGTCACGCAGGAAGAAATCCACATTCTGCGCGGTGTGGCCAAGATGATGCTCAAGGCCACTGGGCCTGGCGCATGACCCGTTTGGCACTGATATCGATTCAACCTCGCTAGACTTGCCCCCTATGTTTTCAAGCATCCGAGCCGACGTTCAATGCATTCTGGAGCGCGACCCCGCCGCGCGCAGCACCTGGGAGGTGCTGACCTGCTACCCTGGTCTGCACGCGGTCATCCTGCACCGGCCCGCGCACTGGTTCTGGACGCACGGGCTGAAATGGCTGGGGCGTTTTACCTCGCACCTGGCACGCTTTCTGACTGGTATCGAAATTCACCCGGGCGCGCGCATTGGTGAGCGCGTGTTTTTTGACCACGCCATGGGTGTGGTGGTGGGTGAAACCGCTGAAATTGGCGACGACTGCACCATTTACCAGGGCGTGACGTTGGGCGGCACGTCGCTCTACAAGGGCACCAAGCGCCACCCCACGCTGGGCAAAGGCGTGGTGGTGGGTGCGGGCGCGCAAGTGCTGGGCGGCTTTAGCGTGGGCGACGGCGCCAAGGTGGGTTCCAACGCGGTGGTCACCAAACCGGTGCCCGCAGGGGCCACAGCGGTAGGCAACCCGGCGCGCATCATCCAGGCCGAGCAGGACGTCAAGCGCGAAGAAGTGGCGGCCAAGATGGGGTTTTCAGCCTACGGCGTGACACAAAACGACGACCCACTAAGCCAGGCCATGCGCGGGCTGATTGACAGTGCCGCCACCCAAGAGCACCAGATCGCCATGATCTGGAAAGCCATCGAACAGCTCAACTGCCCGCGCCAGGTGGTGTCGATCGTGCCGCAAGACGCCGCGCGGCAAGAACACTTTGAGGCCGACAAACTCAATCAGCTGGTAGGAAAGTAACTTTGGTGGAACAGGTTGTCAGCACCTGTTTGCCGATGAAAAAGGAATGGCGATGAGCGTGATCGGCTTTATCAATTTGTTGCGCGACCATCCGCTGGTCGGTTTTTCGCTGGGTTTGCTCTTTTTTGCTTTCATGTTCAGCGTCAAGCCGTTGGTGGTTTACTTTTACTCAAAGCACGTCGAAAAAGAAAAGCAGCGGCTCAAACAGAACCAGTAGCCGAGAGGTTGCGCCAGACTTGTTGCCAAAAAAAACATGAACGGCTTTTCAGCGTGCAGTTGCAGATGATGTGCTTTTCAATGACCGCATGGTTCAGAAATCTACCTTTAATTCATTTAATTGGGTTTACAATTAAATCATGCTCACGGTCGTTGAAACCCCGATATTCCAACGTATGAGGCGTGATGTGATGGGCCAGGCTGAATTGGATGAGTTCATCACATTCATCAGCGCGACACCTCTGGCAGGTGATGTGATTCCGGGAGCGGGGGACTTGCGCAAGGTGCGCTGGTCGCGTGCTGGTATGGGCAAACGTGGTGGTGCAAGGGTCATTTATTACAACCGTCTTGCCAGTGGCGTGGTGGTTTTGGTGGCTACTTATGCCAAGGCCAAGTATGACAACATGCCTCTTGGAATTTTGAAAATGTGGAAGGATGCTTGCGATGCCTGATGTGAAGATGGACGCTGAAATGCTTGTGTTTGCCAATGATGTGGCTGAATCAATCCGCCAAGCCAAGCGCGGCGAGTTTGCCTCTGTGCATACGCCAGAGGTGATCGTGGCGCGCCGCCGTGGTCGTCCGGCGGGAAGCGTGCAGGCGGTCACCAAAGAGCCGATCAAAATCCGTCTTGATACCGATGTACTGGCTGCCCTGCGCGCTACCGGTGACGGTTGGCAAACTCGCATTAACGACACATTACGGGCTTCGTTGCATCTGGCAGGCAGGCTGGTGTAGCAAGCTTCATTTTGAAGCGACTCACCGCAGTAAGAAGCAGAGAAATACTCTCTTTATAAGAGCTGCTTGCCCTTATTCAATAAGGGCTAGAGGCATATTTCTTATGTATAAGTCCGTACCGCTGCCTTGGGCCGGAAGGCCTTGCATACCGCCTCATCGGCTTCCAGATACGGCCCGCCAATCAAGTCAATGCAATACGGCACGGCGGCAAAAATGCCGGGTACCACCGACTTGCCATCGGCGTCACGCAGTCCTTCCAGCGTTTCGGCAATCGACTTGGGTTGACCCGGCAGGTTGATGATCAGGCTCTGCGCCCGGATCACCGCCACCTGGCGCGACAGGATGGCGGTGGGCACAAACCGCAGGCCGATCTGGCGCATCTGCTCACCAAAACCGGGCATCTCTTTGTGCGCCACCGCCAGCGTGGCCTCAGGCGTCACGTCGCGCAGGGCCGGGCCGGTGCCGCCGGTGGTGAGCACCAGCGCGCAGTGCGCCGCATCCACCAGCTCGATTAGCGTGGCTTCAATGGTGGCCTGCTCGTCGGGAATCAGGCGCGGTTCAAACTGCAACGGGTTTTTGAGCGCACGTGTCAGCCACGCTTGCAGCGCGGGTAGGCCTTTGTCTTCGTAGATGCCGGCGCTGGCGCGGTCGCTCACCGAGACGATGCCGATCTTGATGGGCGGGTAGGGGTTGGACGTGCTCATGATGCTTCGTGACTGATGTTGAAAGAAGGCGGTAGCAGGTCCGGCTCCGGCCTGTCGCTCAGGCCGTTGCGCACCAGCTGAAAAATGTCGCGGTAGGCGCGGCCGTGGCGCACGGCAGCACCGGGCTTTTCGGGCACGGCGTCTTTGCGGGCTTGGCGGATCAGGGCGCGCAATTGTTGCGTGTCGGTGCGGGGATGCTGGGCAATCCACAGACCCGCTGCGTCGTCTTCGGCAATCAGCCGGTCGCGCCACAGTTCCGCCTCGTGCAGCGCCAGATTTTCGGCGGCCGAGCCGTTGGCCTGCTCGTCCAGCGCGGCGCGCACCGCATCCACTTCTTCAGCTTCGAGCTTGCGCATGAGCTTGCCGATGAACTGCATCTGGCGGCGCTTGCCCTCAAAATTGGTGATGCGCTTGGCATCCGCAATGGCATCGAGCAGCTTGTCGGACAGGCCCAGCTTGTCCAGCAAATCGCCGCGCAGGGTCAGCAAGGCCTCGCCCAGCTTTTGCAGCGCGTCGCTTTCGCGTTTGAGGTCGGTGCGGCTTGCCTCGTCGGTGCCCTTGAGTTCGGCCTTGAGCTCCAGGTCGCGTTCGCTGCCTTCTGCTACAAACTCACCGCGCACGAAGTAGCCTTTTTTCAGTTTTTTTGCCATAGCCAAGTATCATAGCCGCCGCTATGAACACACCCACACCGAAAACGCGCGCCGCGCATTCAACTGCGCAACGAAAACCCACCCAAGCTTCCACATCTGCGGCCAGAACTGGTGACGGCTTTGCCTACAGCCGTGCCTTTTTTGAAAGCCTGGTGGACCAGGCCATGGTGCACGCCAAAAAACTGGGCGCTACAGATTGCGTGGCGCATGCCAGTGAAGGCTGCGGCCTGAGCGTGTCAGTGCGCAAGGGCGAGCTGGAAAACATTGAGCGCAACCGCGACAAGTCGCTGGGCGTCACGGTGCATCTGGGGCAGCGCCGCGGCAACGCCAGCACCTCAGATTTTTCTCAGGCTGCGATCGAACAAACGGTGCAGGCAGCGTTTGACATTGCCCGCTTTACCGCTGAAGACCCGTTTGCAGCGCTGCCCGACGCCACCGATATTGCGCAGGCGCAGGAGCAGCGCACCGATCTGGAGCTGTTTTTTCCGTGGGCCATTACCAGCGATCAGGCGATTGATCTGGCGCTACAGACCGAGCGCGCTGCGTTGCGGGTGGACAAGCGCATCACCAACAGCGAAGGCGCCAGCGTGTCGGCCCAGCAGTCGCATTTTGTCAGCGCGCACACGCACGGCTTTCGGGGTGGCTACGCCAGCTCGCGCCATTCGGTGTCGGTCTCGCCCATTGCAGGCAAGGGCGACGCCATGCAGCGTGACTATTGGTACAGCTCCGAGCGTGACGCGGCCGATCTGGCAACGCCCCAGGCCATTGGGCGCTACGCTGCCAAGCGGGCGCTGAGCCGACTGAATGCGCGCAAGATCGCCACCACCGAATGCGCGGTGTTGTTCGAATCCCCTGTGGCGGCAGGTTTGCTGGGCAGTTTTGTGCAGGCGGTCAGTGGCGGTGCGCTGTACCGCAAAAGTTCTTTTTTACTGGATTGCCTGGGCAAGCCGGTGTTTGCCAAGCACATTGATATTCTGGAAGACCCGTTTGTCAAACGTGGCAAAGGCAGTTCGCCGTTTGACGACGAGGGCGTGCGTGTGCAGGCACGCAGTGTGGTTGAGGCAGGGCGCGTGCAGGGCTACTTTCTGGGCAGCTATTCGGCGCGCAAACTCGGCATGAAGACCACCGGCAACGCGGGAGGCTCGCACAACCTGACGCTGACCTCGCGCCTGACACGCCCGGGCGACGATCTGGACGCCATGCTGCAACGTTTGGGCACGGGCTTGTTTGTGACCGAGCTGATGGGCAGTGGCACCAATCCGGTCACGGGCGACTACTCCCGTGGGGCCAGTGGCTTCTGGGTAAAAAACGGCCGCATTGCGTTCCCGGTGCAAGAAATTACCATTGCGGGTAACCTAAAAACCATGTTCAAGGACATTGTGGCCGTGGGTGCCGACGCTTATGCCTATGGTGCCAAGACCGTTGGTTCGGTGCTGATTGGCAAGATGAAGGTGGCGGGGAGTTAGACCGTTGGTGCCATGGTGAGTTGCAGCGTGAAGGGTTTGTCGTCACAGCTATCACCGATCAGTCTTTTCAACCTCCAGGAGATTTTTATGCAACTACGTCGTGGATGTTTGAAGCTGTTGGCAGCGGCCGGTGTGTTTGGACCGGCTGGCATTTCAGGTTTTATCAGTCAGGCGCTGGCGATGGGTAAGGTACCGGTTGCACCTGGTATGCACAGGCTGCGCGGTGAAGTGACAGTTAATGGTAAATCCGCGCACCCAGGGCAATTGATCGGGCCTGGGGATACGGTCAAGACCGGCGTCGATAGTGAAGCAATATACGTTGTCGGTCAGGATGCTTTCTTGCAGCGGGATCAAACGACGTTGGTGTTTGGTGAAGATGCGGTGAAGAGTTTGTTTCGGGTAATCACCGGCAGGGTGCTGTCGGTGTTTGGTAAAAGCAAGCAACAGCGCACAGTGCATGTATCCACAGCAACCCTTGGCATCCGTGGAACAGGTTGTTACATCGAAGACGAGGGCAGCGGTGAGACTGCACGAACCTATTTTTGTCTGTGTTACGGCAGCGTCGAGCTGATACCAACGGCCGCACCCCAAGAGCGTACAAGCTACAGCACGATCCACCACGATCGCCCGTATTACATCTACAACAAAGCAAATATGCCCAAGATGATGGTGCCTGCAAGTGTCATCAATCACTCGGACGACGAGCTGACAATGCTTGAAGGCCTGGTAGGGCGCTGGCCGCCGTTTTATGGCCGATATTTTCGGCGCGGTGGCGGTTCTGGGGGCTATTGATGGCTGCTTTGATGCAACAGCCCGACACGCCTACGATCTACAGGTGTGTCCGCTCAATGCCCCAGAATCTTCGATAAAAAATCTTTGCTGCGCTCGCTCTGCGGGTTGTTGAAGAAGTCGTGCGGGTTGTTTTGCTCGACGATCTGACCCTGGTCCATAAAGATCACGCGGTCGGCCACCGCTTTGGCAAAGCCCATTTCGTGCGTCACGCACAACATGGTGATGCCCTCGTCGGCCATGGCAATCATTACGTCGAGCACTTCCTTGATCATCTCGGGGTCGAGCGCGCTGGTGGGCTCGTCAAACAGCATAATCTTTGGCTTGAGGCACAACGCGCGTGCAATCGCCACGCGTTGCTGCTGGCCGCCGGAGAGTTGCAGCGGGTATTTGCCCGCCTGCTCGGCAATGCGCACGCGCTGCAACTGCGCCATGGCTTTTTCTTCGGCTTCTTTTTTGGGCATCTTGCCCACCCACATGGGCGACAGCGTCAGGTTTTCCAGCACCGTCAGGTGCGGGAAAAGGTTGAACTGTTGGAACACCATGCCCACTTCTTTGCGCACCCGGTCAATCGCTTTGACGTCGTCGGTCAGTTCAGTGCCATCGACGGTCAGGTGGCCTTGCTGGTGTTCTTCAAGACGGTTGATGCAGCGAATCAGCGTGGACTTGCCCGAGCCTGATGGGCCGCAAATGACGATGCGTTCGCCTTTGGCCACGCTCAGGTCAATGTCGCGCAACACGTGAAAGTTGTTGCCGTACCACTTGTTGACTTTGTCAAACGTGATGATGGGGGAGGGGGAAGTCTCTGCCATGATTGATTCCAGTTTCTAATCAGTTGGGGACAGTGCAAATTCAAAAATTGTTTCTGATCTGTCCCGCAAGTTTTAATCAGTTGAGGACAGAGCAAATCTTCAAGTGTTGGGGACAGAGCAAATTTGCTGCGCAAATGTTGGTCTGTCCCGCAAATTAAAAGTTTATTGGTCTGTCCCGCAAGTTATCGCAATTTGCTCTTGTTCACCTGCTTCTCAACCCAGTGGCTGTAGCGCGACATGGAAAAGCAGAACACAAAGTAAATCAGCGCAATGAAGATGTAGCCTTCAATGGTGAAGGGACGCCAGTCGGCATCGGAATTGAGCGCGAGGCTCATGGCACCCATCAGCTCATACAGACTGACGATGGTGACCAGCGAGGTGTCTTTGAAGGTGCTGATGAAGTTGTTCATGATGCCCGGTACCACCATGGCCAGCGCCTGGGGCAGCACGATCTTGCGTTGCGTTTGCCAATAGGTCAGGCCCAGCGTGGCGGCTGCCTCCACCTGGCCTTTGGGCACCGCCTGCAAGCCACCGCGAATCACTTCGGCCGAATACGCGGCAGCAAACAGGGTGATGCCCACCAGCACACGCAGCAACACGTCAATCTTGACGCCTGGTGGCATGAACAGCGGGAACATGAAAGACGCCATGAACAGCACCGAGATCAGCGGCACGCCACGGATCAGTTCGACGTAAATGGTGCAAAACGTCTTGATGGCCGGCAGGTTGGAACGCCGCCCCAACGCCACCAGCAAGGCAATCGGAAACGACGCCACCAGCGACAGCGACGCCAGCAGAATGGTCAGTGGCAACCCGCCCCAGCGGTCGGTGTCCACTTGGCTCAAGCCCGCCACATTGCCATACATGAGGGCAAAGAAGAGTCCCAGAACGACGACCCACAACACGGGCAGCCAGGCTTTCCAGAAATACCGGATGCAACTCGCCACCAGCAAGGCAATTAGCAACGCGGTCGCCACCAGCGGTCGCCATTGCTCCTCAAACGGGTAGCGGCCAAAGATGATGACGCGGTATTTTTCAACGATGACACCCCAGCAGGCACCCGCACCATCTGCGCGGCACGCGTCAAAGCTGGGTTGCCAGACGGCGCTTAAAAAAGCCCAATCGACGAGACCCGGCAACAGTCGCAGCAGCACCGCGCCGATGACAATCGTTGCCAGTGACGTTTTCCAGTCACCAAACAAGTTGGCCCTGATCCAGGCCAAAGCGCCTTCCGTGTTGACCGGTGCCGGGCGGGCTGCAATGGGCTGGAAGACAGTTGTTTGCGTTGTAGTGGTCATGTCAGCGCTCCTTGATCGCCGAGCGGCTGTTGTACCAGTTCATCAGCAAGGCGGTGCCCAGCGACGTGGTCAGATAGACCAGCATCACAATGGCAATGCACTCGACCGCGCGGCCGGTCTGGTTCAGCGCAGTGTTGGCGATCGAGACCACGTCGGGGTAGCCAATGGCCACCGCCAGCGACGAGTTTTTGGTCAGGTTCAGGTACTGGTTGGTCAGGGGTGGAATAATCACTCGCAGCGCTTGCGGCAGCATCACCAGACGCATTTCTTGTGCCTTGTTCAGGCCCAGCGCCGACGCTGCCTCACTTTGACCCCGCGCTACCGAGGCGATGCCACCGCGCACTACTTCGGCGATAAATGACGCGGTGTAAAGCGTCAGCCCCAGCAGCACCGCCATGAATTCAGGCGTCAGCGCGCCACCGTTTTCAATGGCGAATTCTCCCCGCTTTGGAAAGTTGAACTCGGTCGGCGCACCGCCCAGCGCCCAGCCCGCCAGGCTGGCCAGCAGCACGATCAACAGCGGCAGCACCACCATACTGCGTGGCTGCCCCGTTGCTTCAAACCGCGCCACCGCCCAGCGCCGGTACAGCCAGCCCAACAGCAAACCCGGCAGCAGACCATAAGCGGCCCAGAGTTGACCCGTCTGCCAGACCGGTATGGGGTAGTTGACGCCGCCTTTGCTCAGAAAAAAGTGGCCGATCTGCCAAGCCTCAGAAGACATGGGCAGCACTTCGGTCATGATCACGTACCACATCAACAATTGGAGCAGCACGGGAATGTTGCGGAAAAATTCCACATAACTCAGGCACAGTCCACGCACCAGCGCGTTGCGCGAAAAGCGGCCCACACCCAGCAGCGTTCCCAGTACGGTGGCCAGCACAATGCCCAGTACCGCCACGCGCAGGGTGTTGGTGACACCCACCCAGAAGGCGCGCCAGTATGACTCACCCGAGTCAAACGGAAACAGGCTTTCGCCAATGTCAAAACCCGCCGCCTGGCCTAAAAAGTCAAACCCGCTCTGGATGCCGCGCACCCGCATGTTGGTGAGCGTGTTGTGCGCCAGAAACCAAACCACGCCAGCGATGACGGTGATGGCGATGACCTGATAAATCAGGCCGCGAAACGCCTGGCTGCGCCAGGACCAGTTGTTTTTTTTCGGAGGATTGTCTTGTGCCATGGTGCCTTCAGGTGGGGTGTCTCTGAAAGAAAAGCGCCGCATGAATCGCTCGTGGCGACATCAAGCGGCGCGGGTTGCGCTAACCGTTAAATCAACGCACCGGGTAGGCGTACATCAAGCCGCCTTTGTTCCATTGGTTGTTGACGCCACGTGGCAGACCCAGGGGAGATTTGGGGCCGACGTTGCGGTCAAAAATTTCACCGTAGTTGCCGGTGGCCTTGATGGCGTTGGCCATCCAGTCTTTGGACAAGCCCAGCAGTTTGCCGGTGTCTTCCGAGACACCCAGAATACGCTTGACCACGGGATCGGCGCTTTCAGCCTTGAGCTTGTCCACATTGGCTTGCGTGATGCCGTATTCCTCGGCTTCAAGCAGGCCATAAATGGTCCACTTGACAATGGCAAACCATTCGTCGTCACCCCGGCGCACCATCGGCCCCAGTGGTTCCTTGGAGATCAACTCGGGCAGGATAACGTGGTCTTTGGGGTCTTTGGCCACTTTGTTGCGGGTGGATGCCAAGCCGGATGCGTCGGTGGTGTAGGAGATGCAGCGGCCGGTAAAGTAAGCATTTTCAGCGGCTTCGAGCTTTTCAAACACCACGGGTTTGATATTGAGCTTGTTGGCTTTGGAATAGTCGGTCAGGTTCTTTTCGGTGGTGGTGCCAGATTGCACGCACACCGTCTGGCCCTTGAGCTGCTTGGCGCTCTTGATCTTGCTTTTGACGGGCACCATGAAGCCCTGGCCGTCGTAATAGGTGACTGCCGTAGCGTTCAGACCCAGCGAGGCGTCGCGCGTCAGGGTGAACGTGGTGTTGCGTGACAACACATCCACCTCACCGGATTGCAGTGCGGTGAAACGCTGTTGCGCATTCAGCGGCACGTACTTGACTTTTTCTGCATCGCCCAGGGTGGCTGCGGCCACAGCGCGGCAAATATCCACGTCCAGCCCTGTCCATTTACCGTTGGAATCGGCAGCGCCAAAGCCAGCCAGGCCCGTGTTGACACCGCATACCACCTGGCCACGTGCCTTGATGCCATCGAGTGTTTTGCCGGCGTGGGCGGGAAGGGCGGCCAGAGTGCTCAGGCCGGCTGCAACGACAGCCAGTGTTTTGAGAGGGGTAAGACGCATGGGCATGAACTCCAGTTGTTGAATAAAAAAAGAGGGAACGCGGCCTGAAACCGCTGCAAAATCCACAGGAGACACTTTAACAGTGCGGTCATAAAGACAAACTACGGGTTTACGCTTGGATGCTATGCAATATTTTCATAATTTCATTCAGGCCATTCACCACAGCAATGAAAGCAGCAAACGTGCCATGATCAAACCCATGCTGTATGCAAATTCGCCGAGACCCGGACTGGACAGGTAATGGGTAGTACAAAAGCGGACATTCTGGGCAAGCCCCTGGCCGGCTGGCGGCTGCGGCTTTACACCATCATTTTTGAGGCCGACACCCGTGCCGGGCGCTGGTTTGACCAAGCAGTGATTGGCATCATTCTGGCAAGTGTGGCGGTCGTCATGGCCGACAGTGTGCAGACCGTGCGGCAGGGTTGGCATGTGTGGTTGGTGGCTGCGGAGTGGTTTTTTACCGTGATCTTCACCCTGGAATATGCCGCGCGCCTGGCCTGCGTGCGCCACCCGCTGCGCTATGCGCTGAGCTTCTTTGGCATCATCGACCTGCTGGCGTTGCTGCCTACTTATCTGGCGCTGCTGGTGCCCGAGGTAGCGGTGCTGATCGACGTGCGCATTTTGCGGCTGCTGCGCGTGTTCCGGGTTTTCAAGTTGACGGCGTATGTGTCCGAGTACCAGCACATCGGGCAGGCGCTGCGTGCCAGCCAGCGCAAGATCATGGTATTTCTGGCCGGGGTGTTGATGATCGTGCTGGTGATTGGCACGCTGATGTACGTGGTGGAAGGCCCAGAGAACGGCTACACCAGCATTCCGGTGTCGATCTATTGGGCCATCACCACCATGACCACGGTCGGTTTTGGCGACATCACGCCCAAGACCGACCTGGGCCGCATGATTGCGTCGGCCATGATGCTGCTGGGCTGGGGCACGCTGGCCGTTCCCACCGGTATCGTGACGGCAGAAATGACCTTTGCCCGCAAGTCTCCCACCACCACGCGCACCTGCCATGAATGCCTGACCGAAGGCCACCTGCCCGAGGCCAACTTTTGCCGCCACTGCGGCGCGCGTTTGCCAGCTTATAACCATGAGTAGCAATGGGCAGGCGCGCTGGGATAGCATCGCCGTTTTATTGGAGACCTCCATGTTTGAATCCCTGATTGCGGGCAGCTTGCCCAAACCCGCGTGGCTGGCTGAAACGCAAAAACTGTGGCCGCAGTGGAAAGCACAAGGCGACGAACTGCTGCAAGCCAAGCGCGACGCCACGCTGTTGTGGGTCAAATTGCAGGAAGACGCGGGTCTGGACATCATTGGCGACGGCGAACAAGCGCGTCAACACTTTGTGCACGGCTTTCTGGAGCAAGTCGAGGGCATCGACTTTGAGCACAAGGTGACGATGGGCATTCGCGACGGCCGTTATGACGCGCAGGTGCCGCAAGTGGTGGCGCCGCTCAAGCTCAAGGGCCGCGTGCACGCGCTGGAGGCGCAACTGTTGCGTGCCCACACCAAGAAGAAAATCAAGTTCACGCTACCTGGCCCGATGACGATCGTCGATACCGTGGCCGACCGTTTTTACGGCAGCAAGGTGGACATGGCGATGGCGTTTGCCGATTTGCTCAACCAGGAGGCAAGGGCGCTGCAGGCCGATGGTGTGGACATCATCCAGTTTGACGAACCCGCCTTCAACGTGTACCTGAAGGATGCAGCAACTTGGGGCGTGCAGGCGCTGGAGCGCGCCGCCAAAGGGCTCACCTGCACCACCGCTGTGCACATCTGCTACGGCTACGGCATCAAAGCAAACCTGGACTGGAAGGAAACCCTGGGTCAGGAATGGCGACAGTATGAGGCGATCTTTCCGGCCATCGCCGCCAGCAGCATCCAGCAAGTCAGTCTGGAGTGCTACCACTCGCACGTGCCGCCGCACCTGATGGCATTGCTGGCGGGCAAAGACGTGATGGTGGGCGTGATTGACGTGGCCAGCGACGTGGTGGAAACGCCCGAACAGGTGGCCGACACCATCGGTCAGGCCCTGCAATACGTGCCCAAGCAACGCCTGTTCCCGTGCACCAACTGCGGCATGGCCCCCATGAACCGCGACATTGCGCTGGCCAAATTGCAGGCGCTGGCCGCTGGTGCCGCGCTGGCGCGAGCGCGGCATGGATAACGTGAAACATGGTTCCAAAACAGCCAGCCCCCACCCCTGCCCTCCCCCAGCGGGGGAGGGAGAAATACCAATCACCGGCAACCCGGTTGTGGCTGGCAACCCGGTTGTTGCTCCTTCCCGCCTTTGGGGGAAGGCTGGGATGGGGGCAAGTATGCTGCACCGTTGCAGGCTTCTGGGTTCTTCGGATGTCATGAAAGTTAGTGGTATTTTTGGCCTCCAGAGCTTATAAAATAAGCGCAGACAGCTATACAAATGATATGACTTTGGCATCCGTTTCCCCTGAAAAAATCGGCTTGAACACGCCCCGTCTGCAGCGTCTGATGGACGTGCTGCAACAGGAGGTGGACAAGCGTCGTTTGCCCGGCGCGGTTGCGGTGGTAGCGCGCCACGGCAAGACTGCGCTGCTGAACAGCGTGGGCCAGCTCAACCCGGCCACCGGTGAGGCGATGCACCTGCAGGCGCGCTTTCGCATCTATTCCATGACCAAGCCGATCGTCTCGGTGGCGGCGATGATGCTGGTGGAGCAGGGGCGTTTGCTGCTCAGCGACGCGGTCAGCCGGCACCTGCCGGAATTTGCCGGGCAGCAGGTGGCCGGTAACGACGGTTTGGAGCCGGTGCACGTTGATGCCACGGTGCATGACCTGATGCGCCACACGGCGGGCATGACGTATGAATTTCTGGGCGCCAGCCCGGTGCAGCGCCAGTACACGCAGCTGCGCATTGGCTCACGCCAGCGCACGCTGGCCGAGTTCACCCAGCAACTGGCTGCCATGCCCTTGATGTTCCAGCCCGGCAGCGCGTTTGAATACAGCCGCGCCACCGACGTGTTGGGGCGCGTGGTCGAGGTCGTGTCGGGGCAGAGTCTGCAAGACTTTTTGCGTGAACATATCTTTGAGCCGCTGGGTATGCCCCATACCGGGTTCACCGTGCCGGCGCAGTTTCACGACCACGTGGCCGAGCCCTTTGCCCGAGACCCCGACGGCGGCATCCAGATGAAGGTGATCGACGTGCGCAGCGACGCGGCGTTCGCCTCGGGCGGCGGCGGGCTGATTTCCACCGCGCAGGACTACGCGCGCTTTTTGCAGTTCATGCTGAACCGGGGCGAGTTGGACGGCGTGCGTCTGCTGGGGCCGAGCATGGTGGACTTCATGACCTGCGACCACTTGGGCGACATTCCCGTGGCCAGCGCGGGCACGCGGGCACTGCTGCCTCCGGGGCACGGCTTTGGCCTGGGCTTTGCGGTACGCAAACAGTTGGGCGGTGCGCCGGTGCCGGGGTCGGTGGGTACGTATTTTTGGGGCGGGCTGGCCGGCACCACGTTTTTTGTTGACCCCGCACTGGACCTGTTTGCCATTTTGATGCTGCAAGCACCCAACCAGCGCGAGTACTACCGCATGCTGTTTCGCAACCTGGTCTACGCGGCGGTGCTCGATTGAGCAACGCTGACACCGACGCGGACCTGGCGGCCTTGTCGCTGGCCGCGTTTGACCGGGTCGTTGCGGCCACGCCTGGCTTCAGGGCGCGAGCGGGTCAGCGTGCCATGGCCGAGTGCATTGCTCAAAAGCTGCACGACGTGACGCTGGGCGACAGCGTGGAGCCCGACTGCGCCATCGCCGTCATCCAGGCCGGCACCGGCGTGGGAAAATCAGCAGCCTATCTGTCCACCACGGTCGCGCTGGCACTACAGCGCAAGACGCGCGTGGTGGTCTCCACCGCCACGGTGGCGCTGCAAGAGCAGCTCATGACCAAAGACCTGCCCGCGCTGGCAACGGTGTTGGCGCAGCCGTTTGCTTACGCGCTGGCCAAAGGGCGTGGGCGCTACGTGTGCAAGCTCAAACTCGAGCGCCTGGCCGGTGCCGGCGGCGACGCTACCACCGATTTTTTTACGGACGAAGACGATGCTCCCACGCCCACGAGCGCAGGCCTGCCGGGCAAGTGCGCAAAGGGTGCGGACGGCATGGATCCGATGCAGCGTCGCATGCAGCTCTTGGATACCCTGGCCGAGGCGCTGGCAGCAGGGCAGTGGGACGGTGACCGCGACAGTCTGCCCGAACAACCCGACCCGCGCGACTGGTCCACCATCGCCGCCGAGCGCCACACCTGCACCGCGCGGCACTGCCCTCGTTTTCGTGATTGCAGCTACTACAACGCGCGCGCTGCGCTGGCTCAGGCACAGGTGATTGTGGCCAACCACGACCTGGTACTGGCCTCATTGGGCATGAACGCCTTGCCTGAGCTGAACAAATGCCTGTTGGTGTTTGACGAAGGTCACCACCTGCCTGCGGTGGCGCTAGGCCAATTTTCAAGCGCGATGGATCTAACGAGTTTGCGCTGGCTCGAGAGATTGCCTAAAACTTTGCACGACGTGGCTGACCAACTGGAGGTGGCTATTGCGCAAGACTTGCCCACGCTGGCGCAGCAACTGCGCGGCGCCTTGCTGGACGCAGGCCGCATCAGCATGGACTTGCTGCGCGGTGTGACGGCCAGTTTTGACACGGTCTATCGCTTTAAAGACGGCGTGCTGCCCGATGCGTTGACCGCGCCCATGACACTGATCCATGCGCATGCGGGGGCGCTTTCTGATGTTTTGGAAGAGCTGGGCGCAGAGCTCAAGGCTCAGGCCAAGGAAGACCCGTCGCGCGCGGCGCAGCTGGCGCTGCACTACGCGCGCCTGGGGCAAATGGCACCGCGCCTGACCAGTGTGGTGGCCACCAGCACGATGTTGCTCACGCACGAGGCGCAACCGATGGCTAAATGGCTCAAGGCCGACTCAAGCACAGGCGTGGTGGCCCTGAGCGCGCACGCGTGCCCGCTGGTGCCGGGCGATTTGCTGCGCCAGCACCTGTGGGCGCAGGTGCGTGGCGCGGTGGTCACCTCGGCCACGCTGACGAGTTGCGGCACGTTTGATTTTTTTATGGCCGAGGCCGGGCTGGCAGAGCTGCCGCAGGTATCAACACTGGCTGTCGAAAGCCCGTTTGATTACCGCCAGCAGGGCGAGCTGACGGTCGTCGATACGCAAGCCGACCCGCGCCACGTCGATGCCTACACGCAAGAAATGGTCACCATCCTGCTGGGCGACCTGCGCCAGGTCCCTCACGGTGCGTTGGTGTTGTTTACCTCACGCATGCAGATGAAGGCCGCCGTCGCCGCGCTGGACACTGCTTTGCAGGCGCTGGTGCTGGTGCAGGGCCAGATGTCACGCAATCGTTTGATTGCCAGCCACATGGCGCGCGTGGAATCCGGCCAGCCGTCGGTGATCTTTGGCATGCAGTCGTTTGGCGAGGGGCTGGATTTGCCCGGCTTGCTGTGTGAAACCGTCTTTATTGCCAAGCTGCCGTTTGCATCGCCCTCTGACCCGGTAGAAGAAGCGCGCGCTGAATGGCTTAAACGTGAAGGGCGTGACCCGTTCACTGAACTGGTGGTGCCTGCCACCGGCATCCGCCTGCTGCAATGGACCGGCCGCGCCATCCGCACCGAAACAGATCGGGCACGGGTAGTGTGTTACGACAAGCGATTGCTGAGCCAATCGTATGGCAGGCGTATGTTGCAGGGCTTGCCGCCGTATGCGGTGCTGCGGCGAGTGCGCGGGTTGATCGTGCCGGTTTAAGTGCGCTTTAAGCGCTGCCTGTGTAAAGTAGATTGTGAAGTGGCTTGCAATGGCCCCTGCTGGACGCAATTGCCGGTTTTGACTGGAGTGAAGCTTTGAGTGATGTCGTGATGAAATTGCTGGGTTTTGTGCTGCGACTGGGTTTGTTGCTGGCGGGGCTGGTGTTCTTTGCCAGCCTGCTGGCGGCCGGCTTGGTGGTGTTGATGCTGTGGCTGCTGCGCGCCCTGTGGGCCAAGCTAACTGGCCAGCCTGTGAGTCCGTGGACATTTCAGGTCAACCGGCAAGCGGTGTGGCAGCGCTTCAACCAGCGCGGTTTTGGGCCGCGTGCGGCATCGTCGACCGACAACGTGGTCGATGTTCAAGCGCAAGATGTGACTGATGTCACCGTGGTGACCGATGTGGAGTCCAAGCGCATTGAGCCGGCAAGACATTAACCGGGTTTGCTGCTGAAAAACTCCTGCTGCGCTGACAACAGCTGTGAGAGAGTTGCTGCAAATGCAGTTAATGACTGGGGTTTTGCAGGCTTTGATCCTGAAGTAATTTGACAACCTCCCAGAGCATGCGGTTGGTCGGCGTTGGCATACCCAGCGCCTCGCCCCGGCGCACGATATGGCCGTTCAGAAAATCGATTTCGGTCGGTTTGCCACGGCGTAGATCGTGCGCCGTGGACGACATCTGCGTGGCCATGCTGTGTGCAATGGCGTGCACCTGTGCTTCAAGGTCAGCGGGCAAGGTAACGCCGTCGGCCACGGCCACGGCGCGGCATTCAACCACCAGATCAGCAAGCACCTTGGGCAGACCGGGGCGCTGCATCAATGGCCCATAGGCGATCTGGCCCACGGCCGACAGGCCGTTGTACGCGCAGTTGATGACCAGCTTGGTCCACAGCACGTTGCGCACATCGGCGCTGATGTGCGTTGGCACACCAGCAGCGTGCAGCGCTTGTGCTAGCGCGGCGCTGCGCGCGCTGGGTTCAATGATCAGCTCGCCGCGCCCGTGGTGGCGCAGGTGGCCGGGACCAGCCATTTCTGCGGCCACATACACCGCCGCTGCCGCCACCTCGACACCCGGCAACACCGCACGCAGACGCTCGGCGTTGTCAACACCGTTTTGCAGGCACAGCAGCAACGCGCCAGGCTTGAGATGGGGGCGAATTTGCGTACCGGCGGCTTCGGTGTCGGTGGACTTGACGGCAAATAACACCAGGTCAGCGTTGATTACTGCGCTGGGGAATTCGCTGACGGCAGGGTGTACCACTTCGTCAAACGACAGGGTTTGCAGGCGCAGCCCCTGGCTCTGGATGGCCTGCATATGCGTGGTGCGGCCGATCAGCGTCACGGCAAAACCTGCGCGCGCCAGCATGCCGCCATAAAAGCAGCCCACCGCACCGGCTCCCATCACGGCAAAGGAAAGGGGGGGGAGGTGAGAAGCTGGCATGGTGGGTTCCGAAAAGTATGTGTTCTGGTCAGCATTTTTACTGTGCATCTGGTGTTTGCCACCGTCCAGCCCGGGGGCTCGCTTGCTTCACTGTTTCGCACGCAGAGCAGTTTAGCAAGCCCGGTGCCATGGGATCAGGCCATGATTATTTGTGTTCATTGCTCTCGACAAATTCAACAGGATACGTTAGAACCTATCGTATGTGTTTCGTAACTCGACAAGAGGCAAGTGCATGAATTCCGCAGAGTGGATCAGCCGTAACGTGTCACACTGGATTCCCACCAGTGTTTCCTGGCGCAAGCTGGCGCGTGTGGCTGACAAGCAGACGTCTGCGGCTTCACCTGTGGATGCCGTCGGCGCTGTCGTGCAGTCGTCCAAGCACCCGGTTGCGGCACTGCGTTCGACGACGCAGCGGTTGGCGGCGAGTCTGCGCCGAGGGGAAGAAACCATGTCACCGCGGCATTTACGCAACACGCTGGCGCAACTGCGTGCCATTCTGGATGAGCGCGTCAGCGAGGTCGAAGGCGGTCGCCGCGCAGCCGAGTTTGCCGCCTGGTATGCCAAGGCACCTTTGGCGCAGCGGCGTGATTGCTGGCTACTGATGAGCGAACAGTTTGCACCCGACGCAGCGCAGGTCGCTGCGGCGCACGCGCGGTATGCATCGGTACGCGAGACGGCGCAGGCGGGTGCCGCCGAAGTGGCCTTGAGGCAGGCGCTGGAGTCGCCGCGCGCGCGCCTGTTGCAGCGCTTTGCTGCGTTTGATTGCGGCGTGCGGTTTCTAGTCGATCTGCGTGCCCAGTTGTTGCTGGAGTCACACGACGATCCGTGTCTGCTGGCACTTGACGGTGAGCTCGAGGCACTTTTTTCAACCTGGTTTGACGTGGCTTTTCTGGAGCTGCGACGCATCTGCTGGGATTCGCCCGCGTCGCTGCTTGAAAAACTGATTCAGTACGAGGCGGTGCACGACATCCGTGGCTGGAGCGACTTGAAGAACCGGCTCGATTCAGATCGCCGCTGTTACGGTTTTTTCCATCCGCGCCTGCCCAATGAGCCGCTGATTTTTGTGGAGGTCGCTCTGCTTGACGCGCTGCCGCAGACCATTGCGCCGCTGTTGGACGAATCGGCTGCAGCAGCCGACATCCACAAGGCACAGTGCGCCATTTTTTATTCCATCAGCAACACACAGCGTGGACTGCACGGCGTCAGCTTTGGTGATTCGCTGATCAAGCAGGTGGTGGAAACGCTGAAATGGGAGTTTGCGCAGCTCAAGGTGTTTGCCACCTTGTCACCCATGCCGGGTTTTCGTTATTGGCTGGGCCAGAATGCGCAGCGCATGGTCGACGGATTGGAAGACAAAGCGCGCGCCGCGCTGGCGGCCGAGCTATGCAACGCCAAGTTCGTTGCGGCGGACCTGCTGGCGGCGGCACAGCGCGCAGCGCAGCTGGATGAAAAGTCTGCCCTGCGCCAATGGCTGGCGCAGTGCGCGGCGCATTATCTGGGCCATGAACTGCGCCATGGCCGGCCGGTGGACCCGGTGGCGCGCTTTCATCTGGGCAACGGGGCGCGCATTGAACGCATCAATTGGGGCGGTGATTTCTCTGACAAGGGGTTACGCCAGTCGTACGGCATGATGGTCAACTACCTGTACGACCTGAAGCTGCTGGACCGCCACCGCAGCCAGTTCGCCAATGGCAAGATGGCGCTTTCAAGCCAGGTGCGCGCGCTTAGGTTCTGAGCTTGCTCTGCGGGCGGGTTTTGTAAAAGGTCAGCGGTGCGCCGTGCGCGTTGGCCAATTGCAGGGCGTGCGCCTGCTTGGCAGCAGTTGGCTTCAATTGGCCCATGACGTGCATCTCGCACGGCTTGCAGTCAAAACGCAGGGTGAAGGTGTCTTTGCCGTTGACCAATTGCAGCGGTTCGGCGCGCACCTGGCCCTGCACGCCAATCACCCCCTTGGCCTGCTTGGGGCACAGGCTGAGCGAATAGCGCACGCAGTGTTTCGTGATCATCAGGCTGACTTCGCCGGTTTCCTGGTGGTTCTCAAAGGCTGCGTCGATCACTTTCACGCCGTGGCGCGCATAAAAGTCACGCGCCTTGTGGTTATAGACGTTGGCCAGGTAGCTCAGCGTGTCCTCGGGGTAGGGTGCAGGCGGCTCCACGGGCGCGGCGCGGGGCAGGGGGGTGAAGGCTTTGGCGCGTGCAGCGGTCAGCGCATCCACTGCCTCGCGGCGCAGCGCGTTGAGCAGCGAGCTGGGCAAAACACATAGGCCAAATTGGCCTGTAGCCCAGTCAATACCTGTGTGAGTCGCTATGAAATCAGTTGTACCCAAGCGGCTGATCTGAGCGCTGACCTGGGCCTGCACGGCATCAGCATCGTCACTGTGTTGGCGGTTGGCCGATGCAAAAGCCTGCTGCACCGTGGCGCTGTGGCCGTCTTCGTCGGTCAGGGTCAACTCGATGGTTTCTGGCAACACACGCACCTGTGCCCAGACGCTGATGCGCCGGTCACTGGACTTTTTGTCGAGCTGGCGCAACCACGCCACATCGCGATTGCGGTTGACCTCTACCCCCTTGCGCAAATCCTTCAAAGTGGCCAGCGCGTCTTTGGGGAACACGCGCCAGCGGGCTTTTTTGGCGCTGATCAGCTCGGCGCGGTTGATGGCCAGGCCGACCAGCTCTTTTTGCAGGTCGTAGTAGCACAGACCGTCGCCGTTGTGCAGCTCGGTTGTGCGGTTGGCCAGTTCCAGCTCAACCCAGTTGGGGCCGGTCTGCAGCACGTAGCCAATGGGTTGGCCCGGATTTTTGGGGCTGTCAAACGCGCCAATATCGTCCTGACGGCCGTTGACAAAGTAGTCGGTGAACGCGCGGTTGAAGTTCTGGTTGGGGTCGGGGGTGAAGGTAAAGGTGGTACGGCCACTGCTGGCGCGCGCCAGGGGTTGGTCTGACTGCTGGCGTTCTTCGATCAGCGCGTCAAGCAGCGTGCGGTAATGTGCGGTGATGTTTTTGACGTAGGCCATGTCTTTGTAGCGGCCTTCGATCTTGAAGCTGCGCACGCCGGCATCGACCAGCGCGGTAATGTTGGCGCTCTGGTTGTTGTCTTTCATGCTCAAAACGTGTTTGTCATGTGCCGCAAAGCGGCCCTTGTCATCGACCACCTGGTAGGGCAGGCGGCAAGCCTGGCTGCATTCACCCCGGTTGGCGCTGCGCCCGGTGTGGGCCTCAGAGATGAAACACTGGCCGCTGTAAGCCACGCACAGCGCACCGTGCACAAAAAACTCAAGCGTACAGCGGCCGGGGTCGGTGGCGGCGCGGATGGCGGCAATCTGCGCCAAGGTGAGCTCACGCGCCAGCACGATCTGGTTCAGCCCCACGTCTTGCAAAAAACGCGCTTTCTCGGGCGTGCGGATGTCGCATTGCGTGCTGGCGTGGAGCTGAATCGGTGGCAAATCCAGCTCCAGCAGGCCCATGTCCTGGATGATCAGCGCGTCTGCGCCCGCGTCATACAACTGCCAGGCCAGCTTGCGCGCTGGCTCGAGCTCGTCGTCGCGCAGAATGGTGTTGAGCGTGACCAAAATGCGGCTGTTGAAACGATGTGCGTGGCTTACCAAGCGGGCGATGTCTGCTACAGAATTGTCAGCGCTGGAGCGGGCCCCAAAGCCCGGCCCGCCAATGTACACCGCGTCGGCCCCGTGGTTGACGGCTTCCACGCCAATGGCTGCGTCGCGCGCGGGGGCTAACAGTTCGAGTTGGTGGGGCAGGGGGGACATGGGGCTGAATTATCAATGGTGACAGGTCAAAACCAAACCCAAACCCAAACCCAAACCCAAACCCAAACCCGAGTCCAAGCCTTGTGCTGCAACCCGCCGGACGGGGCCCACAGGCGAGCGCCTCATACGGGGGTACCCGAAATCGGCGCTCACCTGTGGGCCCCATCCGGCTAGCGGTTCTGCGTTTGATCATCAACTACGACGCTGTCTAGCGCGGTGGCTGGCTTTGGCGGCCGACGATTTCTGGTACTCCAGTATGAGGAGGCCGCCAAAGCCAGTCGCCGTGCGGGTTTAACCCGAGATTCTCATTCCCCTGCGTTTCTTAACAATTTTTAGTTGTAAGGAACTTACCATTCAATCGTTTGAATTGTGACCAAAGGCCGTTAGAGTTCGGGCCTTGCTTTCAAACATCCATTAACACACGGAGAAACCACGCATGTCAGCCAACTGGAAATTTGAAACCCAATCGGTGCACGCCGGTTACAGCCCGGACCCCACCACCAAATCGGTGGCGGTGCCGATCTACCAGACCGTGGCCTACGCCTTTGACAGTGCGCAACACGGCGCCGACCTGTTTGACCTGAAGGTGCCGGGCAACATCTACACCCGCATCATGAACCCCACCAACGACGTGCTCGAGCAGCGTCTGGCCGCGCTCGAAGGGGGCATTGCCGGGCTGGCGCTGGCCTCGGGTTCGGCGGCGGTGACGTACGCGATCCAGACCATTGCCGAGGTGGGCGACAACATTGTGGCCAGCAAGGCGCTGTACGGTGGCACCTACAACCTGTTTGCGCACACCTTTCCGCAACTGGGCATTCAGGTGCGTTTTGTTGACCCTAATGATCTGGCCGCCTTGCAGGCGCAGATCGACGACAAGACCAAGGCGGTGTATGTCGAATCGATCAGCAACCCGCAGGGGCGGCTTTCAGACATTGCCGCCATTGCAGAGGTGGCGCACCGCAACGGCGTGCCGTTGATCGTAGATAACACGGTGGCCACGCCCTACCTGTGGCGCCCGATTGAGCACGGCGCCGACATCGTGGTGCAGTCGCTTACCAAATATTTGGGTGGTCACGGCAACAGCATTGGCGGGGCCATTGTTGATTCGGGCAAGTTCCCGTGGGCGCAGCACAAGGCGCGCTTCAAACGCCTGAACGAGCCGGACGTGAGTTACCACGGCGTGGTCTATACCGAAGCACTTGGCCCGGCCGCGTACATTGGGCGCGCGCGCGTGGTGCCGCTGCGCAACATGGGCGCAGCGCTGTCGCCTTTCAACGCTTTCTTGATCTTGCAAGGCATCGAGACGCTGGCGCTGCGCATGGATCGCATCAACGACAACACGGCCCAGATCACGCAGTATTTGCAGAACCATCCCAAGGTGGCTTGGGTCAGCTACGCCGGTTTGCCGAACCATCCAGACCATGCGCTGGCGCAAAAGTACATGGGCGGCAAGGCGTCGGGCCTGTTTACCTTTGGCGTCAAGGCTGTGGCGGGACAGGGCCGTGTGGCCGGGGCCGCTTTTCTGGATGCACTCAAACTTTTTACCCGGCTGGTCAATATTGGCGATTCCAAGTCGCTGGCCACGCACCCGGCCTCCACCACGCACCGGCAGTTGTCGCCGGATGAACTGGCCAAGGCAGGCATCCCGGAAGATGCCGTGCGCCTGTCGATCGGCATCGAACACATTGACGACCTGCTGGCTGATTTGACGCAAGCGCTGGAAGCCGTCTGATAGCAGGGTAAGTTTGTGCTCAGCCATCTTCGTCATTCCCGCGCAGGCGGGAATCCAGCGCGCACTAGATTCCCGCCTGCGCGGGAATGACGGCGAATGCCTCCGCGGGAATGACGGTAAAGCAACGACTTGGCGCGAGAACAAATTTATCCCGATCCACGTCATCATTGCATTGACAACTATTTTTTAAGGAGCATCGAATGGCTAACTTTTTCAATGACAACTCGCTGTCCATCGGCCGCACGCCGCTGGTGCGCCTGAACCGCGTCACCGACGGTGCCAAGGCCACCGTGCTGGCCAAGATTGAAGGCCGCAACCCGGCGTATTCGGTCAAGTGCCGCATTGGCGCGGCCATGGTGTGGGACGCCGAAAAGCGTGGCCTGCTCGGCCCGGGCAAGGAGATTGTGGAACCGACCAGCGGCAACACCGGCATTGCGCTGGCCTTTGTGGCGGCCGCGCGCGGCATTCCGATCACGCTGACCATGCCCGACACCATGAGCATCGAGCGGCGCAAACTGCTGCTGGCCTACGGCGCCAAACTGGTGCTGACCGAAGGCGCCAAAGGCATGAAAGGCGCCATTGCCAAGGCCGAAGAAATTGCCGCCAGTGACCCCAAATACGTGCTGCTGCAACAGTTCACCAACCCGGCCAACCCGGCCATTCACGAAGCGACGACTGGCCCCGAAATCTGGCAAGACACCGACGGCAAGGTCGATATTTTTGTCAGCGGTGTGGGCACCGGCGGCACCATCACCGGCGTCACACGCTACCTCAAGCGCACACAGGGCAAAGCCATCCAGTCGATTGCGGTAGAGCCCACCACCAGCCCGGTGCTCACGCAAGCACGCGCTGGCCAAGCCATTCAACCCGGCCCGCACAAGATCCAGGGCATCGGTGCCGGCTTTGTGCCCGGCGTGCTGGACCTGTCGCTGATTGACGCGGTGGAGCAGATCAGCAGCGAAGACGCGGTGGCGTTTGCGCGCCGCCTCGCGCGTGAAGAAGGTATCTTGTGCGGCATCAGTTGTGGTGCGGCCGCAGCGGTGGCGGTACGCGTGGCGCAGCGCCCGGAGAACGCGGGTAAGACCATTGTGGTGGTGTTGCCCGACTCGGGTGAGCGCTACCTGAGCTCGGTGCTGTTTGAAGGGCTGTTTGACGCCGCCGGCAACGCACTGGCCGGATAAGCTGCGCGGATGCGCGGCACCAGCGCCACCAGCTCGGGGCTGGTGAGCGCCTTGGCGCTGGCGTCCAGCGCTTGCGTGTCGATCATGCGCACCAGGGTCGATACCTGCGGCGTAAGCGGGCCAAAAAAATGCGGTTGCGACCCACGCGCCAGCAGTATTGTGGGAAAGTCTTCTACGTCCACCGGGCCCAACAGATCGGCTTCGTCCTCGATGTCGATCCACAAGAATTGCACCTGCGGATGTTCGGCCTGCACCAATCCGCGCACCTCGTCAAAGCGTTGTCGATAGTCGCGGCAAACACCGCACCATTGGGCGCACAGGCACGCGACCAACACGGAGTCACTGATGCTGTGCGTACTCATCCAGGATGACAGCCGGGCATTGACGGGTGAGACAACGACATCGACTCAAACCAGAGGGCCTGACTCTGGTCTGCCGCCTGTCACGTCCGGTAGTTATTCGACACGGGCCTTGCTGCGCAATGCTTCCTGGTACTTCGCCAGTTTTTTCTGTTCCAGTTGCTGCTTGACCTGTGGTTTGACCTGTTCCAGCGTTGGCAACTGGGCGTCACGCACGTCGTCCAGACGGATGATGTGGTAGCCAAACTGTGATTTAACGGGGGCTTCGCTGGTCTGGCCCTTGGTCATACTGGTCAAGGCGTGGGCAAATTCAGCCACGTAGTTGCTGGCCGGGGCCCAGTCCAGGTCACCGCCTTTGGCACCAGAACCTGGGTCCTTGCTGGACTTTTTGGCGATATCTGAAAAGTTACCGCCTTTTTTGAGCTCTGCAAGAATGGCTTGCGCTTCGGCTTCCTTCTCGACCAAGATGTGGCTGGCGCGGTATTCCTTGCCGACGTTGGCCGCGACGAATTTGTCGTACTCGGCCTTGATTTCTTCGTCGGTCACTGCGTTAGTGGTCTGGTAGTTGGTAAACAGTTCACGGATCAGGATCGATTGGCGTGCCAGTTCCATCTGGGCACGAAAGCTTGCTGAGGTTTCCAGTCCTTTTTTCTGGGCTTCCTGCATGAAGATTTCACGCGTGATGATCTCGTTTTTGATCTGCTGTTCAAGTTCAGGCGTGATCTGCTGACCTGAGCGCGCCACCTGCTGGCTGAGCGCCTCGACACGCGCTTTGGGCACGGCCTTGCCGTTCACGATGGCCACGTTCTGGGCGTAGCCCACGGGTGCGAGCGCGCTTAGCAAAGCGGCCAGCGCAAAACTTGTCACAAGCTTGTTCTTCATGCGAATTTCCTGGGTTAAAAAAGAAAAAAATAAGTCAGCCGCATCAGTGGATGGAGGGCGTTTCGGCTTCGATGGCCAACGCGTGCAGACCCGCAGCCATGAAATCTTGCAGCGCATCATACACAAGGCGATGGCGCGCCACGCGGCTTTTGCCGGTAAAAAAATGTGAAGCAATACGCACCCTGAAATGCGTGCCAGAACCCGTGCCATTGGCGCCTGCGTGGCCGTGGTGCAGGTTGCTTTCGTCGATCACTTGCAGCGTGCTGGGTTGCAAGACTTCTTGCAATCTGGCTTGCAATTGGTCGACGGTGGGAAAAGTTGCAGGGTTGGTCATGGCGTGGGCGGTTGCGCTTCGTCGGCCTTGAGGTAGCGCGCAATGTAAAAGCCCTGGCCGATGATGAAAATCAGCGGAAAAGCATACCCCCACAGCTTGAAGTTGCCCCACGCTTCGGTACTGTAAAAGGCCGCCACGTAGCCGTTGATGGCCGCCATGAAGGCGCAGTAGCCGACCCAGATGGCGTTTAGCCGCATCCACACCGGCTCTGGCAGGGTGAGCTGGCTGCCCAGCAGCATCTTCAGGAAGTTTTTTTTGTAGACCCACACCGCCACAGCCAGCGCCAACGCCATGGCCGCGTACAGCACGGTGGGCTTCCATTTGATGAAACGCTCGTCGTGCAACACCAGCGTGAGCGTACCAAACACCAGCACCAGCGCCAGCGTGGCCTTGTGCATGGCGCTTAGTTTGTGGTCGATGCCGTAGATCAGTGCCATCTGCACCACGGTGGCGGCCATCAGCACGGCGGTGCCCGCGTAGATGTCGTACAACTTGTACGCACCGAAAAACAGCAGGATGGGGAAAAAGTCGATCAGGATCTTCATGCAGGGGTGAAGTTTAACGAAGCCGAGTTCATGCAGTAGCGCAAGCCCGTGTTGGTGGGGCCGTCGTCAAACACATGGCCCAGATGCGCGCCGCACTGGCTGCACACGGTTTCCACCCGGACCATGCCGTGGCTGCGGTCGGTGATCTCTGTGATGGCACCGGGCAACGCTTGCGAAAAACTTGGCCAGCCACAGTGCGCGTCGAACTTGGTGCCCGAGTCAAACAGCTTGTTGCCGCAGCAGATGCAGTGGTAGCTGCCATCTGCCCAATGGCGTTCGTACTTGCCGCTAAAAGGGCGCTCGGTGGCCTTGTGGCGTGTGACCTGGTACACCACGGGTTCGGCGTTGGGGTTGGCTTGCAACTCGGTCAGCCATTGGTCATCGGGTTTGTGGATCGGGAAAGTCATGGCAAGAAGTCCTTGAAAAGGTTTTTTAAAAGGTCATGAACTGCAACTGATCTCGATGCGGCTGGCCCATTCGGGCGGAAAACCCGCCATCGCCTGCGCCTGCGGCTGCTCGTCAAACGGGTGCGTAACGACCTGCAACAGGCGCTGCACGGCCGAAAAATCCTTGTGCCGTGCGGCCTCAATGGCTTCTTCACACAGGTAGTTGCGCAGCACGTACTTGGGGTTGGTTTTAAGCATCAAATCGGCCTCTGGCCCTTGTTGGTAAAGTGCTATCAGCTCTTGATAGCGTAGCAGCCAGGCGTCCCAGGCGAGCCGGTCGATGAACAGGTCGCGCACCGGTTCGTAGTGGCTCTGCATGCGTGCATGACTCAAGCGGCGCCAGAAGATGGGGTAGTCCACGCGGTCGTGCGCCAGCAGCACCAGCAGGTCCTCAATCAATGTGCCTGCGTCTGCGCTCGAGTCTTCACGCAGCCCCAGCTTGGCACACATCAGGCGGTGGTAGTGCTTCGCAAACAAGGGCTTGAAAGTATCCAGCGCCTGCAATGCCAACTCCTGGCTTTCAACCAGCGGCAGCAGGGCCTGCGCCAGCGCGTACAGGTTCCAGTGCGCGATGTCGGGTTGCGCGTCAAACGCATAGCGTCCGGCGTGGTCGGTATGGTTGCAGATGTGCCCCGGGTTGAATGCATCCATCAAGGCAAACGGCCCGTAGTCGAGTGTCAGGCCCAAAATGTTCATGTTGTCGGTGTTCATCACCCCGTGGCAAAAGCCCACTGCCTGCCAGTGCGCCAGCATCAGCGCCGTGCGCTCGACCACTTGTTGCAACAAAGCGGCATAGGCGTTGCCGCCGGGTGCTTCGGTGTGAAGGCAGGCCGGGTAATAGCGCTCGATGACATAGTCGGCCAAGGTGCGCAGTGCGTCGGTCTGACCGCGTGCGGCAAAGTGTTCAAAGTGACCAAAGCGGATAAAACTTGGCGCCACGCGCGTCACCACGGCAGCGGTTTCCATGGTTTCGCGGCGCACCGGCAAGTCGGAACCCGTGACGCACAGCGCGCGTGTGGTGGGGATGCCCAGCGCTTGCATGGCTTCGCTGCACAAAAACTCCCGGATGCTGCTGCGCAGCACGGCGCGCCCGTCGCCCATGCGTGAATAGGGCGTCAGGCCAGAGCCCTTTAATTGCACTTCAAGCCCGTTGGCCTCGCCCAGCAACAGGGCGCGGCCGTCGCCCAATTGCCCGGCCCATTGGCCAAACTGGTGGCCGCTGTACACGCTGGCCAGCGGTTGGCACCCCGCCAAAATCTGGTTGCCGCTGAAAGCTTGCAGCAGCGCGTTGCTTTTCACCCAGTCGTCGTTCAGCCCCAGCAGTTGTGCGGCTGGCTGGCTGTGAGCCACCCAGTAGGGGGAGGGCACCGGCTGTGGCATCAGCGGGGTGTAAAAGCCCGCACCCAACTGGTGAAAACGGTTGTTCCAATTGAGGGGGGTGTTGACGAGCTGGGCCGGGGTAGAACGGTAGTGCATGGCGGGATTGTCCTAGTTGGCACTCAAACCCGGGGTTTGCAGGGACATGCGGGCCAAGGCTGGCCCCTGCATGGACTTTTGCTTGGCCGCATAATGACCATTTTCAGTTCGCTGCACACCGCATACATGGCCTTGCCACGTTTTCAACTGAATTCGCTCAAAGCCCGCATCATTTTGCTGGTGTTGGGCATTGTGTTGCTGGCGTTTTTGGCCATGGCCGCCTTTGTCAAAGGCCTGATGCAAGACCAACTGCTGGTGTTTGCGGGCGAGCAGCAGCGTTCGGTGCTGAGGCTGTTGACATCCGAAGTGAAGCGGGGGCTCGAAGAACGTTTCCAAGCGCTCAAAAAGGCGGCGGTCAGCACCTTGGTACTACCCTTCGACAGCGCACAAGCGGTACAGCAGTTACTGAGTCAAAACGCCTATTTGACAGATGTCTTCAATGGCGGTGTGAAAGTCTGGGATGCGCAAGGCGGTTTAATGTCAGACGCGCCTGAGAAAACTGACGACCTCGGTGGCAGTGTGGTGGACCCGAAGGATTTGGCAGAGGTACTGGGTACGGGCAAAGAACACGTTGGCCGGGTTCTGCTGCTGCAAGGGGGTAAGCTGGCAGCTTTTTCGCTGTTGGTACCGTTGCACAACGCGCGGGGGCAAGTCAAAGGCGTGTTGGGGGGCGTTGTCCGGCTGGATCGGCCCAATTTTTTGTCGCAGATGACAGCTCACACCTATGGCCAGACTGGTAATCTGTTTTTGCTGGACGCGCGCCAGCGGCTGATTTTTGCGACCTCCGACAGTAACCGTCAGCTAGAGGTGTTACCAGCTCCTGGGGTAAGCCCCTGGATTGATCGTTTTGTGCAGGGTTTTGAGGGCACAGCGCGCGTCGTTAATCCGCACGGAGTAGAAGTGCTTGTCAGCATCGCGCAAATTCCACTGGCGCATTGGTACGCGTCGGTCACGCTCACGCCGCAGGAGGCGTTTGCCCTGATTGACGCCATCAAGTGGCCCAGCCGGTTGGTGGGCTCGGTGCTGTTGATACTGAGTATTGGCCTCATCGGTTGGTTATTACGCCGCCAGTTCGGCCCCATGACAGCCGCCTTGGCTGCGCTGAACGGCTTTGTTCGTGACAACCAGCCACCGCAGGCGTTGCCCATTGTTCGCCCGGACGAAATTGGCCAGTTGGTGGGTGGGTTCAACCTTTTGCTCGATACCCTGGCGCACCAGCAGCAGGCGTTGCAGGGCAGCCAGATGCTTAAACAGTCGGTGCTCAACTCGGTCACCGCTGCGATTGCGGTGCTGGATGTACAGGGCCGCATCCTGATGACCAACAGTACCTGGTTGCAGTTGGCCCCTGACACGGGCGTGGGCAAAAATTATCTGTCCACCGTACAAGCGCTTGAGGCATCTGCCGCATCTACGCCGCCATTAGCACCCGTCGATGGCATTCGGGCGGTGCTGCAAGGCAATTTGCCACGTTATTACACCGAGTGTGATTGCCATACGCGGCAAGAGCGCGTCTGGCACAGCATCACGGTCACCCCGCTACAGGGGAAAGTAACGCAAGGCGCGGTGGTGTCGATCGAAGACATCAACCAGCGCGTGCAAATGCAAGAGCAGGTGAAGGCCTTGGCTTTTTACGATGTCCTGACAGGCCTGCCCAACCGCCGCTTGGTGCTGGAGCGGCTCAGCCAACAACTGGTGCAAAGCCGCCGCGGCAAAACCCGCTTGGGCTTGATGTTTATCGACCTGGATCACTTCAAGCCCATCAACGATGAACTGGGCCATGACGTGGGCGACTGGTTGCTGCGCTGCGTAGCCTCGCGTCTGCAGGGCTGCCTGCGCGAATCCGACACCGCAGCAAGGCTGGGCGGAGACGAATTTTTGGCACTGCTGCCAGAGGTGCAAGACGCCGCAGCAGCGCTGGGAGTGGCAGAAAAAATTCGGACGACACTGGCGCAAGAATTCATCACCGACCAGGGCGTGGTGTTGCAGATTTCTTCGAGCATCGGGGTGGCGATCTACCCCGACCATGCACGGACCGACAAAGACCTGCTGCGTATGGGCGACGAAGCCATGTACCGGGCGAAAAGGCGCGGCCGCAACGCCGTGGAGATGTGCGAGGAAACGCTGCCTGGCAGCGCTACCCAGGCCGCAGGTGCGGCGTCTGAACCGCAAACGCCTTCGCGAGTGCATTTGCGTTGGAAGGCTGCTTTTAACAGCGGACACCCGCAAATCGATCAGCAACACCAACAGTTGTTTACATTGGCGAATGCGCTGCTGGATGCGTCGGCGCAGCGGCATGAGCAAATGGACAGCTTTGATACTGCTTTTTTGCAATTGCTCGCGCATGTGATGGAGCATTTCAGTCTGGAGGAAAGCGTTTTGAAGTCGGCTGGTTATGCAGGTCTTGCCGACCATGCCAAGGAACATCAGGCATTGGTGGTCAAAGCGCAAGCGCTTTACGCTGCGGCGCAAACCGACGAATCCGATGCGCTGGCGCACGACAAGCTGGTTAAATTTTTGGTCAATGAACTGGTGGCCGCGCACCTGCTGCAACGCGACCGGGAATTTTTTTCCACTGTCGCCAAAGCGGCTTGACCGCGGCGCTGTCGCTGGCTGGCTGGGTTGATTTGGCAGTACCATGCCGATCTTTTAGCCAACCCTACAGGAGACAAACCATGCTGGGACTGATGCAAAGCCAACCCCTTTCCATTTCGTCGTTGATCGATTTTGCCGAGCGCCACCACGGCGAAGGCCAGATTGTTTCGCGCCGCGTTGAAGGTGATATCCACCGCTACACCTACAAGGAGTGCGCGGCGCGTTCGCGTCAGCTTGCCAAGGTTCTCGACACGCTGAACGTCAAGTTTGGTGAGCGTGTCGCTTCCATCGCCTGGAACGGCTACCGCCACATGGAGATGTATTTTGGCGTCAGCGGCTCCGGACGCGTGCTGCACACCATCAACCCGCGTATGCACCCCGAGCAGATCGCCTGGGTGATCGGCCACGCGCAAGACCAGGTGGTGTGTTTTGACATGACGTTTTTGCCGATTGCCAAGGCCATTCACGCCAAGTGCCCGAGCGTCAAGCAGTGGGTGGCGCTGTGCGACGTCGATAAGCTGCCTGCCGACACGGGCATCCCCGGTCTGGCCAGCTATGAGGCGCTGCTGGCCGCCGAATCGACCCACTACGCCTGGCCGGAATTTGACGAAAACACTGCATCCAGCATGTGCTACACCAGTGGCACCACGGGCAACCCCAAAGCGGCGCTGTACAGCCACCGCTCTACCGTGTTGCATGCCTACGCCGCGGCCTTGCCTGACGTGATGAGCCTGTCTGCGCGCGATTCCATCTTGCCGGTGGTACCGATGTTCCACGTCAACGCCTGGGGTATTCCGTATTCGGCCGCGCTCACCGGCGCCAAGCTGGTGTTCCCCGGCCCGGGCATGGACGGCAAGTCGATTTACGATTTGATCGAGCTGGAGCAAGTCACCTACGCCGCTGGTGTGCCCACCATCTGGCAGATGTTGCTGGGGCATATGGAGCCCAATGGCCTGCGTTTTTCCAGCCTCAAGCGCACGGTGATAGGCGGCTCGGCCTGCCCGCCGGCCATGATCACCGCGTTCAACGACAAATACGGCGTCGAGGTGTTGCACGCTTGGGGCATGACCGAAATGAGCCCGCTGGGAACGCTGTGCACGCTCAAGAACAAGCATCTGACCATGTCTGAAGAAGACAAGATGAAGATTCGCCTGAAACAAGGCCGCTGCATTTACGGTGTTGACATGAAAATTGTCGATGGTGACGGCAAAGAGTTGCCGTGGGACGGCAAAACTTATGGCGACCTGCTGGTCAAGGGGCCGTGGGTGGTGCGCGAATACTTCAAGGGCGTGGGCGATACCGAAGCGGTCAAGCCGCTGATTGATGGCTGGTTCCCCACCGGCGACGTGGCCACCATCGACGCCGACGGCTACATGCAGATCACCGACCGCAGCAAGGACGTGATCAAGAGCGGCGGCGAGTGGATCAGCTCGATCGACATCGAAAACATCGCGGTGGCGCACCCGGCCGTGGCCATGGCGGCGTGCATTGGCATGAAGCACCCCAAGTGGGACGAACGCCCGATTGTGGCGGTGGTGAAAAAACCAGGGCAGGAGCTGACGCGCGACGAGTTGCTGGCGTTCTACCAGGGCAAGGCCGCCAAATGGCAGATTCCAGACGACGTGGTGTTTCTGGACGCGATTCCGCTGGGCGCCACCGGCAAGATGCAAAAGACCAAGCTGCGCGAGATTCTCAAGGACTACGTGTTGCCTGATCTGCGTTGACCCTGTCACCTGTGTGATATTGGCTAGGGATATCCCTTGGTCTTTTCATCACACATTGCCGCTACGCTAGCGTGTGTTTCAGACAGATTCAAACCAATGAGGAGATTTTATGAAATTTGCTATTAAAAGTGTTGCTGCTTGCGCCATGATGACGGTGGCTGCGGGCGTTTTTGCCCAAAACGGGCAAACCGTCAAGATCGCCTTCATCGACCCGCTGTCGGGTCCATTTGCCAACGTGGGCCAAAACCAGCTCAAAAGCTGGCAGTTTGCCGCCGACAAATTGGGCGGTGCCAAGAGCGCGGCCGGCGTCAAGTTTGAGGTGGTCGGTTTTGACAACAAAGGCTCGCCGCAAGAAAGCCTGAACTCGCTCAAAGCCGCCATTGACCAGGGCTTTCGCTATGTGACGCAGGGCAACGGTTCAGGCGCTGCGCTGGCCATTTCTGGTGCGGTGGCCAAACACAATGAGCGCAACCCGGGCAAAGAGGTCGTGTTTTTGAACTATGCGGCGGTGGACCCGGCGCTGACCAACGAAAAGTGTGATTACTGGCACTTCCGCCTGGACGCTGACACGTCGATGAAGATGGAAGCGCTCACGAGCTTCATGAAAGACCAGCCCAAGGTGAGCAAGGTCTATCTGATCAACCAGAATTACTCGCACGGCCAGCAGGTGGCCAAGTATTTCAAGGACGCGATTGCGCGCAAACGCCCCGACGTGAAGATCGTCGGTGAAGACCTGCACCCGATCGGCCAGGTGAAAGACTTTTCACCCTATGTGGCCAAGATTAAACAGTCTGGCGCCAATGCCATCGTCACCGGTAACTGGGGAGCCGACCTGACGTTGTTGGTCAAGGCGCTGAACGACTCGGGCCTGAAGCTGCCGATGTACACCTACTACGCGCAGGTCACGGGCACACCTACGGCATTGGCGGCGGGTGGTGACGGCGAGGTCTATGTGATCGCCTACGGCTCGGCCAACCAGCCGGGCGAAATTGGTGCCCTGTCCAACGAGTACAAGAAAAAGTTCAACGACGACTACTACACCTACGCCACTTACAACGGCATCAACCTGCTTAGCGGTGCCATCGCCAAGGCCAAATCCATCGACCCGGTAAAAGTGGCAGCGGCCCTGGAAGGATTGACGGTGAAGAGCTTTGCTGGTGAGGTACAAATGCGCAAGACCGACCATCAGTTGCAGCAGTCGATGTACGTCACCAAGTGGCAAAAAGTGGACAAAAAGTATCCCTACAGTGTGGAAAACACCGGCTATACCTTTGCCCCCATCAAGCAGATGGACCCGTACATTGCCAGCACGCCCACCAGTTGTCAGATGAAGCGCCCGGGTTGATCTGGAGCCGCTGCGCACCGGCTTGGAACACCCTGGTCGGTGCGTTTTTTTTGATCTGTTGGATGGTGCATGGAGTTTTTTGCGATTTCGCTGCTCAACGGCGTCAGCTACGGGTTGTTGCTGTTTATGCTCAGCTCCGGCCTGACGCTGATCTTCAGCATGATGGGGGTGCTCAACTTTGCCCATGCGTCGTTTTACATGCTGGGTGCCTACTTTTCCTACACGCTCACGGGGTGGCTCGGCTTTTGGGCGGCGCTGGTGCTGGCGCCGGTGGGTGTTGGCATTTTTGGCGCGCTGTTTGAACGCTACGTGCTGCGCCGCGTGCACCAGTACGGCCATGTGGCCGAGTTGCTGATCACCTTTGGCATGAGTTACATCATGCTGGAACTGGTGCAACTGGTGTGGGGACGCAGCTCGGTCGACTACCGGGTGCCCGCCGCGTTGGACGGACCCTTGTTCACGCTGTACGGTACCCAGTTCCCGATGTACCGTGCCTTCATGATGGCGGTGGCGCTGTCGATGCTGGCGGCGCTGTGGCTGTTGCTCACGCGCAGCCGCGTCGGGATGGTGATCCAGGCCGCGCTGACACATCCGCACATGGTGGAGGCGCTGGGTCATAACGTGCCGCGTGTTTTTATGCTGGTGTTTGGCGGCGGTTGTGCGCTGGCCGGTCTGGCCGGCGTGATTGGTGGCAACGCGTTTGTCACCGAGCCTGGCATGGCCGCGGCGGTGGGCGGCATCATCTTTGTGGTGGTGGTGGTCGGTGGCATGGGCTCGCTTGGAGGTGCGTTTCTGGCATCGCTGCTGATCGGCGTGTTGCAAACCTTTGCGGTGGCGGTAGATGTGTCGATCCAGTCTGCCTTGCACAGCGTGGGCATGAGCGTGACGACAGAGACCTTTGGCTACGCCCTGTTAAAGCTCAAGGTCAGCCAGGTGGCGCCGATCCTGCCGTATCTGCTGCTGGTGTTGATGCTGATCTTTCGGCCCAAAGGCCTGCTTGGAACGCGAGAAGACTGATGCCATTTTTGACCAGCTTTTTTTTGCGTTTTGAAACTCGCCGCGCCGGCGCCTACATGGTGCACCCGATGGATCTGGGTCGCTGGATCATCTGGGGCACTTATGCGCTGATCCTGCTGCTGGTGCCGCTGGTCTTTACCAGCAGCCTGAGTCAGACGCTGCTCAGCCAAATGGGCATCGCCATCATCGTCTGCCTGAGCTACAACATGCTGCTGGGACAGGGCGGCATGCTCAGTTTTGGCCACGCGGTGTATTCCGGCATGGGCGCTTTTCTGGCCATGCACACGCTCAATCTGGTCAGTGACGGTTGGCCGCTGCCGGTGAGCCTGACGCCGCTCGTGGGCGGCCTGTGCAGCGCGCTGGTGGCGGTGGTGCTGGGTTGGGTGACCACCAAAAAGGCCGCCACGCCGTTTGCCATGATCACGCTGGGCGTGGGCGAGCTGGTGTGGGCCATGGCGCTGATGTTCCCCGAATTTTTTGGCGGCGAAGGCGGTATCTCTGGCAACCGGGTGGCGGGCAGCAAGCCTTTTGGCATCAGCTACGGGCCGCAGATTCAGCTCTATTACCTGATTGCGGCGTACACCTTTGTGTGCACGGCGCTGATGTACGCCTTTACCCGCACGCCGCTGGGGCGCATGCTCAACGCGGTGCGCGACAACCCCGAGCGGGTGGCGTTTGTGGGCTACAACCCGCAGGTGGTGCGCTACATCAGCTTCATCATTGCGGCGTTTTTTGCCGGTATTTCGGGCGGGCTGGCGGCGCTGAACTTTGAAATCGTCACCTCCGAGGTGGTCAGCGGCTACCGCAGTGGTGCATATTTGCTGTTCACCTTTCTGGGCGGTGCCACGTTTTTCTTTGGGCCTATTTTGGGTGGCATCTTGATGGTGCTGGCGTTTGTGCTGTTGTCTGAATTCACCAAGGCCTGGTTGCTGTACCTGGGGTTGATCTTTTTGTTCATGGTGATGTACGCGCCCGGCGGCGTGGCCGCGCTGTTGATGATGAACCTGCGGTTGGCCGCGTTTGGCCATTTGCGCCGCCTGTGGACCTGCTATCTGGGCTTGGCCGGTACCGCGCTGGTGGCGCTGGTGGGCGCGGCGGCCATGGTGGAGATGGTCTATCACCTGCAACTCAATGTGGCCATGGGGCCCGAGCTGCGCTTCATGGGGGCCACGCTCAATGCCCATGGGGTGAGCAGCTGGTTTGGCGCGGTCTATACCACCGTGACCGGCGTGGGCTTGTTTGAGTTGTGCCGACGCGAGTTTGTGCGCCAGTGGGGTCAGGCCAACGAAGACATCGAACAAGAAATCAAGCGACGCGAAACCGCATGACGCACGCACCCCAACCCCCTGCGCTGCAACTGCAAGACCTGCGCAAGACTTTTGGCAAGACACCCATCATCCGTGGCATCAGCATGACCGTGCCTGCCGGGGAGCGGGTGGGCATCATCGGCCCGAACGGCGCGGGCAAGTCCACGTTGTTTCACCTGATCAGCGGGCGCATCGAACCCACATCAGGGCAGATTGCCTTGAATGGCCAGTCGATCGTGGGCAAAAAGCCCTATGAAATCAACCGGCTCGGCTTGAGCCGCAGCTTTCAGATCACCAACATTTTTCCCAAGCTCAGCGTGTTTGAAAACCTGCGCTGTGGTGTGTTGTGGAGCCTGGGCTACAAGTACACGTTTTTGAAGTTTCTGATGGACCTGGACGACGCCAACGACCGCGCGCAGGAGCTGATGGAGAGCATCCACCTGGACAAAAAACGCGACACGCTGGCCATGAACCTCACCTACGCAGAGCAGCGCACGCTGGAGATCGGTATCACCATTGCCGGTGGCGCGCAGGTGATCTTGCTTGACGAACCCACAGCGGGCATGAGCAAGCTTGAAACACGTCACTTTATCAAGCTGATCCGCGAGGTGACCGAAGGCAAAACGCTATTGACAGTAGAGCACGACATGGACGTGGTGTTTGGTCTGGCGGACAAAATCGCCGTAGTGGTGTATGGCGAATTGCTGGCCTTTGACACGCCCGAGGCGGTGCGCGCTGACGCGCGCGTGCAAGAGGCGTATCTGGGCTCGCCCGTGACTTCCACAAGCGCCGTGAGTGCGCAGGAGGCCTGATGCTGCAGATCGACAAACTCCACGCCTACTACGGCAAAAGCCACGTGTTGCACGGCGTGTCGCTGTCGGTGGGCGCGGGCGAAATTGTGGCGCTGCTTGGGCGCAACGGTTCCGGGCGTTCCACCACGGCCAAGGCGGTGATGGGGTTGGTGGATGCCACCGGCTCCCTGCGCTGGAAGGGGCAGGAAATTTTGGGCAAAAAGACTTACGAGATCGCGCACCTGGGGCTGGGTTACGTGCCAGAAGAGCGCGAGATTTTCCCCAAGCTGACGGTCGAGCAAAACCTGCTGCTGGGGCAAAAAAGTGGGCGCAAGGCGGGGCGCTGGTCGATCGACGACATGTACCAATTGTTTCCCCGTCTGGGCGAACGCTGTGCGGTGGAGGCGGGCGTCATGTCGGGTGGCGAGCAGCAAATGCTGACGCTGTGCCGCACGCTCATGGGCGACCCCGATCTGATCATCATCGACGAGCCGACCGAAGGGCTGGCGCCCAAAATTGTTGAGCAGGTGGGGCAGTTTTTGCAGACGCTCAAAGCAAAAGGCATCTCGGTGCTGCTGATCGAACAGAAGCTCACCATTGCGCTGGCGGTGTCAGACCGCTGTGCCGTGATGGGGCATGGCGGCATTGTCTTTACCGGCACCCCGCATGAGCTGCGCCAGAACCCGGCGGTGGGGCGAGAATGGCTGGCGGTGTAAAGAGACATAGATATTATGGTTCTTCATCAATTTCACTGTGAACTTTTTGTGAAATTCTGGAAAATTCGATTCTTCAAAATTTCGGAGTTGAGCATGAAAGACACAGCGTTGTA
>PCUV01000021.1 GCA_002786915.1 Comamonadaceae bacterium CG12_big_fil_rev_8_21_14_0_65_59_15 | reverse complement strand
ATAATACATGTCTACATAATTGAACCCAAAAGTTCACTAACACATTGATTTCAAAGAGGATTTAGTCGAAAGTAGAAAAGAACTTCAGACTAATGTCTGGAGTCCCCGTCATTGCTGTCGTTGGCTGGAATAGATGTGATCGGCGGCTATGGGCACGTTGCCGAATGCCATGAACGTCTTCTGAAGGGTGATGGGCTGGACCACCAGATACCGGACTATCGTGTAGACCGGCTTTCAGCCTTTAACGGTAAAAGAAATTCTGGCTCTGGTGCTCATTGGGTATCAGCAACATCACGTTATTTGAACATCTCTGGCAGCGATATTCCCTGCGGGTGCTCAGCGGCTCTCATAGTGGGTGATCAAGCGTGTTTCGAGACTGGTGCCAAAATTTTAGGGCACCCCAACCACTGGGATTGGGCACCATCAGGGCGAACGGTGCAACCTGGGTGCGGACAGCGCGGCGATCATGTCAGTGGTGGCAGCATCCACATTGGGGTGCGCTGACAGCAACTTGGCTGTGGTGAGCAGTTTGCGCAAATCCTGCACATCTTTCACCGTGGGTGCCACCTTGATCTGCGCGATGGCGGCCGCGCTGTTGCCGCCCTTGATCAAAGCGAGCACCTTGGGAGCCCAAACACCGGGACGGGACATGGCCGGATCCTTTGCTTAAAATTGACACGGTATTTTGGCACGTAGCCCCTGATAATCAAGCGCAAGAAGCTACAAAAAATAGAGTGTTTATTGACCCACCATGAAATCCAAATTGATCAGCAGCGGCTTGGTCTACAGCACCGAGTCGGGCCGCATGTGCCCCAACTGCCGGCAAGCGGTGGCGGCTTGCCAATGCAAGGCCACACCGCCCCGACTGGTGCGTGACGGCACGGTGCGCGTGTCGCGTGAGACCAAAGGCCGCGCAGGCAAGGGGGTCACGCTGGTCAAAGGTCTGACGCTCGACGATGCTGCCTTGGCCGCCTTGGGCAAGCAGCTCAAAACCGCGTGCGGCTCGGGCGGCACAGTCAAAGACGGCGTGATTGAGGTGCAGGGCGACCACTGCGTGCGCGTGCTGGCGATGCTGGCCGCGCAGGGGTACCAGGCCAAGCGCGCCGGGGGATAAAAGATGATTCATGGGATGGAAGGCATGAACCCCGAAGACCTGCAACGGCTGGTCACGCGCACCATGCCTTTTGGCAAGCACAAGGGTTGCATCATTGCCGACTTGCCCGGCAACTACCTGCGCTGGTTTGCCCGAGAGGGTGTGCCCAAAGGCGAGATTGGCCGCCTGCTGGCGCTGATGAACGAGATTGACCATAACGGGTTGAACGACTTGCTCGAGCCGCTGCGCAGAACCGCAGCTTCAGGCGAATAGTCCCGCTGCTGCGAAAATCTCTTCATGCTGTTGGGCGCAAAGTAACATCTGGAGCGTCAGCAGTCGAAAGCGCTGGTTGTTTCCCCTCTCGTCAGAAGACGAGATACAGGTCTTTTTGGCGCCGATGGTTTGTTTTTTGAATGGCCAAATTTGCAATGAAGTTTATAGCTACTCCCGCCCGTTTATCAACCGTCAGAAGCACATTTGATGCTGAATTTAAGGCACGCCTGCATTGGTCTGCCGAAACCGACGCAGGCATTGAACAACGCGTGGCCGACATCCTGACCGACGTACGCCAGCGCGGTGATGCGGCCGTGCTGGACTACACAGCGCGTTTTGACGGACTGCAAGCCACCAGCATGGCGACGCTGGAATTGACGCAAGTTGAACTGAAAAACGCTTTTGACGCTTTGCCTGAGATGCAGCGCACCGCGCTCGAAGCTGCCGCCCTGCGCGTGCGCAGCTACCACCAGGCGCAGCGCAAAGCCAATGGCGAGAGCTGGAGCTACCGCGACGCAGACGGCACGCTGCTCGGCCAAAAGGTCACGCCGCTGGACCGCGTCGGCATTTACGTGCCCGGCGGCAAGGCCGCCTACCCCAGCAGCGTACTCATGAACGCCATCCCCGCGCACGTGGCCGGGGTG
The DNA here is from genome assembly GCA_002786915.1 of Comamonadaceae bacterium CG12_big_fil_rev_8_21_14_0_65_59_15. GTDB lineage: Bacteria > Pseudomonadota > Gammaproteobacteria > Burkholderiales > Burkholderiaceae_C > Rhodoferax. Next base: position 2,021 of record PCUV01000021.1, on the reverse strand, counting down.
GGTGAGATCATCATGGTGGTGCCCACGCCGCGTGGTGAAAAAAACCAACTGGTGCTGGCTGCCGCGTATGTGGCCGGTGTTACGCGCGCCTTCACCATCGGTGGCGCGCAAGCGGTGGCCGCGCTGGCGTATGGCACGGCCACGGTGCCCAAGGTGGACAAAATCACCGGCCCCGGCAACGCCTACGTGGCCAGTGCCAAAAAGCGTGTGTTTGGCGTGGTGGGCATCGACATGATCGCCGGCCCGAGCGAAATTCTGGTGTTGGCCGATGGCAGCACGCCGCCCGACTGGGTGGCGATGGATTTGTTCAGCCAGGCCGAACACGATGAGCTGGCGCAAAGCATTTTGCTGTGCCCGGATGCCGCGTACATCGACCAGGTGCAGGCCAGCATCCACAAACTGCTGCCAGAGATGCCAAGGCGCGAGATCATTGCCAAGTCGCTCAACGGGCGGGGCGCATTGATTTTGACCCGCAGCATGGAAGAAGCCTGCGAGATCAGCAACCGTATTGCGCCTGAGCACCTGGAAATTTCCAGCCGCGAGCCGCACCGCTGGGAGCCGCTGCTCAAACACGCGGGTGCCATCTTTCTCGGTGCCTACACCAGCGAGAGCCTGGGCGACTACTGCGCTGGGCCCAACCACGTGCTGCCCACCAGCGGTACCGCGCGCTTCTCATCACCCTTGGGCGTGTATGACTTTCAAAAACGCAGCAGCCTGATTGAAGTCAGCGAGCAAGGGGCGCAAACGCTGGGGCAAATTGCGTCGGTGCTGGCGCATGGCGAAGGCTTGCAAGCCCACGCGCGCGCAGCGGAGATGCGGCTCAAAAAGTAGAAATTTGCTATTTCAAGATCCAATCTTGAAACAGCAAAAGTGAGGGGCGGTTAGCCCCGTCGGGGCCGCTTAAAAGATGCACAATGGCCTGACTGGCACGCTCTGTTGCTGGCAGAGGGACTTGCATTGCGATGAACACGTTACCGAATGTCGCCGCTTATCCGGACCCGGCTCTTGAAGCTTTGCTGGAGCGCTATCACACGGACCCGCACGCGCTGGTGCAAATGTTGCGCAACGTGCAGACCACATGCGGCTGGTTGCCGCGCCCGGTGTTGTCCCTGTTAGCCGATGCCTTGGGACTGACGCTGGCGCATGTGGAAGGCGTCGCTGGCTTCTACCGATTTTTTCATACCCGACCGGTGGGCGCCTACCGGGTGCTGTTCAGCGACAACATCACCGACCGCATGTTGGGCAGCGAGGAGCTGCGCCGCCACCTGTGCCATTTGCTCAAAGTGGCCCCGGGGGAGGTGCGCGCTGACGGGCGCGTCAGCGTGGACACCACCTCGTGCACCGGTTTGTGCGACCAGGGCCCGGCCCTGCTGATCAACCATCACCAGGTGGTCACGCGCCTGACACCCCAGCGCGTCGAGCATATGGCCGCGCTGATTGAGCAGCAAACGCCAGTGGGTCAATGGCCCGCCGAGTGGTCGCGCGTGGACGATCAGATTCGGCTGGCCGATGTCAAGCTGGGGCCGCAACCCGCGCCGGGTGCAGCATTGGCCCAGGCGGTGGCGCGTGGCCCGCTGGCCATGTTGGACGAAGTCAAGCGCGCCAAGCTGCGGGGTCGTGGCGGCGCTGGCTACGCCACGGGCACCAAGTGGCAACTGTGCCGCAATTCGCCGGGCCAGGCGCATTACGTCGTGTGCAATGCTGACGAAGGTGAGCCGGGCACCTTTAAAGACCGCGTGCTGCTCACCAGTTATGCCGACGCCGTTATCGAGGGCATGACGATTGCCGCGCTGGTGGTCGGGGCCAAACAAGGGCGGATCTATTTGCGCGGTGAATACCGCTATTTGCTGGAGCACTTGCACGCGGTGTTGCAGCGTAGGCGCAGCCAGGGGTTGCTGGGCACAGGCATTCAGGGCCAGGTCGGTTTTGACTTTGATATTGACATCCATGTGGGCGCGGGTGCTTATGTGTGTGGCGAAGAATCAGCGCTGATCGAGTCGCTGGAGGGCAAACGCGGTACG
>PCUV01000081.1 GCA_002786915.1 Comamonadaceae bacterium CG12_big_fil_rev_8_21_14_0_65_59_15 | reverse complement strand
ACCAGCGCTTCAAACCCCTGGTACTCAACATGAATGTGCGGTGGCGGGTGGTCATCGTGGCACATCCGCACAATGATGCCAAAGAAAACTGAAAGAATGGGCATGACGGGCTAGCTTTGAAATTGAGAGTTGCACTATAGCCGCGCAACAAGCTTTCAGCCGCAAGGTCACCATGGCAGGAATAAAGACGCCGTTTTGGAAGTGTTTTCCCTTGACGGCGTGGGCCATGGTGCGGCTTTCTTGAATTTAAGGTTAAAGTCCCATTTTTCGGTTAACAGGAACAAGGAACTACTATGAACAGGAGAGCAGGTTACGCTTTTTTGACGGGCGTTTCAGGGGTATTTGATGCGGGTTTGGCTAGGGTTGAGAGTGGGGATGTTGCAATACAAGACCTGACCCTATAGTTCCCGGCTTGACCGACGGGTTAGACATTTACACCACATTTACTTTGGCTCTGGCATTTTTTTAGATAGCTTGTCGATAAAGTCGGGAGAAACCTGTTTCCCAGGAAAGCTGCGTGATTTTTTTACCATCTCCCATGCTTTTTCATAGTTACCCTCCAAGTAGAGTGATTTAGCCCAAGGGATATATGCATCGCCATTTTTCGGATCTAGCTTTATAGCTTCATTTAATAACGAGTTGGCTTTATTAAAAAATTCTGCTGACTTCATTTTGTCGGTTACTGAGCTACCTTGAGCTGTATACGCACCAGATGCGTCTATTAGCAAGTTTGGTTTCGCGCTTTCTACATCAATTAGGGATAGAGCTTTTTCATAATGGGTGGCCGCTTCAGCCGCCTTACCCTGTGCGAGCAATAAATCACCAAACCCCCAATACGGGAGATAAGAATTTGGATTCAATAGCCAAGATTGGTTGTATCGCCGCATGGCACTCTCAGAATCACCTTTCATAGCAAATCCCATCCCATACATAGCATATGCCTTGGCTGCCTTCTCTCGCGACCCCTGTTCAGAGATAGCCATCCTGATAAAGTCCTCATCAGCTTTCTTTAGATTCTCTGGTTTTTCAACTTCGGGATAACCGTACATAGGAAGCAGGTTGATAGGAGGTGGAGCGGATGCACAAGCAGTCAATATGATTGCAGTCACTATGGAAAACAAAATGTTTCTGAATTTCATGGTAAATCCTCCTGGTTGAATTAACAGATGTCTAACGTCGAAGCTATGCGGCGGCGCGTTTGCGCGACGTCCGGCTTGAGCGACCTGTTAAACCCTGCGTTTCTTGCGCAAAGGCCAACATGCTTGCTAACGCTTTGTTGACTGCTTCAGAGGTAGGGAAAGCCTTTTGGATTTCGGGCTGCAACACCACGACGTTGCTACCTTGCATAAAGTGTTTCAGGTACTTGCCCCGTACGCCCTTGCCTAGTTCATCGCGCTTCAATTCGGGAATGTCTTGATCAGCCATTTTCATAGATGCTTTTTTCATATCGTGTCGCCTTTCGCGCGCTGATGATTCGAATGCCGTTGCGCCGTTCGGTGTGGACTACCACCAAAAGACGCGTCTTGTTTGAGACTCCGTAAGTTCGACTTCGATCTTCGAGTTCGCTGTGATCGGTGTCGGAAAATGTCAGTGCCCGTCCATCGCCAAAGACGCTAACCGCTTCGTCGAACGATACACCGTGTTTCGCCAAATTGCTTGCAGCCTTTTGATCGTCCCATTCAAAACCGAACATGCGAAATACCTGAAGGGTTTAACGTGAAGATGACCGGCGCACAACAACTTGCGGCGAAGCCGCCTCCTGCTGTTGTGAGTCCGAGTCCATTGACATGTTATCCATCGATCAGCCGAGAACGCCAATAGCCTGGCTTCCTGTCGTCTGGTGCGATTGCCAGCACCAAAATTTCATCACCACGGTGTAGGTACACGACCGAAAATGGAAAGCGTTTCGGGAAAACTCGGCGAGTGCCGTATCTGTAAGGTGCGCCCATATCCGGAAATTCAGCGGCAATCGCGAGCGCCCGCTCAACCATCGTTGCAAATCGCTTACCGAGCTGCGGACTGATCTTTGCATAGTACTGAACCTCCCACGCCAACTCGGCCAGCGCGGCCTCGTGAAATCGGACTTGCATTAATTCAGCAGACGTCGAACTTGAGCAAATACTTCTTCAGCGGGAATGAGCTTCGCCGTACCAGCGTCAATATCGGCGATTCGGATTCGAATCTCCTCGTCCCAAGCCGCCTCGACTTCGTCGTCTGGTTCGTGCACCGTAGCAAGGAGTTCCTCGGCCAAGCGAACCCGGTCCGCCGCAGGCAGTGTTCGTGCTTGTGAACTGAATTCTTCGATGAGATTGACCATAGTGATCTCCTAGTGGATTCCCAAGTCTACTGCTGAAGGGTGCGAACCGCTACGAGCGCCAGACTTGAGGGGTAACGTCGAAGTCAAACCACGATGCGCCTGCGCGTTGTCGTTCTTGGACGACCCGTTAAATTTCGCTCCACTTCCATGCGAAGTGCTGCATTGATCCGCGATTGATAGCCAGCCCCTTGCGACTTGAAGAACTCCAAAATATCCGCATCCAAGCGAACAGAGGTGAGCACCTTTGTGGGTGTAGCTTGCGGCCCACGACCGCGCTTGAGCGCTGGCGCACCCAGCATTCCTTCTGTCCAAGCTGGATTGTCAGGGTCGTTGACCTTAACCGAGGTTTTCTTTGGCAATTTGGCGGTAGTAGCGAGCTTCATGCTTTTCTGCCTTTCGCAGTGGTTCCAGATTGCATCGCACCCAACGAAGTCAAGCCCGTGATTCTTGATGTTCAGCTTGCGCTTTGGCTCGTCCCATGTGAGCATCCTTAATTGTATCTACAAAATAATCGAGCACAAGCTGAATTTACCGATCAGCGCTTCTCTGCCGCGCTGACATGAGGGGCGACGACAGCTATCGGAGCTACGCCCTCGCGGCGAACGGCTGTATAGGAATTTAAGGGTAACGTTCCATTGTTCGAAAAGGAACAAGGAACTACTATGAACGGGAGAGCAGGTTACGCTTTGTTGACGCGGGTTTCAGGGGTATTTGATGCTGGTTTAGCTGGGGTTGCGGGTGGGGATGTTGCAATACAAGACCTGACCCTATGGTTCCGGTTAACTTGTGTCCAATTCACGCAAAGCTTTCTTGCAAAGCCTGTTGCGCCAGGGCGTTGATGCTTTTGCCCCTTGCTTGCGCAGCAATAGCGAGTTTTTCGTGCAACTGTGGGGAAATCCGCAGGTTGAATTTTCCCGAAAAATGACGCCGTGGCTCAATTCCCTTCTCGGAGCACACTTCAAGAAAAACCTCAAGCGAACGCTTGAACTCCGCACGAAGTTCCTTCGGATTTTTTCCGTAAAAATCTGCGCCACCGTTGAGGCCGAGAATTTCCCCCCTGAACATGTCAAGATCAGGGTCGAATTCAATCGTTGCGTGATAGTCGTCAACAGTCATTACGTTCATGGTTCGACTCCATGTTGTTCCAGCCATTTGCGGACAGATGCCACCGCGCCTTTGTCTGTGTTCGGTGATGGATGTCGACGGTGAAAGACCCGCACCTCATCAAACAAAAAGACAGAAACCCGGCTACCTGCCCGTTCTTCAATTTCTGCCCCCAGTTCAATGAGGAGGCTCTCAACATCGCGCCATTGGACATTGCCACTCGTCGGTCGCGAAAAAATCAATTCAACAATACGCCGATGCCGTCGTTTCATTCGCGAATAGTACCAGTTTCAGGTACCGAACACAATTCTGATTTGCTGATGACCTGGTAACAAGTTAACTCAATATAGGGAGACACGCCCGTGTCTCCGTAACGGCGGGATTGTCTCTAAAAGGAACAAGGAACTACTATGAATGGGAGAGCGGGTTACGCTTTGATGACGAGGGTTTCAGGGGTATTGGGTGCTGGTTTAGCTGGGGTTGAGGGTGGGAATGTTGCAATACAAGACCTGACCCTGTAGTCGCCCGATAGCCGCCCCGCCTTGCGGGGTAGGCGCCCCTCAGAGACCTCACCAGTGCGGATTACCACCAGCGCTTCAAACCCCTGGTACTCAA
>PCUV01000023.1 GCA_002786915.1 Comamonadaceae bacterium CG12_big_fil_rev_8_21_14_0_65_59_15 | reverse complement strand
TTTTTCCAGGTTTCGCTCGACCTGAACGGTGTTGTAGCTCATTCGTCTAGCCACGGATGTACCAATCACTTGTTGCTTTGTGTGCCCAAGCTTTGTTGGTGCCGGAAAAAGATAGCCGTCATAAAGCGACATACGCCGATGCACAATAGCAAGCGCCTTCCCAACCAGTGGAACACGCAAATCAGTTGCGTTTTCATGGCGAGCATTTTTTGTTTTGCGCTTTGGGATGGTCCACCACCAGCCGTCCCGCTCCTCTTGTATTTCTTCTTTTTCCATGGCCATGATTTCAACGCCACGGACGGCCGTCCATAAATAAAGAGTCAGGGCATCCGAAATCAATGGCGTGAGCTTTGGCATCCAGCGCAACAGGGTGCCAATCTCGGTTTGGCTCAGAACACGCTTGATCGTCCCAATCTTCACACCACCTCTTGATTTTCCCTTTGACTTCAATCTGCCGCGCATAACCAGACGCCACCAATTCGGCACGGAGTCAGGGAGACGTCCAGCATCCAGCGCGTAGTCCCATGCTGCGCCGAGCTCGCCACGCAGCGTCTGGGCGCTAACCGGGGTGCTGGCCATAGACTCCAAAAGGTCGAACGCATCAGACCGGGTGATGGATTGGGCCGAACGATCAGCTATGGCGTCCAGGTGCTTGCTCATCAACCGGCGCATCTCCTTTCGACTGGACTCACCTCGGTGAACATCGACATGGCCAGCCAGGTAGTCGTCGCAGAGCCTGCGCACTGTGTACGCATCTTCCTTCTTTTTGGTGACGACAGCAGCCTTGGCCTGCTTTTTTGCAAGGGCTGGGTCTTCCCCGGCATCACGCCGCGATCGCAAGGCCTCCCAGGCTATCATGGCAGCCGGTGGCGACATGACCGGCCAGCGCCCAATTTGAACCTGGCGCATCTTGCCATCCACCGGGGATTTGTAGCGATACGCCCAGGACCGGCGCTCTTCGCTTGCGGTCAAGCGCAAGCCAGGACAATCGCCAATCAACAGGTACTCGCCGGGTTGCAGCAGCTTGGCTGCGCGTGCATCAAAAGCCATTTTCTAAAACCTACGCCAAAAACTACGCTGAAAACGCAAGTGTAGGCGATTGTCGATACTGGTAGAAAATGTATTGAGCCAGAAAACTACGCTGAAAACTACTCTGTTTTGTCTATGAAAACGCTAGATTTTGAAGCCGTTCACTCGGAGAAGTTGTGCAGTCTCAAAAAGAGGCAAGCCCATGATACCGGTGTAGCTGCCCGACAGTCTGGCAATGTGCGCGCCCGCCCTGCCCTGCACCGCGTAGGCGCCGGCCTTGCCCATGGGTTCGCCCGTAGCCACATAGGCCTGAATCTGCGCCGCAGACAGGGGGGCAAACGTCACCCGCGACACCGACACGGCGCTACGGCGTTTGTTGGCTGTTCCCAGCGTCACAGCCGTCAGCACCCGGTGCGTCTGACCAGACAGGGCGGTCAACATGCGCACCGCGTCTGCTGCGTCCACAGGCTTGCCCAGAATCTGGCGCCCCAGCGCCACCGTGGTGTCCGAACACAGCACCGGTGCGTTGGGCAGACCGCGCTGCTTGCGCCGCTGTAGCGCTGCGTCCAGCTTGAGCTGGGTTACCCGCTGCACATAAGCCAGCGGCGCTTCGCGCGGCAGCACCGTCTCCAGCGCCTCCGTATCTTCGTTGGCGTCGGGCAGCAGCAATTCATACGCCACGCCCAATTGCTCCAGCAGTTGGGCGCGGCGCGGGCTTTGGGATGCCAGGTAAATAAAAGATGGCATGAACAATTACTCCCTGTGATAGGGATGTTTCGCGTTAACTGACCAGGCGCGATACAACTGCTCAATCAGCAGCACGCGCACCATGGCGTGCGGCAACGTCAGGTCCGACAGGCGAATACGCTCGTGCGCGGCTTGCTTGAAGGCGGGATCCAACCCGTCGGGGCCGCCAATCACCAGCGCCACGTCGCCGCCGGACAACTGCCAGTCCTGCAGCTTGCCCGCCAGCGCGCGGGTGGAAAGCGACGCGCCACGTTCATCGAGCGCCACCACATGACAGCCCCGGGGGATGACGGCTTCGATGCGCGCGCGCTCCGCCGCGTAAAGCGTTTCCAGGGATTTGGAGCCGCGCGGCTCGGTCTTGACCGCCTTGAGCTCGACCTTGATCTCAAACGGAAAGCGCTTGGCGTAGTCGTCCCAGGCGGTCTGCGCCCAGTCGGGCACGCGCTGACCCACAGCGACGATCAGCAGTCGCACGTTCAGGCCTTGCGTGCAGCGGGTTTGGCGGACTTCTTGGCTGGTGCCGACCGGGTGGCACGCGCTATTGGTTTGGCCACCGCACTTTTGGCCGGGGCCTTCTTACCCGCTGGTTTGGTGGGCGCGTTCACCACCAGCGTCCTGACCCTGGGCCTGGCTACAGTTTCAGCGTCTTTTTGGCCTCTAGCCCTTTTGGATGCTGGTCTGGTAGCTGCTTTTTTTGTAGCATCCGCCTTGGCCTCTTGCTGCTTCTTGAGCTGCGCCTTGGACGGAAAAGCCGCCTCGACCCCCTTCTTGGCTGCGCTGGAGCGGCGCAGGCTCGATTCTGGTTTGGCCGCGCGCGACGGCTGCGTGGGCGCTGCCGGCAGCTTGGCAGGCTTGGCCAGCACGGGCTTGGCCGCGCCTAATTTGAGGCGCACCGGTTTCTCACCCCACAGCTCTTCAAGGTTGTAGTAGGTGCGAATGTTGGGCTGCATCACGTGCACCACGGCCGCACCGCAATCGACAATGATCCATTCGCCGTTGTCTTCACCTTCCACCCGGGGCTTTTGGAAACCCGCCTCTCGCACGGCATCTACCACGCTGGCCGCCAGCGCCTTGGTCTGGCGGTTGGACGTGCCGCTGGCCACAATCACCCGCTCAAACAATGACGACAAATGCTCGGTGTCAAACACCACAATCTCTTGCGCTTTCACGTCTTCCAGCCCATCCACAATGGCGCGCTGCAGCTTTTGAACGTCTTTTTTGCCAGCGTTGGCGCTGGATGCTTTGGCAGCAGGGGCGACCACAGCTTTGGCGGCTTGGCGGGTTGAACGGGTGGCAATTTGTGGTTTCATCATGAAGCGGTTTGGTAAAGAGAGTGGTCGGCAATATAACGCGCAACGTCCGCGCCGACCAGCGCGGACACGTCCTGCCCTGAGGCCAGCGCCCGGCGAATGGTCGTCGCATCAATGTCCAGCGCTGGCAACTGCAAATGCACAAACTGCGACGGATACGCATGTTCTGCATCAAATTGAACCTGAGCCCCCGTTTGATAAGGGCGATCAGCTACGCATATTGTAGCTGATTGAACGATCTCGTGCCACTGCTGCCAGCTGGTCAGGTCGCGTGCCTGGTCGGCACCGATGATCAGGTACCACTGGTGGCCGGGAAATTCGGTACGCAGCTCACTCAGCGTCTCAAACGTGTAGCTCGGGCCGCTGCGGCGTGTTTCGCGGTCGTCCACCTCGGCGCGCTCAACCGCCGCAAACGCCAGGGCAGCCATAGCCAGACGGTGATGGGCCGCAGACAAACGACGCGGCTTGTGCCAGGCCTGGCCGGTGGGGATCACCATCAGCCGATCCAGCTGCAGTTGCTGCACGGCCACTTGCGCCAGCGCCACGTGGGCTCGGTGCGGCGGGTCAAACGCGCCGCCAAAGATGCCGATGCGCTGCGGGCTCAGAGCCGTCATCAGACCCAATCCCGGCGCACCAGAAATTGGCTATACAGGGCCGCCTCAGGCGATCCGGGTTCGGGCTGGCGGTTGTACGACCAGCTCACCAGCGGCGGCATCGACAACAAGATCGACTCGGTGCGCCCGCCGGACTGCAAGCCAAAGTGCGTGCCCCGGTCCCACACCAGGTTGAACTCCACGTAACGGCCACGCCGGTAGAGCTGAAAGTCGCGCTCGCGCTGGCTGTAAGCCGTGTCCTTGCGGCGCAACACGATGGGCAGATACGCGCCCAAAAAAGAATCGCCCACGGCCTGCATCATGGCCAGGTTGCGTTCAAACCCCAGCTCGGCAAAGTCATCAAAGAAAACACCGCCCACACCACGCGGCTCATTGCGGTGCTTCAAGAAAAAGTATTCATCGCACCATTTTTTGAAGCGCGGGTACTTGTCGTCGCCAAACGGCTGCAGTGTGGCGCGGCAGCTCTGGTGAAAGTGCACCGCGTCGTCCTCAAACCCGTAGTACGGCGTCAAATCCATGCCACCGCCAAACCAGCACACCTCGGCACCGTCTTGCGTACGCGCTGAAATCATGCGCACGTTCATGTGCACCGTGGGTACATAGGGGTTGCACGGGTGAAACACCAGCGACACGCCCATGGCCTCAAACGGCGCACCCGCCAATTCAGGGCGATGCTGCGTGGCCGAAGGCGGCAGCCGGGGGCCTCTGACGTGCGAAAACCCGCAGCCCGCGCGTTCAAACACGGGGCCGCCTTCCAGCATCTGCGTGATGCCCCGGCCCTGCAGCGGTTCACCCGCAGGCTTTTCCCAGGCGTCGGTCAAGAAAGCCGTGCCGTCCAGATCGCTCACCGCCTGGGTGATGCGCTGCTGCAGGCCGCGCAGGTAAGCGCTCACCGTTTCTGCTGCGCTCACGCTATGGCACCCTTGATGGCACGGTGGCCAATATCCGTACGGTACTGCACGCCGTCAAAATGAATGGCACCGGCCAGCTCGTAGGCGCGGTTCTGCGCCTGGCGCACGTTGTCGCCCAGCGCCGTGGCGCACAGCACGCGCCCGCCCGAGGTCAGCAGTTGATCACCCTGGCGTGTGGTACCCGCGTGGAACACGCACGCGTCTTCCACCTCGGGCGCAATGCCGGTGATGACATCGCCCTTGCGCGGGTTGGCCGGGTAACCGTGCGCGGCCAGCACCACGCCCAGTGCAGTGCGCCGGTCCCATTGCAACTCAATCTGGTCGAGCTTGCCGTGCGGCCCCGGCTCGGTAGCGGCCATCATCACATCGACCAGGTCGGTCTTCAGGCGCATCATGATCGGCTGCGTTTCGGGGTCGCCCATGCGGCAGTTGAACTCCAGCGTCTTGGGCTTGCCCTGCGCGTCGATCATCAGCCCGGCGTACAGAAAACCGGTGAACGGGATGCCGTCTTTTTCCATGCCACGCACGGTGGGCAAAATGATGTCGCGCATGGCGCGCGCGTGCACGTCGGGCGTGACCACCGGCGCGGGCGAATAAGCGCCCATGCCACCCGTGTTGGGGCCTTCGTCACCGTTCAGCAGGCGCTTATGGTCCTGGCTGGTGGCCAACGGCAACACGTTTTTTCCGTCCACCATGACGATAAAGCTGGCCTCTTCGCCTTGCAATAATTCTTCAATCACCACCCGGGCGCCACCGGCGTTATGGCTCACGCCCAGCGTGTTGTCCACCAGCATGAAATCCACCGCCTCATGCGCCTGCGTCAGCGTAGTCGCCACCACCACACCCTTGCCCGCGGCCAGGCCGTCGGCCTTGACCACAATCGGTGCACCTATGCGGTCGATGTAAGCATGCGCCAGCGCGGGGTCAGAAAACGTTTCGTAATCCGCAGTGGGAATACCGTGGCGCTTCATGAAGGCCTTGGAAAATGCCTTGGAGCTTTCCAACTGCGCGGCAGCCTGCGTGGGACCAAAAATGCGCAGACCGTGCTTGCGGAATTCATCGACCACACCGGCGGCCAGCGGCACTTCGGGGCCAACCACCGTCAGAACAATTTTTTGCTCTACGGCCCAATCGCACAAGGCATGCACGTCGGTGATCGGAACATTCTCAAACCGGGCGTCCGCCGCTGTGCCGCCATTGCCCGGCGCGACATAGATTTTGTGCGTGCGCGGCGACTGCACCAAGCGCCATGCCAGCGCGTGCTCACGGCCTCCGCCACCGATGACAAGAATCTTCATAGGTCGTCAGTTTCTAGCTCGGCGTTGTGATAGACGTCTTGCACGTCGTCCAGGTCTTCCAGCGCGTCCAGCAACTTTTGCATACGTGCGGCGTCGTCGCCGGTGACTTCGATCGGGTTTTCTGCGCGCATGGTCACCTGCGCGTCGTCGGGCGTCAGGCCGACGGCTTCCAACGCGTTCTTGACGGTTTCAAAGTCAGCCACCGCAGTGATGACTTCAATGGCACCGTCATCGTCGGTGATGACGTCCTCGGCGCCCGACTCCAGCGCCACCTCCATCACCTTGTCTTCGCTCACGCCAGGCGCAAAAATAATCTGGCCGCAGTGTTTGAACTGAAACGCCACCGAGCCCTCGGTGCCCATGTTGCCGCCAAACTTGGCAAACGCATGGCGCACTTCGGCCACAGTGCGCACGCGGTTGTCGGTCATGGTGTCCACGATGATGGCCGCGCCACCGATGCCATAGCCTTCGTAGCGGATTTCTTCGTAGGTGATGCCCTCGGCATTGCCGGTGGCCTTGTCGATGTTGTACTTGATGCGGTCAGCGGGCATATTGGCCCCCTTGGCCCGATCCACCGCTAGGCGCAGACGCGGATTGGCCGACAAGTCACCGCCACCGGCGCGCGCGGCCACGGTGATTTCACGAATGATGCGCGTCCAGATTTTTCCGCGCTTTTCGTCCTGACGGCCCTTGCGGTGCTGAATATTGGCCCATTTGCTGTGTCCTGACACGGGAATTCCTTTAAAAATTCGTTACGCTATTGCCCTTGTTTGAGACTTGCAAAAAATGGTCCCCGCTAGACACGCCAACGCAGACAGTATGAACAATACGGCAAGTTGGCGCAACGACGCGGGGGCGATTTTGTGCAAGGCCCGTGATTGTACTTTTTGAGGTTGACATGCCCGAACCCATCCTGATCGCCCAAAACGGCCAAACGCAATGTTTTCTGCAACTCGACAAGGCCAACCGCCACGGCCTGATTACCGGCGCCACCGGCACCGGCAAAACCATCACGCTGCAAACGCTGGCCGAGCAGTTTTCCAACATCGGCGTGCCGGTGTTCATGGCCGACGTCAAGGGCGACCTCACCGGCATCAGCCAGGTCGGCAAGCTGCCCGAAAAAGTGGCCAAGATTTTGGCCGAGCGCGGCCTGACGCCCACCCCCCCACAGGCCTGCCCGACCACGCTGTGGGACGTGTTCGGCGAGCAAGGTCACCCGGTGCGCACCACGGTCTCCGACATGGGGCCACTGCTGCTGGCGCGCATGCTCGATCTCAACGATACCCAGACCGGTGTGCTCAACCTGGTGTTCAAGATCGCTGACGACAACGGCCTGCTGCTGCTGGACATGAAAGACCTACGCGCCATGTTGCAGCACGTGGGTGACAACGCCAAGCAGTTCACTACCGAGTACGGCAATATCAGTGCGGCAAGCATCGGCGCCATCCAGCGCGGGCTGTTGCAGATTGAGCAGCAAGGGGGCGACAAGTTCTTTGGCGAGCCGATGCTCGACATCAACGACTTCATGCAGACCGAGCGCGGCAAGGGGGTCATCAACATCATGGCGGCCGACAAGCTGCTGAACGCACCGCGCCTGTACGCCACGTTCCTGTTGTGGATGCTGTCGGAACTGTTCGAGGCGCTGCCCGAAATCGGCGACCCGGAAAAACCCAAGCTGATGTTCTTTTTTGACGAGGCACACCTGCTGTTCGACGAAGCGCCCAAGGTGCTGATCGAGCGCATTGAGCTGGTGGTGCGGCTGATCCGCTCCAAGGGCGTGGGTGTGTACTTTGTGACCCAAAATCCGCTGGATATTCCCGATTCGGTGCTGGGTCAACTCGGCAACCGGGTGCAGCACGCCTTGCGCGCTTTCACCCCGCGCGACCAAAAGGCGGTCAAGGCCACCGCCGAAACCATGCGCGCGAAGGCCGGACTCAACATCGAGGCCGCCATCACCGAACTGGCCGTGGGTGAGGCGCTGGTGAGTCTGCTCGACGCCAAAGGACGACCGTGCGAGACCGAGCGTGTGTTTATCTTCCCCCCGGGCAGCCAGATCGGCCCCATCACACCCGAGCAACGCCGTGCCCTGATGGAAGGCTCTCTGGTGGCGGGGGTCTATGAGAGGGTGGTGGATCGCGAGAGCGCGTATGAAGTCTTTCAGGCTCACGCGGGCAAGCGGGCAGAGGCTGCCGCCGCAACAAGTCAGGGCGTACCCAAGACACCGAGCATTCCCGGTGCTGTAGGCCAAGCAGCCGCAGCCGCTGGTGGCGGCATGGGCGACAAGATCAACGAAGCCCTGTTCGGTCGCACCGGCCCGCGCGGCGGTCAATACGATGGCCTGGTGCAGGCCATGGCCAAAACGGCAGCACGCAGTGTGGCCAGTGGTATCGGACGACAGATTGTGCGCGGCATGCTGGGGTCGATCTTTGGCGGCAAACGATGACCGACAATGCCGAGCAACTCAGCACTTTTCCCCATCAACCATGACCCCCTCTGACCCTTTGGTTCACGTCATCGACCATCCGTTGGTGCAACACAAGCTCACGCTGATGCGCCGCAAAGACGCCAGCACCACCAGTTTCAGAACGCTGCTCAACGAGCTGGCGATGCTGATGGCGTATGAAGTCACGCGCGACATGCCGCTGCAAGACATCGAAATCGAAACCCCGCTGGAAAAAATGACCGGGCGCGTGATTGATGGCAAAAAACTCGCGCTGGCGTCCATCCTGCGCGCGGGCACCGGGCTGCTGGACGGTTTTCTGGCGGTGGTGCCCGGCGCGCGCGTGGGTCACATCGGTTTGTACCGCGACCCGACCACATTACAGGCGGTGGAGTATTACTTCAAGATGCCCAAAGACATGCCCAGCCGCGACGTGATCGTGGTGGACCCGATGCTGGCCACCGGCCATTCAGCGATCGCCGCCATCACGCGCATCAAAGTATTGCAGCCGCGCTCGATCAAGTTTGTCTGCCTGCTGACCTGCCCTGAAGGGGTCAAGGCTTTGCGCGCAGCACACCCGGATGTGGAAATATTCACTGCGGCCATCGACCGCCAACTCAACAGCCACGGCTACATCCTGCCGGGGCTGGGTGACGCGGGTGACCGGATCTTTGGTACCCAATAAAAAATGCCACCCAAAAGGTGGCATTTTTTGATTGGAGCGGGAAAAGAGTCTCGAACTCTCGACCTCAACCTTGGCAAGGTTGCGCTCTACCAACTGAGCTATTCCCGCGAGATTTTTTGGAGCGGGAAAAGAGTCTCGAACTCTCGACCTCAACCTTGGCAAGGTTGCGCTCTACCAACTGAGCTATTCCCGCGTCGCAAGCCGCGCATTATAGGGGCAAAATTCAGTGTTTCACCGACGCTATTGCCGCTTCTTTGTCAAAAGTGGTGACCGGTGCAGCCACCACCACAGGCTCCTCTTCAGGCAACGGTGTGGGCATGCGCTCCAGTGCCACTTCAAGCACCTTGTCGATCCAGCGCACCGGCACAATTTCCAAACCGTTCTTGACGTTTTCGGGAATCTCTTGCAGGTCTTTGGCGTTGTCTTCCGGGATCAACACCGTCTTGATATCACCGCGCAGCGCGGCCAGCAACTTTTCTTTGAGGCCCCCGATAGCGGTCACCTCGCCACGCAGCGTGATCTCACCGGTCATGGCCACGTCGCAGCGCACCGGAATACCCGTCATGGCCGACACAAACGCCGTCGTCATGGCTACGCCCGCGCTGGGGCCGTCCTTGGGTGTAGCGCCGTCGGGCACGTGGATGTGGATGTCTTTCTTTTCGAAAAACTCGTCCTTGATGCCCAGCCGGTGCGAGCGGCTGCGCACCACAGTGCGCGCGGCTTCCACCGATTCTTTCATCACGTCTCCCAGTGAACCCGTGCGCGTGATGACACCCTTGCCCGGCATCATGGCCGCTTCGATGGTGAGCAAATCGCCGCCGACCTCGGTCCAAGCCAGCCCGACCACCTGACCGACCTGGTTTTTCTTTTCAGCGCGGCCATAGTCATACTTGCGCACACCCAGAAAGTCGTTCAGATTGTTGCCCGAGACCGTCACCTGCGCGCTCATCTGCTTGAGCTGTAGGCCTTTGACCACCTTGCGGCAAATCTTGGAAATATCACGCTCCAGCGAGCGCACACCCGCCTCACGCGTGTAGTAGCGCACGATGTCGCGCACTGCGTCTTCGGTCACCAGCAGTTCGGACTCTTTCACGCCGTTGTTCTTGAGCTGTTTGGGCAACAGGTACTTGAGCGCAATGTTGATTTTTTCGTCTTCTGTGTAGCCCGCCAGCTTGATGACTTCCATGCGGTCGAGCAGCGCCGGCGGAATGTTCATCGAATTGCTGGTGGCAACAAACATCACGTCGCTCAGGTCAAAGTCCACCTCAACGTAATGGTCGCCAAACCTGTGGTTCTGTTCAGGGTCAAGCACTTCCAGCAGCGCGCTGGACGGGTCACCGCGAAAATCAGTACCAAGCTTATCGATCTCGTCGAGCAAAAACAGCGGGTTGCGCGTGCCCACCTTGGTCAGGCTTTGCAACACCTTGCCCGGCAGCGCGCCAATATAGGTGCGCCGATGGCCACGAATTTCCGCCTCATCGCGCACGCCGCCCAAAGCCATACGTACATATTTGCGCCCGGTGGCTTTAGCCACCGATTGCCCCAATGACGTTTTGCCCACGCCCGGTGGCCCGACCAGGCAAAGAATAGGTGCTTTAACCTTGTCCACGCGCTGCTGAACCGCCAGGTACTCCACGATGCGGTCTTTGACCTTTTCCAGGCCATAGTGGTCTTCGTCCAGCACTTGTTGCGCGTTGACCAGGTTGTGCTTGATCTTGGTTTTGGCGGACCACGGCAAAGCCGTCAACACATCCAGGTAATTGCGCCCCACCGCAGCCTCGGCCGACATGGGCGACATCAATTTCAGCTTCTTGAGCTCGCCCTGAGCCTTTTTGAGCGCCTCAGCAGGCATTTTGGCGGCCTTGATTTTCTTTTCAATTTCTTCGATGTCAGCGCCGTCTTCGCCATCGCCCAGCTCTTTCTGGATCGCTTTGACTTGCTCATTGAGGTAAAAGTCGCGCTGGTTTTTTTCCATCTGGCGCTTCACGCGACCGCGGATTTTTTTGTCCACGTTGAGGATATCCACCTCACGCTCAAGCTGCTCAAACAGGTTTTCCAGCCGCTCCTTGATGCCGGAGAGCTCCAGCACCGCTTGTTTACTTTCAAGTTTCAGCGGCAAATGCGCGGCAATGGTGTCGGTCAGCCGACCGGGGTCGTCGATGCTGGCGATCGACGTCAGGATTTCAGGGGGTATTTTTTTGTTGAGCTTGACGTATTGGTCAAACTGTTGCATCACCGCGCGGCGCAGCGCCTCAATTTCTCTACCCTGCGCCTTGGACTCCGGCTCTACCAATGCGACAGCGTCATGCGGCACGACAGTCGCCACAAAATGCGAATCGCCGTCCTGCACCGACAGCACCTGCGCGCGTTGTTGCCCTTCCACCAACACCTTCACAGTGCCGTCGGGCAACTTGAGCATTTGCAAAATGGTTGAGACGCAGCCGGTACCAAACATGTCGCCCACCACCGGGTCGTCCTTGGCAGCAGCCTTTTGCGCCACCAGCATGATGCGCCGGTCTGCTGCCATGGCAGCATCCAGCGCCTTGATACTTTTGGGGCGTCCGACAAACAGCGGAATGACCATGTGCGGAAACACCACCACATCACGCAGCGGCAACAATGGCAGATCAATCGGTTCAGCGGGCAGAGGGGTGTTGCCAGACATAGAGCTTCCTTGGTTACCGGTGAATTATCAGCAAGAGGTATTACCCAAAACCTGGCAAAACCCCCTGAAAAACAGCCTTCATCAGGCCTTTTTGGCAATCTCGCGATAGACCAACAACGGCGCTTTGTTTTCGTTGATGGTGGTTTCGTCGAGCACCACTTTTTGAACGTTATCCACGTTCGGAAGCTCGTACATGGTGTCGATCAGCGCTTGTTCAAGGATCGAACGCAAACCACGCGCACCCGTTTTGCGCGCCAGCGCCTTTTTAGCAATGGCTTTCATGGCACCCGGGCGAATTTCGAGCTCGACGTTTTCCATCGCCAACAAGCTCCCGTACTGTTTGACCAGCGCGTTCTTGGGCTCGGTGAGGATCTGCACCAGCGTGTCTTCAGATAGCTCGCCCAGCGTGGCCACCACGGGCATGCGCCCGACCAGTTCGGGGATCAGACCAAACTTGATCAGGTCTTCTGGCTCGACCTCTTTGAACACCTCGGTCAGGTCGCGGTTGGTCTTGCTCTTGACGGTGGCGCTGAAACCCATGCCGGACGATTCGGTGCGGTTTTCAATGACTTTTTCAAGCCCGGCAAACGCACCGCCGCAGATGAACAAAATGTTGGTGGTATCCACCTGCACAAAGTCTTGGTTGGGGTGTTTGCGCCCGCCCTGCGGTGGCACGCTGGCCATGGTGCCTTCGATCAGCTTCAACAGCGCCTGCTGCACGCCCTCGCCCGACACGTCGCGTGTGATGGAGGGGTTGTCTGATTTGCGCGAGATTTTGTCGATCTCGTCGATGTAAACAATACCACGTTGCGCACGCTCCACCTCGTAGTTGCAGCTTTGCAGCAGCTTGAGCACGATGTTTTCAACGTCCTCACCCACATAGCCAGCTTCGGTCAGCGTGGTGGCGTCGGCCATGACAAACGGCACGTTAAGCATGCGCGCCAATGTTTGCGCCAACAGTGTTTTGCCCGAGCCCGTGGGCCCGATCAGCAAGATGTTGCTTTTGGACAGCTCAACGTCATCCTTGGCGGCTTTTTCCTGATGCCGCAAGCGCTTGTAGTGGTTATAGACCGCCACCGCCAGAATGCGTTTGGCCTGCTCTTGCCCAATGACGTAATTGTCCAGATTGGCTTTGATCTCAGCGGGCGTGGGCAATTCATTTTTGGCCAGCGCCTGCGTCGTGGCAGGCAACTCGTCACGAATGATTTCGTTGCACAGATCGATGCATTCGTCGCAGACAAACACCGACGGGCCGGCAATGAGTTTCTTGACCTCATGCTGGCTTTTGCCACAAAAAGAACAGTACAGCGTCTTTTCGCCCGAAGAACCTTTGGCCATCGCGATTACGCTCTCTTGGAAATAACCTGGTCGATCAGACCGTATTCTTGGCACTCTTGCGCCGACATGTAATAGTCGCGTTCGGTGTCACGTTCGATGCGCTCAAGGGGCTGCCCGGTGCGCTCAGCCAGTATCTTGTTGAGTTGCTCACGCGTCTTGATGATTTCACGCGCGGCGATTTCGATCTCGGTGGCCTGCCCCTGGCTGCCGCCCGAGGGCTGGTGAATCATGATCTTGGAATTGGGCAACGCAAAGCGCTTGCCCTTTTCGCCCGCAGCCAGCAAGAACGCACCCATGCTGGCAGCCATGCCGGTGCACAGCGTGGACACCTGGGGCTTGATGAAGTTCATGGTGTCGAAAATGGCCATGCCGGCGCTGACCGACCCGCCAGGGGAGTTGATGTAAAACGAAATGTCCTTGTCGGGGTTTTCGCTTTCCAGAAACAGCAACTGCGCCACCACCAGGTTGGCCACATGGTCATTGACCGGGCCAACCAGAAAAATGACGCGTTCCTTGAGCAGGCGCGAATAAATGTCATACGAGCGCTCGCCGCGGCCCGACTGCTCGATCACCATGGGCACCATGCCCAGATTTTGAATGTCCATTTCGCTCCTAACTGTTACCGTGGCTATGCCACACGATCCATCAATTTTTCATCCGCCGATCAGTTTTGCGCCATCAATTCGTCAAAGTCCAGCACCTTTTCGGTCACCTTGGCCTGGCCCAAGACGAAATTGGTGACATTGTTCTCCAAAACAATGGTCTCAATCTCGGCCAGACGGCTCCGGTCGCCGAAATACCAACGCACAACCTCATCCGGCTTCTCATAGCTGGCGGCCATATCTTCAATGTGCGTCCTGATCTGTTCCGGCGTGGCCTGCAACTTGTTGGCACGCACCAGCTCAGAAACGACCAGCCCCAGGCGTACGCGGCGTTCAGCCTGCGGGCGAAACACGTCATCAGGGATGGTCATCTTGTCGGCGTCTTTCATGCCACGTTTTTTCAGGTCGGCGCGAGCGGCTTCCAGCAAACGGCCCATTTCAGCCTGGAGGGCGGCCTTGGGCAAATCCAGCTCGGCCTTGGCGATCAACGCGTCCATCACGGCGGTCTTGTTGCGGTTGAGCACGCGGAAATTGACTTCTCGCTCCAAGTTTTTCTTGATGTCGGCGCGCAAGCCTTCAACGGTAGCGTCGGCAATGTCCAGCGACTTGGCCAGCGCCGCATTGACTTCTGGCAGATGTGATGCCTCGATCTTCTTTACCGTGACCATAAAGTCTGCCGTCTTGCCGGCCACGTCCTTGCCGTGGTAGTCAGCCGGGAAAGCCAGCGGAAACGTCTTGCTTTCGCCCGCTTTCAGGCCCAGACTGGCTTCTTCAAATTCCTTGAGCATCTGGCCGTCGCCCAGAATGAACTGAAAATCTTTGGCGCTACCGCCTTCAAAAACCTCACCGTCAATCTTGCCTTCAAAGTCCACCGTAACGCGGTCCCCGGTTTCAGCACCGGCGTCGTGCGCGCGCTGCGAGAAAGTGCGGCGTTGTTTGCGCAAAATGTCAATGGTTTTCTGGATCGCTGCGTCAGACACCACAGCGCTGATCTTTTCGACTTCGGCACTGGCCAAGTCGCCAATCTTGACGTCGGGGAACACCTCAAACACCGCGTCAAAGGTGTATTGACCTTCGGGGGCGCCTTCCTTTTCACTGATGCTAGGCTGGCCGGCCACGCGCAATTTGGCCTCGTTGGCGGCGCTAAAGAAAGCCTCGCCCACTTTGTCATTGATCACTTCATAGTGCACCGAATAACCGTAGCGCTGAGCGACCACGTTCACCGGCACCTTGCCCGGGCGAAAGCCGTCCATCTTGACGGTGCGGGCCAGCTTTTTCAGCCGTGCCGACACCTCGGACTGGATGGTTTCGACAGGCAGGCTCAACGTGATCTTGCGTTCGAGCTTTTCCAGTGTTACTACTTCAACGGCCATGTTTTTCTCCAAAAAAATGTGGTGCGCGGGGCGGGACTCGAACCCGCACGCTGTTGCCAGCGTCAGGACCTAAACCTGGTGCGTCTACCAATTTCGCCACCCGCGCAAATAAAGGGGGGCGGCTACACACCGCCCCCCGGGAATTGGTTCGGCAAAGATTTTACCCGCCTCGGGTCAATATTGATTCGGCAGCCTAGATCAATATTCAACCGGCACGGACATCCAGTCGAATGAAAGCCTTGGGTCGTTCCGCAAAATAGGTACAATCCGCCAACCCGCTCAAAGCAAGCTGCGACAGCAACACCTCCGGCCCGGCCACCACGACGCGTTCTCTGCGTTCGGTCACTTACCGCAAGGACTGCACACCAAATGTTCGCCCACCGACGCTTGCTTGGCATCCATCTGTACCACGACTGCCCCAGACCTTCGCAAACGCATTGCGAAATGTCATTGTGATCATTCTTTTTGAGGTTTTAACATGCCCGCTGCCAAGCCCAAGAAAACAACTGAGTCGACCCATTCTGCAGCCGCCAAGCCAGCCAAAAGCAAAGACCTCGCCGTGACCCCATCCAAAACCAAGAGCAAGTCAGAAGCCGCAGAGGCAAGTAGCTTCAAATCAGCCAAAGCTGCTACCGGCACAGCACCAGCAAGCACCAAGCCTGCCAAAGCGGCCAAGCCAACCAAGACACCCGCTGCCAAATCAGCAGGCAAAGGCAAAGCCGACAAGCCAGCTGCGCCGGTCGATGAGCTGGATTTGTCCGACATCGAGTCCGATCTGGAGGGCGAACCGGTGGCCGAAGGTGCAGTTGAGGTGGCCGAAAAAGTCAAACCACTGCGTATGAAGATCAGCAAGGCCAAAGAACGCGCCTTGATGAAAGAGTTTGGCCTGGACGAAACGGTTTTGTCTGAAGAAGACCTGGTCAAGCGCCGCTTGCGCCTGAAAGCGCTCATCAAGTTGGGCAAAACACGCGGCTACCTCACGCACGGCGAAATTTCTGACCACCTGCCCGACAAACTGGTGGATGCTGAAACCATGGAGGTGGTGATCTCCATGCTCAATGACATGGGCGTGGCCGTCTATGAGCACACCCCAGACGCCGAAACTCTGCTGCTCAACCAAAACGGCCCGACTGCCGCAACGGAAGAAGAAGCCGAAGAAGAAGCCGAAGCGGCCCTCTCTACAGTGGACAGCGAATTTGGCCGCACCACCGACCCGGTGCGCATGTACATGCGCGAAATGGGCACGGTGGAACTGCTCACGCGTGAAGGCGAAATTGAAATCGCCAAGCGCATTGAAGGCGGCCTGATGGCGATGATGGAGGCTATCTCTGCCTCACCCGCCACGATTGCAGAAATATTGCAACTGGGTGAAGACATCCGCTCTGACAAGGTGGTCATCACCACCATCGTCGATGGCTTTACCAACCCCAACGAGGCCGACGACTATGTGGCCGAAGAAGACTTTGACGAGTTTGACGCCGAAGACGACGACGACGGCAACGGTGGCTCCAAGGCGCTGACCAAAAAGCTGGAGGAGCTCAAGCGTGAGGCGATGGTGCGGTTTGACCGCATGCGCAGCCTGTTTGAAAAAATCCACCACATCTACGACAAAGAAGGCTACGGCACGCCGCATTACCTAAAAACGCAGCGCGCACTTTCCGACGAGCTGATGTCGATCCGCTTTACCGCGAAAACCATCGAAAAACTGTGTGACATGGTGCGCCACCAGGTCGATGACGTGCGCAAAAAAGAGCGCGAACTACGCCGCATCATTGTGGATAAATGCGGTTACCCACAGACCCAGTTCATCGCAGAATTCAGCGGTCGCGACAAGCACCACAACAAGGTACCCAGCCACCTGCTGGATCGCAAATGGATTGAAAAACAGGCCGCCGCTGGCAAACCCTGGAGCGCCACCATGGGCCGCCACATTCCGCCGGTGCAGGAGTTACAGCAAAAATTGATTGACCTGCAAGCCAAGGTGGTGGTGCCGCTGGATCAGCTCAAAGACATCAACAAACGCATGAACGAAGGCGAATACGCCTCGCGCGCGGCCAAAAAAGAAATGATCGAGGCCAACTTGCGGCTGGTCATTTCGATCGCCAAAAAGTACACCAACCGTGGCCTGCAGTTCCTGGACCTGATCCAGGAAGGCAACATCGGCCTGATGAAAGCGGTGGACAAGTTTGAATACCGCCGCGGCTACAAATTCAGTACCTACGCCACCTGGTGGATTCGCCAGGCCATCACACGCAGCATTGCCGACCAGGCACGCACCATCCGCATTCCGGTGCACATGATCGAAACCATCAACAAGATGAACCGCATCAGCCGTCAGCACCTGCAGGAGTTTGGCTACGAGCCCGACGCCTCCGTGCTGGCCGAGCGCATGGAAATCCCCGAAGACAAGATCCGCAAGATCATGAAGATCGCCAAGGAACCCATTTCGATGAAAACCCCGATCGGCGACGACGACGACAGCCACTTGGGCGACTTCATCGAAGACGGCGCCAACACGGCACCCATCGAGGCCGCCATGCAGGCCGGCCTGCGCGACGTGGTGAAAGACATTCTGGACAGCCTCACCCCGCGTGAAGCCAAGGTATTGCGCATGCGCTTTGGCATCGAGATGACCAACGACCACACGCTGGAAGAAGTGGGCAAGCAGTTTGACGTGACGCGTGAGCGCATCCGCCAGATTGAGGCCAAGGCGCTGCGCAAGCTCAAGCACCCCAGCCGCTCGGACAAGCTGCGCAGTTTTACCGACAACCTGTAAGCACAGGTCCCTGGAGCCACACAAGACATGCACGACTTGTGTGGTTTGAGTGTTTCTTGCGCCCAAGCCCAGGTGGAGCCAGCCCCCATGCCAACATCCAGACTCATCACCCTGCACGGCCAGCCCATCGCCGACGGCAAGGTACCATTAATCTGCACCCCGCTGGTGGGGCGCACACTGGACAACATCCTGGCTGAACTGGCCGTGGTGTGCCCCAAGCGCCCCGATGTGCTTGAATGGCGCGTTGATTTTTTTAAGCAAATTGCCGACACAGCCTCCGTCATCGCTGCCGCAAAAGCTATCAAAAATGTATCTGGCAACCTCCCCTTGCTGTTTACCCGCCGCTCCAGCATCGAAGGTGGTGAGCAGATTGCGCTGACTGAAGCGCAAGTACTTGCGCTGTACCAGTCGGTGTGTGAGAGCAAAGCCATTGACCTGATCGACTACGAACTGGCCAACGACACGGTCCACATCGCGCGCGTGCGCGAAGCCGCCCAAGCCCACGGCATCGCTCTGGTGCTGTCGTCACACGACTTCACTGGTACCCCCAGCTTCGAGACGCTGGTAGCCAAGTTTCAAAGCGCCGAACAACTGGGTGCCGACGTGGCTAAAGTGGCCGTGATGCCGCGCAACCTGGACGACGTGTTGACGCTGCTGGCTGCCACCCTTGCCGCGAGCCAAAAGCTGCGCATCCCGCTGATTGCCATGTCCATGGGACCGCTGGGCGCGGTCACACGTATGGTGGGCGGCGTGTTTGGTTCTAGCCTCACATTCGCCGTGGGTGCAGCGGCCTCGGCCCCAGGCCAGATGCCGATCGAAGACCTGAACAACGTGCTGGCGGCGCTACAGAAGGCCTTGGGTGGAAAAGCTTAGGTACTGGTTTTTACAAGCGTTTGTGGCAAAACCCCATGTCCAGGAAAAACCCCAAGTCCTGGTGTTGATGCCGACTGAAAACTGACCCACTTTTGAAGACTGTGCAGATTCAATAGCGCAACCTGTGCGGGCTCACAGTGGTAAAAACCTAATCCAGCTCCAAAATCAAACCGTCGTCAGATTCGAACCGGCCTACAGCAACTTGCTTAACCGGACTTTAACGTAAGTTTCGCGTAATAAGCGCTTTCGACCCCCGCTGTCTATCGTAAGTCATTGATTTATATAGGACGCATTGT
>PCUV01000014.1 GCA_002786915.1 Comamonadaceae bacterium CG12_big_fil_rev_8_21_14_0_65_59_15 | reverse complement strand
CACGCTGCTTGAGCGTCAATTAATGAAACGCTTTGGCCCCATCAGCGACAGCACCCACGTGCGCCTGAAAGCCGCAACCCAAGACCAAATCCAGACCTGGGCCGAGCGCATCCTGGACGCACGCAGTCTGGCAGAAGTGTTCAACGACCATTAGCGAAATTGAGTGGTAAATCAACCTAAAGCGCCTATAAATATTGCATGAGGCGCTTTTTTATTTGTAGCAAATTAGCCAAAAAGGAAAGCGCCCCCTTTTACCCTTTTACCTGCGGCAAATGTCTATATTTGCTACATGTAACACCCCAGGAGTGCATCATGGTCACACCCACTGCAGCACGCGTACAAAAGCGCCGCGATGCCATGTGCATGGCCGGGTTGCGCCCTATTCAGATATGGGTGCCAGATACCCGACTTCCTGATTTTTTAGCCAAGTGTCGCCACCAATCAAAACTGGTTGCCCAAGCCGATAGCCAAGATTCTTCACTGGAGCAGTTTATGGATGCGGCGCTGCGGATGCGAGCAACGGACTGCAGAAAAAGTCGCAGATCATGATCGACAAAACCATGACCGTCAAACGCGACAAAATCGGGCCGGTGTTTGGAAAGATTGCCCCAAACACCCCCGTCGAAGTGGAGCGCTGCCTGGCGGTATTTCTTGGAATAGCCAAGTAAAAAAGGCACAAAATCCGCCTTACCGCCACCCAAGAGCAAATCCAGACCTGGGCTGATCGCATACTGGACGCGCGCAGCCTGGCAGAAGTGTTCCATGACCATTAGCCACATTGAGTGGCAAATAACCCTAAAGCGCCCATGCATATTGCGTAAGGCGCTTTTTTATTTGTAGCAATTTAGCCAAAAATGGAAGCGTCCCCTTTTACCAAAGCCTGTCACAAACAAGACTGGCAAAATATGCCATCAATACCGCCATGGAGAATGAAATGCCTACCCGTAACGTTGTACTGACAGACAGCCAAGCCCGGTTTGTTGAACAAATGGTTCTGGATGGGCGTTACCAAAACGCCAGTGAGGTGCTGCGCGATGGGCTACGCCTGGTTCAAACGCGAGAGGCAGAGCAAGCCGCCAGACTCGTCGCCTTGCGCGAGACGGTGGCGGTGGGTGTTGCTGACATTGAGGCTGG
Source organism: Comamonadaceae bacterium CG12_big_fil_rev_8_21_14_0_65_59_15 (assembly GCA_002786915.1). Lineage (GTDB taxonomy): Bacteria > Pseudomonadota > Gammaproteobacteria > Burkholderiales > Burkholderiaceae_C > Rhodoferax. Next base: position 2,918 of record PCUV01000014.1, on the reverse strand, counting down.
GCGTTATACCGAGTTTGCTGATGCTGCTTCGCTGGACGCGTACCTTGCTAAAGTTGCAGACAGAGCGATCAGTGGTGTGGCATGAATGCCGTTTGGCGCGTACAACTTGTCACAAGGTGCCGAACGAGATTTTTTCAATATCTTGCACTGGACGGCCGAACAATTTGGCAAACGTCAAGCGAGGGCCTATGAAACAACGTTGCGCAGCGCTTTGAAGGCACTGGTCGTCGGCCCCGATGCCGTAGGTAGCCGACCGCGCACAGACCTTGGGCCAGAGATCGGTAGCCTGCATGTGGCACGCCAAGGTCGTTATGGGCGGCATTGGGTGGTTTTTTGCGCACACAATGAATCGAAAACCATTGAGGTGCTGCGCATACTGCACGACAGCATGGATTTAGCCAAAATGGGAAGCGTCCCCTTTTTTTCCCATCCCCGCCCTGCCGCCAGAAATAGCCGCACCTCTAGCTTATCGCACCAACAGCGTTTTCTGTTAGACTTCTACCACCATCCCTTCGCGGGGTCATTCAATTGGCTCAGGCTTAGGGCGAAAAGGCCACCGCAAGGTGGTCTTTTCATTTGTGGGGTCAAGCCGTGTCAAGAAAAACCATCGTTTATATCGACGGATACAACCTCTACTACTCGCGCCTGAAAAAAAACGACGTACAAGTGGCTTGATATTGTGGAGCTCTTTTGCGAGCAGATTTTGAAGCCGCAAGACCCGGCGGCAGAAGTAATTGCCGTCAAATACTTTACGGCTCCTGTGAAGGCCGCGTACGCGCGTCATGGCGCGACATCTGAACAGGCACAGACCCAATACCTGCGCGCTCTGCGATCCAAATACAGTTTTCTCGAAGTTATCAACGGCTTTCACATTTTTGAACCAACTCAGTTACCGACTTTTGTCAAGGGCGTTCCAGCCAGCAAGGACCATCTGGCACCAGTTTGGATGATTGAGGAGAAACAAACCGATGAAAACCTGTCATTGCAGGTTTATCGCGATGCCATCAAGGGTCACTGCAATCAGGTTGTCATTTGCACCAACGACAGTGATTTGGAGCCCGTTTTGAAGTTGCTGGCGCTCGACGCACCCGAAGTCACCGTTGGATTGGTTTTGCCTTTGCGCGAGCCAGGGTCGAATGCGCAACGATTCTCCAACAAACGTTTGATCGACAAAGCCCATTGGGTGCGCCATTACATTCTGGATGATGAGCTGGCCAATTCACAACTCCCTGAGCATGTGCCGACAAATAAGAAACCTGCCAGCAAGCCTGAGCACTGGTAGCGCCTGGTCCACATTTTGTAGGGCGGTGTCTTAGCGCAGTTCGCCCAATACCACCCGCTGCCCGGTGTTTGGAAAGATTGACCCAAACGCCCTCGTCGAAGTGGAGCGCTGTCTGGCGGTATTTATTGGAATAGCCAAGTAAAAAAGGCACAAAATCCGCCTTACCGCCACCCAAGCACAAATCCAAGCCAAAAAGGGAAGCGTCCCCTTTTTCCCGTTAAGTCACCCTGAAACAGCCACGGGGCGCCAGGCTATCAAAATAAATAGCTGCCAGCGCATGCTGCATAGGGGCTAGAACAAAATTTCTTATAAATTCCAAAAGTCGCCAGCGAACGGCCAGCCAGCTGCCCCACCTGTTGCGCAAACACAAATAGCACCCAAACGGGCCGTTTATCGGGCTTTTGACCGCGTTGAATTTCCGTAATCTCGCTCCTGTGTCATTCAAAGTGATTCAGCGAGCTTCACCCACCCGTAAAGCTCAAACGTCCGGCAAGTGCCGTAACAAGCGCACCGGTCATGGCGGCCCGTCGAATGGCGGGCGTTGAGATTGGCAGCAATGCCGGATTAATTCAGCTTTAAAGGAGCTTCAAAATGTCTTCTATCATCAATACGAACATTGGTTCACTTACCGCCCAGCGCAACCTGGGCATGAGCCAAGCTTCGCTGGCTACTGCCATGCAGCGCTTGTCCAGCGGCTTGCGCATCAACAGCGCCAAAGACGACGCAGCGGGCCTGGCCATCAGCGAACGCATGACGGCGCAGATTCGCGGCAGCCAACAGGCCGCACGCAACGCCAACGACGGCATCTCGCTGGCGCAAACCGCTGAAGGCGACCTGGGCCAGATCAGCGCCAACCTGCAGCGCATGCGCGAGCTGGCGGTGCAAGCCGCTAACGCCACCAATTCGGTCTCTGACCGCGCCGCGCTCGACGGCGAGGTGCAAGCCCTGTCGGCTGAAATTGACCGTGTGTCGCAAAACTCGGCCTTCAACGGCGTCAAGCTGCTTGACGGATCGTTTGCCGCACAACAGTTCCAGGTGGGTGCCAATGGCACGGCCAGCGACACGGTCACCATCAACTCCATCGCCAGCACCCGCACTAGCCAACTGGGCGGCGTGGGCACCAGCTTTGAAGCCACCACCACCAGCGGTGCCACCACGGCGTCGTTGGCCGCCGGTGACTTGACCCTGAACGGCTTTCAGGTCGGCGCCGCCACCCTGGGTGCAGCACCGGGCCAAAGCACGGCCAGCGCGTATTCGATTGCGGCGGCCATCAACGCGATTTCATCGGACTCGGGTGTGACCGCCACGGCCAACAGCAACCCGGTGACTGGCAGCGCCGCCACTGCATTCGGCGCGGGTGCCGGTACCGGCCATATCGCCGCCAACACCTTCAGCATCAACGGCATCAATGTGGGTGAAATTCAGGGCGGCGCAACAGCTGCCGGCCAGGGTGCCAATGTGGCTGCGGCCATCAACGCCATTAGCGCACAAACCGGTGTGACGGCGACGGCCGCCGCCACCGATGGCGCGCTGACCCTGACCGCAGCCGATGGCCGCGATATCAAGATTTCTCTCAACGTCGCCGCCGGTGCAACCCCGGCCGCAACGCAAGAGACCGATCTTGCCGCGCAAACCG
>PCUV01000041.1:3488-3956 GCA_002786915.1 Comamonadaceae bacterium CG12_big_fil_rev_8_21_14_0_65_59_15 | reverse complement strand
ATGCCGATCTTATGGGGTACCTGTTTGCTTTTGGATGACGCAGAGGTGGCGACTCACTTTGAAGTGCGCAGCCTGTGAATATCATAGGCTGCGCACTGGAAAAGTTGAGATGGCGCGCGCGCCAGCCTCGGTTGCCATCCAGTTCAATCAGTGGCGGAAGTGACGGATACCGGTGAAGATCATCGCCAGGCCGTGTTCGTTGGCTGCGGCAATGACTTCCTGATCGCGCATGGAACCGCCGGGCTGTATCACCGCTTTGGCTCCGGCTTCGGCCAGTGCATCCACACCATCACGGAACGGGAAGAAGGCATCCGATGCAACGGCTGAACCCTTGATCGCTTCGCCACCATGAAGGGCTGCAATGCGGGTGGAGTTGACGCGGTTCATCTGTCCAGCGCCAACGCCGAGCGTGACGCCGCCCTTGGCAAAGACGATAGCATTGGATTTTACATGTTTGGCAACAGACCA
>PCUV01000041.1:3133-3275 GCA_002786915.1 Comamonadaceae bacterium CG12_big_fil_rev_8_21_14_0_65_59_15 | reverse complement strand
CACGTACTTGGTTTCGGCCATTTTCTTTGGCCACATAAAGAACTTCATCGGCCGCTGCGATAATTTGTTCTCTTTGCCCAAGTTCAGGAGCCAAAACACCCCCCACGCCCAAACTGGCGGTCACTTTCAGCGGAGATTCAAA
>PCUV01000041.1:2658-3123 GCA_002786915.1 Comamonadaceae bacterium CG12_big_fil_rev_8_21_14_0_65_59_15 | reverse complement strand
ATTTCTTCGCTTTCAATGCTTTCACGCAGGCGAGCGGCCACCTGTTCGGCAATTTCGAGCGGGGTATTGAGCAAGAGCACAGCAAACTCTTCGCCCCCATAACGGGCGGCAATATCGCCAGTACGTAAGGTTTTACGAATAACCGCTGCCACCTGCTGCAAAACCTTGTCGCCCTGCAAATGGCCATGCACATCATTGATTTGCTTAAAGAAATCGATATCCACCAGAATCAGAGAAATCCACTGATCTTTTTGGTGAGCCAAACGCAATTCTTCTTCAAAGCGCTGTTGAAAATAACGGTGATTGTAGAGATGGGTCAAGCCATCGGTAATCGCCATTTGCTGCGCCCGCTCATGTTTGCGATATTCTTCAAGATAGGAAGAAAGCTGTGCAGCCACTGTTTTCAGCGTGACCTGCTCTTCAACCGTCAGCAAATGCGAGGGCGCATGGTAGATATCGATAATC
>PCUV01000041.1:0-2643 GCA_002786915.1 Comamonadaceae bacterium CG12_big_fil_rev_8_21_14_0_65_59_15 | reverse complement strand
TGATGTGAAATCGGCAGAGAATAGCGATTGTACATTTCATGACCCGTGAGAATATCCCGGCGCTCCGACATCACCTGTCCCAATTGACTCTGGCTGCCCACTTTCACAGCCCAGGAAGGGCTGTGCTGCAAAAATTCCATATGCTTTTTGCTCACGCTGGCAGCACAGGATAAGCTCTCTTCTTTGCCCTCTTCAATCAGAAAAATATGACATTGCCACAAGCTAAATTTTTCAACGATCAGATTACAAATTTACTGAAGCTGGGCATTCAGCGCCAACCCGACCTTGAGCAAAATCTGACAGACCGAATAGTGAAGCTGCAGTTTGCGGTATTTGTAATACAGGTCATTGAAACTCAAATCCTGCGGATTGTCAGGACGGGGATTGACCCATTGTTCCCCTTGATTTTCAGCGCCCGTGTTTTTTTCGGGGGGCAAAATACTGAAAGGAGTGGATTTCTCCTCAGAGTCAAGCGGCAAAAGAGGGCGCTTGGGCTTGCCACTGGCGGTACGGGGCAAAACCTTATTGCGCTCAAACAACTGACTGAAGCTCAAGAGATTGTCATCTCCAGGCTCACGCTCAGGCATGGGTTCAGCATCACGACGCTCCTCAAGCGGCGTCTGACGGCGCTCATAGATATTTTTCAAACCCAGGTTAATTTCAGACCGGGCTTTCATAAACTGCTTAACAGCAGGTGAAACACCCGGCTGCCCCGGAAGTTGAATGGCTGCATTGGCAGGTTTTTCTTTCTTCTCGGTTTTGCGTTGAATTGTATTTCTTGTGAACAGGCTGGTTAAATCCTGCTCAGGTTCGGGAGATATATCAAACATGCGCTATCCAGGACAGTTATTCGTGTGGGTTCATTATACGCAAACCCATTTCTAAACATCTGTGCCCAGAGTTACAGCGCAGGCTTCAGCCCCCAAAATGATTGAGCAGACTGGCCAAAGCAAGCTTATTATGCGCGTAGGCCAAGCCTCCTTGCAAATAGCCCACATAGGGAGGACGCAGGGGACCATCGGCGCTCAACTCAATCGTTGAACCTTCTGCAAACGTACCCGCTGCCATGATCACTTCATCGCCATATCCTGGTGAGGCTGCTGGCTCGGGAGTTACATAGGCATCAATCGGACAGGCCTGTTGAATCGCACGGCAGAAAGCCACCAGTTTGTCCCGTTCTTCAAAACGCAGGGCCTGAATAATATCTGTACGGGGTTCATCTGCGGCGGGAGAGACCTGAATGCCCGCTTTGGCCAGGGCATGTGCGGTCAGCACAGCGCCTTTTAAACTTTGAGAAACCACATGGGGAGCCAGAAAAAAGCCTTGAAAAGCCAAACGATTAAAACCCAGCGTAGCCCCCAGTTCACGCCCCATCCCCGGCGCAAAAACCCGACAGGCCACCTTTTCAATCAAATCTTCCCGCCCACAGACATAGCCCCCACAGGGCACCAAGCCGCCCCCCGGATTTTTGATCAGGGAACCCGCGATCAAATCTGCTCCCACATGGCAGGGTTCGCGTTCTTCAACAAATTCTCCATAGCAATTGTCAACAAAAACAATCATGTCAGGCCGACAGGCTTTAACGGCTTTGACAATTTCAGCAATCTGAGCAATCGGGATCGACGAACGCCAATTATAGCCACGGGAACGCTGAATCTGAACCACTGTGGTTTCAGGCCGCAGCCATTCTTCCCAAGGGGCTTCGGCTGGGCTGGCAAAATCACGGATATCCACTTCGCGGTACTTGACGCCCCAATCCATTAAGCTGCCGGGATTGCCTTCACCGCGCACCCCCACCACTTCTTCAAGGGTATCGTAGGGGTGACCGGTCACAAAAAGCAGTTCCTGACCGGGCCGCAAACAGCCAAAAAGCGCAGAGGCAATCGCGTGGGTTCCTGAGGCCAGATGGGGTCGCACCAAGGCGGCTTCCCCGCCCAAAGCCTGTGCGAAAACAGCTTCCAGCGCTTCACGCCCCAAATCATCATGCCCATAGCCATAGGACCCCTGTAAATGATGCTCGCCGATGCGGTGATCCTGAAATGCCTGTAAGACCCGGGCCTGGTTGATAAAAGCCCTTTCTTCAATACCCTGAAAAACAGAGGCCAATTCGCGTTCTAACTGGGAAAGGGTTTCTAGGTGACGGGTCCAGAATTCTGACATGTTCAATTTCCTTTTCAAGATGCTCTCTATGCAGTTTGCCTGAAAATAGAAGACCCTGGACAGAGGATAGCCCCTTCAAAACAGGACCTGTGCATGCGCTCTCGCCAAGATCAAAACCCTTAAAAATATTCGCAAAAACACCCAAAAGCATCAAAAACAAACCTAAAACTCAAAAAATAGAATTCGCTTCAAATCTGAATTCCCGCGTATAATAAAAGCACCATGGTCATTACACGTGTTTTTGAAATCAAAACAGATGGAAAATTGACGCTGATAGATATTTCAGGTCAAGTCGAACGCTTATTGCGCAACAGCCGTCTGGCAGAAGGCATTGTGACGGTTTTTATTCCTGGCAATACCGTGGCATTGACCACCGTGACCTGCGAAGGGGGCAAAACGTCAAACCAGGAACAGATTTGGCAAAAACTGCAAATTTTTGGCAGTGAGCCTGCGGAGACGCAACTCAAAACCGCTTTGATTGGA
>PCUV01000078.1:3758-4110 GCA_002786915.1 Comamonadaceae bacterium CG12_big_fil_rev_8_21_14_0_65_59_15 | reverse complement strand
CCATAGTAATAGCCTGACTGGCCTTCAACAATTCGTGAATAGAGGCCCGAAGAATCTAAAGAAACAGAATCTCCTGCAGGTGTAGGGGGAGGCACAGGAAAGAAGCCCAGAGAAGCATTCAAAGCTGTAACCAGACCCGTTTGTGCACAGGCATAGCCATAGTATTGATAATCTGAAGGGCAATTGATCGGCTGGGGGGCTGAAAGTACCTGAAAACCAACTGGGGAAAACACTTCAGGTGAAATGCCTTTGACCAGGGCCGTATTTGCGGGAATCAAAGAATGAGCGGAAGAAGTTTGACTTTTGATTTGAAACCCCTGGCGGGGAGTTGGGCTGTTCAAGCTGGGGGTTT
>PCUV01000078.1:440-3750 GCA_002786915.1 Comamonadaceae bacterium CG12_big_fil_rev_8_21_14_0_65_59_15 | reverse complement strand
CAGGAAAAGAGCAGCAGACTGGCCAGTACACTGGCCGTAAAAGGCGTAAAAGATTTGCGAAGAGAGATGAAAAAATTGCCCATAGAAAGTACCCCAGCAGTGGCGTGATTTTCTGAATATACGGCTAAGGGCTTGAAAAATCAAAGGCGAAAATCTGCCATAATCCCCGTTGGATTGGATTGGATTGGATTGGATTGGATTGTCGGTTTTCTATTTTTTTTGTAATCTTTGACTGGTGTGTTCTAAAATCTTCAGTCTTTTCTTCTTTGTTCAAAGGCCCTGAATGAAGAGGCCTAAATTCTGGTTGTACAGGGTTCTGACGAAAGATTTGTGGGGCTGCATGCTATAATCACTGCAAGCAGAGTCTAGAAATCTGAAGGCATGAATCTCAATTCTATCCAAGGCCCCCCCTCTCACTCCTTAGAGCTTGCCCCTGAGCTTCGGCGGCAGGCGGTTGGACGTGTGCAGGCCCAAACAGAAGCTCCGTCTGTGCCCGCTGAGCCGCTTTTGCCAGCTGGTCGCCATGAAAAATCAGGCAGTTTTGTGCATTCGCTGGCGTTTGTGATCGACGAGCCTCCCCCCGAACCCCAAACCTTTAAAAAAGGAATTCCGGTGGTGCAGCGCTTAACGATTCACTGGCCCTGAAGCGCTCTTATTTAGCGCTGATCACGACTTTCATTCCCACCCTTAAAATCTTAAACAGTTGTTCCACATCGCCATTGTGCATGCGTACGCAGCCCCCTGAAATGGCTTTGCCTATCAGATTGGGCTCATCGGTGCCGTGCAGCCCGATCGCCACACGTGTTTTAAAGTGCCCCACATTGAGCTGCATCCAGCGGGTGCCAAGGGGGTTGTGGGGGTGCTTGGGCGGATAGGAACGGCGACCCAGATGGGGGCTGCCATAATAAGGGGGATTGGGCACCTTGGAGATAATCGAGAAGCTGCCTTCAGGGGTATCTTTGGGGCCTAAGCCGGTGGAGACAGGAACGCTAAGCAGAACCTGACCATTTTCAATCACTTGCAGGGTTTGCAGACGTTTGCTCACCCGCAGATAGGCTTTGTTTGAAAGTTTGGCGGGCAATTTGAGCTGACCCGGTTGATAGGGCGTAGGGGTAGGTACAGGCGTGGCTACGGGAGTCGGCACTGGGGTCGGGAGAGGGGTAGGCTCAGAACTGGGGGCAATCGGTGTGGGCAAAGGAGTCGGTTCTGGGCTGGGGGTGGGCCCCAATAACCAGAGCCGGCGTTTCTTGGCCTGGCTTTTTTTGAGCTCTTGGGTTGAAAGGGTCAGGTCCTCAGGCAAGGGGGCGATTTTTTCTTGGCCAGGGTTTGGGGGCAAGGTCTGTGAGAGAGAAGAGGGCTGGCTACTTGGGGGAATGGCGCTTGGGGCCGTGCTGGGCGCAGGAGAGGCGCTCGGGCTGGGTTCTGCAGAAGGGCTGGGGGTTGCCACGGGGCTGGGCAGGGCCGTGGGGCTGGCTTTTGGAGTGGGCACCAACTCGGCATTGGGGTACTGTAAGAGTGCGAGCAGGGCGTTACGGTGCTTTTTCCAGGCGCTTTCAGGCGATTCAGAGCCCGTTTCCAAGGTGATCACGGGAATACCCAGCTCTTTGCCATAATAGGTGCCAAAGGAGCCTGGGGTGGCATAGCCAATCTCTCCTTTGACCGGGAGTTGATTATAGCGCGCCATGCTTTGCGCCAGCGCCTGGGCGGGGCCATCATAATTGACCACCGCCAGTGGGCCATGAATACTCAAAATCTTAATGGATTTACGTGATTTTTGCTTCAGATGGGGTTTGATCAGTTCATAGACCAAACGGCTTTCGGGTTCAGACAGGGCTTGAGGGCCCGCATAGTAGCGGGTGCCAGCATTCAGGCCGGGGCGGTAGTCGTGGGTTGGAAAATTGCGGTTCAGATCGACTTTGCGCCCGTTGGTCCGGCTTTTGCGCTCAAAGCCATCTGGATTGACCATGGGAATACAGTAAATGGTTTTTTCGGCATAATAGCCAGGCTGGCGGATCAGTTCGCCCATTAATTGCTCCAGCATATAGGGGCCTTGGCTTTCGTCACCGTGAAAGGCCGCGAATAAAAAGATAATTTCTTTTTCACCAGAGCCGAAGCGATAGACGGGAATGGCTTTTTTCTGGATACTTTGAGCTTGAACAGGCAATTCCTGAAGACGGTAGGGGGCCAAAGGCACCGCCTGAGCGGGTGCGCCCAGTGTCAGGCCCAGCAGCGTAATTAAAGATAATAATGCGGCTCCACGCATGAAGCGATCTCCTCTTAGTTTTGACGCAGGCCTTTGCGAATCGTCGCCATATTGTTTTCGCCTGGATCTACCTTGTGGTAAGGATGGGCATCGATTAAATCCTTGACCTCAGGTATCTCGGCCGGATTCATGCGCGAAACAGCCTGGTGAGAGTAGAGTTTCTGTTCGGGAATCTGATAAAAACGCATGAGGCAACTGGCCAGACGGGTCGCGCTTTTGAGCGTGCTTGGGCGGTGAGCCAGATCCTGGGCGTCACGGGCGACCATTTCAATGCTCAGGGCCCGGTGGTTGATGCCATAGGTTGCGCGGGAACGGACAAAAGGTGGCAGCACTTCCCAGATGGTTTCGCCATCTACGACATAATGCGAGGCCAAGCCGGGTGTCTCACCCGCAAAGTCTTTGCTGTTTACCAGATTCCAGGGGAATCCCTCACCTGCAGTATAATGCATGACCAGCGCCTGTGGCTTGAGTTCCCAGGTTTTTTCGGCATAATGCCGTTCACTGTAACCTGCGATTGTTTTTTTCCAATCGGCAAGTGGGCGTGCCCGATCCAGGCGCACTTCCAGCCCACAGGCTTTATAATCGGGGGTTTTGACCTGGCTGGCAGGGGATTGGGCTGTCTGCATCAGCCCCAGGGCGATCATCAGCCCGGGAATAGACCATCTCAACATGCGCTAAAATCCTTATCTCTCTAGCCTCAGAAGTTTTGCCAAAACGCAGCTTCTGAAATATAACAATCTGTTGAGAGCCATTATAGCGGCAAGCGGGGGGAACTGTCGGTGATAAATCACCCATCTCCCCAGTGCTTGATTCACGCTCAGTCCTTGTTTCGCGTGCTATGATGGGTGCGAAACTTTGCGATATTAGGATAGCTTCTTATGCCTGACCCTTCTTTGATTGCTGAAAATATTCAAGCGGTGCGTGCGCGCATGCAGGCCGCCTGCGAGCGTGTGGGGCGTGCTCCCGATGCAGTACAGCTGATGCTGGTAACCAAGACCGTGGCTGTGGAGCGGATTCGCGCCGCTTTGGCCTGTGGGGAGTTCCTCT
>PCUV01000078.1:0-410 GCA_002786915.1 Comamonadaceae bacterium CG12_big_fil_rev_8_21_14_0_65_59_15 | reverse complement strand
TGATGCCGCGTCTTCGCTCCCAATTCACCTGGGCGGAGGAGCCGGTCCAGGATATACCAGTATGTTCCGTCGCCACCGAGGAAGACGTGCGTTGAGTCATCATGCGACACAAATTCGTATGCCTTCATTATCTCCTGCGCCGCGGAGAGCGCCCTTTCAGCTGTCTTAGCAGTAAAATATGGGTCTGCGTCTTTCTTGCGCTTCAGAATATACAGCCATTCCTCATCAGAGTCTGGGACCTGGTCTCCAAGGGCGAGACAATCCAAAATTGCGCGTTCTACCGCAGTATAATAATCAACCTTTGAAAGCAGTACTTCGTTATCTGCAATCAAAGCCACAAATTTATCTAAGTTCGCACGGAATTCTTCAGGCGTTTGTGAATATCCGATGCTTTCGAAAGAATCTGTTAA
>PCUV01000107.1:3991-4133 GCA_002786915.1 Comamonadaceae bacterium CG12_big_fil_rev_8_21_14_0_65_59_15 | reverse complement strand
ATCTACCCCATTCCGGGGTAGAGGCAGTAGGAATCCCCTGCCTTTAGGCAGGGGAGGATGTCAAGCTGAACGCTGTAGGTTGGATAGTAAAAGCCTCAAGGTAAAGGCCATCAATCCGGACAGGAACGGAAAAATAATTGGA
>PCUV01000107.1:0-3981 GCA_002786915.1 Comamonadaceae bacterium CG12_big_fil_rev_8_21_14_0_65_59_15 | reverse complement strand
AAGGTGTATTGAAATAGCACACACCCAGGAAGATGATTAGAATTAACGTGTGCCATGCTGCATTGAATACAGATGGACTTGAGTAAATAAAGCTTGCCATTTTTACTTGCCGCTGCATCAGACCATCAACAACAGCCGCGAGAACAAATGGGAGCGTGTAGATAAACCACAATCCCATCTGCGTCAGCCTGAATGTCAGTTCATAGAAATTAATGAATAGGGATACAAGATAGTTTTGCGAGTACCCCGCTGCTTTCCCAGTAGGAATCCCACCTTCAGATTCGCCTTGAGCAATTTCAGAATTAGACACATAGTACATATCCATCGTCCAGCTTCTAAATCCAGAATCTTCAAAAATACTTGCGTAAATGTTGTCAGTTATTCCCATGATCTGTTTGGCCGCACGTTCACCAAAAGTGTGTTCCAGCATCGCCAATTCTTTTTGAAATCGCGCTTGATAACTGGATGCGCTAATGAATGCCGGCAGGATAAACATTGCAATCAACGTCAGAATCAACCAAAAAAACGCATGCTTAATCATGAATACCCCCTGTAACGATCTCTAGCCTAGCCAACCTTATTTCATCTATGGTTAGTATCTGTGATGCTAAAACGGAAGCCGCTGTTTCTGCAGTGCAAGCCATCTGACATTTTGTCGTAACCAATGTGCGCAAACCATAATCATTCATCCAGTCAGTTATCGGACCGGAGAGGAATGGCCATTTAATCAATCCACGGCGGTATTTTGATTTGATAGAAATACCCGCTATAACAGATGCGCTTGAAAACAAAGCTCGTGTGTACGCATGGACTTTCATTTCACAATTTTGCTCAGATTGGTAAGCAGCAAAAGCCGCCACTAATGATTCCTCTATCAAGGGGGCGCTAGTCGAACCGCAAATCAATGGTGTGAAATAATGACAAAAACGTTTCGTGAATGCCTTAACATCTGGCCACAGAACATAAATGGAACGCGCTTGTTCTTTTAAGCCGCAGTTTTGAATTACTGTATATAAAACAGCAGAGTCTGTTGGCCTGTTCAACTGCGAAGAACCCAATGAACTGCCGCTATCCATATCCAGATAGTTTAAAGCGCGAGTTCTTGCACCTTCAGCACCCTCAACCAAATCCAACAATAAAGTCGCAAGTTTGTCAGAGTCATTTGTTTCATCAGCACTGGCCGCCGTGTTATGCACTGTTATCTGTAAATCGTGGTTTGCGCTACCCGTTGTTTCCATCTAGTGACCTCCCGAAGTAATAATGGGAACACGACCCTTAATCAAGCGGCCACCAGAGATTGAAGCGATGTATTGCCAGTTTGGAAGCATCCCCAATAATTCGACCGGGAATTTTTCTTCTAGCGTTTCACTCATACGCTCTGAAATACCCCCGCCAAAATGCGACACATTTTGTTCGGTCGTACTATTTGTTCCTTTGGTGGTTTGCAGTGAATACACATACGCTTCTCCAAAGGTTTCAGTAATGAAATCCTGTGTCGTTCTATCTTTGGATCTCAACGCGAATAGGTTGTTGAAATTGCCTAGCATGACGCGCGCTTTATCTTCGCTACCCAATCGAGCAGTAAAGTCGGGAATAGTTTGTGTGGCAGCTACGTTAGCGAAATTTGAGCCGCCTGCCATGTTTAAGATTTGTATATAAGGGTCATTTACAACTTGAGCTGATTCATCAACAAATAGATAGATTCGTAGGTCGGGATCACCTGCCCCGAAGTTGTATCTCGATGCCGCGCACGCTGCGAGATCGGAAAGCAGCATCGAACCAATAGCACCTGCCACAGTTTTGTCTGCGAGGGCATTAAGGCCGATATAGACAATGCTCTCACTATTAATCAGGCTCATCATGTCTGTCGCAAGACGTGGATCGGTGATGTCTGTTGGATCGGGTGACAATAAGGCTGCGAGTTCACCTGTCGTAAGCTTGGCCAGCTCAGGCTTGAAATTCGCCAGCATCTTGCCGTAGTGAGTTACGTCATGCTTGAAGATATTCATCAGCGCCTCGACCGCCTCACTACGCATATCCCGCAATTCAGATGAACGATAGATGGCCTCGTACATCATTATGTTGCCGAACATAATCTCTTTATCCAAAGGCTCACGGGTCGGCATTGAGCCATCTGGATTGCGCTTGATGCAGCGACTAATATAGTCACGTTGCTTTTGCTTCCAGTCAGGTACTTCTTTTTCCTTTTTTTGGTAAAAAGCGGCGAAACAACGTGCCAGCAACGGCCCTACCCCACCCTCAATGTACTGGCGTAATTTCAGAAGATTCGGCTTTTCACCAACTTCAAGCAATCCCAAGTTAATTGAATTCGATACATCCCATGCAAACGCCGCGAATGGATCTGCTGTTCCGCTCTCACCTTGAATCAAAGCTGATGCGCGTGATGCCAGTTCGGTGACATTGTTGTAGTTCTTCATCGGGTCAATACGGATGCTGTCGCCCGGGAACGCAAGATGGAATTTACAGAACTTTTTACCCCGACCAGCCGCATTTGCTGAACGACGCATATTTTCTTCCATGTCGTTATCGCCCTTGGGATCAATGACGATAACAGCAGTTTTTTTCCGCTCGATACACTGAGAAATCAAAACGTCGAGCATCCTCGTTTTGCCACAACGCGTGGTGCCTAAAATCAACGTATTACCAATCAAGTTGTCGAATGGCATCATTAAGTCAATTTCATCAGGCTCAACACCATGAATCCATGGCGCACCTGGCACATCCTTATTCAGCGAGCCAACCATTTTCCCGGTCATTTTTTCTTTGATACGCAAAAAAAACTCAGGCGGATAAAAGCTGGATGCATCAAGTTTTTTCATTTCATAGATGCGTTGCGTGTGGACAGGCAACCATTCAAAGCCATAACCCAACCATATCTTCGACTTATCAATTGCGATGCGCTCTCTTAATGATTCTGTCGTCAAAAAAGCGATACCAATGCCCGACAAAGCGAATTTGAGCGACCAGATTCGCCATGATTTTTTAATGTTGATGAAAAAAAACACGGACGCTATGGCCATCATGTAAAGGAATGGGGCGATCGGCAACGCAACTGCGTACGAGATAATCCCTAACAAAACAATCGCAGCCAACCAAGCTAATGACGCGTAAAACTCAAAGGTCGTCCGCCACGGCATTTCATAAGCACTCATTATTTGCTTCCCTTTCTAGGCAAAGACCAATCAAACCCAAGTGACCGAGCTATATCACTACGAATAATGATTGCACGGTGTTTTTCGTCGTTTACTTCTATGTCATGTACTTTTTTCAGTGGTTTTTCAGGGTCTGACCACAGCCAGTTTTTATCGAACAGCGCCTTGATCAACACGGCGTTGTTACTTACCCCGTGCGACTCCATCTCTTTCATAGAGACCGCCATCCCACCCTCAACCGCAATAATCGGCCCGGCAGACTCTTTGTCGGTGTAGTCTTCAATGATTGCTGACAAATGCTCAGAAACCTCAGTCGGTAAACTTGCAAGCAACTTGTCTTGTTTGTCACCAAGTCTGGACTGACGGACTAATTTAGCTTCCGCTTGCTCTGCTTTTAAGGATTGAATTAGGTCTTCAGCCGATTGATGGGCTGGTGGTTTACTAGGAGTCTGCTCTACGACCTCTGCCACTGTCTTAACCGTTGGTTTACTATCGGCTGTTGAATCATCAGTAACTTTGTCTGCCAAATTCAATTGAACAGTTGGTGAAGGCTGCGCGTTTTGTGTTTCTTGAACTTTGTCGGCTGGCGCTGGAGTTCTGACTGATTTTTCTTTGCTAACAGCAGCTTCTTTTTTAACTTGTGGTTGTGGGGTTGCTGGTTGTGCTGGTTGCGTTGGCTTTACTTGAGCTTTCTTTGGACGAGCAATATCACCTTCTGTTTCTTCCATTACAGGCAGAAGCGTTTCCAGTGTAGGTGTCACTTCATCACCATCAGAACACAGTATTTCGACACGACTTAATTTCAATG
>PCUV01000004.1 GCA_002786915.1 Comamonadaceae bacterium CG12_big_fil_rev_8_21_14_0_65_59_15 | reverse complement strand
GTTTATCTCCCGCCGTTCAACAGCTGTACTCTCCGGAAACGTTAAGGCGGCGGAAGATAAACGCTATTCGTTACTGACAATGAGAGTTGCGAAAGCTGACCAGTATCCGACGATGCTTGACAGTAGTCATAACAAACATTGCAGTCTGTGCGGTTCATCACATAGATAACGGTGCTGCCCTTAAGGGACGCGGAAATCACAAATATCCCGTTTCTGGCGGCGCTCATGGGCGCATTGCGTCGTTGCAATCCGCTTGTTTAGCTAGCTAAACATCGCGTCTTGCGCCTAGCACTGCATCCCATCAGCACTCACCATAAACGGTACATTTGCAATTTCTGCATCCCTAACGGATAGAAAATTCAACCCCCACGAGGCCAAGTATGGCAGGGGTCTTGAGTGAAAAATCGGTGGTTTTTGCAAGCTCGGAGTTGGTTTAGCCGTTCAAAAGTGAGAACTGGGGCGAAGAGTCTGCCCTGGGTCAGCCGCGCACGCAGAGTCATCGCGCAGCGATTCAAAATCGCTACTTTGCTCCGTCACCAATTGATGCGCTTGTCTACCTCGTAGTCGGGTGTCAGCTGTGCCGCCAGATCCCAGTCCGGCTCGCTTTGCACCCCCTCCCCCAACGGCGCGTCACAGCCCTCCCACAGCGGTGGCCTGCGTGCCGGGGTGATGCGCGGGGGCTCTGACTCCACGCCAATGTGCGCAAGTATTTGCCGGATATCGGCACTGTGGGTGATGAACGCAATCAGGCGCATCTGCCCACCGCACAGCGGGCACAGCAGCGGGAAAATTTCGTAGATTCTGGCCATCAGCACCGCCCACAGGTAGTGCGCCTGGCGCTTGGGTCGCACTGGCTCGGCCCGGGTTGGTAGTCCGGTGTCCATCCCAAGCACGCCCACACCCGCACTGACTGACCCGGCCTGTGCCGCAGCCGGTTGTGCAGGTAGCGCCTGAGCCTGGGACAGCGCCGTCACCGCAGCCCTCAGCGGCGAGTTCGGTGCCAGTACGCCGAAGTAACGGTGGCGGTGGGTGCGTGGTGGCCGCACCAGGGCGGCAATGCGGTCGATGAGCTCCAGCGGTGTGAGGGTCATCTCGTCTGCCTTGGCTCCACGCTTGTCACTGCTGGGCTCGCTATGCTGCTTGGCACAGCGGTACACCAAAGTTGCGCTCTCTTTGCGCAGGCGCTCCATGGCAAAGGGTGGACGGGTGCAGTAGCGCAGCAAACGCTCCAGCGCGGCACGGTCGGACACCTGGCGAAGAGGCTTGCACTTGGACTTGGACTTGGGACGCCTCGCCCCGCCCACCACCGCTTCAAACACGCCATCAACCACGCAAACGTACAAGTGCACATGTTGGTTCAAGCTGGAGCCGAACCGGGGGATGAAGGCCACCGCGCCAATGTGCAAGGCCGCTTTGTCAATCTGCGCTGCACCAGGGCAGTGCGTCTGCAGGCTTTGCCCAATGCCCCGCAGGAAGATGCCCAGGCCCATGTTGAGCACCGCCCCGTCGCGCTGCATAAAGTAGCGCTGGCGTTTGGACACGGAGAGCACCCACTGGCGCACCGGCAGGTGGGGAAATACGTGGTCAGTGAGGTGCGCCACCGTCTCCACCATACGTCGGGTGTTGCACGAGGGGCAGACACCGCGGCCTTTGCAGGAGAAGGCCGCAAAGTAGTCGTGAGCGCAGTCAGCACAGCGGGCGCAGGCAAAGCCGTACGCAAAGATGTCGCATTCGAAATATTTGCGAAAGGCTTGACGGACATAGGGCTTTGGGGTGTGGTGTTCGCCCTGGCCGTCAAACTGGCCAGCACTGGCCAGTTGATGCCAGGTCTCGAAATGCTCGGCAATCGTTTGGCACAGCAGCGTGCGCTCAGGGTGGCGCGGGTTGTAGGGTTTGGGATTGGATTTGGGATTGGCCGCGGCAAGAGCTGTCATCTTCCGCCTTCAAGCCAGTGCCCCTGGCCAACTAAGGGCTTGTTCATGAATAAGTACGCGTTTGGCCGCTGGAGTTGGGATGCAATGCTAGGCGCAAAACGTGCCGTTTAGCTCTGTTTGCAACAACGCAGTGCACCAAAATCCGGCGCGCTAGACGTATATTGTTATTTGAGATGAAGCGCGACGCATTTTTTAATGCGTGTCAAAGCCTTCAAAACGACAACGGTCTATTTTGCGCAGTAGTTCTTATCAAAAACAGGAGCACTCTTGATGCTTGATATGTTGATTCAAAACGCCAACTTGCCTGACGGGCGCAAGCACATGGCGGTGGCAGTCCAGGAGGGGAAGATCGTTGAAGTCAGCCAGGGGTTGTCCGCCCCTGCGCACAAGCTTATCGATGCCCAAGGCATGCTGCTGAGTCCGCCCTTTGTTGACGCGCACTTTCACATGGATGCCACGCTGAGCTACGGACTGCAGCGCGTCAACCAGTCCGGCACCTTGCTCGAGGGCATTGCGGTGTGGGGTGAGCTCAAACCCGAGCTCACGCAGCAAGCCCTGCTCGACCGCGCCATGACCTACTGCGACTGGGCGGTCGCCAAAGGTGTGCTGGCCATTCGCAGCCACGTTGATGTGTGCGACGAGCGCCTGCTCGCCGTCGATGCCTTGATTGAAGTCAAGCGCCGTGTTGCGCCTTATCTTGAGCTGCAACTGGTGGCGTTTCCGCAAGACGGTCTGTTGCGTGGTGGGCAAGGGCCACAGCAGCATGTGGACAATTTGAAGCGTGCACTGGATCGGGGCGTTGATGTGGTGGGCGGCATTCCGCACTTTGAACGTACGGCTGAGCAAGGCGCCGCCAGTGTCAAGTTGCTGTGTGAATTGGCCGCGGCGCGTGGTCTGCGGGTCGATATGCACTGTGACGAGTCTGACGACCCGCAGTCGCGCCATGTTGAAACGCTGGCCTACGAGACCCAGCGCCTGGGCCTGCAAGGCCGGGTCACGGGCTCACACCTGACCTCCATGCACAGCATGGACAACTATTACGTCAGCAAATTGTTGCCTTTGTTGGCCGAGGCGCAGTTGCACGTGGTGGCCAACCCGCTCATCAACATCACGCTGCAAGGTCGCCATGACAGCTACCCCAAACGCCGTGGCATGACACGCGTGCCAGAGCTGCTGGCAGCAGGTGTCAATGTGGCGTTTGGCCACGACTGCGTGATGGACCCGTGGTACGCGCTGGGCAGCGCCGACATGCTTGAAGTGGCCCACATGGGTCTGCATGTGGCACAAATGACCAGCCAGGCTGCCATGCGCGAGTGTTTTGAAGCGGTGAGCGTGAACCCAGCCCAGGTCTTGGGTTTGCAGGGCTATGGACTTTCACCCGGATGCTTTGCTGACTTTGTGCTGTTGCAAGCCCGTGATCCGGTCGAGGCAATCCGCCTGCGCGCCAATCGCCTCATGGTGATCCGGCGCGGCAAATTATTGGCAGAAACGCCTGCGAGCACCTGCCAGCTGCATTTGTCCGGTCGTCCCGGGCAGACGCGCTGGATGCTTTGAACAGCAGTCCATCATCCGCAGCGTCAGGTTTAGGCACACTGCGTTGTTGCAAAGCCTAGCACTTCGTATTCAGCCAGGCTTCGGCCAGCCGCACCCAATAGGTGGCGCCCAGCGGCAGCAGCGCGTCGTTGAAGTCGTAGCTGGCGTTGTGCAGCATGCACGGGCCGCCACCGTGGCCAATGGCGCGGTGGTCGCCGTCGCCGTTGGCAATAAAGGCGTAGCACCCCGGTTTGGCCTGCAGCATGTAAGCAAAGTCTTCTGCGCCCATGGTGGGCTCTTGCACCAGCACGTTGTCTGCACCCACGACGCTGGCCATCACCTGGCGGCACAGTTCGGCCTCGGGTGCGCTGTTGATGGTGGGCGGGTAGTTGCGCTGGAATTCAAAATCTGCCGTCAGGCCGCTGGCCGCGCACAGATGGTGGGTGAGCGCACGCATGCGCTCTTCGACTAGGTCCAGCACCGCCACCGAAAACGTGCGTACCGTACCCTGCAGCTCGCAGGTATTGGGGATCACGTTGGTGGCCTCGCCGGCGTGGATCATGGTGACCGACAGCACCGCCGCGTCGATCGGCTTGACGTTGCGGCTCACAATGGTCTGAAACGCTTGCACCAGCTGGCACGCCACCGGCACCGGGTCGATCGCGTTGTGCGGCATGGCCGCGTGCCCGCCTTTGCCTCGTACGGTAATTTTGAATTCGTTGCTGGAGGCCATCACCGGTCCGGCGCTGGCCGCCATTTGCCCCAGCGCCATGCCCGGCCAGTTATGCAGGCCAAACACGGCCTGCATCGGGAACTGCTCAAACAAGCCGTCTTTGATCATTTCGCGTGCGCCGCCACCGCCCTCCTCTGCCGGTTGAAAAATCAGAACCACCGTGCCGTCAAAGTCGCGGTGTGTGGCCAGGTAGTGCGCTGCGGCCAGCAGCATGGCGGTGTGGCCGTCGTGGCCGCAAGCGTGCATCTTGCCGGGGTGCACGCTGGCGTGTGCAAAAGTGTTGAGCTCGGTCATGGGTAGCGCGTCCATATCAGCGCGCAAGCCGATCGCGCGCTCTGAGGTGCCGCTTTTGACGATGCCCACCACACCCGTGGTGCCCAGCCCGCGGTGGATGGGAATGCCCCATGCGGTCAATTGGGCGGCGACCACGTCGGCGGTACGCTGCTCCTTAAAGCACAGCTCCGGATGGGCGTGCAGGTCAAGGCGCAGCGCCACCAAGGCTTGGCTGATCGGTTCAATGTCTGGCAACAGTTGCATGGCGTTCACCCTTTTCGTGGATTCAGACACAATCATGCCCGAACTTGCCCAACTCCCCACCCAGCCATGACAAACTCCCCAACGGCGACTCAGGTCTTGGGCGCCTGCCCGCACGACTGCCCCGACACCTGTTCGCTGATCACCACGGTACAAGACGGCGTGGCCGTCAAGGTGCAGGGCAACCCGGCGCACCCGCATACCGGGGGTGTGCTGTGCACCAAGGTGTCACGCTACCCCGAGCGCACCTACCACCCCAGCCGCGTGCTGCGGCCGCTCAAGCGCAGCGGCGCCAAGGGCTCGGGGCAGTTTGAACCGGTCAGTTGGGATAGCGCGCTGGACGACATCACCGCACGGTTGCAAGCCATCGCCGCACGCGACCCGCAAGCCATCCTGCCCTACAGCTACGCCGGCACCATGGGCCTGGTGCAGGGTGAGAGCATGGCGGCGCGCTTTTTCAACAAACTGGGCGCGTCGCAGTTGGATCGCACCATCTGTGCTGCCGCCGGGGGTGAGGGGCTGGTGCACACACTGGGGGCCAAGGTGGGCATGCGGCTGGAGTTTTTTGCCGAAGCCGATCTGATTTTGATCTGGGGCAGCAACTCGGTCACCAGCAACCTGCACTTCTGGCGCTACGCGCAAGAGGCCAAGCGGCGCGGCGCCCGGCTGATCTGCATCGACCCCAGGCGTACCGAAACCGCCGCAAAGTGTCATGAACATATTGCTCTGCAGCCCGGAACCGACGGGGGCCTGGCGCTCTCGATCATGCAGCAGCTCATTGTTCACGACTGGCTCGACCATGATTACCTGGCGCGTTACACGCTGGACTGGAAAAAACTGCGCGAACGCGCTCTGCAATGGCCGCCTGAGCGCGCAGCGGCAGTGTGCGGCATTGCTGCGGCGCAAATCGAGGCGCTGGCGCGCGATTATGGCGCAGCGGTGCACAGCGGCAGGCGCGTGGCCATCCGCCTGAACTACGGCGTGCAGCGGGTGCACGGCGGTGCCAACGCGGTGCGGCTGATCGCCAGCCTGCCCGCGCTGGTGGGCGCGTGGCGCCAGCGCAGCGGTGGCTTGCTGCTGTCGAGTTCGGGCAGCTTCCCGGTACAAAAAGCAGTGTTGCAACGACCCGAGCTGCTGGCCGGGCGCACACCACGCCACATCAACATGGTGACCATCGGAGACGACTTGCTGCGTCCGGCCAGCGCAGCGTTCGGCCCGGCGATTGAAGCGCTGATCGTCTATAACAGCAACCCGGTGGCGGTGGCTCCCGATTCGGCCCGCGTGGTGCAGGGTTTCGCGCGCGACGACTTGTTCACCGTGGTGCTGGAGCACTTTCAAACTGACACCGCCGACTACGCCGACTACATCCTGCCCGCCACCACTCAACTGGAACACTGGGACGTGCACAGCACCTACGGCCACACCGACGTGCTGCTCAACCGCCCAGCCATTGCTCCGCTGGGGAAAGCCTGGCCCAACACGCAAATTTTTCGCGCGCTGGCGCAGCGCATGGGCTTTACCGACGCCTGCTTTGCGGATACCGACCCAGACCTGTGCCGACAGGCGTTTGGTGCCAAGGTGGACTTTGACACGCTGTCGGCGCGTGGTTTTGTCACACTGGACACCCCGGAAGCACCGTTTGCTCAGGGAGGGTTCCTGACACCGTCGGGCAAGTGCGAATTTTTCAGCCAGCGTCTGGCCGACCAGGGCCTGAACGGCTTACCAGACTACGTGCCCAACCACGAACCTGCAGGCAGCTCGGCACGCTACCCGCTGGCGATGATCTCGCCCCCGGCACGCAACTTTTTGAATTCAACTTTCGTCAATGTCGATAGCCTGCGCACCAGCGAGCGTGAACCAGTGCTGGAAATGCACCCGGCTGATGCGGCAGCCCGGCAGCTCGAAGACGGTGCGATGGTGCGCGTCTTCAACGACCGGGGCAGCACGCTGGCGCGCCTGCGCATCAACGGGCGTGCGCGCGCGGGCGTGGTCAACGGTCTGGGCGTGTGGTGGCGCAAACTGGGGCCAGACGGCACCAACGTGAACCAGCTCACCAGCCAGGCACTGACCGACCTGGGTGGCGGGCCCACGTTTTACGATTGCCGGGTACAGGTCACGGCTTGACCCCCTGCGCGGTACAGCCTTCTGACAAGGCGTTTTTTGGAATCTGCCAGCTGATTTTTCAGAAAACATCAGGCAAAAGATTTCCACCCGTCCTGTCTTGAAATTTTCCCACCCTGCCCTGACATTTAACAGCGATGGCCAACCGCATCCATCGCTGCTGGCCAGTCACCTGATTCACCGTTTTTCACAGGAGGTTGAAATGAATGCTCTGATGACACGCGGCAGTCTGTTTGACGATTTGTTCCGCGATATTGCCCCTGGTTTCTACATTCGCCCACTGCACGGCGACAGTCTACCCACACCATCACAAATCAAGATCGACGTCAAGGAAAATCCGGACGCTTTTACCGTCCAAGCCGAAATTCCGGGCGTGCCCAAAGAAGCCATCCATGTGGCGGTGGACGGCGACATGGTGACACTGCGCGCCGAGATCAAGCAGCAAGACAGTACCAACGAAGGCGAGCGTGTGCTGCGCAGCGAACGCTACTACGGCGAGGTCTCGCGCAGTTTCCGTCTGGCCAACGAAATTGACCAAAGCAAGGCCAAAGCCAGATACGACAACGGCGTGCTGACCCTGACGCTGCCCAAGAAGACCGAGCTTGACAGCGCGCAGCGCCTGACGATCGAATAAATCAGCAGCTTCACACCACCAGTGGCGGCTCTTGCATAGCCTCGATCTGCTCTTGCAGCATCAGCACCTGCCCGTGCCAGTAGTCGCTGCTGCCAAACCACGGAAAGTTGATGGCAAAAATCGGGTCGTTCCAGCGCTGCGCCAGCCAGGCGCTGTAGTGGATCAGGCGCAGCGTGCGCAGCGGCTCAATCAACACCAGTTCACGTCGGTCAAATTCGCGCAATTGTTCGTAGCCGTCGATCAGGCAAGCCAGTTGACGGCTACGCTGCGCCCGGTCGCCACTCTGTAGCATCCACAGGTCTTGCACCGCTGGCCCCATGCGGCAGTCGTCGAGGTCAACAAAATGCGGGCCTGGCAATGCGGTTGCGGGTGCATCCAGCGGCGTCCACAAGATGTTGCCGGGGTGGCAGTCGCCGTGCAGGCGCAGCAGTTGCACCTGCTGGGCGTCGGCAGCGTCATCGTCTGGATTTTTGTTGCTTTTTTGACCTCTCGCCCAGATGGATTCTGTGCTCTCAGCTATCAAATCAAGTGCATCTTGACTGCTTTTTTGCCACGCCGACTGGACGTCGAGCGGCACCTGGTCGTGGCTCAACAGCCATTCGCGCGGCGTTTGACCAAAGCTTGCCAGGTCAAGCGTCGGGCGCTGGCTAAATGCGGCACTGGCACCCACGTTGTGCAGCCGCGCCAAAAAACGCCCGATCCACGCCAGCACTTCGTCGTCATCGAGCTCGGGCGCGCGCCCACCCCGGCTCGGGCTGACACTGAAGGCAAAGCCAGCGAAGTGGTTGAGCGTGCTGCCTTGCAGTTCCAGCGGTCCCACCAGGGGCACCTCGGCGGCCATCAGCTCGGCGGCAAACGCGTGTTCTTCCAGTATCTGCGCGTCGCTCCAACGCCCAGGCCGGTAAAACTTGGCGACCACCACACTGGCGTCTTCAAGGTGCAATTGATAGACCCGGTTCTCGTACGAGCTCAGTGCCAGTTGGCGGCCGTCGCCCCACAGACCAACGCTGGCGAGCGCGTCCTGCACCACGTCGGGCGTCAGGTCTTGGTAGGGCTGATCGGCCCGATTTCCGTGTTCAGACATGACAGCCATCAGCCCACAGCCTGTGCCAGATCGCATGACGCGGGGCCTGAGCTTGACCGGGCGAGGGAGTCGAAAATTGTGCGCTTGAAGTCAGCATAAGTTCATTCTGGTTTGATCTGGTAGACGGATTCTGCACTTTCTGCTATTGCATTGATGATGCCTAGGGAAAACCAGCAACGCCTGAGGATCGGTCTCTAAAAAAACCGGGCTGTTTCAGCTATCGTGCGCCCATCACAGCAGCACCACACCGGTGCGGCGGCACTGGAAGGAATGACATGTTCGACTACATCATCGTTGGCGCTGGCTCCGCAGGCTGCGTGCTGGCCGCACGGCTAACCGAAAACCCCAACGTGACCGTGGCCCTGCTCGAGTCCGGCCCGGCTGACAACAGCGTCTTAATCCACTGCCCGGCGGGGCTGGCGGTGATGGCCAATCTGGGACTCTATGGCTGGAAGATCAACACCGTGCCGCAACCCGGCCTGAACGGGCGCAGCGGCTACCAACCCCGCGGCAAGGTGCTGGGCGGGTCAAGCTCGCTCAACGCCATGATCTACATCCGCGGCCAGCGCCAGGACTACGACCACTGGGCAGCGCAGGGCAACCCGGGCTGGGGTTGGAGCGACGTACTGCCATACTTCAAAAAATCTGAACACAATGAACGCGGCGCGGACGCGCTGCACGGCACAGGCGGCCCCCTGAACGTGATGGACCTGCGCAGCCCGAACCGCTTTGGCCAATTGTTTGTGCAGGCGGGCGCGCAAGCCGGTTACCCGGTCAACCCGGACTTCAACGGCCCTACCCAAGAGGGCGTGGGGCCATACCAGGTGACGCACAAAAACGGTGAGCGCTGCAGCACCGCCAAAGGCTACCTCACCCCGGCCCTGTCGCGCCCCAATTTGCAGGTTTTTACCAACGCGCACACCACCCGCATCCTGCTGGAGAAAAAGCGCGCAGTGGGCGTGGAATTTGTGCACGACGGCCATCTCAAACAGCTCAAGTGCCAAGGCGAAGTGCTGCTGTGCGCGGGAGCCTTTCAGTCGCCGCAGTTGTTGATGCTCTCGGGCATCGGCGAGCACCAGCACCTGGTAGAAAACGGCATCGCCACCCAGCACCACCTGCCCGGCGTGGGGCAGCACCTGCACGACCACCCGGATGTGGTGCAAGTGGTGCACGCACCGCAGCTCACCGACCTGTTCGGTCTGTCACTGACCGGTGCCATGAACACGCTCAAGGGCATCCTTGAATGGCGCAAACAGCGCAGCGGCATGCTGACAACCAATTTTGCAGAGGCAGGCGGCTTCATCAAGAGCGAGCCTGATCTGGCCACGCCTGATCTGCAACTTCACTTTGTCATTGGCAAGTTGGTCAACCACGGGCGCACCCTGACCTGGGGGCATGGCTATTCGTGCCACATGTGCCTGCTGCGCCCGTTGAGCCGCGGTAGCGTCAAGCTGGCGGGCAAAGACCCAATGGCCAACCAGCTGGTGAACCCAAACTTTTTTGGCGTACGCGACGACATGGACCGCATGATCCGTGGCTTCAAAATGGCACGCAACATCCTGGCGCAACCCGCGCTGGCGCAATTTGGCGGGCGTGAACTGGCCACCACCGCAGGCGCGCAGAGCGACGAGCAGATTGAGCAAGTGATCCGCAACTATGGCGACACGATTTACCACCCAGTGGGCAGTTGCCGCATGGGCAACGGCGCGCTGGATGTGGTCGATGCCCAGTTGCGCGTGCACGGCCTGCAAGGCCTGCGCGTGGTCGATGCGTCGATCATGCCGCAGGTGGTCAGCGGCAACACCAACGCGCCGGTGGTGATGATTGCCGAAAAAGCTGCCGATCTGATCAAAGCCGTCCGCAAGCAAGGTGGTCTGTGCTCTTGAGCAACGCAACGAGTTCCCTGGCAAATCGCTCTGGCTGAAGAAGGTGCGGGCAATGGTCTGCGCCTTCATACAAACTCAGATGCGCCTGCGGCAGATGATTTGCCATGTAGCGTGCTGTTGCCTCGGGATAAAAGTTACTGGCCGTGCCATAAGCAAGCAAGGTGGGAACCTCAATACCAGGTATCACATCACGGTAATCGGCGGCGACCAGACTCTTCCAGATGGCAATAGCGGATGGCGGGTGGATATTGCGCAGAGCATCACGCGCTGCACGCCACCCCGAAGAATTGCGCATGTAGGTTGTGCGCGCCTTGTCGTTGAGCCCAAAGGCGATCAATCGCAATACCGCCTCCACAAAATCTGTTTCCAGATCGGCAACGAAACGCTGCGACCGCTCGTGGGCAAAGTCACCGTAAATCCCGGCGTGCCAGGTTTCATCCGTCACCAATTTTGGCGATTGGTCGATAAAGGCCAGGTGAGAAAAACGTGTGGTTCCGAAATCTCGCACGCACTGCCACAACGTCAGTGCGCCCATGGAATGGCCCACGGCAGCGACGCGTTCGATTCCAAAATGATCCAGCAATTGAATGACGTCTCGCGCGAGCCGCTTCACGTCTGGCTCCGGGTTCACGCGCAGGACATGGCCCCCATGACCACGCGCATCCGGGCGCAAAACGCGATGATGCTTTGACAATGACGCCACCAACGGTGCCCAAGAGGTGTGGCTGGCCGTCCAGCCGTGCAACAACAAAATCGGTACACCGCTACCAGTCAGATGGACGTGCAACAGCTCTCCATCGTCGGCGGTCATCGTTTCATGTTGCATGGATTGAAAAACTTGTCCCTTGGCTCAAGGCGCCTTGGCACGGGCTTCCAGCTGCGCCAGCACGTGGCCATTGGCATCGCGCAATTCCAATACGCTGGCATCCAGCGTGTAGCTGCGCACTTGCCCAAGCATCACCAAAAAGCGCTGTTCCAGCTCCAAACCCGTTTTGCAGGTACGCCGCGTGCTTGCCACGGGCGCCAACCCCAGCTGCTCGGCTTCAAGCGTGAAAGTGCCTTGGATGCGATTGCAGCCGCCGTGGCCAGTAAGCTGATAGGTCTTGCGGTTCAACACAAAATGCGGCAACACTTTTGCTTTCTGGCCAGCCAGATCAATGCCGTCCAGACGCACCAGGCGCCAGTCTGGCCCACGCAGCGCCAGCGGCAATGGCGCAAAAGCACCCAGGCGCTGCAGCGTATGGTTGACGTCTGACGCAATCACACGGCCACGCTGGTCCAGTTGGCGCAGGTGCTGATCATCCAGCCGCTCAAAACGCACACGCACATTGCGGCTGCTGGTCAGCATCAGCTGGCTCTTGGCATGGTTCCAAAGCCAATGTCCCCGGTCATCAAAATCATTGGGTTGGGGCCGCCCCGCATAGCTACGCCGCAACTCGTAAGCGCCGCCAGGTAACAGGTTCAACTGCCACTGCACCGCCCCGCCCGCGCCATGCAATTCACCCGCGTAGCTGGCCGGCAAAGCATCCACAAAGGGTGCCGCTGGAATCGTCGATTTGGTGGCTGGTGCACCGCGCAGGCCACTGGTCAGCAGCAATTCAACGCGCGCTGGCGGCTTTTTCGGATTAAAAACACGATCGCGCGCGGTATGCAGCAACACCTGCCCGTCGGCTTCAACGCTGGCACGCAGTACATAGCGTCGCGGCACGATGATGACTGCGTCGTCGTAATCCAGTGTGAATGCCGTCACAGGCCCCGCCACCGGCAGCTTCGTCTGCGCCACCGGTGTGCCCACGCCGCCGTCGGCGGTGTATTCCAGCAGCACGACGGACAGCGTCGCCTGAGGCGGCAGCGCCAGCTTTTCGCGGAACACCCCTTGCCCTGACAGCGTGCCAGCCAGCAATGGCAACGGCAGCAACAACAGGCACTGAGCCCATAGAGTCCATTTTTTGTACCACGCTGCGCTTTTCATGACCGCTCTCCAGGCAAGTTGATTCAAGCACCCATGCTATCAAACGTGCCCCGTTTTGGCGTATTCCTCAAGGGTTGCGCGGATTTGCGCCCGCACAATCCGCTACATCAAGCGTAGCGCGCGGCCATCACATCCAGGTGGATCGGCTTGATCTTGCTGGCGTGGCCCGCGCAGCCAAAGGCCTCAAAACGCAGCTTGCAGATGCCCGCAGCGGCCTTGCGCGCAGCAATGAGTGATTTGCGCGGGTCGAATTCGCTCGGGTTCTTGGCAAAGCTCTCGCGCATGGCGCCGGTCATGGCCAGGCGGATGTCGGTGTCGATGTTGACCTTGCGCACACCACTGGCAATGCCGCGCACGATCTCTTCCACCGGCACGCCGTAGGTTTCTTTCAGGTCGCCGCCGTACTGGCGGATGATGGCCAGCCACTCTTGCGGCACGCTGCTTGATCCGTGCATCACCAGGTGCGTGTTGGGAATCTGCGCGTGGATTTGCGCGATGCGGTCGATGGCCAGGATGTCGCCTGTGGGCTTGCGCGTGAACTTGTACGCGCCGTGGCTGGTGCCAATGGCAATGGCCAGCGCATCCACACCGGTCTGCGCGACGAAGTCTTTCGCCTGCACCGGGTCGGTCAGCATCTGGTCGTGCGTGAGTTTGCCCTCCGCCCCCACGCCGTCTTCTTCACCGGCTTCGCCGGTTTCCAGACTACCCAGGCAGCCCAGTTCACCTTCCACCGACACGCCCACGGCGTGCGCCATCTCGCACACACGCCGCGTGACGTCCACGTTGTATTCATAGCTGGCAGGGGTCTTGGCGTCTTCGCGCAGGGAACCGTCCATCATCACGCTGGTAAAGCCGCTGCGAATGCTTTGCTGGCACACCGCGGGTGTCGCGCCGTGGTCCTGGTGCAGCACCACCGGAATGTCGGGGTAGGTTTCCACCGCCGCCAGCACCATGTGGCGCAGGTAGGCTTCACCGGCGTATTTGCGCGCACCCGCACTGGCTTGCAAAATGACCGGGCTGTCGGTGGCGGCAGCGGCTTCCATAATGGCCTGGATTTGCTCCAGGTTGTTCACATTGAAGGCTGGCACGCCGTAGCTGTGTTCAGCGGCGTGGTCGAGCAGTTGGCGAAGGGATACGAAAGCCATGGTGTTGTCTCCTGGTGGTTTTAAGAAAAATAGGGCTTCAGCCCATGTAAATCAAGGGCTAGCAGCTATGACTTTGATACTGAAAAGGCTAGCCCGCGGCGCGCTTTTGCAGAATCTCAAAGGCCGGCAGGGTTTTGCCTTCCAGCACTTCCAGAAATGCGCCGCCACCGGTGCTGATGTAGCCCACGTCTTTTTCGATGCCGTACTTGGCAATGGCCGCCAGCGTGTCGCCGCCCCCGGCAATGCTGAAGGCGCTGCTCTGCGCAATCGCCTGCGCCACAGTTTTGGTGCCGCCCTCAAACGCGGCAAATTCAAACACGCCCACTGGGCCGTTCCAGACGATGGTGCCAGCGGCCTTGAGCTGGGCCGCCAGCAGCGCGGCGGTTTGCGGGCCAATGTCCAGAATCATGTCGTCGTCGGCCACATCTGTGGCGGCTTTGACGGTGGCGGGCGCATCGGCCGCAAAGGTCTTGGCACACACCACATCGGTAGGGATCGGCACCGCCGCGCCGCGCGCTTTCATGGCCTCGATGACGGCTTTGGCCTCGCCCACCAGATCGGGCTCGGCCAGGCTTTTGCCGATCTTCAGGCCAGCGGCCAGCAGGAAGGTGTTGGCAATGCCGCCGCCCACGATCAAGCCATCGACGTTCTTGGCCAACGCCTGCAGAATAGTGAGCTTGGTGCTGACCTTGCTGCCCGCCACAATGGCCAGCAGCGGTCGCTTGGGGTTGGCCAGCGCCTTGTTGATGGCGTCAATTTCTGCCGCCAGCAAAGGGCCAGCGCAGGCAATGGGTGCGTATTGGGCAATGCCGTAGGTGGTGCCTTCGGCGCGGTGCGCGGTTCCAAAGGCATCGTGTACAAAAATGTCGCATAGCGCGGCCAGTTTGCGCGCCAGCGTCTCGTCGTTTTTCTTTTCGCCTTTGTTCACACGGCAGTTTTCCAGCATCACCAATTGGCCGGGGGCAACGCTCACGCCATCGACCCAGTTGGCCACCACCGGCACGTCACGCCCCAGCAACTCGCCCAGGCGCTTGGCCACCGGGGCCAGGCTGTCGGAGGGCTTGAATTCGCCCTCGGTGGGGCGGCCCAAATGGCTGGTGACCATCACCGCCGCACCGGCGTCCAGCGCCATCTGGATGCACGGCACGCTGGCGCGGATGCGCGTATCTTCGGTGATGTGGCCTTCTTTGTCTTGCGGCACATTCAGGTCGGCACGGATAAACACCCGCTTGCCACGGGCCGCGCCGCTGGCAATCAGATCGGCAAAACGCAGTACTTTCATTGTCAAACTCCAGTCATGAACAAAAATAGACTCCAGCCCTTATTCTATAAGGGCTTCAAGCTCCTAATTCAATAACGCTCAAAGACGATGTCACGTCAGTTGACCGACGGCACCACCGTGTCGGGCAGCGCCGCATCGTGGCGGTAGGCGGCGCGGTGCGCCAGCACGCGCACGGCCTCTACCACACGCTCGGCCGTGATGCCGAAATGCGCGTACAGCTTGGGCGCCGGGGCCGATTCGCCAAACGTGGCCATGCCAATCACCATGCCGGTGCGGCCCACGTATTTGCGCCAAAAGTCGGGGTGCGCCGCCTCTATGGCTACCGTGGGCAGGCCCAGTGGCAGCACCATCTCTTGGTAGGCGTCGCTCTGGCGGTCAAACACGTTGGTGCACGGCATGGAGACCACGCGTGTGGCCACGCCCAGCGCGGCCAGTTCGGCCTGCGCTTTGATGGCAATCTCCACTTCACTGCCCGTTGCCAAGATGACCGCTTGCGCACCTTGCATATCGGCCAGGATGTAACCGCCCTTGGCGATTAAACCCGCGTGCGCCATTTTGCTCAAAGGCGGCAAGTTCTGGCGGCTCAGGCACAAGGCGCAGGGGCCGTCGCGCCTCTGCACCGCACTGGCCCAAGCTACTGCGGTTTCCAGTCCGTCGGCAGGGCGCCACACGTCCAGCCCGGGGATGATGCGCAAACTGGGGATGTGTTCCACGCTCTGGTGCGTGGGGCCGTCCTCCCCCAGACCGATGCTGTCGTGCGTGAACACGTGGATCACGCGCAGCTTCATCAGCGCGGCCATGCGGATCGCGTTGCGGCTGTAGTCGCTGAACGTCAGGAACGTGCCGCCATACGGCAGGTAGCCGCCGTGCAGCGCGATGCCGTTCATGATGGCGGCCATGCCAAACTCTCGCACGCCGTAGCTCAGGTGGTTGCCCCACACATCGCGTTTGGCGCGCACGCAGCCCTTGAAGTTGGTCAGGTTGCTGCCGGTCAGGTCGGCACTGCCACCAAAAAATTCGGGCAGCAACGGGGCGATGGCATCCAGCGCATTCTGGCTCGACTTGCGCGTGGCAAAGGCGGTGGCGTTGTTGGCAATCGCTTCCAACAGCGCGGGCAATTGTTCTGCAAAAGACTCCGACAAGTCACCGGCCATGCGGCGCTGAAACTCCGCCGCATGCACAGGATGCGCGTTGCGGTAGGCCTCAAAACGCTCGTTCCACGCCTGTTCGGCGGCCACGCCGCGCGGCACCGCGTTCCAGGCGGCGGCAATGTCGGCCGGAATGTCAAACGGTGCCGACGTCCAGCCCAGCGCCGCGCGCGTGGCGGCTACTTCTGCCGCGCCCAACGCCGCGCCGTGCACGTCGTGCGTACCGGCCTTGTTGGGCGAACCCATGCCAATGACCGTCTTGCAACAGATCAGCGTGGGCTTGCCGTCGGCTTGCACGGCTTGCGCCTTGGCCGCTTTCACAGCGGCATCAATCGCGGCCGGGTTGTGGCCGTCCACCGCAGCGATCACGTTCCAGCCGTAAGCGTCAAAACGCTTGGGCGTGTCGTCGGTAAACCAGCCGTCCACATGGCCATCGATGCTGATGCCGTTGTCGTCGTAAAAAGCAATCAACTTCGAGAGGCGCAGCGTGCCCGCCAGCGAGCAGACTTCGTGGCTGATGCCTTCCATCAGGCAGCCGTCACCCAGAAACGCGTAGGTAAAGTGGTCCACGATGCTGTGGCCTGGCTGGTTGAACTCGGCGGCCAGCAGCTTTTCAGCCAGCGCCATGCCCACCGCGTTGCTGATGCCCTGCCCCAGCGGACCGGTGGTGGTTTCCACACCGGGCGTGACACCCACCTCGGGGTGGCCGGCAGTTTTGCTGTGCAGCTGGCGAAAGTTTTGCAGCTCGCTCATCGGCAGGTCGTAGCCGGTCAGGTGCAACAGCGCATACAGCAGCATCGAGCCATGGCCATTGGACAGCACAAAGCGGTCGCGGTTGGCCCAATGCGGGTTGGCCGGGTTGTGGCTCAGGTGCCGGTTCCACAGCACTTCGGCAATGTCTGCCATGCCCATGGGCGCGCCAGGGTGGCCGCTCTTGGCTTTTTCAACCGCATCAACAGCCAGCATGCGGATCGCATTGGCCATTTGCTTGGCAAATTCAGGGGAAGGGTTGTTCATGACGATCCTCAAACAGGGTGACGAAACCGCGTGACTTCAGCAAAAGTTTGGCAAGTTCCGGAGTTAGTGTGTGTCAAACGAAAAAGTGTCCCAAAGCGTTCCGCTGGATGAGCGGGGAAGAGCCAGAACGCCGCGGAACTGGCTCCGCCAGGCCGCTGGCGTTGCCCCCCAGTGGGGGGTGGCGGCGCAGCCGACTCAGGGGGCGTCCAATTATTTTGCGTTCTTTTTTCTTTCCATCATGCGCCACACAAACGGCGTAAAGATGAGCTGCATCGCCAGTTCCATCTTGCCCCCCGGCACCACGATGGTGTTGGCGCGGCTCATGATGCTGCCGTCGATCATGCTGCGCAGGTACGGAAAGTCGATGCCCTTGGGGTTGGCAAAGCGGATCACCACCATGCTCTCATCCGCCGTGGGGATTTCGCGCGCAATGAACGGGTTGCTGGTATCGACCATCGGCACGCGCTGAAAATTGACGTGCGTGTGCTGAAACTGCGGGCAGATGTAGTTCACATAGTCGGGCATGCGCCGCAAAATGGTGTCGGTCACCGCCTCGGTGCTGTAGCCGCGCTGTTTTTTGTCGCGGTAGAGCTTCTGGATCCATTCCAGGTTGATGACCGGCACCACGCCAATCAGCAGGTCGGGGTACTGCGCCACGTTCACTTCAGGGGTGACCACCGCGCCGTGCAGGCCTTCGTAGTACAGCAGATCGGTGCCAGTGGCCACGTCTTCCCAAGGGGTGAAGGTGCCGGGGTCTTGCTTGTAGGGCGCGGCTTCTTCGGCGTCGTGCAGGTACTTGCGTCGCTTGCCGATGCCGGTGGCGGCGTAGTCCCTGAACAGCGCCTCCAGCTCTTCCAGACGATTGTTTTCCGGGCCAAAGTGGCTGAAGTTCATGTTGCCGGCGGCTTCGGCTTCGGCCGCTTTGACTTTCATTTCTTTGCGGTCGTAGCGGTGAAAGCTGTCGCCCTCGATGACGACCGCGCTGACTTTTTCGCGCCGAAAAATGTTTTCAAACGTGCGCGTGACCGACGTGGTACCGGCGCCGCTGGAGCCGGTGATGGCGATGATGGGGTGGCGTGCTGACATGGTGTGTCTCCTACAAGTTAATGATCTTTTTGGCATCCAGCCCTTGTTTTACAAGCGCTGGAAGCTATTAAATTTAGTCCCTGAACAAGCCGCGCTCGGCAAACAGCGGGTTGTCAAAGTGGGCCGGGGCCGGTTCGGCGTGGTAGCGCTCAATGCGTTCCACCTCGTTTTTGGAGCCAAACACAAAACCGATGCGCTGGTGCAAGCTGGTGGGTTGCACGCCCATCATCGGCACCTCGCCGGTGCTGGCGCGGCCACCGGCTTGTTCGATGATCATGCCCACCGGGTTGGCCTCATAGAGCAGGCGCAGACGCCCCGGTTTGGACGGGTCCTTGGTGTCGCGCGGGTACATGAACACGCCCCCGCGCATCAAAATGCGGTGCGCCTCGGCCACCATGCTGGCGATCCAGCGCATGTTGAAGTCTTTGCCGCGCGTACCGGTTTTGCCGGCCAGGCATTCATCCACATAGCGCTTGACCGGCGGCTCCCAAAAGCGCGCGTTGCTGGCATTGATGGCAAATTCTTGCGTGTCTGCGGGGATGCTGAGTTTGGGGTGCGTGAGCATGAACTCGCCCAGATTCGGGTCCAGCGTGAAGCCGTTCACGCCGTCGCCCACGGTCAGCACCAGCTGCGTTGTGGGGCCGTACAGCGCGTAACCGGCAGCCACCTGTTTGGAACAGGGTTGAAAGAAGTCGGCATCGACCACGTCGCGGCCGCTGTCGATCACGTCTTGCGGCGCGCGCAAGATGCTGAAGATACTGCCCACCGACACGTTCACGTCGATGTTGCTCGAGCCGTCCAGCGGGTCGAACACAATCAAATACTTGCCGCGCGGAAACTGCTTGGGAATCTGATACGGCGCTTCCATCTCTTCAGACGCCATGCCGGCCAAATTCCCCGCCCATTCGGTGCGCTGCATGAAGACCTCATTGGACAACACGTCGAGCTTTTTCTGCGTCTCGCCCTGCACGTTGACCGAGCCACCGGCATCGGCCGCATAGTTGCCGCCCAGCCCTGCCAGCTCACCAAAGGCCACGGCCTTGGCAATGCCTTTGCAGGCCAGCGCCACGTCCAGAATAAGTGCGTTGAAGTCACCGCTGGCGCCAGGGTGATGACGGCGCTGTTCGATCAGAAACTGCGTCAGTGTGGAGCGGTTGGAACGTAGGGTCAAAGGCATGATGAAGTCTCCTGAATTAATAAA
>PCUV01000062.1:19283-19544 GCA_002786915.1 Comamonadaceae bacterium CG12_big_fil_rev_8_21_14_0_65_59_15 | reverse complement strand
ACCATGGTCGAGGGACTCAAGCTCGCCACGCAGACGTTCACGAAGGACGTCAGCCAACTGTCTTGTTGCGCGGGGTAGCCTCGCTCGTCACTTCATGCTCTGCAGCATCGTCAGGATGACGGCGGCCGAGCTACGGTCGGCATGCGACTGACTGATCTTGACGAATCGCACCGTTCCCTGTTTGTCGAAGACAAACGTGGACGGATAGGCCGTCTCGTCCGGCGCGTCCCAGCGCAAGTTGTACTGGTTCACGATCTTGAG
>PCUV01000062.1:0-19186 GCA_002786915.1 Comamonadaceae bacterium CG12_big_fil_rev_8_21_14_0_65_59_15 | reverse complement strand
AGCATCTCGGGAAAACCCGTCATGTCGGCCACCTCGGTCACCGGCAGGCCAGCGTTGGCCAGCAGTTTGGCGGTGCCGCCGGTGGACAGCAACCCCACGCCCAGCGCGTGCAGCGCCTGGGCCAATTCGACGATACCGGTTTTGTCAGAAACAGAGATGAGTGCTTTCATGATCGGAAGGTGGGTTAAAGGTTGATGAAAAAGTTATATGTAAAAACAGGCTCTAGCGCTTGTCAATCAAGCGTGAGTAGCTATCAATCAATGAGCTTGTGCTCGATCAGTTTCTTGCGCAGCGTGTTGCGGTTCAGGCCCAGCCATTGCGCCGCCTTGGACTGGTTGTGCTCGGCGTGCTGCATCACCACCTCAAGCAGCGGCTTTTCAACCACGTTGATCAGCATGTCGTACATGCCGTCGGGCTCGCTGCTGCCCAGGTCGCACAGGTAAATTTGCAGGTTGCTGCGTACACATTCTGCGATGTGCATTTGTTTCATGGTGTTGTCTCCACATCTGGCTGCGGTTTGTTGTGATGTGCCGGTAGCTCGGGCAACCGGTCCATGTGCTGGTGCAGCGTGTCAAAGAATTCTGCCACGGCGTGGTACTGCGCCTGCGCATCGTCCAGCAGGTTCATGCGCGCCCGAAACGCGTCGCCACCGGGCAGGGCGCGCACCGCCCAGCCAATGTGCTTGCGCGCGCTGCGCACACCCGCCCATGCGCCGTACAAGGCGTAGTGCTCTTGCAGGTGCGCCAGCAGCAGTTGTTTGACTTCTGCCACCAGCGGCGGCGCCAGCAGTGTGCCGGTGGCCAGGTAATGCGTGATGTCCCGAAAAATCCACGGCCTGCCCTGCGCGGCGCGGCCGATCATCACTGCATCGGCACCCGTGGCGGCCAGCACCGCGCGCGCATTCTGCGGGCTGTCAATGTCGCCGTTGGCCACTACCGGAATGCGCACAGCGGCCTTGACGGCGGCAATGGTGTCGTAGTCCACCGCGCCTTTGTAACCCTGTTCGCGCGTGCGCCCATGCACCGCCAGCATCTGCACGCCGGCGTCTTGCGCGGCGCGCGCCAGCGCCACCGCATTTTTGTGCGCCTGGCACCAGCCCGTGCGCATCTTCAGCGTGACCGGCACGCCGTGCGGCGCACAAGCGGCCACCACCGCCTGCACGATGTCGATGGCCAGGCGCTCGTCTTGCATCAACGCTGAGCCCGCCCACTTGTTGCAGACTTTTTTAGCCGGGCAACCCATGTTGATGTCGATGATCTGCGCGCCGCGGTCGATGTTGGCGCGGGCCGCGTCGGCCATCATTTGCGGCTCGGTGCCGGCAATCTGCACCGCAATCACGCCGCCCTCGCCCGTGTGGTCGGCGCGGCGCGTGGTCTTGACAGAATCTTGCAGATCAGGGCGGCTGGTGATCATCTCGCTCACCGCGTAGCCCGCGCCCAGGCGCTTGCACAGCGCGCGAAACGGCCGATCCGTCACACCCGCCATGGGCGCGACACAAACCGCGTTGGGCAACACATACGGGCCGATGTTCATTGCGCTTGCTGCTGGTGATTGAAATAAAGGGGGGGTCGATCTGCCGCCAGAAAAGCCTGTTTGCCAGAGCGCGCAGAACGTGGGTGCCGGTCAGGCGGCTGATTCTAGCTGCCCAAAAAAGCGGCAGTTTGACGCACGTCAGTGCGTCAACGCACATGGTCTTGAAGTCCATAGGGTCATGGCGTTCCTATACTCCTGCTCAATGGAACTCTGGATCGACACGCTACTCACCTGGCTGGCCCTGCCCAAACACGGGTTGAGCAGCGTGTTTGTGGTTGCGTTCGTGTCTGCCACGCTGCTGCCCATGGGTTCTGAACCTGCGGTATTTGGCCTGATCCAGCTCAACCCGCACCTGTTCTGGAGCGCGATTGGCGTGGCCACGCTGGGCAATACGCTGGGCGGTGCGGTCACGTGGTGGATGGGACTGGCATCGCACAAAGTGGTGCAGCGCCACCAGCACGGCAAACACCATCTGCGCGCGCTGCACTGGTTGGAGCGCCTGGGGCCCAAGGCGTGTCTGGTGGCTTGGCTGCCTCTGGTGGGTGACCCGCTGTGCGCGGTGGCGGGTTGGCTCAAACTGCCGTTCTGGCCCTGCTTGATGTACATGGCCATCGGCAAATTTGGACGCTATCTGTTGATGACTTCTGCCCTGGTGGGGGTATTTGGCTCCTGAAAAGCGGCACAATCCGCACCGTTGTTCCAACCAGCAGCACCGCCATGTCCATTCAAGCTGATCTGCGACAAGTGATTTATGCGCTGTCCGACGCGTTGCGGGAAAAGGGGAAAAGGGGACGCTACCCTTTTACCCGGAGTAAAAGGGTAGCGTCCCCTTTTCCCTCTACGAACTGAAGAGGAAGTTCATCACGTCGCCGTCCTTCACGACGTAGTCTTTGCCTTCGGCGCGCATCTTGCCCGCGTCCTTGGCGCCCTGCTCGCCCTTGTAGGTAACAAAGTCCTCATAGGCAATGGTCTGCGCTCGGATGTAGCCTTTTTCAAAATCGGTGTGGATCACGCCGGCAGCCTGCGGGCCGGTGTCGCCTTTGTGAATGGTCCAGGCGCGCACTTCTTTCACGCCCGCGGTGAAATAGGTTTGCAGGCCCAGCAGGTCGTAGGCCGCGCGGATCAGTCGGTTCAGGCCCGGCTCATGCAGGCCCATTTCTTCCAGGAACATCTGGCGGTCGTCGTCGCTCATGTCGGCCATTTCGGCCTCGAGCTTGGCG
The DNA here is from genome assembly GCA_002786915.1 of Comamonadaceae bacterium CG12_big_fil_rev_8_21_14_0_65_59_15. Taxonomy (GTDB): domain Bacteria; phylum Pseudomonadota; class Gammaproteobacteria; order Burkholderiales; family Burkholderiaceae_C; genus Rhodoferax. Next base: position 16,433 of record PCUV01000062.1, on the reverse strand, counting down.
CAAATGGCCACCACCGGCGCGTGCTGTGCCTGCGCAAAGGCCGTGAGCTTGTCCAGCAGCGGGTTGTCGTGAAAACCGTCCTCAGACACATTGGCAACAAACATCGCCGGTTTGGCGGTGATCAGGAAAAACTGCTTCAAGAGCGGCTGCTCTTCTTTGCTGAACGCCACGGTGCGCACCGGCTTGGTGTCGTTGAGCGCGCTCTGGCAGCGCTCGAGAATGTCCACCAGTTTGGCGGCTTCCTTGTCACCACCCGATTTGGCGGCCTTTTGGTAACGCGCCAGCGCCTTTTCCACCGTGCTCAGGTCGGCCAGGCAGAGTTCGGTCTGGATCACCTCAATATCCGAAATAGGATCAATTTTGCCGGCCACGTGGATCACGTTGTCGTCTTCAAAGCAGCGCACCACGTTGACCACCGCGTCGGTCTCACGAATGTGCGCCAGAAATTTATTGCCCAGGCCTTCACCGGTGCTGGCACCGGCCACCAAACCGGCGATGTCAACAAACTCCACCACCGCGCGCTGCACGCGCTCGGGGTGCACGATGGCGCTCAAGGCATCCAGGCGCGGGTCGGGCACCTCGACGATGCCCACGTTGGGCTCGATGGTGCAAAAGGGGTAGTTTTCAGCCGCAATACCGGCTTTGGTGAGTGCGTTGAACAGGGTCGATTTACCGACGTTGGGCAAGCCCACAATGCCACATTTCATACAAATCCTAGGTTCTGAAGTCCGCGCGCGGAAAGGCGTGGATTATCCATGACTGCCTATACAGGTGCCGGGCCACTTCTACAATGGCCGACATGAAGCAACCCTATGACATCTGCATCCGTGGCGGCGGCATTGTGGGCCACACGCTGGCGCTGTTGTTGGCGCGCGAGCGCCTGCACGTTGGGCTGGTCACGCAACCCGCCCGCAGCAACGCAGCCGACGTGCGCGCCTATGCGCTTAACGCCAGTTCCAAGGCACTGCTGGAATCGGTGCGCTGCTGGCCCGACGTGCAACACGCCTCGGCCGTCACCGACATGCAGGTCTGGGGCGACGACCAAGGCGCGGTGCAATTTTCTGCGGCCGAGCTGGCCGTGCCCGCGCTCACCTGGATTGTCGATGTGCCGGTGCTGGAGGACTTGCTGCACGACGCACTGCGCTTTCAGCCACAGATCGAGGTGTTGGACAGCGCCCAGCCGGCCACGCTCACCGTGGTGTGTGAAGGCAAGGCAAGCCGCACGCGTGCCGAACTGGGCGTTGAATTCGACGTCACGCGCTACCCGCAACACGCCATTGCGGCGCGCTTGCAGTGCGAAAAACCGCATGGCCAAGTGGCGCGCCAATGGTTCACGGTCGGAGAAATTTTGGCGTTTCTGCCGCTGGACGGCCCGCAGGGGAACACCGTGGCCATGGTCTGGTCGGCGCAGGCCGAGCGCGCACCCGAGTTGCTGGCATCCAGCGCGGCGGACTTTTGCGCCGAGCTGGAGAAAATCAGCCAGCACAGCCTGGGCACCCTGCAACTGGTGAGCGATCGCGCCAGCTGGCCGCTGCAAAACGCCCAGGCCAGCCGCTGGATCGGCAGCCTGGCCCCCGGCCAGTCGTGGGCACTGGCCGGTGACGCAGCGCACACGGTGCATCCGCTGGCCGGCCAAGGGCTGAACCTGGGGCTGGGTGACGTGGCCGAACTGGTGCGCGTGCTGCACGCGCGTGCCTACTGGCGCAGCGTGGGCGACGTCAAACTGTTGCGTCAATATGAGCGCGCCCGGCGCACCGAAGTGGGCACCACGGCGCTAGCCATGGACGGGCTGCAACGCCTGTTTTCGCAAAAGGGTGGCAGCTGGCAGGCCTTGCGCAACTGGGGCATGAAGGGTTTTGACCTGAGCGGCCCGGCCAAAATGCGCGCCGCGCGCTACGCCATGGGGCTGTGACCCGCCATCGTGCTTCGAACTTTTACCACCCCGCCTGCTCAGACACCACTCCATTAACACCGGGACACTTCATGAAACCACGTTTTTTGCGCGCCACCTCCCTGATCGCCCTGCTGGGCGCGATGCTGTTGACGCCGGTTTTTGCGCAGGACGCCGTCATCCGCAAGAACCTCGCCGAGCGCATTCCGCAATTGCCCAAGATCGACGAAATCAGCAAAACGCCGATCGCCGGCATTTATGAAATTCGCGTTAATGGCAGCGATATTTACTACACCGACGCGCAGGGTAATTACCTGATCCAGGGCAGTTTGGTCGATACCCAGCAGCGGCGCAACCTGACCGAAGAACGCATCGACAAACTCACCGCCGTCAAATTTGACGCGCTGCCGTTCAAAGACGCTTTCACCATCGTGCGCGGCAACGGCAAACGCCAATTGGCGGTGTTTGAAGACCCGAACTGCGGTTACTGCAAGCGCTTCGAGCGCGACCTGCAAAAGGTCAACAACGTCACGATCCACCTGTTTCTGTACCCGATTCTGGGAGCCGATTCACTGGAAAAATCCAAGAGCATCTGGTGCGCCAAAGACCGCGCCAAGGTCTGGCAAGACTGGATGGTGCGCGACGTGACCTTGCCCGCTGGTAATTGCGACAGCGCCGTGCTGACACGCAACGTGGAGCTGGGCCGCAAATACAAAATTACCGGCACGCCCACGCTGATCTTTGCCGACGGCAGCCGGGTACCGGGGGCGGTGGGTGCCGATCAGGTTGAAAAACGTCTGACACAGCCGGGTAGCTAAGACTGATGGCATCCCACACGCATAGCCTGCCCGCCAGGGCACTGCCAGGCATCAACTACGAGGTCAGCGCAGCATTTATTCATACACATCAGTTTGAGGTGGTACTGACCATCGCCCGACCCAGCGCCGAGCAAATCGTGAGCCTGCCGGTATGGATACCGGGCAGCTACCTGGTGCGCGAGTTTTCCAGAAATTTGCAGCAGCTTAAAGCCAGCCAGAAGCGCGCAGAAGTTGCCATCAGCCAACTTGACAAGTGCACCTGGCAGGTGCACTGCGCGGCCGGTCAGGCGCTGCAATTGATTTATTTGGTGTATGCGCAAGATACCTCGGTTCGCACGGCCTGGCTCAGTCATGAACGGGCTTTTTTTAACAGCACCAGTGTCTGCCTGCGCGTGCACGGCCAAGAAAATTCGCCGCACGCACTGGCCATCAGCAACAGTGGTTTGGCCTTTGACTGGCAGGTGGCAACCGCCTTAACGCCACTCAAGATCAACGCCCGGGGGTTTGGCCAATACCTGGCCGCCGACTACGACGAGCTAGTCGATTCACCAGTCGAGATGGGACCGTTCTGGAGCGGCAGCTTTAGCACCGGCGGCATTCACCACCGCCTGGTAGTAGCGGGTGCGCCGACCAGTTTTGACGGTGCGCGCCTGCTGGCCGACACGCAGGCCATTTGTGAAGCCGAAATTGCCTTCTGGCATGGCAACTCCCCCAAAAAGGCACCGCACGACCGCTACCTGTTTTTGCTTAACGCCGTGGACAACGGCTATGGCGGGCTGGAGCACCGCAACTGCACCGCGCTGATCTGCAAGCGCGCCGACCTGCCACGCCTGGGCCAGCCCAAAACCCTGGCCGCCAACGACGGCTACACCACCCTGCTGGGGCTGATCAGCCACGAGTACTTTCACACCTGGAACGTCAAACGCCTGCGCCCGGCCGAATTTGCCAGCTACGACTACACGCAAGAAAACTACACCGAGTTGTTGTGGTTTTTTGAAGGCTTCACCAGCTACTACGACGACTTGCTGTTGCACCGCACCGGTCTGATCGACGCTGCCAGCTACCTCACGCTGCTGGGCAAAACCATCAACGCCGTGCTGCAAACGCCGGGCCGCCAGGTGCAAAGTGTGGCGCAAGCCAGCTTTGACGCCTGGATCAAGTACTACCGGCCAGACGAAAACACGGGCAACGCCACCATCAGTTATTACACCAAAGGCGCATTGGTGGCGCTGGCGCTGGATTTAAGCCTGCGCCAAAGCACTGCGCACAGCCTGGATGACGTCATGCGCACGCTGTGGCAGCGCTGTCAGGGCGGACCAATGACCGAAGCCGATGTGCTGGAGGTTGTCACTGCTCTTGGCGACCAGGCGTTGGCCACGCGGCTGACCCAGTGGGTGCACGGCACGGCCGACTTGCCGGTAAAGACCCTGCTCAATCAGCAAGGGGTCAAAAATCACCCGGAACCCGCCGCGCTGGCCGATCAACTGGGTTTGCGGGTGACAGAGAATGCAGGCATTCGCGTCAAAAGTGTGCACAGCAACGGCGCGGCTGAAACAGCCGGCTTTGCGGCCGGCGACGAATGGCTGGGCATAGAGCTGGGCCGCGCCAAAACACGCCAAAGCTGGCGGCTCAACAAGCTCGACGACTTGCCGCTGTACCTGGGCGGGGCGACCTGTTTTACCGCCCTGGTGGCCCGTGATCAACGCCTGCAGAGGCTGCCAGTCACGCTACCCAATGACGTTCAGCAAGTCAAACTGGTCGTTCGGGATGCCTCGTTGGCCAACGCCTGGCTGAGCGCTAAAAAGTCAAAAACAATAGCTCTCAACGCTTGATACACGTTCGTTATAGACCATTTTTAGCATAAACCATCTTCATCATTACAACGGAGAAACGCATGACTTTTGAACTCATCACCACACGCATCGAGGCCGACAAGGTTGCCATCATTACCCTAAACCGCCCCAAGCAGCTCAACGCGCTCAACGACCAGCTGATGACCGAGCTGGGCCAGGCGCTACAGGCGTTTGACGCCAACCCGGCCATCGGCTGCATCGTTCTCACCGGCAGCGAAAAAGCCTTTGCCGCCGGGGCCGACATTGGCGGCATGGCCAGCTTGAGCTTTGCCGACGTCTATAAGAGCGACTTCATCACGCGCAACTGGGAAGCCATCCGCAGCGTGCGCAAGCCCGTCATTGCGGCGGTGAGCGGCTTTGCGCTGGGCGGCGGCTGCGAGCTGGCGATGATGTGCGACTTCATCATCGCCGCCGACAACGCGCGCTTTGGCCAGCCCGAAATCAAACTGGGCATCATCCCCGGCGCCGGTGGCACACAACGCTTGCCGCGCGCGGTGGGCAAGGCCAAGGCGATGGACCTGGCACTGACCGGGCGCATGATGGACGCGGCAGAAGCCGAACGCGCCGGGCTGGTCAGCCGCGTGGTGCCGCTGGACAAACTCATGGACGAAGCGCTGGGCGCGGCGCTGGCCATCAGCGGCTTTTCACAAATGGCCACCATGGCCGCCAAAGAGTCGGTCAACCGCGCGTTTGAAGGCAGCTTGAGCGACGGCATCATGTTTGAGCGGCGCCTGTTCCACGCGCTGTTTGCCAGCGCCGACCAGAAAGAAGGCATGGACGCGTTCGTCAACAAGCGTCAGGCGGTTTTTACCCATCGCTAATGCCTGACCGCGGCTGCGCGCTGGCAGCGCCAAAACCAGCCGGTGATTGCCCCTATAATGCCGCTCCTTTGGTGGTATAGCTCAGTTGGTTAGAGCGCAGCATTCATAATGCTGATGTCCCAGGTTCAAGTCCCGGTACCACCACCACCCATTTAAAGCCTAACTGTTTTCAGTTAGGCTTTTCTTTTGGAAAATCCTCAATGTTTACGCGCACTTACGAGAGTTGCCTCTTGACAATTGCGCTATCAAATTTGGGTCTTCATGCCCGTTTTTGACCCAAAAACCGGCGTTTTCTGTCTCTGTTCTCAGTTTGCCTCTTGACTATTCAAGAGGCCACTTTCAATGAAATCAACGACTTACGCGGGGGTAGGTTGCAAGTGGAAATTGGTAGGCGGTAGCGACTGAGAACAAAGAATGCCGGAGAAACTTGCAGCCGCGATATGAACTTATCATCAGCCAACCACCGCTGCCAGAGTCCAACCCTTCTCATCGCCAAATGCCACCAACCGCCCAGACCTATATTGACGCACTCCAAATGCTGGCTCACCCAGAGGGTGGATTCTTTCGGGAAACCTACCGAAGTGACCTCTTGGTTGAAGTGACTGGCGACGGCGCTGTGCGCCAAAGGAACGCTGCAACCGGAATCTATTTCTTGTTGGAAGAAGGCAATTTTTCAGCGTTCCACAAGATCAAGTCCGATGAGATGTGGCATTTCTACGCCGGCCAGGCGCTAGAGATTCTCGAGCTCGATACGACAGGTGAATTGCGATGCACCCGTTTGGGGCCGGACATCTTGCGAGGTGATGTTCATCAACACATGGTTCGAGCCAGCACCTGGTTTGCCTCCAGGGTCGCTGCTGGTAGTACCTTCTCGTTGGTAGGTTGCACTGTCGCACCGGGTTTTGACTTTGCCGACTTTTGTCTGGCCGAGAAGGCGGCGTTGCTGGCAACTTTTCCGCAGCACGGCCGAGTCATCACCGAGCTAACCAGGTAGTGTTAGCGCCGACACCAAATTGATCCAGACTGCCGATATTGCGTGACCCGGCAAGATTTTCTTGCAAGCGTTGCTGGGTAAGGGATAGCGCTCGTTGAAGGTGGGGCAGTCAAAAGTCGGCACATGGGTCATATTTGAGTCGGCATCAACACCCTCAAGAACCGCAATGAATACGCGGGGTTACGTAAAAAAAATCCAACCGGATGACCGGTTGGATTTTGTGTATGGTGGAGCTGGCGGGATTTGAACCCGCGTCCGCAAACCTTCTTCGAGCAGTTCTACATGTGTAGCCGTCTGATTTGAATCTCGCTCTTCACATCGCGCAGCGGCACGCTATGCAAATCGCCAGCAACCTATTTTCTTGGCCCACCCTAAGTTACCCAAGGCAGACCCAGCCGACTGAAATGACCCCACAGCCTGGACAACCCTGCCTTACGGCTTGATCACCCTTGCCCAGCCTATCGGCTTGCTGTTGTGAGGCTCACGTGCAATTAAGCAGCGAGTGCGAAACGTTCGTCGTTTGCAGTTAGTTTTTTTGAATCTGTTTTACGAGCGCATTCAGCTCGACATGCCCTGCTGCGCGTCCGAATCCACGTCGAAACCAGTGCAGCCCCAAGGTCCGCATTTTAGGGCGACTCGATCCATTGCAAGAGCTCCAGCGCGCAATTGATCGTTAAATCCGCACCCCATTCACGGGTATCGGCCTTTTCGCCCAGATAACCGTAGTTGACCGCCACCGTGCGCATGCCAGCTGCACGCCCGGCGATGATGTCGCGCTCATCGTCACCTACATAGATGCAGTGCTGTGGCGGAACGTTGAGCTGGCGGGCCGCTTCCAGCAGAGGCTCGGGGTGCGGCTTCGCATGGGCCGTGGTGTCGCCACTGATGATGGTGCTGGCATTGGCAAACAGCGGCATCATGCGTGTCAAGGGCTCGGTGAACCGCTTGGACTTGTTCGTCACTACGCCCCAGCGCAGACCATTGCGTACCAAGGCGTTGATCAGTTCGGGCACCTGGTCAAAAACCACGGTGTTGACAGTCAGGCGCTGTTCATAGTTTGTAAAAAATTCTTCGCGTAGTGTCAAAAAATCGGGATGATCAGGCTCCATGCCAAAAGCCACCCCCAGCATGCCGCGCGCGCCAGCCCCTGCCAGCGGGCGATACGTTTCAATGGGCATAGATGGCAGACCACGCGCCACGCGCATCTGGTCAGCAGAAGCGCCAAGGTCGGGGGCGCTGTCAATCAGCGTGCCGTCCAGATCAAACAGTACGGCGGCCACATCCTTCAACCGTGGCATGGTTACGTCGGTGGACGTGGGCATCAAAGCTTTTGGGTGGCGATCAGGTAATTGACGCTGGTGTCGCTGTTCATCCAATAGCGCTGTGTCAGCGGGTTGAATGACAGCCCCTTGCTGTGCGACACCGTCAACCCGGCGGCGCGGCAAAAACCAGCCAGCTCGCTGGGGCGGATCATCTTGGCGTATTCATGCGTGCCGCGCGGCAGCATCTTCAGCACATACTCCGCGCCCACAATGGCCAGCAGGAACGATTTGGGGTTGCGGTTGAGCGTGGAAAAAAACACCCAGCCGCCCGGCTTGATCAGGGTGGCGCAGGCACGCACCACAGACGCGGGGTCGGGCACATGCTCCAGCATTTCCATGCAAGTCACCACATCAAAGCTGGACGGTGCCTCGGCTGCCATGGCCTCGGCGCTGATCTCGCGGTAAGTGACATTGGGCGTTTGCGCGTCCAGCGCATGTAGTTGCGCCACGCGCAGCGCCTTGCCAGACAAATCGATGCCTGTGGCGGTGGCGCCTGCGCGCGCCATGGCATCGGTCAGGATGCCACCACCACAGCCGATATCCAGCGCGTTCAGGCCTTTCAGCGGACACAGCGACTGGATCCAGTCCAGCCGCAACGGGTTAATCTGGTGCAGCGGGCGAAACTCACCATCGGCGTCCCACCAGCGGTGCGCCAGGTCTGAAAATTTGGCCAGTTCGGCCGGGTCAGCGTTGACAGTTGTGTTCATGGGTCAATTATCCTGAATTCATCCTAGCGGCGCAGGTTGGCAGCCATTATCAACGCCACCCCGTTTACATCGACAGCGACCCCTCGCGGAAGTCGCTTTTTGCCAGCCACACATTGATCAACACCGGTTGCCCAGTTTTCGCCACGGCACGCGCCTGAGACAGCGCAGCAGGCACTTCATTTTGATGGTGCACCACAATGCCATGCGCGCCAAAACCTTCTGCCACCCGGTGGTAGTCGGTGCGCGCCAGCACCGTGGCCACGTCGTCGCCCAGCATCTTCACCTGTTCGCGCGCAATCTGGCTCCAGCTGGCGTCGTTGCCCACCACGGCGATGATACCGATGCGGTGGCGCACCAGGGTGTCGAATTCGATCAAGCTGTAGCCGAGGGCGCCGTCGCCAAAAATCATCCAGATTTCACGCCCGGGCTGGCCGAGCGCTGCACCGAGGGCAAATCCAGCACCCACGCCCAGCGTGCCAAACGCACCGGGGTCAAGCCAGGTGAGCGGCGCGCGCGGATGCAGCACGTAGCTGGCCGTGGCCACAAAGTCGCCCCCATCGGCCACAAACAGCGCGTTGTCAGCCGCTGCCTGTTCGATGGCGCGTAGCAGCGCCACCGGATTGACGCCGTCGCCCCCGGGGGCGGCTTGTTGGTCGATCTCCATTTCGCGCGCGGCGTCGCGCTGGCGCAGGCTGTCCACCCAGTCGTGTAGGCGCCCGGCATGGCCGCCCGGCGCTTGCTGGGCCAGGGCGCGGATGAAAGCGCCCGCGTCGCCGATGGCAGCGATGTCGGGGCGGCGGTTCAAGCGGGCGTCATGTGTGCTGCGGTTGGAGGCGATCAGGCGCGCGCTGCGGCGTACATGCTGGCCGTAGTCGAGCCGAAAGTCGCACGGCACGCCGGCCAGCAGCACGCAGTCGGCTTCGCGCAGCGCCAGGCGCCGCTGGTGGCGCACCTGCAGCGGGTGGTTGCGCCCCAACAAGCCGCGCGCCATGCCAGACAGGTACACCGGCACGCCAAGTTGACCCACGGCTTCGGCCAGAGCTTGTGCCTGCCCAGCATCCACCAGTGCCTGGCTGCCGATCACCAGCAACGGCCGCTGTGCTTGGGCCAGTGCCCGGCTGGCCTGGCGCAATGCGGATGCGCTGGCTTGCGGCTGGGTCACCGGCAGCGGCAGCACGGCAGGCACCGGCGTGCTGCCCGCAAACAGGCGCTGCACATGGCGCTGTAGATACCAGCGCAGCACGCGCTCGGGAAGGCTGCGCCCCTTGCCAGCCGCGCTGGCGTACCACTGGCGGATGCTGGCTTCGTCGTAGAGCATATCCACTGGGCATTCGATAAAGACCGGCCCGGGCACGCCCGATTGCGCCAGCGCCAGCGCCTGGGTTATGGCCGGTGCCAGCTCGCACACCCTGCGCAGCTTGAAGAAGCGCTTGACGTGCGGTGCAACCAGCGGGCGCTGGTCAATGTCTTGTAGCGCACCGCGCCCTTGTAGCGCGGTGGGTGCGGCACCGCCAATGAGCAGCACCGGGCTCTGCGCGAGTTGCGCGTTTTTCAGCGCAGTAATGGTGTTGCTGATCCCCGGCCCGGCGGTCACCGCCGCCACCCCGGGTCGGCCCGACAGGCGGGCCAGGGCGTCGGCGGCAAAGACGGCGGTGGCTTCATCACGCACATCGACGATGCGAATGCCCAGCGCCTTGGCGCCGCTCAAGATGGGTGAAATATGGCCGCCGCACAGTGTGAAGATGCAGCGCACGCCGTGTGCGGCCAGCGCCTGTGCGACGCGATCGCCACCGTGTGGCGCGCGGCTCGATGTCATGCCCAGAGCACTTTTTGCTTGTTGCTGTACCACTGCTCCAGCTGGGGTTCGGCCATGGCTTCAATGCGGTTGCGCTTGACTTTCATGGTGGGTGTCAGGCAGCCGTTGTCGATGCTCCAGGGCTCGCGCGCGATGACGATCATCTGCAGGCGTTCGTAGTCAGGCACACTGGCGTTGATGGATTCCAGCAGGCGCGTGAACTCCTCTTGCACTTGCCGGCGGAATTCAGGCTCGCTTTGGCGCGGGCGCAGTTGCTCGGCCAATACCACCTGCGCGTACGCCTGTGGCTGACCCACGCCCGAGACCACCGACAGCTCCACCATCGGGTGCGCATTGATCAGGTTTTCGATCGGCGCGGGCGCCACGTACTTGCCTTTGGCGGTCTTGAAAAGCTCTTTCACCCGCCCGCTGATCTTGAGCAGCCCGTCAGCGCGCAGCTCGCCCAGGTCGCCGGTCTTGAAGAAACCGTCTTCGGTGAAACATTCGGCGTCCAGCTCAGGCTGCTTGTAGTAGCCCACCATGCGCGCGGGGGATTTGATCAAGATTTCTCCCTCGGGGCTGATACGCACCTCTACGCCGCGCAGCGCCGCGCCCACGTAGCCGGGTGCGTTGGCCTGCGCGTTGGAGCAGAACGAATACGAGTTGTCTTCGGTCATGCCGTAGCCCTCGTACAGCGGCAGACCGATGCGCCGATACCACTGGATCAGGTCGGGCGGAATCGGTGCCGAGCCACTGCCGGCCAACCGTACCAGGTCCAGCCCCAGCCCCTTGCGAATCTTGTGCGCCACCAATTTGCCAAGCAATGGAATCGATAGTAGCTTGTCCAGTTTGGCCGGGGGCATCTTGGCAAAAACACCTTGCTGGAACTTAAGCCACAAGCGTGGCACCGAAATGAACAGCGTGGGGCGGGCGCGCTGTAGGTCGGCCAAAAAAGTGTCCAGCGATTCGGCAAAAAAGAGCTGTGTTTTACCGCTGACCAGGGACGCTGCTTCGATCCATGAACGCTCAAAGCTGTGCGCCAGCGGCAGGTACGACAGCATGCGCCGTGGTGTATCTGCGCCCAGTCGCAGTTCCAGGTCGTCCGAAATGCCGACGCCAGCGGCGGTCACGCCGACAAAGCTGTGCATGACGCCCTTGGGTGTGCCCGTAGAGCCAGAGGTGTACATCAGCCAGGCCAGCTCAGACGCCTCGCGTGGCGGGTGGCCTGCCAAGGGCTGGGTGCGCGCCACCACCGCGTCCCAGGTCTCAAAGTCGGTGTCGGGTGCCAGGGGGAATGCAATGCAGGGTAGGTCGGCCGGCACGCCCGGGCGCTGGTGCTCCCAGGTGTCGAGCTTGCCCACGAACAGCAGGCTGGCTTCACTGTGGCCCAGCACATAGCCCACCGTCTCTGCGGTTTCGGTGGGAAAGATCGCCACCGTGGTGTAGCCGGCCATCCAGATTGCCAGCTCGGCCATGATGAAGTGGGCACAATTTTTGGACAACATCGCGATGCGTGCCCCGCGCGGAAAGCCTCGGCTTTGCAGGTGTGCGGCCATGCGGCGCGACTGGTCCATCACCTGCGCCCAGGTGTAGTTCATGACGTTGGCGCCACCGACAGGTTGCGTCAGAAAGACTGTGTCGGCGAAGTTTTTTTCGTGCGCGTAAATGCGCTCCAGAATCAGTGGCGTCAACGACATGGTGGTGCTCCGGTTGAAGATGGTGCGCGCTATTGCAGCACAGACGCGTGCGCGAGCGCAACACGAAAAACCCTTGGTTCTGTGACAAATAGCACATGCCGGTCGTCGTCTATCAAAAGGCGCTCCATCGATCGTCCCAGCCGTGTTGCTGGCGTAACTGCTCGGCTACGCGCCGGTCACGTTTGGTCGGGCGGCCCTGCGACCGGCTCAGCGCGGGCTCAGGGGTCAGGCGGAGTTGCTGCGCCAGCTGCTCGCGCAACAGGACGGATGCTTCGGTCTCCTGATACAACAGCGCAGCCACAGGGGCCGGGCCACGCTTGTCGCTGAGCGCCAGCACCTGCACGGTGCGCCGCAGGTTGCCGATGCGTAATTCAATCACGTCACCGGGTTTGACTTCGTGCGCGGGTTTGACAGCGTTGCCGTGGATGCGCACCCGACCCAGAGCGATTTCATCGCTGGCCAGGCTGCGCGTCTTGTAAAAGCGCGCCCCCCAGAGCCATTTGTCGATGCGCAGGCGTTCCATGATGAGGCGGTGGCCCGTCAGAGCGTGAGGCAGTAGCCCATCAGAGCGCCCGTTCGATGGCAGCCACCAGCGTCGGGCTATCCGGTGTGACCCGGCTGGCAAAGCTGCCTACCACCTTGCCCTGGCGGTCAATCAGGTATTTGTGGAAATTCCATTGCGGTGCCTGGCCGGTGGCCTGGTTCAGCGCCACATACAGCGGGTTGGTCTGTTTGCCCACCACGACGGTTTTGGAAAACATCGGGAACCGCACCGCATAGGTGTTGAAACAGAAGTCGGCAATTTCCTTGTCGTTGCCAGGTTCCTGTTGGCCAAAATCATTGGTGGGAAAGCCCAGCACCACCAGACCCTTGGCGCTGTACTTGGCGTACAGCGCCTCCAGCCCTTCGTACTGCGGTGTGTAGTCGCAAAAGCTGGCGGTGTTGACCACCAGCAGCACCTTGCCAGCATATTGACACAGGTTCTGCGGGGCTTCGTCCTGCAGTCGGTTGAAGCTGTGGTTAAGCAGCGCCGGGCAGGCGGCAGGCTTTTTGTCTTGCGCCAGGGCCAGGGTTGCGCCACTGAGCAGCGTCAAGGCCAGCAGGCTTTTGATGAAGGTATCACGTTGCATGGGGTGTGTGGAGGTATTGGTGATGTGATCAGTTTATCGAAGGATGAACGTCATCGCGCACTATGGGTTTATCAACCCAGTCGCCTTGCCGTGCGTCGATGACTTACGGCACCTCCCGACTTGAACCACGTCTCCCGTAGGTGTCAGTGTTTTCCCTAGGCATTCTGGTCACCGATACCCGGTCACGATGCGTATGATGGAAGCGTTCGAAATTCAACAGGAGACTTCGATGCGTCGTGATACTTTTCTCAAATCGATGGCCGCAATGGCTGTGGCCAGTGGGTTGCCGCTGTCGGCTTTCGCCGCAGACAACATCAAGATGATGATTCCGGCCAACCCGGGCGGTGGCTGGGACGGCACCGGACGCGCGCTGGGCAAGGCCTTGCAGGATGCGAAAGTGGCCGATGCCGTGACCTTTGATAACAAGGGTGGCGCTGCGGGTGCCCTGGGGCTGGCGCAGTTTGTCAACGCCAGCAAGGGCGACCCGAACGCCCTGCTGGTGATGGGCGCGGTGATGCTGGGCGGCATCATCACCGGCAAACCGCCGGTGTCGATCACCGCCGCCACGCCGATTGCCCGCCTGACCAGCGAATACAACGTGTTTGTGTTGCCAGCGAATTCGCCGTTCAAAACCATGGCCGACGTGATCGCCCAGCTCAAGAAAGACCCAGGCAGCGTCAAGTGGGGCGGTGGTTCGCGCGGCTCCACCGAGCACATTGCTGCGGCCATGATTGCGCGCGCGGTGGGCGTGGATGCCGCAAAAATCAACTATGTAGCGTTCCGTGGCGGCGGTGAGGCCACAGCGGCCATTCTGGGCGGCAACGTGACGGTGGGTGGCAGCGGTTACAGCGAGTTCCAGCAGTACATCGAAACCGGCAAGATGAAGCCGATTGGCGTGACATCTGAGGCGCGCCTGAAAGGCATCGACATTCCGACGCTCAAGGAGCAGGGCATTGACGTGGTGATCGGCAACTGGCGCGGCGTGTACGGTGCGCCGGGCATCACCCCGGCGCAGCGTAAGGCCTTGACCGAACGCGTCGTCAAGGCCACCCAGTCCAAGGCCTGGCAGGACGCGCTGGTCAAGAACAACTGGACACCGGCCCTGCTCACCGGTGCTGCGTTCGAGCAATTTGTCGATAACGACTTTGCCGCTCTGCGCGCCACCATGGTCAAGTCGGGCATGATTTGACGATGCGCCCGCGCGGTCACGCCAGCCACTCACCTGTTTTGCAGTCCCTGGTGGGGGCGGGCGTAGCCCTGCTCGGCCTGGCGCTGGCCGCTGGCGCGTTCACCATTCCGTCCAACGCAGGCTACGCCGGGGTGGGGCCGAACTTTTTGCCGTGGGTGGTGGCGCTGGCCCTGTTGACGTGTGGCGTGCGCCTGTTTTTCAAGGCGCGTCGTGGTGGTTTCCGAAACATGGAGGAACACACCGGCGAGCATCCATTCTGGGGTGGCTTTGCCTGGCTGTCGGCGGGGCTGCTGCTCAACGCCGCGTTGATCACCACGATTGGCTTCATCCTGAGCTGCACACTGTGCTTTGTGCTGGCCGCGCGCGGGCTGCGGCTGGCGCAAGACCCGCTGGCCAAGGGCTGGGCTCCCACGGTACGTGATGCCGGGGTCGGCGTGCTGATTGCGGCGCCGGTGTTCTGGGCATTTACCAAATTTTTGGGGATCAGCTTGCCCGGGCTCACCCAGACGGGCTGGTTGTAATGGAGGTCTGGAACCTGTTGCTGCAGGGCTTTGCCACCGCTGGCACGCCAGTGAATCTGCTATGGGCGTTTGTGGGCTGTGCGCTGGGCACGGCGGTGGGGGTGCTGCCCGGCATCGGGCCGGCCACGGCGGTGGCCATGCTGCTGCCGATTACCAGCCAGGTGGAAGCCACGGCATCGATGATCTTTTTTGCCGGCATCTATTACGGTGCCATGTACGGCGGCTCGACCACTTCCATTTTGCTCAATACGCCGGGCGAAACCGCCACCATGGTCACTGCCATGGAAGGCAACAAGATGGCCAAGAGCGGCCGCGCGGGTGCGGCGCTGGCCACCTCGGCCATTGGCTCGTTTGTGGCGGGCTCCATCGCCACCGTGCTGGTCACGCTGTTTGCCCCGATGCTGGCCGAGTTTGCGGTGCGGTTGGGCCCGCCGGAATACTTCATGCTGATGGTGCTGGCGTTCACCACGGTCAGCGCGGTGCTGGGGCAAAGCACGGTGCGCGGCTTGACCGCTCTCTTCATCGGCCTGGCCATGGGGCTGGTGGGCATGGACCAGATCACTGGCCAGGTGCGCTATACCGCTGGTGTGCCCGAGTTGCTCGATGGGGTCGAGATCGTGTTGGTGGCGGTCGGCCTGTTTGCCGTGGCCGAGGCGATGCATGCGGTGCTGTTTGAAGGCAAAGTGGTCGAGACTGAAAACCGCATGAGCCGGGTGACGATGACACTGCGCGACTGGAAGCGCTCCGTGCCAGCGTGGCTGCGGGGCACGGCTATCGGCGCGCCGTTTGGCTGCATTCCGGCGGGCGGCACAGAAATCCCCACGTTTTTAAGCTATGCGGTGGAAAAAAAATTGGCCAAGGGTGACGATCTGGCCGAGTTTGGCAACGCCGGTGCCATCGAGGGAGTGGCGGGCCCTGAGGCGGCCAACAACGCCACGGTCACGGCGGCCATGATCCCACTGCTCACGCTGGGCATTCCGGTGTCCAACACCACCGCCATCTTGCTGGGCGCGTTTCAGAACTACGGCATCCAGCCCGGGCCGCAACTGTTCACCACTTCGTCAGCGCTGGTGTGGGCCTTGATTGCCTCGCTCTACATTGGCAACGTGATGTTGCTGGTGCTGAATTTGCCCATGATCGGGCTGTGGGTCAAACTGCTCAAGGTGCCCAAACCGCAGTTGTATGCGGGCATCTTGATCTTTGCCACGGTCGGTGCCTACGGTATGCGCCAGAGCGCGTTTGATCTGTACCTGTTGTACGCGATTGGACTGTTGGGGCTGGTGATGCGGCGCTTTAACTTTCCGACCGCGCCGGTGCTGGTGGGGATGATTTTGGGCCCGTTGGCCGAGGCACAAATGCGCAACGCGATCTCAATTGGTGAGGGCAGCGCCCTGATCTTTGTGCAGCGGCCCATTTCGTTGGGCTTGCTGGTGTTGGTGGTGCTGATTCTGGTGCTGCCGCGCTTGCTAAAGGCGCGTACACCAACGTTGCACTAGTTCATTGTTGGGGGCCTCAGGCGGTCAAGGTCAACAATCAATCTGGAGCCCATCGCAGGGCTGTCAAGTATCTATCGAACTCGGGATACAGTCCTTCCACCCGCTAAGCTGAAGTTCTTTTCTACTTTCGACTAAATCCTCTTTGAAATCAATGTGTTAGTGAACTTTTGGGTTCAATTATGTAGACATGTATTATTTT
>PCUV01000118.1:370-19831 GCA_002786915.1 Comamonadaceae bacterium CG12_big_fil_rev_8_21_14_0_65_59_15 | reverse complement strand
CCAATCAAGCGCAAGCCACTATCAAAACAATAACACCATGACCCAACAAAAAACCGCCCTTATCACCGGCATCACCGGCCAAGACGGCTCTTATCTGGCTGAGTTTTTACTGGAAAAAGGCTACATCGTGCACGGCATCAAGCGCCGGGCTAGCTCGTTTAACACCCAGCGGGTTGACCACATCTACCAAGACCCGCACACCACAGGTGCCAACTTCAAGCTGCACTACGGCGACCTGACCGACACCAGCAATCTGGTGCGCATCGTGCAAGAAACCCAGCCCGACGAAATCTACAACCTGGGTGCGCAAAGCCATGTGGCTGTCAGCTTTGAGAGCCCCGAATACACCGCTGACGTGGACGGCATGGGCACCCTGCGCATTCTGGAAGCCATTCGCATCCTGGGGCTGGAGAAGAAAACCCCGCAAAATCACCCGTGGCCTGGCCAACATCAGTCAGGGTTTGGAAAGCTGTTTGTACATGGGCAACATAGATGCCCTGCGCGACTGGGGTCACGCCAAAGACTACGTCCGCATCGACCCCCGCTACTTCCGCCCCACTGAAGTCGAAACCCTGCTGGGCGACCCCACCAAAGCCAAACAAAAACTAGGCTGGGTGCCAGAGATCACGCTGGACCAGATGATTGAAGAGATGGCGGCAAGCGATTTGACAGAAGCCAAGAAGCATGCGCTGCTTAAAACGAATGGGTACGAAGTCAGTGTGAGTGTTGAATGAAATTGACTTTAACCCCAGGTAAATAAGGTGCTAGTGGCTGCTAATTTGATTGTCCTTCACCATCGAAATCGCATGAACCCCGCCAGCAACCTTGCGCCCAAGCTGGCGCAGCTCTACCCCGGCGTGTACAACCCAGACGGCCAATCGGACAGCGACGGCGACGCCGCGCACAAACTTCCCACCAAGCCCCTCAACACCCTGCTGGGGTTTGACTTGGAAACCTACCAAATCCCGCTGGACCAACTGCTGCCCAGCAAAAAGGTGCCAGACGGCATCATGAGCACGCGCAAATACAAGCAAATCGTCTCATCCATCCATGAAATTGGCCTGATAGAACCCCTGGCCGTCATCCAGCCCGACGCCAGCAAGTCTGAATACCTGCTGCTGGATGGCCATTTGCGCGTGCTGGCCTTCAAAGAACTGGGGCTCAACGAGGTGGCTTGCCTGTTTGCCAAAGATGACGAAACCTTTAGCTACAACCACCGGATCAACCGGCTGTCGACCATTCAAGAGCATTACATGATCCGCCGCGCTATTGACCGGGGTGTGAGCAAAGAGCGCCTGGCACGCGCCTTCAATGTCAACCTGAGTTCCATCAACCGGCGTATCAACCTGCTCTCCGGCATTTGCCCTGAAGCCATTGCCCTGCTGCAAGACCACCAGTTCACCCCTGATGTGACGCGCATCTTGCGCAACATGAAAGCCGCCCGCCAGGTGGAGGCGGTGGAGCTGATGGTGGCCAGCAACACCATCACCGTGGCGCACGTAGAGGCACTGCTCAAAGCCACCCCGCCCGAGCAGCGTGCAGACGTACCGCCACCGGAGCGTGACAGTAAAACCGCCCCTATGGAGCAACTGGTCAAGCTGGAGAAAGAAATGAGCCAGGTAGAAGCTACCTATAAAGAGGCAGAAAACCATTACGGCTCAGACCTGCTCAACCTGGTGGTGGCCAAGGGCTACTTGACCAAACTGCTGGCCAACACGGCTGTCAAAAGCTATATCGAGAGAAAAGAGCCAGAGATTTTGAGCCACCTGGAGCTGGTGGCCAACACCGTCAGCATGGAAGAGGCGGTGCAGCAGCAACAGGGGGGCGCAGTGCTGAGTGCTGCGGAGTGAGTGCTGAGTGTGGAGTCAATCGGGTGCAAAACCATTTTTCTGACCGCCGCAAAAAAACAAATATCCGAGGCTAAAATTGTTTCAAATTAAAACAAGATCGGAGTATCAGCCAAACTGTCACATGCGCATCAGGGCCCAAGCGGGCTGCGGTAGCCATTCCAGACCCTGCTTTACTCAGCACTCACCACTCGTACCTCCGCACTATTTAAATGACCACACGCCGCCAGACTGCCAACGACGACACCCTGTTTTGGACACTCAAAGTGCTCCAGGAAAACCCTGGCGTGACCCAACGCACCTTGGCCAAAGAAGTGGGCATCAATGTCAGCACCATCAACTTCTGCTTGAAAGCCTTAGTTGAAAAAGGCTGGATCAAGATGGGCAACTTCAGTAAAAACCCTGACAAACTGAGTTACGCCTACCTGCTCACCCCCACTGGCGTGGCTGAAAAAGCAGCGCTGACCAAGCGGTTCTTGCAACGCAAGATGACTGAATATGAAAAATTACGCGAAGAGATTGAAGCCTTGAAAACACAAATGGGCAATGAGTAGATCGCAGCCATGAGAAATGGTATTCAATGAACATCGTTATTGATTGGCCTCCGGAAAATTGGCACTGCTCAACGCCAACAAAAATTCTTCCTAATGTTTTGGGGCAAAGAGTGCCTCCATTTTTCTTGCACGTCAAAGGAAATTAATGACAAATTTACGAGACAAAATCACAACGGCCATTCAGGAAACCGCTGACATGCGCGGTACTGAAATTGGTGTCCTGGTGGATGAAACAGTGCTGCTCGAATCCGGTCTTGACTCGCTTGGCTTTGCCATTCTGGTGGCCAGACTTGAAGAAGAGCTTGGTTACGATCCTTTTGTGATCATGGATGTGCCGGTCTATCCCCGCACGCTGAGCGAGTTCGTTGAAATCTACCAACGCTTTGCGCCGCAATGAAATGTTTGCTTGATCGGTTGTCGACTTGCAAGGCAAACGATGTGCTTTGGGTCTCTGACCCGGTTGGTCAGGTTGACATCAACCGATTGACCCAGGTACTCGCCAGCGTTGACCCATCAGTCTGGCAAGGTAAGCGTGTTGCAATTGGCGCGCTACCGGTGCTTGAGTTCGTCACCGCACTCGCGTTTCTGGATGGACTAGCGCAGTACATTGTTTTGCTACCCACAGAAGATGATCAACCAACCCGTGATGCCCGGCTGGCAAAAGCCGGGATCGACATCGTGGTCGAAGGTAGCGGCTTTGGTTTTGCCAAGCTGCTTTCCAAGTTCGTTGCCGCCGACGCGAACGGCACGGCGCAACCGGCCGATACACATCGTCCTGCCGCCATCCAAACCACCTGGCTGTTACCCACTTCTGGCACCACTGGCACACCCAAGCTCATTGCACACACGTTTGCCACCTTGACGCGCAGCATGATCACCCGCCGTGTCGGTGCTGACTACACCTGGGGCAGTCTGTACAGCCTGCGCCGGTTTGCAGGCTTGCAGGTGTTTCTTCAGTCTTGGATGTGTGGCACGCCGCTCATTCTGAATGAAGAAGGCGCTGATTTGCACGACGTGCTGACCCGTTTCATTGACCTGCGCTGCAACGCACTCTCTGCCACACCGTCAATGTGGCGAAAACAGGCTATGCACCCCTTGTTCGAACGGCTGACATTAAAGCAGATCACCTTGGGTGGCGAAATTGTAGATCAGGCCGTTTTGGACATGTTGGCCAAACGCTTCCCCGGCGCGCGCATCACACACATTTATGCATCCACTGAAGCCGGTGTCGGCTTCGCCGTGCGTGATGGCCGCGCTGGTTTTCCGACTGACTACCTGGTGCAACCGCCCTTGGGTGTCGCCATGCGCATTGATGCGCAAAATCATCTCTGGTTTGGAACCAAGCTGCTTCAATCATTGGCAGCGGGTGCTGAAAACGATTGGATCGACTCCGGTGACGTGGTTGAAACGCAAGCTGACCGGGTCCGCTTTTTGGGCCGTGCCAATGGCTCGATCAACGTGGGCGGCAACAAGGTCATGCCCGAAGAAATCGAGTCGGTGATCAAAGAACTGCCAAACATTGCCTTCGTTCAAGTGCGCGCCCGAAAGAGCGCAATGCTGGGCAGTTTGGTCGAAGCTGCCATCACCCCAGCACCAGGCACTGTACTGGATGCCGCCTTCAAGAAACAAGTGACAACACACTGCCGCAGTCGGCTGGACGGCTTCAAAGTACCTGCGTTCATCGTGGCTGCCGATGCCATTGAACTGACCGCCTCCGGCAAACTATCAAGGATGAACGTGGAATGAAAAAAATTGTGGTGGTGACCGGCGCACGTCGTGGCCTTGGTCTTGCAATCTGCCAGCGCCTGGCCGCTGATGGTTACAAGGTGCTTGCGGTTGCGCGTTCAGACAGCCCTGAACTGAACGCACTATGTGAGGGTGAAAGCGTCTGTTTTGAATGCTTTGATTTGGCAAACACCGCCAAGATTCATGCCTGGGTCGGTGAGTTGACCAAGCGTCATGGCCGCATTTACGGCTTGGTCAACAATTCAGCCATAGGAGCCGACGGCGTATTGGCCACCATGCACGAGCTGGACATTGCGCAGTCGCTGCTGGTCAATCTTCAGTCCCCCATCGTGCTGACCAAGTACGTGTCGCGTTCCATGCTGCTTGGCGGCTCTGGGCGCATCATCAACATCTCATCCATCATCGGGACTACCGGTTTCAGCGGCCTGTCGGTCTATGCAGCCACCAAAGCCGGGTTAATTGGTTTCACAAAGTCGTTGTCGCGCGAGCTGGGCAAAGCAGGCATCACCGTCAACTGCGTGGCCCCTGGCTACATGGACACTGACATGACCAAAGGCATTGCGCCTGATAAATTGTTGTCAATCAAACGCCGAAGCCCGTCCGGCAAACTGGCCACGGTTGAATCAGTGGCGGCTTCGGTTTCATACTTACTGGGTGAGGATGGTGCCATGATCAATGGCACTACGCTGACTGTTGATGCGGGGAGTACGGCATGACTAGCCACATCCATCCAACAGCCCTTGTTTCGCCCCACGCCATGTTGGATGAAAACGTCTCGGTTGGTCCATTCACCGTCATTCACGACAACGCTCAGGTGGGCAGTGGCTCCCGCATTGATGGGAATTGCGAACTTGGCTACCCGACGCCTCTTGCTGAAGGTCTGCCGCTAATCATCGGCCGTGACTCAGTCATTCGATCGCACAGCATTTTTTATCAGGGGTCGGCCTTTGGCGATGGCCTTGTAACAGGGCATCGCGTGACAGTGCGAGAAAAGACAGTGGCAGGCAAAGGGTTCCAAATTGGCACTTTAGCTGACATCCAAGGCCATTGCCAAATCGGTCATTACGTCAGAACCCAAAGTTCAGTGACTATCGGACAGCAATCCCAGATCGGAAATTTTGTCTGGTTATACCCCGGTGTCCTGCTAACCAACGACCCTAATCCACCGAGCAATGATTTGCTGGGTGTCACATTGGAAGATTATGTTGTAGTCGCAGTCAAGTCGACGCTGCTGCCAGGTGTTCGCATCGGAAGAGGCTCCTTTATCACTGCGCACTCATTAGTGGGGCAAGACATGCCGGAAAACTCCTTGGTGTCGGGTTCACCAGCCAAACGCCTCTGCAAGGCAAGTGATATGCGCCTGAACGGTGATATTCGTATTCGTGCTTACCCATGGCAAAAGCGTTTTGTGCGAGGTTATCCCGATAGCATCATTGAGGCTTGGGCTTCAGGAAATCTTGATATCAGCTTTCAAAGTGAGGAACTAGAGCCATGAATTTTTCGATTGATAAATGTCAAATTATTGATCTTCCAAAAATTTCTGATCCCCGTGGGAACCTTACCTTTGTCGAAGGGGGGAATCAGATTCCTTTCGACATCCGGCGCGTCTACTACCTCTACGACGTACCCGGTGGCGCTGAGCGGGGCGGCCATGCGCACAAGGGGCTTCAACAACTCATTATTGCCATGTCAGGAAGCTTTGACGTTGTACTGGATGACGGTAAAAATAAAAAGCGCGTGCACCTCAATCGCTCCTACAACGGCCTATACGTCTGCCCCATGATCTGGCGCGAGTTGGACAACTTTTCGTCGGGTGCCGTGCTGATGGTGCTGGCCTCCAACAAATACGATGAAGAAGACTATTACCGCGACTATGCAGACTTTATGCGCGCGGTGGCAAGCATGAACATTCCATTTTTAGACCTAAGCGCGGCCTACCGCGAATTGCAAACCGAAATTGATGCAGCGGTTGCGCGTTCACTGGCCTCTGGCTACTACATCGGCGGGCCGGAGGTAGAAGCGTTCGAAGACGAATTCGCCTCCTACTGCGGCACGAACAATGCCGTAGGCGTAGCCAACGGCCTAGACGCCCTGCACCTGGCCTTGCGCGCCATGGACGTGGGGCCGGGCGACGAGGTCATCGTGCCTAGCAACACCTACATCGCCACCTGGCTGGCCGTGAGCCAGTGCGGCGCCACGCCGGTGCCGGTGGAGCCCGACGCTCGCACCTACAACATTGACCCGGCCCGCATCGAAACGGCCATCACCCCGAGAACCAAGGTCATCCTGCCCGTGCACCTTTACGGCCAACCAGCCGATATGGACCCCATTCTGACTATTGCACGCAAGCACGGCCTGCGCGTGCTCGAAGACGGGGCGCAGGCTCATGGCGCGCGCTACAAAGGCCAGCGCCTGGGCGCACACGGTGATGTCGTGGCTTGGAGTTTTTACCCCGGCAAGAACCTGGGCGCTATTGGCGACGGTGGCGCGGTGACCACCAACGACGCGCAACTGGCCGACCGCATCCGCGTGTTGCGCAACTACGGCTCACGAGTGAAATATGTAAATGAGGTGCAGGGCTACAACAGCCGGTTGGACCCATTGCAGGCCTCAATCTTGCGCGTGAAACTCGAGCACCTGGACGAATGGAACGCCCGCCGCAGCGCCATCGCGGCGCTCTACCAGCAGAGCATTGTCGACTGCGGACTAACACTGCCGTACGTACCTGACTGGGCCGAACCCGCCTGGCATCTGTACGTGGTGCAACACCCGCGGCGCGATGAACTGCAAAAGGCGCTCGCAGATGTCGGCGTAAACACGCTTATTCATTACCCTATCCCCCCACACTTGCAGCAGGCATATGCCTTGGAGGGCCATGCACGGGGGCGGTTCCCCATTGCCGAGCAAATCGCGAACCAATGTCTAAGCTTCCCCATTGGCCCGCATCTACTTGGCCAACAAGCGACGGCAGTTATTGATTCGATACACAAGACAAGCGTGATCGCGTGACCGAACGCAGTTCATACCGTCAGATCCTGCGCTCATCGTCAATCATCGGCGGCGCATCGGTCATCAACATTCTCATTGGGTTGGTGCGTACGAAAGTTGTCGCAATGGTGCTTGGGCCAGCCGGGGTAGGTTTGATCGGCTTGCTTCAAAGTTTGATGGCAACGGCTGCCACTGTATCCGCGTTGGGCTTGGGCACCGTAGGGACAAGGCAAATTAGCGAAGCGGCTGGTCGGGGTGACCTACAAGCTATTTCCGATGCACGACGTGCGCTCTTCTGGGGCACCTTGTTGTTGGCGACGCTCGGCGGACTGCTGTTCTGGGGGCTGCGCCATATATTGGCAACCAGAGTCCTGAATGATCCATTGCTTGTTGGTGTTGTTGGTTGGCTAGGATTGGGCGTAGCGCTTACGGTGATAACGGGCACGCAAGGCGCCTTGCTTCGGGGTTTGCGAAGAATTGGTGACATCGCCCGCATTAGCGTTTATGCAGCCCTGCTATCTAGCGCATTAGGTGTAAGTGCGTTGCTGGCCTGGGGCGAACAAGGGCTACTTATTTTTCTGCTTTCTGCGCCGTACGCAAGTTTCGTGCTCGGCCACTGGTACGTTGCCAAACTGCCTCGGGTTGAACACCCAACCACGTTGCGTGCAATGACCGAACAGTGGAAAACGCTCGCCCGTCTCGGCGCGGCCTTTATGGTGACCGGCGTTGTGGTAACTTTAGGGCACCTAATGGTGCGCACTCTAGTACAGCGCCAATTAGGCGCTGAAGCGCTCGGATATTTCCAGGCTTCGTGGGCAATCGCAATGACCTACATCGGCTTTGTGCTGAGTGCCATGGGCACAGACTTTTATCCGCGACTGTCAGCAGCGATGCACGACCATGAGGCAGCTAACCGGTTGGTCAACGAACAAAGCGAAGTTGCATTGCTATTGGCTGGGCCGATTTTTCTCGCCATGCTAGGACTGGCACCATGGGTAATTGAGTTGCTGTATTCAAGCGCGTTCGGTGACGCGGTGGTGGTGCTGCGCTGGCAAGTGCTGGGGGACGTGCTGAAGATCGTGAGCTGGCCGCTTGGGATCATCATCCTTGCTGCCGGAGACAGCCGTACTTATATGTTGACTGAATCACTGGCCATTACAGCTTTCGTCGGTCTAACGTGGATCGGCTTGCCACTGATGGGAATTGAGGCTACAGGTGTGGCTTTCTTGGTGATGTATGTGTTGTACCTGCCGTTGGTGTATTGGCTGGCGTGGCGCAGGACAGGGTTTTCATGGAAGCGCGACGTATTAGTTCAGTTTTCATCGTTGCTACTGCTTGCGCTGGTTGTATTCTCGGTTGCGGCATGGTCAAAGTGGCTGGGTGCTGGGCTGGGCGTCACTGCCGCAGTCGGACTTGGTATGCACGCACTAGCGCGGCTTGGTCATATGGCCAACCTCGGAGGGACACTGGGTCGTTTGGCTACAGGAAGCAGAAAATTAATGATGAAGGCAGGAATGTGGCATGAATGAATCGCAAGAGCTCCCACTGGTGACGTTTGCTTTGTTTGCGTACAACCAGGAAAAATTTATCAGTGAAGCAGTAACGGCAGCGCTCAACCAGAAATATGCAAGGCTAGAAATAATACTTTCAGATGACTGCTCCACAGACTCCACATTTGAAATAATTAAATCTCTAGCATCTAAATATACTGGTCCTCACAAAATAAGAAAAAATAGAAACTCAGTTAATTTAGGTTTAGCTAAACACTTTAGTGAGATCATGGAATGGGCTCAGGGTGAAATAATCGTTGTTGCTGCTGGCGATGATATTTCTTTACCGGAAAGAACTTCAAAAACTGTTGAAATTCTATTAAATGATCCAGAAGCTTCATTTGTATCATTCACAGACTTAACAATCGACGAAAATGGAGAGAAATGTGGAAAGAGAAAAATACTAAAGCCGCAAAAGATCAAGACAGCCACCTTAGTCGAGTACATCGCTGGACGTGCATTCCCATTCAGCGGCGCTTCGCGCGGTTTCAGAAAAAGAATCGTTGATGTGTTTGGAAATCTGAATGACAAATGCCCGACAGAGGATACACCTTACATTCTTCGAGGATTAATACTTGGTCATGCACTAATTTCCCCCGAGTGTGGAATACTATATCGAAAACACGATAGCAATCTTTCGCGTCCTTCCTCCTTGCAAAACATGAAAATTGAAGAAATAAATAGACAGTACCTGCAAGATGCGGAAGTGGCATTTTCGAAAGGAAAAATAACAGATGATTTATACAAACAAATAAATTTCTGGGCCAACAAAAATTACCAAAGAAGAGAATTTTCGCGAAATTTACACCACCAAAAATTCAATATAATTTATAGAAAATTAAGTTTATTTAAATATGATCTGAAACAATTTATTCAGACCATTTTATTCAATAATATACTTCGAAAATAATTACATTAGAACCGAAAATCTATATCAGTCAAAGTTCAAACTTACGGGAAGTACGTTCATTGACATAAGCAAGGCATTTGAAGTCATGGTCAATAAACTGAACCATGACAACGGCATAAAGTATTGTGGGCAGAAAAATATTGACAATGCATTGAGCAGCAAAGGTTGCATTGCGTAAACCTTTGCAATTTTGGAGAGCGGTGTCAACCAGAACTTCAATTAGCCGCTACGATAAAATTTACCTAAGACGCGTCTGATGGAAAATATTGCAGGCGAGAAAATCAAGATGATTGGAACAAATTGAATACCCACCTCCGTAAAATATTGGGAGTCAAGACGGTTACTGAGATTTTTAATCAATATTATTGCGGACTTACTCGTTAAATTTAGATCAGAATTTTATTCTCAATACAGAACCCATTAAATGAATTTACATTTACAAAAGCAGTCGCATATAAGTAAGTTAACAAAACTACTAAATTACTTATTATTCGAGCGAGATAAAATGTTGGTTGTTTATTATACAAAGACACCAAACATTGGAGATAAGCTAAACGAGACAATAGCCCAACATTTTCTAAACAGAGAAATTTCAAATCCACCTGGAGCAAAATATTTCAATCATTATCTTATGATTGGCAGTCTTCTTGAATACATGAATCAACGAAGTACAGTATGGGGAAGTGGATTTATGAGCGAAACCGCGATAAATAGATGTAATGATTTAGGGAGAATTCTAGCAATTCGTGGTAATAAATCCAAAGAACAAATTGAGAAAAAATTTGGTGTGCGTTTGGAATGCCCAGTTGGTGATCCAGCTTTACTAACACCCTTAGCCATTAACATTCAGGGCAGTTCGGTAAAAAAATATCCAATCGGGTTTATTCCACATTACGCAGATCGCGGTCACGCTTTAGAAGAATTAATAGTCAAAGCTGGGGGCTTAATTATAGATGTCGGATTGCCACCTACACAATTCATCGAAAGCCTAGTGAAGTGCGAGGTAATAGTCTCTAGCTCGTTGCATGGCTTAATTCTTTCTGATGCATACTGCATCCCAAATATTCGCATAAAAATTAGTGACAAAATTGTTGGTGGCGATTTTAAATTTCAGGACTATTACAGCACAACGCACAACCCAGATGCTGACAACGACAGCATTATCGCTTATGACTCATTAATAAAAGTTGAACAAATCTTGAAAACAGCTTCAATTAAAAAATATAAGTATGATTTGAACGATCTGCTGAATTCGAGGCCCAATTAAATGTTTCTACCCATTTTTATCATGACACGAAATGAGGGTATTTATTTAAATACATGCATCACCTCCCTCATGAATATAATGCCACGGGAAATTAATTACCATATATACATTATCGACAATGATTCAAATCAAAAAGAGCAGGTAGCAGTTTTAAGTGATTTAAAATTGAAATACGATAACCTAACAATTATAGTAACAAAAAATCGATGGATTCGCTCCATTAACATCGCCCTTAAAGAAGCTCGAGAACGTTATGATTTTGATATCTTTTTTATTACCGATGGAGATATTTGGTTCAATCACCCAAGTTTATCAAAAGACACGTTCCTTAAAACTTATAAAAATATACATAGTAATAAATTTATCGGGAAGCTCGGCTTTTCATTAGACTGGCAATTCCTGGAAGAGAATCATCTTAACGAAATATTGGCGCAAGAAAATATGCTTTACAACGAAGATAAAAAAATCAATGATTTATATATTTCCGCAGTAGACACAACTGGCTGTTTCATGAGAAACAAATGGTCAATTGAAGAGTCCAGCAAATTTTATCCAGATCATATGCGTTATCTAAAATTTGATTTGTATTCATGCCGGACTGCTCGAAATATACTGGTATACCATAAGGGATGGGAAGGCTACGTTTCAAGCCCTGAATTAAAAAATGACGTCGATCAGAAAGTACTATGCTTCACATTAAATGGCGCAGATGTAAAAAATATAATATTGAACAGAGCAAGTTTTAAAATATTTATTTTTCACAGACTATTTTCGAGGCCAATCCGATATATCTGGATATTACGACGCTTTTATTACGCTACTTCTTATTTAATAAGGAATTTTCGCGGATTCCAGAGTCAAGGGTTCAATATTCAAAGTTAGCATCGAAAGTCGGTATAAATGTTTCGCTACAATTCTTGTATCAGGTGTATCTTTAGTATATTCTGTGCATGAATAGAACCTACTTGAAAACTATTTTGAAAATCAAAAGGATAGTCATGTAATAGGTCTTGGATCAGATTGAATATCAAGTTCTTTTGGTGAAATGCGTTGAACTTATCGCATCCTGTTACCCAGGAGGCGAGACGAGACGACCAGCAACCGTCTGAATTATTTGGTCCATCAAGTCATGAAAATGAGCTCGTTTATATTTTATCAACACAAATTTATTAATCATCAATGCTAAAGCATCGCACCTTTAATCTGGGAAAAATTAGTAATAGTATGTACTTATACTATTCGCTTTGCTGCATTGTCCTTGCATTAATACTGGACCGTTTGCCAGACTATGCAAACTATCAGTCACTCTATGAAAATGAAGGCGGATATTTGTTACTGCAAGGACGAGATCTCGGTTTTGTTCTAATGGCAAAAGTTTTTAAGGAATACATTACATATGATCTGTTCCGCATCTCCATATTCCTGACATCCGCTGCTGGTGCGATATATTTCAGTAAGCACCTGCAGATACATTTAGCACGCAGATTATCGATTCTTACATCAATTCCGTTATTATTAATAATATTGATGAAATTTGCAATACAGTTCAGAGAGGGACTTGCGATTTTAATATGGATGATCTATCTCACAACTCACGAAAAGAAATTAGAACGAACTAAATTCATATTTTTCGCAACCGCATCTTCTTTTTTTCATTTGGCAATAATTCCTTACTGGGCAGCAACTTTTTTAATAACAAGAAAAAATCTCAAAAACACTACTACTAATTATTTGACAATTGTAATTTTTTCTATCAGTGCGTACGTGGTTTGCTCACGAAATTTTCTGACAGCCAATGCTCAAGATTTATTCGCCACTGGCAAAGGCGCTGTTATTCCTACACCATACCAATATCTATATTGGTCAATATTCATTGCATTTCCATTTTATGCATATATAAATTCGAAATGGATAACCACAACCACAACCACAACCACAACCACAACCAAAACCAAAACCTCAACAATTGGAGACAAAATCTATGCTTTAGCACCAATTTCAATCTTTGGCTCTATCGGCATTTCTGTTATTTTTCTTTTATTCTTAGTTTTTGATCCAGCAACAATATTAAACAAAAACACTTTGTCGGACATAATTAGAATTCAAACTCACCTCTTGACATTAATTCTATTGCAAATAAATTTTAATAAATATTTTTATGCACCGATATTCTTGTTACTATTCCTAATGACAGACTACACCAGAACCATAATTGAAAGCTTCACTATTTAACGAAATTTAATTTGGAAAATTAATTTTATACAGCCATTAAATTATTGAGGGTTTTTCCAAATTCAAATCCAATGCACTCATCAAGTTTAAGTAATTTAGGAAGAACGAATGGCTGATTTTATTGTCAAGTCCATTACGAAAATAGAGGCGCAAATGTCTCATGACGTGGACGCAAATTATAAATTCAACTCAAAATCAAAATCAAAAATTATTGCCTTAATTGTTACTTACAACCCATCCCATGAGAAGCTCATAAGAATTATTAACTTAATTTCTCCTCAGGTAGACCATTTAATTGTAATTGATAATGGCAGCTCAAATGCCACCGAATTTTCGTCTGTTATTACTTGTATTTCAGATTTAACCTTCATCTCACTGAGTCGAAATTTTGGAATTGCATATGCTCAAAACGTTGGTATTCGAAATGCTCGCGATCTTAATGCAAAGTTCGTTTTAACACTAGATCAGGATTCAATACCGAGCACAGATATGGTGTCTCGACTTGAATCCACTCATATTAATGTCGGTTCATCCTCTCGTGTGGCTGCAGTAGGTCCACTTTTGACAGATGAAGACTCAAAATTACCTCTTCCCTTCTTTCTTTATGTAGATGGGCGTAAAAAGCGATTTATTCCCTCTGTTAATTCTGGTGTATTTGATGTGGAATTTCTCATTAGTTCAGGAACATTGATATCCATGGAAGCGCTTGAGGAAATTGGACTTATGCGTGAAGAATTGTTTATCTCCTATGTCGATGTAGAGTTTTGCCTGCGTGCACGCGCAGCAGGATTTCGTATTATTGCATCCTCGGATGCCGCAATGAAGCATAATTTGGGGGATCGTCAATTGCGACTTGGACGCTCAATCATTCCTTTACATTCACCACTCCGTCATTACTATTTAATGCGTGGAGGCATTTACATGCAAAAATTAGATAGCGTTCCTCGCATTTGGAAGCGTTGGGACAGAATTCAACTAATAAGAAGCTTTCTTCTATTTAGTTTTATGAATTTTCCGCAAATTGATGAAATTACTTCCATGGTTCGCGGTATTATTGCAGGCCTTAAATTAAAAGTTAACAAACCTCCATCACTAGACTTATCATCTTAAAGCATTGATTTAAATTAATATTAAGTTAACGACATAGACGATGCTCATGGGTATGTTATTTGGCGATAATATTATATTTTTACAACCAATTTGCACCATCAAATCAATGCTAGATTATGAAAACTAATATTGCCACTCTAATTTCCGTTTATAGTGGGGACGATCCATCAGCATTTAATGTTGCCATCGAGTCAATCCTAGATCAGCAATTTATGGGTGATATTCAATCACGCCTTTACTTGGCAGTTGATGGCCCTGTTCCTAATGAAATTGATTTGGTAATCCAGAAATTTAGGACCAAAATATACCTTGTCCTACGTATTGAAATTAATGGCGGACTGGCGGCTGCACTGAATGCCTTGATCAGAAAATTAAGTGATGAGGATTTCATCTTTCGAATGGATGCTGATGATCGTTCTCACAGCAATCGATACCAATCTCAACTTAACTACTTTAAACTCCATCCTGATATCGATATTCTCGGCACTGATATTATTGAGGTGGACACTGTTAATAATACGCAACGGCGAGTCAGTTTTTGTAGTGGCCCCACGGATGCTCTAACGAATCTTTGTCGAGGTGTTCCCGTAGCACACCCTACAGTATGTTTTAGGCGTAAAGTTTTTCATAAAATTGACGGCTATCCAATTTCTGGAACAAATGAAGATATTGCTTTATGGTTTCAATGTGCACGTAAAGGTCTTAAATTTGACAACGTCCATGAGGCACTTCTTGACTTCACCGTAGGTCCGAATTTTTGGCGTAGACGAAGTTTAAAAAAGGCATTTAACGAATTACGTTGTTATGTCATTGGCATCTGGAGCATCAACGGAATTACATGGAGATATGTGTACCCACTGATGCGTTTTGTAATGCGAATCTCACCGCTGTGGTTATCTAAACTGTTGTATGCTTCACCATTGAGAAGGCGATCCGCACGGTAGGATTATGAAGCGTATGTTTAACGCGTGCGCTCCCAAGGCCAGACTTCCAAGCCATAGCGGTTTTGAATCCTTTTCATCATCGCTATGGACAAATCGTCGGACAACTCGTTGACGAAGTACGAACTGCGCAGGGCAAAGGGCTCCCAGCGCGAAGCGTCTCGCTCGTAGGTCAATCCTTCATGCTGGTCCATCAGGCTGGCGCGCTCCCGCAGCACAGCGCTTGAGTTAAACACCCAGTCAACAAAGTCGATTTCTTGCGCGGTCCAGTCACACACGGGCGCGCTCAGGTAGTCGGTTGCCCACTCCGGGCCATTGCGGGTGCTGGCATGCCAATAAAGGTGCTCGTTAATCTTTGTTCGGCCGGTGAGCCCTTCTGCAATGTAGGGGTTGGCCGCAATGCCCCGGCGCACATAGGTGCAGGCGCTCACAAAATCCCCCTGCCTAAACGCAATTTGGCCCGCCTGGTACCAGTGCGCCGGTGAATCTGTGGCTCCTTTCAGATAGCTCTTCATGGCGTTTTGGGTGTCGCCCGTCATCAGGCTGATGTCGCCCAATAGCATGCGCACGCCCAGGTTGTCCGCAGGGCACCAGGTCAGCAGCTTTTTGGCCAAGGCTTTGGCCGCCTTGCCGTCACCCCGGTGCATCAGCCCCAGCAGATAGCCGTGGGCAATACGCAAGAAGGAGCGGTTGTCCACCTCCCCCCATGAAATCTGGCCTTTGAAGCCGGGTGGGATGAGCGCGGTAGCCTGCCGATATGCTTTTTCACGCACGTCGGTGGATTCGTCGCGCATTTCAAGGCTCCACAGCCGATTAGCAATGAAGTTTTGAATCTCCATCTGGCCGGGGAACTTGACCAGCAGCTTTTGGGCGCGCAGCAGGGCCTGTTTGTGGCTGATGCGGCCTGCTTCCAGGCTGTCGATCAGCTCGTCGAACTCCTCTTCTTCGGCCCAATCCCTGGAAAATGTGCCGTATTGAATTGTCTTGTCGGTCTCGGCATCAAGTTGTTCATTTACCGAAAAGCTAAGTTGGGTCGTCATGGCTGGTTTCCTTGGTTGACTGCGTGGATGTGAACACCCGGCCTTTGGATGCGATATACCGGCGGATGTCAGGCGCCATGTGTTCTGGCACCAGCATCACGGCAAGCTCCATCGCATCGGCAATGCGCTCGATGGACGACAAACGCGGGTCGCGCTTGCTGCTCTCAATCTCCGACAGGTGCTGCACCGACATGCCCGCAATGCCCGAGACGTTTTCCAGGGTCAGGCGACGCTGGTTGCGGTAGCGGCGAATGGTGGCGGGGATGAAGGAGTGCATGGCAGGAAGTTTAGGTGGTGACATGGGGAAGTATTCATCGCATCGTATGAATTCAAACACGCTTACGTGCCGCAGTAATCACTCTGAAAAAGCACCTGTTTTTTGTCTGAAAAACATGCTATATTTCGGACAAATAGAATCTTGTTGCCTATACCCCATGCCCCGAGCTGCCTCACCCCAAAGCGTTGACTCACAAATTGCACGCCAAGTGCAACAGGGTCATCCTGGCACGGTGTTTACCCCCGATGCCTTTGCATTGCTGGGCAGCCGCGCTTCGATTGACAAGGCGCTACAACGGTTGGTGGCACGCGGCGAGTTGCGGCGACTTTCGCGTGGGCTATATGACAAGCCGCGAAATGACGAATTGCTGGGCCTGCTCTGGCCGTCAGTGGATGCAGTGGTTCAGGCGCTCGCAGGCAAGGACAAGCTGCGCATGCAGCCAGCGGGTGTGTACGCAGCCAATATGCTGGGACTATCAGAGCAAGTGCCCGCCAAGGTTGTGCTGCTCACCGACGGCATCAGTCGCACGGTCAAGGCTGGCCCCTTGCAAATCAGTTTCAAGCGCACGACGCCGCGCCAGATGGCAGCCGCCGGGCGGCTGAGTGGGCTGCTTATACAGGCTTTCAAAAGCTTGGGGGCGCCACACATTACCCCTGCACGCATTGAGCGCCTGCGGCAGCAAGTACCCGCTGCAGAGCGGGCACAGGTGCTACAGGATATTGCGCTTGCGCCTGCCTGGATGCGCCCATTTTTGCGTGAAGTAGCAAGGCAAGAACCATGACACTGCCAAGCAAGTTTCTATCTCTCTCACCCGAGCGGCGTGGGCTTGTGTTTGAGCAGGCTGCCGCAGGTTTGGCGGGGCACGCCGTCATTCTAGAGAAAGATTTCTGGGTGTCGTGGTTGCTGGGCTTGTTGTTCGCGCAGCCAGAGCTGGCACCATTTTTAGAGCAAAAAGGGGACGCTACCCTTTTCCCGCCATGGATAGATGAATATTCAACGAACGCAGTGGCCTCGTGGGTCTTGGGCGTTGTTTTGTAGTTGGTTGGCTGGGAGGTCAAAGGCGCTGCACGCCGTTTGCCAGTCCTGTTCATCCTGGCCGGTAGTCTCTGACCACTCGATGTCATCAGGCCACAGGCCGCATTTTCCCCAGCCTTGGTCTCGCAGCATGTCGGCTAGTGCCCAAGCTGGTTTGAGCACTGGCAGGCCTTTGGCGTGGTCACTGATGATGCCGGCGCGAGCCAACTCAAACCACTTGGCATCGCGCACCATCACCTCATAGGGGTCGATGCTGTAAACCGGTTGTTTGGCGTTGATGGCCACGGCTGGGCGCTGGGGCACCTGCGTTGTCCATCCGGCTTGGCGTAGCGATTCGATCCCGATGACGACTGCCGTGGGCATGGCTGCAAGCAGGGCTTGCGCCCAGTCAGGGTTGGGGTGGGTTAGCAGGTTGACGTAAACATCGCTGTGACCTCCGAGCCCACGCACAAGGCCCCGGCGCTTCCACAGGTACAGGTACTGCGAGGCGGCCTTTGATGTCCACTGAAAACGAACCGTTAGGTCTGCCCCACGGAACACTGACGGCAGGCTTTGCAAGCGCGCAATGGCGGAGGTCTGCTGTCTCATGGGCTGGGGTTGCCGTTTTGGTTGCTGTGCCGGGCATTCATCTCTTGCATCATGTGGATGCCCTGTTCAAGCGACTGTACGGCGGTGCTGATCATCGCCGTCACGCTAGCCTCATTCAAGGGCCAAGACGAGGGGAGCCAACGCCTGAGGTCGTTGGTGATGGCTGTGCTGGATTGCAGTAGTTCTAACCTGCGTGCAATCGCCTTGTCCAGCCACACCAATGGCGTCTCATTAGGGTAGGTTGCCAGCCGCACGCGCAGATCATTGACCGAGCACGCGTGTAGGCCACCGTGCTGCCTGAGCCAATGCAGATCAAACACGTCGCGCGGCTTGAGGTAGGGGCGTGCGGCCAGCGCAAACACTTTGTCAGCATAAATTTCAGGTAAATCGGCTGTGGGCACAAAAGCTTGCATGCCGGCTACCGGGCCACGAGCCAGCTTAACGGGTACCACCACGGCCTTGATCGCTGCCAGCGCTGCCGCATCTGTTTGCCAAAGTTCGACCTTGACCCGAATAGCACCGATGACTTCGGGGCCACCGATGGTCACAACGAAGGCGTGAGGGTTGCGTCCGTCCTTGGACTTGCTCACGGTCAAATTCGTGTCAGACGGGAACCAGTGGGTGCCTTCGAGTCGGGTTTTGATGGCTGCGCTGATGGCATCGAGTTTGAGCGTAGCGTTGACGCGAAAGTCCAAGTCTTCGCTGAACCTGGGCGAGCCGTGGGCAAGATGCAAACTTGTGCCACCTTGGAAAACAATGTCACCCGGCTCCCAACGACGCGAAGCCATAAGCGCGTCAAGCGTGGCAACGTGTAGCGCTTGACGCAGATCGAATGCCTCGGTTGCGGTGATTTGTCTTTTTGGCATCTTAAAACCCCTCTTAATTCTTGTAATTATCTACGAAACTTTAGAGAAGTTTAAATTGGGGACGCTACCCTTTTCCCCCATTGTGGTTCTGCATACCGACGACGGCCAGCGCTACGGTGCCACCGTGCCCGACCTGCCGGGCTGCTTTTCAGGGGGCGAAACGTTGGACGATGCGCTGGAGAGCGTGCGCGAAGCCGTTGACTTGCATGTGGAAGGCTTGATTGAAGATGGTTCTCCCGTTCCTATGGCTCAGACCATGGCGCAGCATCAGGCCAACCCCGATTACGCTGGCGGCGTGTGGGCGGTGGTGGATGTGCCGGTTGAAAAGTATTTGGGGCCGGCAGAAAAAATCAACATCACCGTGCCGCGCCTGATGCTGACCCGCATTGATGAGTTTGCCAAAAAGAAAGGGCAGAGCCGCAGCGGCTTTCTGGTGGAGGCGGCCCGTACTGCCATGCACGCTTAAGAAAAGGGGACGCTACCCTTTTTCAGACCTACAGTTGCATGTGA
>PCUV01000118.1:0-335 GCA_002786915.1 Comamonadaceae bacterium CG12_big_fil_rev_8_21_14_0_65_59_15 | reverse complement strand
AAAGAATGACCATCACCATGGACGAAGTGGTTTACGAGGGGCTGGTGCGTGTGGTAGGCCGTCGCAAAATCAGCGCTTTTCTTGAGCGGCTAGCTCGCCCGCATGTGCTGGGTGACGATTTGTCGGCCGGTTATCAGGCCATGGGTCAAGACGTGGCGCGCGAGCAAGATGCATTGGCATGGAGCGAGGCGCTGATAGGTGACATCCATCAGGTGCAGTCATGAAACGTGGTGAAGTGTGGTGGGTGGATTTTGATCCTGCCAAAGGGGGTGAAATCCGCAAGACCCGGCCCGCAGTCATCGTCAGCAACGACATGTCAAACACGCATCTCAACC
>PCUV01000116.1:83305-98368 GCA_002786915.1 Comamonadaceae bacterium CG12_big_fil_rev_8_21_14_0_65_59_15 | reverse complement strand
GTGGAAATACGCTAGCCGTTCAGGCTCATACCTCGTTGGACAAGGCTGCGAATGGTTTTCTTCAACAATTGTGGTATCCTTTTCCCCATGAACACCGTCATCAGTCGCCCGTTAACCAAGAAGAAATCTGCTAGCGCAGTATTTAAAAGCCGCAAAACAACCAGCAGGGTGTTGTCTGCACCTTTGCGTGTCGTACCAAAGCTCAGTAGGGATGAGGAGTCATTTCTGAGTGGCATCACGACTTCCGGTCAGTTCACAATCCAGAAGTCACGGGACATGTATGGCAGCGTACGGCCGCTGCGTAACGTGAAATAGCAAAGTGGATGAAGGTCCACGTTACCAGTCAGCTTCAAGCACAATTGATGGCGGTTGGCCCACATGCGCAATCGCTACTCATTCAGAAGTTTGTTGAATGGAAAAATGGCCCTGAAGATGGTCATTACTGGTTCAGTCAGAATAAGTTGGGCGACGATGGTCGCCTTTTTCATGTGCATCTTATTCCAAGTAATGAATCAGAAGCCAGGCAACAATGGGATCGACTTTGGCGACGTCCACCAGTTCGTCCATGGCGACGTAGGAGTGATAGGTATCTTCTCTATGCAGACGGAAAGAGACACGGCTATCTTTTGATTGCGCTTTTGGAAGATCCTGACGCGCATAATCTGTGGCTAACGGCGAATAAAAAAATCCTTCAAAACTTTGTGGTCGTCGCGGACAATTTTGATTTCAACGGGTCAATTCCCTGATGGTTAGTAAATCCTGCACGCTCCCATGGCCAGATTTCCACGCCGTAGCGGTTTTGAATCCTTTTCACCATCGCTTTGGACAAGTCATCGGTCAGCTCGTTGACGAAGTAAGAGCTGCGCATCGCAAAAGGCTCCCAGCGCGCAGCATCGCGCTCATAGGTCAACCCTTCATGCTGCTCCATCAGGCTGGTTGCCTACAAGTGACACATAACAAAAAAGCCCACTAAGTTTTAAATAGCGGGCTTTCCTTATCTAGCTTGGTGGCCTGGGGCGGAATCGAACCACCGACACAAGGATTTTCAGTCCTCTGCTCTACCGACTGAGCTACCGGGCCAAGGCGGCAGAGTATAGCAGGCTGGTCAGCTTTTTTTGCCGCGAGAAAGATCGACGCCCAGCTGTTTGAGCTTGCGGTACAAGTGGGTGCGCTCCAGCCCGGTTTTTTCTGATACACGGGTCATGGAACCATTTTCTTTGGCCAGGTGAAATTCAAAATAGGCCTTCTCGTATTCGTCCCGACCTTCGCGCAAGGGCTTGTCGAGCATGAAGCTGCGTGTGGCTTGCGGGCCCTGCTCGGACACTTCCAGTAGCGCAGAAGTTGGCTCGGTCTGCCGCGCGCCGGTGCCTGTGCGTAGGGTAGGCGCTGCCGCAGCACTAGCCATCATTTTGCGCAGTGAGTTGCGTGTCAGCCCCTGCTCAACCGCCTTGAGCAACTTCTGCATCGTGATGGGTTTTTCAAGAAAGGCCATGGCGCCGATGCGGGTGGCCTCCACCGCTGTGTCGATGGTGGCGTGCCCACTCATCATGATCACCGGCATGGTCAACAAACCCGCACCCGACCATTCCTTGAGCAAGGTCACTCCGTCGGTGTCGGGCATCCAGATGTCCAGCAGCACCAGGTCCGGGCACAGGGCCAGCCGTGCCGCACGCGCTTGCGCTGCGTTTTCAGCCACGTCCACCGTGTGGCCCTCATCGTTGAGGATTTCGCACAATAAATCACGAATGCCAAGCTCGTCGTCCACCACCAAGATGTTTGCCATAGTTTGCTGCTTCCCTGTTTCGCTTTGATGTTTCGCTGTGCGCCTGATCTGGTTAACTGGTGTGCTGGTTAGCTGGAGTGTCGGTCGCGAATGATAACGACACTTGCGCGCCCACAACCTGCTCATCTGCCGTGCGGTTGCTCACGTTCACCCGCGCACCGTGCTCGTCGGCAATTTTCTTGACCACCGCCAGTCCCAGCCCGGTTCCTTTGTCTTTGGTGGTCACATAGGGCTCAAAGGCACGCTTGAGAATCGCTTCGGTAAAGCCAGTACCGCAGTCCAGCACACTCAACCGTACCCTGCGCGTTGCGGATTGCCACTGGGTGCGGATGACCACAGCATGCGCCGCATCTGTATGGCCGGCACTGGCGGCGGCGTCCTGCGCGTTTTGCAGCAGGTTGTGCAACACTTGGCGCAACTGCTGCGCGTCGCCCAAAATGGCAGGACAGGCTTCGTCAAGCTCGGGCACCACAGTCACTTGCGTCGCATCATTGGCATACAGATTCAGAACCTCTGTGACCAACACGTTCAGGTTCAGCGGTTTGAGCTCGGCGGCTGGCAGGCGCGCGTAGTCGCGAAACTCATTGACCAGGCGCTTCATGGCGTCCACCTGGTCCACAATGGTCTTGACCGAGCGCGTCAACAAGGCCTGCTCTGGTGGCGCCACCTTACCACTGAGTTTCATCTCCAGCCGTTCGGCTGAAAGCTGGATGGGCGTGAGCGGGTTCTTGATTTCATGTGCCAGGCGGCGCGCCACCTCGCCCCAGGCCTGAGCGCGCTGGGCCGAGACGATTTCTGAAATATCGTCAAACACCAGCAGACGCTGTGCGCCCGGCAACTCAGCACCACGCGCCACCAGCGTCACAATGTCTTGTGTGGCGGCCTTGGCCGACCCGGCGGGCGTAACGCCAAGCTCAAACGACTGTTGCCAGTGGTCCATGCTGCGCTCGCCGTCGCGCGCCAGAAACCCGTCAAATTGCTGCTGTACCGCTTCTCCAAACGATTGCAAGCCTTGCACGTCAGACAAGCGCTGCCCGGTCAGCGCGGCCATGGGCAGCTTCAAGATGCGGGTAGCGCCGGGGTTGGACGACACAATGGTGCTGTCTGCGCCCAGCACCAGCACGCCTGCGGTCAGGTTGTCCAGAATAGTTTGCAGATTGGCCCGTGCGGCGTTGACCTGCTCCATGCTGGTCTGTACCGCCTGGCGTGCGTCAAATAACTGTTGCGTCATGTCGGCAAAAGAGCGTGTCAGGCCGTCCAGCTCGTCGCGGCCCTGCAACGCTGCCTTGGGGGTCAGGTCACCGGCGGCCACGTCACGCACGCCGTCGGCCAGCACCAGCAGGGGGCGGGCAATCTGGTTGCCCAGCACCACCGCCAGCAGCACGCTGCCAAACACCGCCAAAAACAGACTCAGCGTGAGGGTGCCGATGTACATGCGGCGCAAACCGTCGCGCGCCAGGGCGCGCTCCTGGTATTCACGGTAGGCCTGTGTTACGGCGCTGGCGTTGGCCACCAACGAGGTCGGTAGCGTCTTGGCCGCCAGCAGGTAGCGTGGTTCGCCCCACGCCGCCGCTGCGCTACCCTGCACGAGTACCATGACCTTGATGCGAGCCACCCCCGTTGCACTGTTGATACCGTCGTCCAAACCTTCGATCCAGGTCACCACGCGCTGATCGCGCGCGGCGCGAAACTGCTGCTGCGTGGGCAGGTCGGTGGTGATCTGGTAGCGTGACTGGCCCGCACTGGCCAACAGGCGGTCTGGCGCACGCCACAGGCTCAGGTCATCCACGCCCATGGTGTCGCGTGCGCGCTCAAGTGCCAGCGCGGTTGACGCTTCAGGGGCATCCGCCAATTGCGCTGCTGCAGCCCGGGTTTTGCCCAACAGGTCGGATGTAAGTGCGTCCAGCGTGGAACGCCCCAGGTTCAGCCCGGCGTCCAGCGCGCCCTCCACCTTGACGTCAAACCAGCTCTCGATTGAACGCGAGACAAACTGGTACGACACCACGTAGATCAAGACCCCGGGGGCAAACCCGGCCAGCGCAAACACGGCGGCCAGCTTGACCAGCAATCTGCTGCCAAACTTTTTTTGTCGCAAGCGCTTGGCCAGGCGCCACGCAATCCAGACAATCACCAACAACAGCAGCGCGGCCACCACCACGTTGATGCCAAACAGCAGCGCGTAGTTGCGCTCATACAGGTCGCGGTTGCTGGTGGCCAAGGTGAGCAAAAACAGCAGCACCAGCCCCATGGCGGCCATGGCGGTCAGGCCCAAACC
Source organism: Comamonadaceae bacterium CG12_big_fil_rev_8_21_14_0_65_59_15 (assembly GCA_002786915.1). GTDB lineage: Bacteria > Pseudomonadota > Gammaproteobacteria > Burkholderiales > Burkholderiaceae_C > Rhodoferax. The sequence continues at coordinate 94,310 of PCUV01000116.1, read as the reverse complement.
AATCATCCAACGCAGCGACGACGTGCTTGTATGCACGTCGGGAGTGAACGCAGTGGAGGTGCCCATTAGCGCGTTAACTCATCAGCCAGCGCAAGAGCCGCCGAGACATTGACAACCCAGTCCGACTGGCCCAGGGTGCCAATTTGCAGGGGCCGTGGCAGTTCGTTGGTGTCAAGCTCAAAACTGAATTGCACCCGGTACTGCGCTCCTGGCTCCAGGCTGGCGGCGTCGGCCAACTTCCAGTGAACAATGCGGCGCACCGCAGCCATGGCCTCTGGCAGCGTGTCAAAGTTCTGGCTCAGTGTGAGTCCGGGGGTAACGTCTGCCGCGCTTTGCGTGCCTGTGCTCAGACGCCAGCGGCGTGTGAGCGGGTGATAAGCCAAGCGGGCGCGACGCTGCACCGACGCCACCGTGCGGTTGATCCAGTACCAACGCTGGCGTACCAGGTCGGCCTGCGCCACAAAATAGATCGGAATGCCTTTTTGCAGCGCATCTTCAACCACTGGGGGCAGAACAAAGTCAAATTGCGCGGACAGCCATAGCGCGTTGTCTGCACGCTCCACGCGTAGCAGCGGCCAAGTGGAAGCGGGTGCATCGTCTGGCGCGGCCCAAACAGACGCCACCGGCCCGCACAGCAACAGCGCCAGCAGCCCGGCAAGCGCGTCAAGCGCTGGTCTTTTGAAGTAATGCGTAATAAAAGCCATCGTGCTCACCGACCAGATTGTCATGCGATGTGGTGCCTGGTTCACCAATACAGGGCAACAAATGCCCCGGCGCTGGCAACTGGCGCGCCTGGGTGTTGCTGGCAAGAAACGCGGCGACTTGCCCGGCCCCCTCGGCGCGAAACACCGAACAGGTGCAATACAGCATGTGCCCCCGCGGCCTAAGAAGCGGCCACAGGCGCGCCAGCAGTTGCGCTTGCTGTGCCACCAGCTGCTCAATATCTGTGGGCCGACGCAACCAGACGATGTCGGGATGACGCCGAACAATACCTGCGGCAGAACAGGGGGCGTCGAGCAAGATGGCGTCAAACGGCACACCGTCCCACCAAGCGTGCGGGTCGGCCGCGTCGGCCGCGAGTACGGTGGCCGCCAGACCCAGGCGTGCCAGATTCTGGTGGATGCGCTGGCAGCGCAGCGGGTCGATGTCGAGCGCGGTCACTGCCGCGTCTGACAACTCCAGCAGGTGCGCCGTTTTGCCACCCGGCGCAGCGCAGGCGTCGAGCACGCGCGCGCCTTTTGCTGAGATGCCTGGCAACTGCGCCAACAGCAATGGAGCCGCGATCTGCGCGCCACTGTCCTGCACCGACACCCAGCCTTGAGCAAAGCCGGGCAGTTGCTGCACCGGACATGGCGCGGACAATTGCACCCCTTGCGGGGCACAGACGCTGCCGTCCAGCCCGGCCTGGCGCAGTTGCGCCACATACGCCTGTGGCGTGCCCCAGCGCGCGTTGACGCGCAACACCATCGGCGGCTGTTGTGCGTCGGCCAACAAAATGGCTTGCCAATGGTCTGGCCAATCGTGTTGCAAGCGCTCAATCCACCACTGCGGGTGGTTCCAGCGCGCCAGCGGATCGCGCTGCGACTGCGCCAAAAGCGCGTCACGCTCACGCAAAAAACCGCGCAGACACGCGTTCACAAAACCCGCTTGTGGCCTGAGCCGAGCGTCGCGCTTGACCGCTTTCACCGCCTGATCCACCAACGTAAAGGCGTCGTAGAGCGGCTTGTCGGTCTGCCACAGCAACGCCAGCGCGGTGCAGAGCAACGCGTCCAGCCGGGGCGCGGGCGCGCGCGGCGCCAGTAATTGGCGCAGCGCCTGGGCGCGCCCCAAATGACGCAGCACCGCAAAACCCAACGCTTGCACACCCGGGCGCAAGGCGGGGGCCACCGACGACAACGCGGCACTTGCCGACTGTCCCTGGCGTACCGACAGCACCAGCGCAGCCACTAGCTGCAATTGCCGCCATAGCGGCGGACGAACATCTTCGGTCATGGTCAATATCAAATAAAAAAACGCCTCAGGCCCTTATAAAAAGAGCGTGAGGCGCCTTTATTTTTATGGCTATTTGCGCTTATTCTGCCGCTGCGTCTTCACTTTGCTCGGCTTCGCTCTGGCCCGCCAGCTCGGCGGCCTCGGCCTCGGCAATGGCGCGGCGCTCGGCGTCGTCCATGTTTTCACGCACCTTGCGCGCTTCGTGGTAGGCCAGGCCGGTGCCGGCCGGAATGAGTCGACCGACGATGACGTTTTCTTTCAGGCCACGCAATTCGTCACGCTTGCCCATGATCGACGCCTCTGTCAGCACGCGCGTGGTTTCCTGGAACGACGCGGCGCTGATAAAGCTGTCGGTGGACAGCGACGCCTTGGTAATGCCCAGCAGCAAGTTGGTAAAGGTGGCGGGCAGCTTGCCTTCGGCGCGCAGGGCGTCGTTGGTGTTGAGCATTTCTGAGCGCTCCACCTGCTCGCCCACGATGTAGCTAGCGTCGCCTGCACTTTCCACCACCACCCGGCGCAGCATCTGGCGCACGATCACTTCAATGTGCTTGTCGTTGATCTTCACACCTTGCAGGCGATAGACGTCTTGCACTTCGTCAACGATGTAGCGCGCCAGTTCTTCGGCACCCAGCAGGCGCAGGATGTCTTGCGGGTCGGCCGGGCCGTCTACCACCGATTCGCCCTTGTTGACGATCTGGCCTTCGTGCACCAGGATGTTCTTTTCTTTGGGCACCAGTTCTTCCCACACCTTGCCTTCGGGGTCGGTAATCTGTAGGCGCAACTTGCCCTTGGTTTCCTTGCCAAAAGAGATGGTGCCAGTCATTTCGGCCAGCACGCCCTTGTCTTTGGGGCTGCGCGCTTCAAACAGCTCGGCCACACGCGGCAGACCGCCGGTAATGTCGCGCGTTTTCTGGCCTTCCACCGGGATGCGCGCCAGCACTTCGCCCGGGCCCACATCTTGACCGTCGCGCACCTGTACCAGCGCACCAATCGGGAAACCGATGGTCACGGAATGGTCGGTACCCGGAATTTTGACCTCGTTGCCAGAAGCGTCGATCAGCTTGACCAACGGGCGCACCACCTTGGCCGAGCCACGGTGTTTGGGGTCGATCACCACCAGAGTGCTCAGGCCGGTCACTTCATCGACCTGCTTGGCAACCGTGAGGCCTTCCACGACATTTTCAAACTGCGCCTTGCCAGCGTATTCGGTAATGATTGGGCGCGTCAGCGGGTCCCAATTGGCGAGGATGGTGCCGGCCTTGATGGTCTGGTCAGCCTTGATCGTCAGCACCGCGCCGTACGGCACTTTATGGCGCTCACGCTCACGGCCGTGTTCGTCGTGAATGACGATTTCACCCGAGCGCGAGATCACCACCAGTTCACCCTTGCCGTTGGTCACGTAGCGCATCGTGGCGTTGAACCCGATGCTGCCGTTGGACTTGGCTTCCACACTGGAGGCGATCGCGGCACGAGACGCCGCACCGCCAATGTGGAACGTGCGCATGGTCAGCTGCGTGCCCGGTTCGCCGATCGACTGCGCAGCGATAACGCCTACCGCTTCGCCGATGTTCACCAGCCCGCCGCGGCCCAGGTCGCGACCATAGCAGCGCGCGCAGATACCAAAGCGTGTAGCGCACGTCAGCGCAGTGCGCACCTTGACCTCATCCACACCAGCGGCTTCGAGTTCTTCGATCAGATCTTCGTCGAGCATGGTGCCCGCCGGCGCCAACACGGCCTGGGTTTCGGGATGCAGAACGTCATCGGCCGTGGAGCGACCCAGCACGCGGTCGCGCAACGATTCGATCACCTCACCGCCTTCGACGATGGCGCGCATCAGGTAGCCGCCGTGGGTGCCGCAGTCTTGCTCTGTCACCACCAGGTCTTGCGTTACGTCCACCAGACGCCGCGTGAGGTAACCCGAGTTGGCGGTCTTGAGCGCGGTATCGGCCAGACCCTTACGCGCACCGTGCGTGGAGATGAAGTACTCCAGCACATTCAGGCCTTCGCGGAAGTTGGCGGTAATGGGCGTCTCAATGATCGAGCCGTCGGGCTTGGCCATCAGACCGCGCATGCCGGCCACCTGGCGAATCTGCGCTGCAGAACCCCGTGCGCCCGAGTCGGCCATCATGTAAATCGAGTTGAACGACTCCTGGTCCACCTCTTTGCCATGGCGGTCGATGACCTTTTGCTTGGACAAGCGGCCCATCATCACCTTGGACACTTCGTCGCCCGCCTTGCCCCAGATGTCCACCACTTTGTTGTAGCGCTCACCCGCAGTCACCAGGCCCGAGGTGTATTGCTGCGCGATTTCCTTCACCTCGGCTTCGGCGCGCTCAATGATGCCGGGTTTTTCGACCGGCACCAACATGTCTTCGATGGAGATCGAAATACCCGCGCGCGTGGCCAGCCTAAAGCCGTATTGCAGCAACTTGTCGGCAAACACCACGGTTTCTTTCAGGCCGCACTTGCGGAACGAGGCGTTAATCAGGCGCGAAATTTCTTTCTTTTTCAGTGCCTTGTTGATCAGTGCAAACGGCAGACCCTTGGGCAAAATTTCAGACAACAGCGCCCGGCCTGCGGTGGTTTCCCACAGCTTGGTTGAGGCGGTGAGTGCGCCGGTTTCCTTGTCTTTGGTGTACTCGGTCAGACGCACGTTGATGCGCGAGCACATTTCGACTTCACCCGCGTCAAAGGCGCGTTGCACTTCTTGCACGTCAGAAAAGATCAGCCCTTCGCCCTTGGCGTTGATCCGGTCGCGCGTGGTGTAGTACAGACCCAGCACCACGTCTTGGCTCGGCACGATCGACGGCTCACCATTGGACGGAAACAGCACGTTGTTGGAGGCCAACATCAGCGTGCGCGCTTCCATTTGCGCCTCCACCGACAGCGGTACGTGCACGGCCATCTGGTCACCGTCAAAGTCGGCGTTGAACGCCGCGCACACCAATGGGTGCAGTTGAAGAGCCTTGCCTTCAATCAGAATGGGCTCAAACGCCTGGATACCCAGGCGGTGCAGCGTGGGCGCGCGGTTGAGCATGATCGGGTGCTCTTTGATGACTTCTTCCAGAATGTCCCACACCACCGGCGTGCCGGTTTCGACTTCTTTTTTGGCCGCCTTGATGGTGGTGGCAATGCCCATGGCTTCCAGCCGCGCAAAGATGAACGGCTTGAACAATTCCAGCGCCATCAGCTTGGGCAGACCGCACTGGTGCAGCTTGAGCGTGGGGCCGACGGTAATCACCGAACGGCCGGAATAGTCCACCCGTTTGCCCAGCAAGTTCTGACGGAAACGTCCGCCCTTACCCTTGATCATGTCGGCCAGCGACTTGAGCGCGCGCTTGTTGGCGCCGGTCATGGCCTTGCCACGACGGCCGTTGTCGAGCAGGCTGTCCACCGCTTCTTGCAACATGCGCTTTTCATTGCGCGCGATGATCTCGGGCGCCTTCAGTTCCAGCAAGCGGCGCAGGCGGCTGTTGCGGTTGATGACGCGGCGGTACAGGTCGTTCAGATCGGAGGTGGCAAAACGGCCACCGTCCAGGGGCACCAGCGGACGCAGGTCGGGCGGCAGCACGGGCAGCACGTCAAGCACCATCCACTCGGGTTTGATGCCCGACTTCTTGAACGCCTCGAGCAATTTAAGGCGCTTGGTGTTCTTCTTGATCTTGAGCTCGGAGCCGGTGGGGTCGTTACGCAGTTTTTCGATCTCGGCTTCGATGTCAAGGTTTTGCAGCAATTCCTTCACGCCTTCGGCACCCATCTTGGCCTGAAATTCGTCGCCGTATTCCTTGAATTTGGCGTCGAAGTCGTCTTCAGACATGATGCTGAATTTCTTCAGGTTGGTCATGCCGGGGTCGGTGACCACATAGGCTTCAAAGTACAGCACGCGCTCGATGTCGCGCAGGGTCATGTCCAGTACCAGACCCAGGCGACTGGGCAGGCTCTTGAGGAACCAGATGTGCGCACACGGTGCGGCCAGGTCGATGTGGCCCATGCGCTCGCGGCGCACTTTGGTTTGCGTCACTTCAACGCCGCATTTTTCGCAGATCACGCCGCGATGTTTCAAGCGCTTGTACTTGCCGCACAGGCATTCATAGTCTTTGATAGGGCCAAAAATCTTGGCACAGAACAGACCGTCACGCTCGGGCTTGAACGTGCGATAGTTGATGGTTTCTGGTTTTTTGACCTCGCCGAAAGACCAGGAACGGATCTTTTCGGGCGAAGCCATGCCAATCTTGATGGCCTCAAAATGCTCGTCGGGCGTGAATTGCTTGAACAGGTCGAGTAATGATTTCATTTCGAACTTCCTTTATTTCTTGATGCAACACTGGGTGCAGAATGATTGACCGAGAACACCGCGGAACCGGCTTTGCCGGGCCGCTGGTGTTGTCCCCCTGGGGGGAAGCCGCAAAGCGGCACAGGGGGGGGGATTAACCGCGTTCAAGTTCAATGTCCAGTCCGAGCGAGCGAATTTCCTTGACCAGCACGTTGAACGACTCGGGCATACCCGCTTCGATGCTGTGCTCGCCCTTGACAATGCTCTCATACACCTTGGTGCGGCCCTGCACGTCGTCAGACTTGACGGTGAGCATTTCCTGCAAGGTGTAGGCCGCGCCATAGGCTTCCAGCGCCCACACTTCCATTTCACCGAAGCGCTGGCCACCAAACTGCGCCTTGCCGCCCAGCGGCTGCTGCGTGACCAGGCTGTACGGGCCAGTGGAACGCGCGTGCATCTTGTCGTCCACCAGGTGGTGCAACTTGAGGTAGTGCATGTAGCCGATGGTGACCGGGCGTTCAAAGCGGTCGCCCGTGCGCCCGTCGTACAACCAGGCCTGCGTGCGTGTTTCGGTGAGGCCCTTGAGTTTGGCAACGTCATCCGGGAACGCCAGCTTGAGCATGGCGCGGATTTCGTCTTCGGTGGCACCATCAAACACAGGCGTGGCAAACGGCATGCCGGTGGTGAGGTTTTGCGCCATCTCCAGCACCTGGTCGTCGCTGAGCTGGCTCAGGTCTTCTTTGCGCCCAGACGTGTTGTATATCTCGTCGAGGAACTGGCGCAATTCGGCCACGCGCGCCTCAGCTTGCAGCATGTCACCGATGCGCTGCCCGATGCCCTTGCCAGCCCAACCCAGGTGGACTTCAAGCACCTGACCGACGTTCATCCGCGAGGGCACGCCCAGCGGGTTCAACACGATGTCACATGGCGTGCCGTCGGCCATGTGCGGCATGTCTTCCACCGGTACGATCTTGGACACCACGCCCTTGTTGCCGTGGCGCCCGGCCATCTTGTCGCCGGGTTGCAGGTGGCGTTTGACGGCCACATACACCTTGACCATCTTGAGCACGCCTGCGGGCAAATCGTCGCCCTGCGTGAGCTTCTTTCGCTTTTCTTCAAACGCCAGGTCAAAATTGTGCCGCGTTTGATCGAGCGAATTCTTGATGCTTTCCAGTTGCGCGGCCACCGCGTCGTCAGCCGGACGCACGTCAAACCAGTGAAACTTATCGAGGCTGGCCAGATAGGCCTTGTCGATCTTGCTGCCTTTGACCAGCTTTTGCGGTCCGCCATTGGCCGGCTTGCCAACCAGCAGTTTCTCGATGCGGTCAAACGCGTCAGCCTCCACGATCCGGATCTGGTCATTCAAATCCAGCCGAAAGCGTTTGAGTTCGTCGTCGATGATCTGCTGCGCGCGGCGATCACGCACAATGCCTTCGCGGGTAAACACCTGCACGTCGATCACCATGCCTTGCGAGCCTTGCTCAACGCGCAGCGAGGTGTCTTTGACGTCGCTAGCTTTTTCGCCAAAGATGGCGCGCAGCAATTTCTCTTCAGGCGTCAAGGTGGTTTCACCCTTGGGCGTGACCTTGCCCACCAGCACGTCGCCGGGCTGCACCTCGGCACCCACGTAAATGATGCCAGACTCGTCCAGCCGGTTGAGCTGCTGCTCGGCCAAGTTGGGAATGTCGCGCGTGATTTCTTCGGCACCCAGCTTGGTGTCGCGCGCCATCACCACCAGTTCTTCAATGTGGATCGAGGTGTAGCGGTCTTCGGCCACGACACGTTCGCTGATCAAAATGGAGTCTTCGAAGTTGTAACCGTTCCAGGTCATGAAGCCGATGAGCATGTTCTGACCCAGCGCCAGTTCACCCAGGTCGGTGGAAGCGCCGTCAGCGATCACATCACCCTTGGCCAGCTTGTCGCCCTTCTTGACCACCGGGCGCTGGTGAATGTTGGTGTTCTGGTTGGAGCGCTGGTACTTGATCAGGTTGTAGATATCGACACCCACTTCACCCGCTTGCGCTTCGGCGTCGTTGACGCGAATCACCACCCGTGTGGCGTCAACATAGTCCACCACACCACCCCGGTTGGCCACCACCACGGTGCCAGAGTCCACTGCGGCCACGCGCTCGATGCCGGTGCCGACCATCGGTTTTTCGGGGCGCAGCACCGGCACGGCCTGGCGGCTCATGTTGGCGCCCATCAAGGCGCGGTTGGCGTCGTCGTGCTCCAGGAACGGCACCAGCGACGCCGCTACCGACACGATCTGCGCGGGCGACACGTCCATGTATTGGATGCGATCGGGCGTGACCATGATGGTTTCGCCGGCCTCACGCGCCGACACCAGATCACCCGTAAGGCGACCATCTTTGTCCAGCGTGGCGTTGGCCTGCGCAATGGCAAACTTGCCTTCTTCAATGGCCGACAAATAGTCGATGTCCATCGTGACCTTGCTGTCCACCACACGGCGATACGGGGTTTCAATAAACCCGTAGTCGTTCAGGCGCGCGTACAGCGCCAGCGAGTTGATCAGGCCGATGTTCGGGCCTTCAGGGGTTTCAATGGGACAGACACGGCCGTAATGGGTGACGTGCACGTCGCGCACCTCAAAGCCAGCGCGCTCGCGCGTCAGACCACCCGGGCCAAGGGCCGACACGCGGCGCTTGTGGGTGATCTCGGACAACGGGTTGGTCTGGTCCATGAACTGGCTGAGCTGGCTGGCGCCAAAAAACTCTTTCAGCGCGGCACTGATCGGCTTACTATTGATCAGATCGTGCGGCATCAGGGGTTCTTGTTCGGCCTGACCCAGGCGCTCTTTGACGGCCTTTTCAATGCGCGCCAAACCCACGCGGTACTGGTTTTCTGCCAGTTCACCGACACAACGCACACGCCGGTTGCCCAGGTGGTCAATATCGTCCACTTCACCATGACCGTTACGCAGATCCACCAGAATCTTGACCACGCTCAGAATGTCTTCGTTGGTCAGCACCATCGGGCCAGTCGATTCGGGGCGACCCATTTTGGCGTTGAACTTCATGCGGCCCACGCGCGACAGGTCGTAAGTGTCGGGGTTGTAAAACAGGCGTTGGAACAGCGCTTGCACCGCGTCTTCCGTGGGCGGTTCACCAGGGCGCATCATGCGATAAATGGCCACACGCGCAGCAAACTCATCTGCCGTTTCATCGGTATGCAGCGTTTGCGAGATGTAGGCGCCTTGGTCGAGTTCGTTGGTGTAGATACAGGCCAGTTCCTGTACACCGGCGCTGCGCAGCTTCTTGAGCAACACTTCGGTCAGCTCTTCGTTGGCCTTGGCCAGGATCTCACCAGTTTCGGCGTCCACCACATTGCGCGCAACCACGCGGCCAATCAGGAAGTCTTCTGGCACCGAGATGTGTGTGGTGCCAGACTGCTCCAGCTCGCGCGTGTGACGTGCGGTAATGCGTTTTTCTTTCACAACAATCACTTTGCCACTCTTGTCGGTAATGTCAAAGCGCGCTACCTCGCCGCGAAGACGCTCGGCCACAAATTCCATTTGCGCGCCGCTGTCCATCAGGCGGAAGTTGTCGTTCACAAAGAAGTTGGCCAGAATCGATTCGTTGTTCAGGCCAATGGCCTTGAGCAAAATAGTGACCGGCATCTTGCGGCGACGGTCCACGCGGAAGTACAGCAGATCTTTGGGATCGAACTCAAAGTCGAGCCAGGAACCACGGTAAGGAATGATGCGCGCGGAAAAAAGCAGCTTGCCTGAACTGTGCGTCTTGCCCTTGTCGTGCTCAAAAAACACGCCCGGAGAGCGGTGCAACTGGCTCACGATGACGCGCTCTGTGCCATTCACCACAAAAGAGCCCTTGTCGGTCATCAAGGGCACTTCACCCATATAGACCTCTTGCTCCTTGACTTCCTTGACCACCTTGTTTTGCGACGTGGAAGCCTCGCGGTCATAAATGATCAACTGCACCTTGGCGCGCACAGCAGAGGCGTAGGTCAAGCCCCGTGTCTGGCACTCACGCACGTCAAAAGCCGGCTTGGCCAGGCTGTACTCGAGGTACTTCATCTCGACAAAACCGTTGTGCGAGACGATCGGGAAGGCGGCGGTAAATGCGGCCTGCAAGCCCGCAACAGTTCGCTGCTTGGGAGCCACGTCAGCCTGCAAAAACGCCGTGTAGGCGTCTTTTTGCATCTGTAGCAGGTAGGGGATTTCCAGCACGCTGTCGCGACTGCCAAAACTTTTACGAATCCGTTTGCGTTCGGTGTATGAGTAAGCCATGAATTCTCCGGGCAACTGAGGAACCACGGTGGGTCCTGGGCGACTGTTTTCTTGGCGATTGGCCGCTACCAATCAATGGCGGACGGTCGCACCTTGCATGCGACCCGAACCAAGGCATCTTCTTCTGTCGGGGTGAGAAGACACTGTCAAACGCTGGTACCAAGCGCTTGACGGTGTGTTCTTCAGAAACATCAAAGGCTGGAGGCCTTTGATGGCACTCCAGCCCTGTGACTGCGCTCAATTACTTGAGTTCGGCCTTGGCACCTGCATCCACCAGTTTCTTCAGGGCGGCGTCGGCGTCAGCCTTGGACACGCCTTCCTTGACGTTCTTCGGAGCGCCATCGACCATGTCCTTGGCTTCCTTCAAGCCCAGACCGGTGATTTCGCGCACCGCCTTGATGACCGACACCTTGTTGGCACCCGCTTCCAGCAGCACCACGTTGAATTCGGTCTTTTCTTCGACCACGGCAGCG
>PCUV01000116.1:0-83259 GCA_002786915.1 Comamonadaceae bacterium CG12_big_fil_rev_8_21_14_0_65_59_15 | reverse complement strand
TTCACCAGGTCGTTGAGTTCCATGACCGTCATGCTGTCGAGCGCGGTCAAAAATGCGTCTTTATCGAATGCCATTTTAATTTCCTAACAATTGATTGATTTCTATGCATTGCTGGCGTTATGCCGCAACAGCCTCGGCGGGCACTTCTGCTGCACCACCGCCTTTTTGCTCTGCCAAAGCGGCCAACACCCGCGCGGTGCGCGAAATGGGGGACTGCATCAAGCCCAGCAACTGCGCCAGCAACACTTCTTTGGAAGGGATGCTTGCCAATTGCTTCACGCCGTTGACGTCCAGAGCCTTGCCGCCGTATGCGCCGCCGCGAATCACCAGTTTTTCATTGGTCTTCGCAAACTCGGCCACCACGCGGGCGGCGGCCACTGCATCTTCGGAAAAGCCATAGATCAGCGGACCGGTCATCATGTCCGACACCACCTCAAAGCCACTCCCCGCCACAGCGCGGCGTGCCAGCGTGTTTTTCAACACGCTCAGACTGACACCGTTGCTGCGCGCGGTTGAGCGCAATTTGGTCATGTCGGCCACCGTAATACCCCGGTATTCCGCCATCACGAGCGTTTGAGCTTTGGCGGCGAGGCCAGTCACATCACCGATGACCGCTTCTTTCTCACTGCGATTCAAACTCAAGGTCTACTCCTTCAATATGTGTCTTTTGGCGGCCCGTTAAAACCACCTCTGTCCACGCCTTATGTCAGCGACCAACTGTCAAGAAATCTTTCAACTCTTTGGCAGCGGGATCGCCATCTGCGTTGGCTTGTCTTATTAAGTGCCTATCTGTCAGACAGACAGCACGCCAACGGTCTTGGATGGCTTGCAGGCGTGTTTGAACAAGCCCACAACCCACCACACGTCAGGCTTACCTTACGGGCAAGCCCAATTCTTTGTCTCAAGCGCTCAGCGTCTGCATATCAACGCGCACGCCCACACCCATGGTGCTCGACACCGCCAGCTTGCGTAAAAACTGTCCCTTGCTGGTAGCGGGCTTGGCCTTGGTCAGCGCGTCAACCAAAGCAACCAGGTTACCCTGCAATTTGTCAGCATCAAAAGAGCGACGACCAATGGTTGAATGCACAATACCGGCCTTGTCCACACGAAACTGCACCTGACCTGCCTTGGCATTGCGCACGGCTCCGGCCACATCGGGCGTGACCGTACCCACCTTGGGGTTGGGCATCAAGCCGCGCGGGCCCAGGATCTGACCCAGGGTACCCACCACACGCATCGCATCCGGCGCGGCAATCACCACGTCAAACGGCATGTCGCCGGCCTTGACGCGGGCTGCCAGGTCGTCCATGCCGACGATGTCGGCGCCAGCAGCTTTGGCTTCTTCGGCCTTGGCGCCCTGCGCGAACACGGCCACTCGCTTGGTTTTTCCAGTGCCATTGGGCAGCACCACCGCGCCACGCACCACCTGGTCCGACTTTTTGGCGTCAATACCGAGTTGCACTGCAACGTCGATCGATTCGTCAAACTTGGCAGTGGCGCATTCCTTGACCAGCGCCAACGCGTCGGCCACAGCGTAGAGCTTGCTGCTGTCAACCTTGCCTTGCAAGGCTTTTTGTTTTTTGGTCAGTTGGGTCATTTACACGCCCTCCACAGTCACGCCCATGGAACGGGCAGAACCGGCGATGGTGCGCACCGCTGCGTCCATGTCGGCGGCAGTCAGATCCTTCATCTTGGTCTTGGCAATTTCTTCAAGTTGGGCACGGGTCACCTTGCCCACCTTGGTCTTGTTGGCCACGGGTGAGCCCTTGTCGATCTTGGCGGCCTTCTTGATCAGCACCGACGACGGCGGCGACTTGATGACAAAGGTGAAGCTCTTGTCGGCAAACGCGGTGATCACCACCGGCAGCGGCAGACCGGGCTCAACACCTTGGGTTTGCGCGTTGAACGCCTTGCAAAACTCCATGATGTTCAAGCCGCGCTGACCCAGTGCCGGGCCGATCGGGGGGGATGGATTGGCTTTGCCCGCTGGTACTTGCAGCTTGACAAAACCGACGATTTTTTTCGCCATGGTTTAACTCCTAGCGGGTTACAACGCCTTGACCAGCCCTGTGCCGATCGCGGCTCCCCGTGGTTAACGACTCATCTCAATTCGGTTCGTGCCGAGTCGGAAAACACGAACCACTTCCTAATCAGTTGAGGACAGAGCAAGCTCACTGCGTGTAGCCTTGGTCTGTCCCGCAAATATCAAGTTTGTTGGGGTCAGAGCACATTGCTGCGCAAGTGGTCTGACCCGCAAATGAATACGTTAGGTTTTCTCCACCTGTGAAAATTCAAGCTCAACCGGTGTTGCGCGACCGAAAATCGTCACCGCCACGCGCACTTTGCTCTTCTCGTAATTGACTTCTTCCACCGTGCCATTGAAGTCCGCAAACGGGCCCTCTTTGACGCGCACGTACTCGCCCACCACAAACTCTACCTTGTGACGCGGCTTGTCGGTGCCTTCCTGCATCTGATTGACGATCTTCATCACCTCGGCTTCAGAAATGGGCGACGGTCGCATCTTGCCGCCACCCACAAAGCCAGTCACCTTGTTGGTGTGTTTGATCAGGTGCCAGGTGTCGTCGTCCATGATCATTTCGACCAGCACATACCCAGGAAAAAACTTGCGCTCTGTCGTGCGCTTTTGGCCGTTTTTGATTTCAACGACCTCTTCCACCGGCACCAATACGCGTCCGAACTTGGACTGCATGCCCGAGCGGTTAATGCGTTCGATGATGTTGCGCTCCACCGTTTTTTCCATGCCAGAATAGGCATGGACGACGTACCAGCGCAGATCCGGGTTGGCTGACGGCGTGGCCAACGTCTGCGTTGCAGACGGCAGGCTCTCTTCGGTGGTTTCTACTTCGTCGGTCATTATTTCTTCCATCCCAGGATCAGGTCGTAAATGAACCACTCAAGCGTCTTGTCAGAGAGCCAGAGGAAAAACGCCATGATGACCACAAAACCAAACACATACAGTGTCATCTGGACCGCCTCTTTGCGCGCCGGCCAGACTACTTTTTTAACTTCCTTGGTTGATTCTTGCCCGAACGCCAGCAAGGTTTTTCCCGGCTCCGAGGTCAGAAAAACAACGACCGCAACCGCCAGCCCCGCCAGCAAACCCAGCCACTGAAAAAGCGAGCCCTGCTTGCCCAGCGCGTAATAGGCCACTAACGCCACGCCAACCAGTGCAGCGGCCGCAGCCAGCTTGGCCTTGTCTGCCGTCGTATTGACTGTTTGAATTTGAGAAGTAGCCATGTTCAATAAAACTTGCACTCGTTAATCGGCGTTTTGCAGAGATGCCCTACAGACGCATAAGCCCACCGTTGTCACGGCGGGCTCTAAAACCACCTGGCATCGGTGTCAGGTGGCAGGGGCAGTAGGAATCGAACCTACAACCTTCGGTTTTGGAGACCGACACTCTGCCAATTGAGCTATGCCCCTACGTATCTTTTTTTCGCTCTTTCTAATCAGTTGAGGACAGAGCTGGCTCGCTTGCGCGTAGCTGCGGTCTGTCCCGCAAAATCTCAGGCTATCACCTTGGCCACCACACCGGCGCCTACGGTACGGCCGCCTTCGCGGATGGCAAAGCGCAGGCCTTCTTCCATGGCGATCGGGGCGATCAGCTTGACGGTGATGCTCACGTTGTCGCCGGGCATGACCATTTCCTTGCCTTCAGGCAGTTCGATGGCACCGGTGACGTCGGTGGTGCGGAAGTAGAACTGCGGGCGGTAGTTGCTGAAGAACGGCGTGTGACGGCCACCTTCGTCTTTGGAGAGTACATAGACTTCGCCGGTGAAGTGGGTGTGCGGCTTGATCGAGCCGGGTTTGCACAGCACTTGGCCGCGTTGTACGTCTTCGCGCTTGGTGCCGCGCAGCAGCACGCCGACGTTGTCGCCAGCCTGGCCTTGGTCGAGCAGTTTGCGGAACATTTCAACGCCGGTGCAGGTGGTTTTCTGGGTGTCGTGGATGCCGACGATTTCGATTTCTTCGCCGACTTTGATGACACCGCGTTCCACCCGGCCTGTCACCACGGTGCCGCGACCGGAGATGGAGAAGACGTCTTCCACGGGCATCAGGAAGGCGCCGTCGATGGCGCGCTCTGGCGTCGGGATGTAGCTGTCCAGCGCGTCTGCGAGCTTCATGATGGAGCCTTCGCCGAGTTCGCCTTTGTCGCCTTCCATGGCGAGTTTGGCCGAGCCGTGGATGATGGGGGTGTCGTCGCCGGGGAAGTCGTATTTGTCGAGCAGTTCGCGTACTTCCATTTCAACCAGTTCGAGCAGTTCGGCGTCATCCACCATGTCGCACTTGTTCAGGTAGACGATGATGTAGGGCACGCCCACTTGGCGCGCCAGCAGGATGTGTTCGCGAGTTTGCGGCATGGGGCCGTCAGCGGCGGACACGACCAGGATGGCGCCGTCCATTTGGGCCGCGCCGGTGATCATGTTTTTGACGTAGTCGGCGTGGCCGGGGCAGTCCACGTGGGCGTAGTGGCGGTTGGCGGTTTCGTATTCGACGTGCGCGGTGTTGATGGTGATGCCGCGCGCTTTTTCTTCCGGGGCTGCGTCGATCTGGTCGTAGGCTTTGGCCGAGCCACCGAATTTGGCCGCCAGCACCGTGGTGATGGCCGCAGTGAGCGTGGTCTTGCCGTGGTCAACGTGACCGATGGTGCCCACGTTCACGTGGGGCTTGGTACGGGCGAATTTTTCTTTTGCCATTTTGTGACTCCGAAAAGAAAGGAACTGTCAAACCTAAAAACAAACCATGGTGCCCATTCCGGGAATCGGACCCGGGACCTCTCCCTTACCAAGGGAGTGCTCTGCCACTGAGCCAAATGGGCAATGTCAACCGACGAGCGTGCAGCACACTGGAGCGGGAGACGGGAATCGAACCCGCGTCATTAGCTTGGAAGGCTAGGGTTCTACCATTGAACTACTCCCGCCTCTAAGCTGAACCGGTCAACCTGTCAGCGTCCTGGCCCCTGCGCACTGCATCAAATTCGTATCACTGGTGGAGAGGGGTGGATTCGAACCACCGTACTCGTAAGAGGGCAGATTTACAGTCTGCTGCCATTAACCACTCGGCCACCTCTCCTCAAGTGAACGCGGGATTATGCCACGAAGTTTTAAAAATCAAAGCGCAGCGCAGGATTTTGTCGTCCTAACACGTCGCTAGACGATCTATTTGCCCTGTTTTGGTGCAACATGCGCATCACGCCAGGCCCGAACCTTTGAAAAATGGCCACAGCCGATAAACGGCACCGGCGGGCGTAGCGCTGACAGCGGCGACGGGTGGTTGGCACACAGCACAAGGTGAGCGCGAGCGTCGATCAGTGCGCGCTTGCTCTGGGCATGACTGCCCCAGAGCATGAAAACGAGGTTGGCGCAGCGGCGCGACACGTCAAGGATGACGGCGTCGGTGAGCTGCTCCCAACCCTTTCCGGCGTGGCTGGCGGGCTGGCCTTCTTCCACCGTCAGACAGGTGTTGAGCAGCAACACACCATGGCGTGCCCAGTTCGCCAGACAGCCGCCAGGGTTCGGAAAAGTGGGTGGTGGCGTGCCCAGATCGCGCTCTAACTCCTTGAAAATATTGCGTAAAGATGGCGGCAACGCCACCCCGGGCGGCACCGAAAACGCCAGCCCTTCAGCTTGACCTCGGCCGTGGTACGGATCCTGCCCCAGAATCACCACGCGCACCGCCTCGGGCGGCGTCAATTGCAGCGCACGCAACGGCTGCGGCGGAAAAATTACCGCCCCGGCGTCCAGCCGCTGACGCAAAAAAGCACACAACTGCCGCCCACCCGGCGACTGGAAAAACGCGTCCGCCAGCGGCTGCCAGCCCGGCGTCACCGGCCACAAGGTCGGGTCAGCACTGCTCAGTTGATCGGCACGTTGGCCTTCGTCCACCATATTCTGCACAGCACTAACTATTTTTCATGGCAGCCCAGCCACCCAAAATGATGAAACAGTGCAAGGTGCAAGCCCCCATCCCAGTCTTCCCCCAAAGGCGGGAAGGAGCAACAACCGGACTGCCTGTCGCTGGTATGACTCTCTCCCCCGCTGGGGGAGGGTAGGGGTGGGGACTGGCAGTTTCAGACCCACGTTTCACATTAAGCAAAAAGTTCTGCCAACGCCTGCCCGGGGTCGGGCGCGCGCATAAACGCCTCACCGACCAGAAACGCATGCACCCCGGCCGCGCCCATGCGCAGCACGTCGTCGCGCGTGTGGATGCCGCTTTCGCACACCAGCACGCGGTCCGCCGGAATGGCTTGCTTGAGCGTCAGCGTGGTGTCGAGCGACACTTCAAAGGTCTTCAGGTTGCGGTTGTTCACGCCGATCAGCGGCGTCTGCAATTTGAGCGCGCGCTCGAGCTCGGTCGCGTCGTGCACCTCCACCAGCACGGCCATGTCCAGGCCCCGCGCGATCTGCTCAAAGTCGCGCAGTTGCGCGTCGTCCAGACACGCGGCGATCAACAACACGGCGTCGGCACCGACGCTGCGCGACTCGTAAATCTGATACGCATCGACCATGAAGTCCTTGCGCAACACCGGCAGCGGGCACGACGCGCGCGCCTGCTTGAGGTAGTCCACGCAGCCCTGAAAAAATTGCTGATCGGTTAGCACCGACAGGCACGCCGCGCCCAACTCGGCGTAGCTTTGCGCGATATCAGCAACGATGAAATCCTCACGCAACACCCCTTTGCTTGGGCTGGCTTTCTTGATTTCGGCAATCACCGCCGGACGACCGGCGGCGATCTTGGCGCGCAAAGCGCCCTCAAAGTCGCGCGTGAGCACGCGGCTTTCCGCGTCCGCCCGCACCGCCTCCAGCGACTTGCGCTTGCGCGCCGAAGCCACCTCCTGGTGCTTGACCGCGCAAATTTTTTGCAGAATGTCAGACATGGCGCGACTCCTGTGGGGCAACAGGGGTCTGGGCAGCGGCGTCAGACGACAGTGGCGCTGGCGCCATCAATACCTTGCGGATCACCCGGTGCATCAGTACCGCAGCCAGCAAAAACAGGGCAGAAATTCCCAGCGCGATGCCCGCGCCATCCGCATGCAACCACGCCATGTCAAACCCCCGCCAAACGGTGCGCCACGCTGACCAGCGCTTCAAGCTTGGCCTTAGATGCTCCTGATTCAATAGCTGTTCGCGCTTGCTGGATACCGGCTTGAATCGAATTAGCCACATTGGCTGCGTACAGCGCCACGCCGGCATTGAACACCACAGTCTCTTTGGCCGGGCCGTCTTGGTTGTCCAGCACGCCGAGCAGCATGGCGCGCGACTGCTCAGGCGACGCTACCTTGAGCGCGCGGTTGCTGACCATGGCCAGGCCATAGTCTTCAGGGTGGATGGCGTATTCGGTCACTTGCCCGCCTTTGAGCTCGCCCACCAGCGTGGCCGCACCCAGTGACACTTCGTCCATGCCGTCTTGCCCATAGACCACCAGCGCGTGCTCGGCGCCAAGGCGCTCCAGCGCGCGCACCTGAATGCCGACCAGGTCCGGGTGGAACACGCCCATCAAGATATTGGGTGCACCGGCCGGATTGGTCAGCGGCCCCAGGATGTTGAAAATGGTCTTGACGCCCAGTTCACGGCGAATCGGTGCCACGTTTTTCATGGCCGGATGATGATTGGGCGCAAACATGAAGCCCACGCCGACCTCGGCAATGCACTGGGCAATGGCTTCGGGCTTGAGGTTGATGTTGACGCCCAGCGACTCCATCACATCCGCGCTGCCGCTCTTGCTACTGACACCGCGCCCGCCGTGCTTGCTGACCTTGGCCCCCGCAGCGGCAGCGACAAACATGGCGCAGGTGGAAATGTTGAAGGTGTGCGCACCGTCGCCGCCGGTGCCCACGATGTCCACCAGATGCGTTTTGTCGGCCACTTCCACCTTGGTGGAGACTTCGCGCATGACTTGCGCGGCGGCGGTGATTTCGCCAATGGTTTCCTTTTTGACGCGCAAACCGGTAATGAACGCCGCCAGCATCACCGGGCTCCACTCCCCGGCCATGATCTGGCGCATCACATGCAGCATCTCGTCATGAAAAATCTCGCGGTGCTCGATGGTGCGCAGCAGTGCTTCTTGCGGGGTGATGGTGATCGGGTGGGTCATGATGCTCCTTTGCTCGGGTAAATCAGATTCAAAAACGCGGGTGTCGTCAAGGCGCCGGATTGTCGGTCAGCGCCAGGCGCACGCCAAAGCCGATAAACATCAACCCAGCCACACGCTCCAACCGGTGCATGGCCTGCTGCACCAATGCCTGGCGGCGTGCCGCCCAGCCCGCCAGCGCCGCGTAGCCAACATTGACGGGCAGCGAATTGACATTGAACAGCAGCCCCAGCAGCAAAAAGCTCAGGGTCTTGTGGGCGGCATCCGCCGGGATGAACTGCGGCACAAAGGCCAAAAAAAACAGCGCCACCTTGGGGTTGAGCACGTTAGTCCAGAACCCACGCGCGTACGATTTCTTCAAGCTATTTATACCTCTAGCCCTTATATCTTCTGGGCTGGCAGCTCTTAACTCTATAGCTTTTTCAGGGGCGGATCGCAGCAACCGCCACCCAGCCCACAGCAGATACAGTGCGCCGCCCCACTTCAACACGCCAAACGCTGTGTGCGAGGCGGCAAGCAAAGCGCCCACCCCCAGCGCCGCCAGCAACACGTGCACAAAACAGCCGCTCACCACGCCCAGCGCTGTCGCCAGCCCGGCGCGCACGCCGTGGCGCAGCGCCTGCGTAACGATCACCAGCACGTCCGGCCCGGGCGTGAGGTTGAGTAGCCAGCCCGCCGCGATGAACATCAGCAACTGTGGGGTGTCAGGCAGCAGGTTCATGCGAAAACCTGTGGCAAAGAGCCGTTGAGAGTTTGGATAAACCACTGTTCTGTACAAGCCGCAGAATGGGGGTCAGAGCCCGTTTCGGTGATGCCGTACTGGCAAGCTTGAATTCTTGGGCCCGAATCGGGATCTAACCCCCATTCAGCTACCCTCAGGCCCAGTCTGGACTGACACTGGCTAGTAGCGTGCGCCCGGTGTCTGACGCAGCAAAATAAAGGAGGAGGTGTGCGCGTAGCGTACACCGGGGGACATTTGCGGAGTCGGATACCGGGCGTGCGCTGCGGGTTAAACCCGACTGCCATCGACATCCATAAAACTTGACAGCGGAGTTTCATGCAAAAAACCGCCGGATGCACGCCACGGCATGGTCCACGTCAGCCGCGCTCACGTCCAGGTGCGTGACAAAACGCAGCCCGATCAGCCCGGTGGCCAGTACGCCTTGCGCTTTCAGAAATTCCAGCAGCGCAGGGCCGCGCCCGTTGGCCACATCAACAAACACAATGTTGGTCGCGGCCGAGCGCAGCGTCAGCCCGGAGATGCCGCGCAAACCGGCAGCCAGCCGCTCGGCGTTGGCGTGGTCGTCGGCCAGCCGCAACACGTGGTGATCCAGCGCGTGCAGCGCACCGGCAGCCAGAATGCCCGCCTGGCGCATGCCGCCGCCCGCCATCTTGCGAATGCGCCGCGCGCGCTCGATCAAGTCTGCCGAACCGCACAGGGCCGAGCCTACCGGCGCGCCCAACCCCTTGCTGAAGCACACCGACACGCTGTCAAACAAGCCCGCGATGCGCTGCGCCTGTTGCACGACCAATTCAAAATCAATAGCTTCCTGCGCTTGATTGGCAAGGGCTGGAGGCATATTTTCCTTATAAACCTCGCATGCCTGATCGACCGCCGCGTTGAAGAACCGTGCGCCATCCAGATGGCACGCCAAGCCTTTATCGCGCGCCAGACCGGTGGCCTGCTCCAGGTAGGCCATCGGCATGCGGTGCCCGTTCCAGGTGTTTTCCAGACACAGCAGGCGGGTGCGGGCGAAGTGGATGTCGTCGGGCTTGATCGCTGCGGCGATGTCGTCCAAGCACATCAACCCGCCAGCATCCTGCACCAGCGGCTGCGGCACCACGCTACCCAGCACGGCAGCGCCACCGGCTTCGTAGCGGTAAGTGTGTGCGTGTTGGCCCACGATGTATTCGTCGCCGCGCCCGCAGTGCGCCAGGATGGCGCACAGGTTGCTTTGCGTGCCGCTGGGCATGAACAGCGCCGCTTCTTTGCCAGTGAGTGCGGCAATGCGCGCCTGCAACGCGTTCACCGTGGGGTCGTCGCCAAACACGTCGTCGCCCACCTCGGCAGCAGCCATGGCCGCACGCATGGCGGGTGTCGGGCGCGTCACAGTGTCGCTGCGCAGGTCCACGGTCGGATGTCGGATATTTTGCATATTATTTGCCTCTAGCCCTTGTCAATCAAGCGCAAGCAGCTATTGAATCAAGAGTAATCTGGCTTCAAGAAGTTGCCCAGCAAGGCGTGCCCGTGCTCAGACAGGATGCTTTCCGGGTGAAATTGAACGCCTTCGATGGGCAGTTGGGTGTGCTTGACGCCCATGATCTCGCCGTCGTCGGTCTGGGCGGTGATCTTCAGGCAGCCCGGGCAGGTGGGGCGGTCGATGGCCAGCGAGTGGTAGCGGTTCACCGTGAACTGCCGGGGCAGCCCGGCAAACACGCCCTCTTGGGTGGTGGTGATGACGCTGGTTTTGCCGTGCATGAGCTGCTGCGCCCGCACAATGGCCGCGCCAAACGCCGCGCCAATGGCCTGGTGCCCCAGGCACACGCCCAGAATGGGCACCTGGCCCGCGCAGTGACGGATGGCAGCCACCGAAATACCAGCCTCGTGGGGTGAACACGGCCCGGGCGAGATCACCAGCCGATCCAACTGGCCCGCGGCCAGGCGCGCGTCGATGTCGGCCAGCGTGATCTCATCGTTGCGCACCACCGTCACCTGCGCGCCCAGTTCGCCCAGGTACTGCACGATGTTGTAGGTAAAGCTGTCGTAGTTGTCGATCATCAAAACATGCATGCGGAAATCTTTCAATAGTGTGGCGGTCAGCTCAACTGTGCAAGCCTTCATGGTAAAGCACCACCTGGTCGCGCCCGGCCGCTTTCGCGTTGTACATCGCCATGTCGGCGTGCAGGGACAGCGTGGCTTCGTCTTCACCATGCTCAGGGAAGATCACCACGCCAATGCTGGAAGATATATGCACCGTCTGCCCGGTGGTCAATTCAAACGCCAGGCGCAACTGGGCGTGGATTTTTTTGGCCACATCCACCGCGTCTGAACACATGTTGACAGTTGGCAACAGCACCACAAACTCGTCGCCACCGATGCGTGCGGCGGTATCGGATTCACGCAGACACGACAACAGGCGTTGTGACACGCTTTGCAGCAGCGTGTCACCCACGGCGTGGCCCAAGGAATCGTTGACCGGTTTGAACTTGTCCAGATCAATGTACATGAGCGCCAGACAAGTACCGTTGCGACGTGCATTGGCCATCGCCTGGCTCAAGCGGTCTTGCAGCAAGCGACGGTTTGGCAACTGGGTAAGCGGGTCGAAAAATGCCATCTGGCGCGCTTCATCCTCACCGGCCTTGCGCGCGGTAATGTCGGTGTAGTTGGCTACATAGTGCGTGACCGCCCCTGCGTCATCGCACACGGCGGTAATGCACAGCCAGCACAAAATATCGTGCCCGTCCTGGTGCACGTTCCACATTTCGCCCTGCCAGTGATGTTGCGCCAGCAGTTGTTGCCACATCGCCTGGTAAAAACTGCTCTCGTGACGCGTTGACTTGAGCTTGCTGGGGCGCTGGCCCACCATGTCGTGCACATCAAAGCCAAACAGCCGCACAAACGCCTGGTTGACGCGCAATACCTGGTTTTGCGCGTCGGTCACCAGCATGCTCTCATTGGATTCAAACGCCACCGCTGCCACGCGCAGATCGGCTTCTTCCTGCTTGCGCCGCGTCACGTCTTCGGTGGCACCGATGAGTCGCCGTGGCACGCCCTGGTCGTCGCAGTACAGCGCGGCCCGGTTTCGCATGTGGCGCACCTGCGCGTCGGGGCGACGAATCTGAAACGTCATATCAAAGGGTTTGTCCTGATGAATCGTGTCCCGGGTGGCCGCGCGCATACGCTGCAGATCAGCCTGCGGCAGGAGCTTGATCCACTCATCATTGCGGGGGCTGGCGTTTTTGGGATCCAGTCCAAACAGTTTGAACATGGCCGCGTCCCACTGGTACACACGGGTGATCAGGTCAAATTCCCAAATTCCTACCTGACTGGCTTCAGTGGCCAGCTTCAGTCGCTTGGACTCCATGATTTTTTGCGCGCGCTGGCGCTGCGTCATCGACAAGACCAGCGCACTGGTTATTGCAAGCAAAAAAACTGCCGCTGCCGCGCTGACAACGTTTTGCCGCCAGGTGACCAGCACGGCCTTGCGCGGCCGGGTCATCGCCACCACCAGCGGCTGGTCCATAGCCAGCGCCGCAGGAGCCACGCGGCGCAGTGCCACCAGATTCACCTGCACCTGACTCGGCCACGCCATCTGCGTTACCACCAACGGCGCATTCCCGGCCATTAAACCCGACAACTGATCGACCGGCAATGCTTCAGTGACCCCAGCCATGGTCGCTGCTGGCGGTTCACGAATGAACAACGCACCCCCCCCGTGAAACAGCATGGCAACGATGTCAGGGCTGTAGCGCACCGAATTGAGCAAGGTGTGACTGTCGTGCGCGTCCATGATCACGCTGACCACGCCGGCAAACTGGCCCTGCGCGTTGAACATGGCCCGCGTCAGACTGATCACGTAGGTGTCCAACGCCGACAAGAACGGTGGGCTGACATAAAGTGTGCGCGCGCTCGGCGACTTGCGCGGCACCTGAAAATAATCCCGTGCCGAAAAATCGCGCCCGATCAACTCGGTACGGTTCGACAGCGCGATCACCCCTTGGTCATCCAGCACCAGCAGCGCCGGGCTGGCGGACATGGCCACCTCCATGTGGTTCAATGTTTGAATACCTTGCAGTTTCTGCACCGCGCTGCCACGCCAGTTTGGAACATCGTGCCGGATGGCTTGCAGGGTGGCATCAATGACCGTCAGTTGACGCGCCAGATTCTCTTCCACCACTTTGGTTTGTGTTGCCAGTCGGTCCAGTTCTTCTGCAATGATGTCGTCGCGCCGCTGCAGGCTGTACCCGGTCAACCCCGCTGCCACAAGCGCCCAGAAAAGCCCCAGCAGAATCCACCAGCGCCACAGATGCAGCCAGCGCTTCATCACACCAGGCCTTCTTCCACCAGTTCGGCCGCACGCAAAATGGCGCGCGCCTTGGCCTCGGTTTCAGCCCACTCCAGCTCTGGCACGCTGTCTGCCACCACACCAGCAGCCGCCTGCACATGCAGCACCTGATTCAATAGCACCCCGGTGCGGATGGCAATGGCCACGTCCATGTCACCGGCGTAGCTGAGGTAACCGCAAGCACCGCCGTAAATGCCACGCTTGACCGGCTCCAATTGGTCGATCAGCTCCATGGCGTGCACCTTGGGCGCGCCGCTGAGCGTGCCCGCCGGAAAAGTGGCCTTGAGCACGTCCATGCTGCTCAAACCGGGCAGCAGCGTGCCCTCTACATTGCTCACAATGTGCATCACGTGGCTGTAGCGCTCCACGCTGAAGGCGTCCGTCACCTTGACGCTGCCCACCTGCGAGATGCGCCCGATGTCGTTGCGCGCCAGGTCGATCAGCATCACGTGCTCGGCGCGCTCTTTGGGGTCGTGCATCAGCTCCACTTCAGCGGCCTTGTCGGCCTCGGGCGTGGCGCCGCGTGGGCGGGTGCCCGCCAGCGGGCGGATGGTGACTTTTTGCACCGGCGCACCGTCTTGTGTGGCCTGCTCCTGGCGCACCAGAATCTCGGGGCTGGCCCCCACCACATGAAAGTCAGCCGCCGCCTCGCAAGCGCCACTGAAGTTGTAGTAGTACATGTACGGGCTGGGGTTGAGCGAGCGCAGCGCGCGGTACAGGCTCAGCGGGCTTTGCGTGAACGGCTTCTTGATGCGCTGGCCAACCACGAGCTGCATGAAGTCGCCCCCGGCAATCAGCTCCTTGGCGCGGGCCACGGCGGCCATGAAATCGGCCTTGGGAAAGTCGCGCACGGCGGGCTGCGCGCTGCTGGCCTGGGTGCGCGGTGCGTGCACCGGTTGCTCCAGCAGGCGCTTGAGTTCGGTCAGCCGGGCTTGCGCGCCGTCATAGGCACCGGCCAGCGTGGGGTCGGCATACACCATCAGGTGCAACTTGCCCGACAGGTTGTCAATCACCGCCAGCTCTTCGCACTGCAACAACAGGATGTCGGGCGTGCCTTGTTCGTCCCTGGGGCAGGTAATCTGGAGCTTTTTCTCCATGTGACGCACCGCGTCGTAACCAAAATAGCCCGCCAGTCCGCCGCAAAAACGCGGCAGGCCCGGCTGCACCGCCACCTTGAAGCGCTGCTGATAAGCCGCAATAAAGTCCAGCGGGTTGCCATGGTCGGTTTCGATCACCACGCCGTCCTGCACCACCTCGGTTTTGGCATCGGCACCGAAACCACTGGCGCGCAGCAGCGTGCGCGCCGGCAAGCCGATAAAGCTGTAGCGCCCAAAGCGTTCGCCCCCCACCACTGACTCCAGCAAAAAACTGAATGGCGTGCAGCCGGTGAGTTTGAGGTAGAGCGACAGGGGCGTTTCCAGATCGGCGAACGCTTGCGCCGTGAGCGCTACGCGGTTGTAGCCTTGTTCGGCCAAACGACAAAAATCAGAAGCAGAGATCACGGGAAGGCACTTTCAAAAAAGCAGGAAGTGGACCGTGCCGATGCCAGGCCAGGCCGCAGGGGTGTCAGGATGACACAGTCTTGACTGACGTACGCCAAGGCCATGCCCCCCGGTCGCAACAACCTGTGATCGTGATGTGGTGCAAAAACATGTTTTCCAGTGTAGCAAATGCTCTACTTGGCACCGTGCAGCGAACCCACCTATCGAAAACCCTGATTCGGCGGGAGTTTTCGAAATGAAAGTCAAACCCGCAGCGACCCGTACCGCTTCGGCCAGCAGTGATGGGGATTGGGCAACGTTTTAAAACTGTGCCAGACAGTCCAGCAACGCCGCTCCATACGCCTGCCGCTTGCGCTCGCCCAGGCCACTGATGCCTTGCAGCGCCTCCAATGACTGTGGCGCCGCCTGCGCAATGGCCGCCAGCGTGGCGTCATGAAAAATCACGTAGGCGGGCAGATTGTGTTCGCGCGCTACCCCCGTGCGCCACTCCTTCAGCAAATGAAAGCGTGCCTGTGCTGCACCGTCCAGCGACACAGCCACTTTGGGCACCACCGCAGTTGCACCATGACGCGCGCGTGAGCGCTCAGGCTTGGCCGCTGCCACGCGCAGGCGCACCGCTACTTCGCCCTTGAGCACAGCGCGTGACGCGTCGGTGAGCGCCAGCGTGTTGAAGGCTTTCGCATCCACCGCTACAGCGTTCGTGGCCAACAACTGCCGCAACACGGCGCGCCATTGCGCTTCGCTCAGATCAGCGCCAATGCCAAAGGTGCTCAAGCCCTGGTGACCGTGCTGCGCCACCTTGTCAGTGACCTTGCCACGCAGAATGTCGATGATGTGCCCGGCGCCAAAGCCAAAGCCGTTCATCTGCTGCACGCGGTACACGGTGGACAGCAACTTGCGCGCCGCATCAGTGGCGTCCCATACGGCGGGCGGGGTCAGACAGTTGTCACAGTTATGGCAATCCGAGCTTTCTTCACCAAAGTAGCGCAGCAACCGCACGCGGCGGCAGTCGGTGGCCTCAGCCAAGCCCAGAAGCGCTTCGAGCTTGCCACGCAACACTTGCTTGAATTCGTCCTCGGCCGGGCTCTCGTCAATCATGCGGCGCTGGTTCACCACGTCTTGCAGGCCGTAGCACATCCAGGCTTCGGCGGGCAGCCCGTCGCGCCCGGCGCGGCCGGTTTCCTGGTAATAGCCCTCGATGTTTTTGGGCATGTCCAGGTGCGCCACAAAACGCACGTCAGGCTTGTCGATGCCCATGCCAAAGGCGATGGTGGCCACCATCACCACGCCCTCAGTGCGCAAAAACTGGTCCTGGTTGGCCTGTCGCACGCGCGCGTCCAGCCCGGCGTGGTAGGGCAGCGCGGCCATGCCGTTATGGCACAGCAGTTCTGCGGTTTCTTCGACCTTCTTGCGCGACTGGCAATAAACGATGCCAGCGTCGCCCATGTGTTCGTCGCGGATAAAACGCAGCAATTGCGCGGTAGCGTCGCGTTTTTCGACAATCGTGTAGCGGATGTTGGGGCGGTCAAAGCTGCTGACAAACAGGCGCGCGCTTTGCAACTGCAAGCGTTCAATGATGTCGGCACGTGTGAGTGCATCGGCCGTGGCGGTGAGCGCCATGCGCGGCACGCCAGGGTAGCGCTCGTGCAGCACCGTCAACGCACGGTATTCAGGGCGAAAGTCGTGCCCCCACTGGCTCACGCAGTGCGCCTCGTCAATGGCAAACAGGCTCAATGCACCACGCTCGGCCAGCGCGTCCATCTGGGCCAGAAAGCGTGGCGTAGTGACACGCTCGGGCGCGGCGTAGAGCAGCGTGATGCGTCCCTGAACCAGTTGACGCTCGGTGTCAGAAGCCTCTTGCATGGACAGCGTGGAATTCAAAAACGCCGCGCTGACACCGGCCTCGTGCAAGGCCCCCACCTGGTCGTGCATCAGCGCAATCAGCGGCGAGATCACCACCGTGATGCCCTGCCCCGCCTGTTGGCGCGCAATGGCCGGAATCTGATAGCACAGGCTTTTGCCACCGCCGGTGGGCATCAGCACCAGCGCGTCGCAGCCCGCCGTGACGTGCGCAACAATGTTTTGCTGCGGCCCGCGGAAGCTGGCGTAACCAAAAACGGTCTGAAGGATAGATTCGATGGACAAAGTAATTTGCTATATTTAAATAAGCTTCTTGCGCTTGTTCGCTTCTGGGAAGCCGCAGATACAGCCAGCCCTGATTGTCCCACCGGGGTGGACGGCGTTGGCGGCAATAGGCCTGGCGACGCGCTCGGCTCGGGTTGGCTGGCGTCGGCGCTCTCCTTGTTACTGAACCCCAATCGCCGCAACATGGGTCGTCCAAGCGCGGGCGCAGTGACCCAGCTGGCACAACGCCAGAACAAAGTAGCAGTCGTTCGTACCATGAATGCCGCGCGTTGAAAGAGCCGGTTTGCCAGCTGCCAAGGCTTTGCAAATCCAAAAAAGTCAGAGATACTCGCGCCATGAATTTGCCCGGAATTGCAGTCACAGAATCAGACGCCAAAATTTTTTTGCGGTCTGAGCCGGTGCCTGATCGCCCGCCGGTGGACGCTGGTGTGTTGTGCACGCTTTTGGCTGAGGCCGGTTTTGGCAACTGTCGTACCAATGAAAGCGCCATCAACCAGGCAGTCAACCTGTGCAACACCCAGTCAACCCCGTTTGAGCTGGAAATTGCCAAACGCGCTGATGCTTCGGTTTTGGTGCACGTTGCGCCGGACAACATGGTTGCCACCCTGACGATCACACCCGCGCAGGGCGGCAAGTTTGCCAGTGTGCCTGACGTGCTGGCCGCTTTGACGCAAGCGGGTGTAACTTTCGGCGTGGATCATGAAGGCCTGGCGCAAGCCTGCGACGCGGGCGTGTGCCAAGACCTAGTCGTGGCACGTGGCCAAGTAGCCCAAGACGGCCAGGACGCGGTGTTTGAAGCCTTGATTGACGAGGCCACCGACCGTGCTCCAAAACTGAATGCGCAGGGGCTGATCGATTACCGTGAGCACGGTGATATTCCCGTGGTGACAGCAGGTGCTGCGCTGATGCGGCGCACCCCGGCCACACGCGGCATACCTGGCAAAACCGTCAAAGGGCAGGTGTTGCCCGCGCGTGACGGCAAGGATGCGGGTTTTGCGCCCAAGCTTGACGGGGCCGAGATTTCTGCCAAAGATGCCCACCTGCTGGTGGCGTCGGTGAGTGGCCAACCCGTACGTATGGGCAACGGGATCATGGTGGAGCCTATTTTGCGGCTCAAAGAAGTCAACATGGCCAGCGGCAACATCCACTTTGACGGCACGGTGCATGTGGCGGGCGAGGTGACGCATGGCATGAAAGTACAGGCCAGCGGTGACGTGGTGGTAGACGGTATCGTCGATGGCGGACAAATAGACGCGGGCGGTAACATTCAGGTGGCTGGCGGCGTGATTGCCCAGGCCGCACTGCACGCAGGCGGCTCGGTTACGGCGCGCTTTGCCCAGGGCGCGCAAATCACGGCGGCCACGGTCATCGCCATTGACGACATGGTGATCGACTGCGACCTGCATTCGCTCAATCAGATCATCATCGGCGCCAACGCGCCACAACGCGGTCGTCTGGTGGGTGGCACCACCGCCGTTGCGCTATTGCTACAGGTGCCGCTGCTGGGCTCCAGCAAGGCGGGCGTCACCCAGGTGGTGGTGGGAACCAACCCCGAGCTGGAGGCGCGCTATGCCGCGCTGCTGGCGCGCATTGAAGCTGAAAAGGCAACCGAGGCTAATTTGGACAAGCTGGTCAAACAGCTCAAGGCCGTGGGCGACCCCAAGCACATGCTTGAACGTGTGCAAGCCTCACGCCAGCATGCGGTACAGGTCTGGGGTGCCTCACTGGCTGAAAAACAGAATCTGGAACATGAACTGGAATTGGCGCTGACGGCACGCGTCGAGGTGAGCGTGGGGATTGAAGGCGCGGTCGATCTAATGTTTGGCCACAAACCCGTGCAATTACGGCGCGAGTTTGAAGCGGGCGTTTTCTCAATGAACGAGCAAATGCAGGTGGTGTTTGCTGAAGCATCCGGCACCACCACCGTGATGGCAGTTTGCCCCCTATGTTGACCGTTGGCCTTTGGGCGCAGGTTGTGATCACAAATAACAAGGTCAAACTGGGATGTAGCTAGCTGGCCAATCGCATCTTTGCCGGTGCTGGCCGTGCTGATCTGGGTAATCGCTTCCAATGCGTCCACCTGCACAAAATTGGTTCAGGGTTGTTTCTACGAAGTATCGACGCGCCATGAAACGCTTTTCTACAATCCTGACCATGAAAAACATCCTCTATACAAGCGGCCAGGCGCTGCCCGAGATTCTGCAACACCGCATCCTGGTGCTTGACGGCGCCATGGGTACCATGATTCAGCGCTTCAAGCTCACTGAAGCGCAATACCGGGGCGAGCGTTTCAAGGACTTTGGCAAAACTCCAGGTCAGCACAAAGACGTTAAGGGCAACAACGAGTTGCTGAGCCTGACGCGAGCGGACGTTATCACCGACATCCATGAGCGCTACTTGGCTGCGGGCGCGGACATGATCGAAACCAACACCTTTGGTGCCACACGCATTGCCCAGGCAGATTACGGCATGGCCGACCTGGCGTTTGAGATGAACCTGGCCTCGGCCAAGCTGGCGCGCGCCGCCTGCGACAAGTTTTCCACGCCGGACAAGCCTCGCTTTGCGCTGGGCGCGCTCGGCCCCACGCCCAAAACCGCCAGCATCAGCCCCGATGTGAATGACCCCGGCGCGCGCAACGTCACGTTTGAAGACCTGCGCGCCAGCTATTACGAACAGGTGGACGCGTTGGTGCAAGGCGGCGTCGATGCGCTGCTGGTGGAGACCATTTTTGACACGCTCAACGCCAAGGCGGCACTGTTTGCCATTGATGAATATTTTGAAGCCAGCGGCGAGCGCCTGCCGATCATCATCAGTGGCACGGTGACGGACGCGTCCGGGCGCATCCTGAGCGGCCAGACGGTCACCGCCTTCTGGCACAGCGTGCGCCACGCGCAGCCGCTGGCCGTAGGGCTGAACTGCGCGCTGGGGGCCACCTTGATGCGCCCCTACCTGCAAGAGCTGGCCAAAGCCGCGCCCGACACCTTCATCAGCTGCTACCCCAACGCCGGTCTGCCCAACCCGATGAGCGAGACCGGCTTTGACGAAACGCCCGAGGTCACCAGCCGCTTGGTGGGCGAGTTTGCGCGCGACGGTCTGGTCAACATCGTGGGTGGCTGCTGCGGCACCACGCCCGAGCACATTGGCGCGATCCACGACAAGGTGGCGCCGCTGGCAGGGCGGGTGCTGCGCCAGAGCGTGTTTTACAAGGAAGCGGCGTGAGACCTTACGCCACCAGCCCCAACCCCAATTCCTGAGACAAGACAGCGCGGAATTTGGCCAGACGATCCGTCCTGACGACCAGGGTTTTGGGTTCCACACACCAGCACAATGCAGACAGCTTGGGATGCGCTGCAATGCGCGCAGCGGTGGCCGCATCGCAGCAAGTCAGCAGCGTCGCCACACCACTGGCTTTGACGGCCAGGGCGTTCGCCCGGCACTCGGCGACAAAGGCCGCCACACTCTCTGGTAAGTCTTGTGTGGTGTGGTCTTGCAAAAACGCTTGCAATGCCTGTATGTCATACCCCTTTTCCAGCGCCACCAGGGCCTTGCTGCGATCGAGCCGCCACAGATCGTCGGGCAATTGCACGGCCCAGGTGTCAAACATCTGTCGTGCCTGCTCGTCGAGCGCACCACTTGACACGCCAATGGACAAACTGGGCAGCACACGCAGACCTACCGCACTGGCTGGCCTGGGCGACTGGTAGGTGTCGCTCAAACCCAGCACAAATGCGCCCAGCGCGTTGATGCGGAAAAAACGCAAGCCGTCGTAACGGCTTAAAAACGTCAATTCATCGGCTCCCCACAAATCCCTGAAATCTTCCAGCCCGCCTTCCAGTTCGGTGGGGTCGGTGTAAGCCACATCGATCAGCCCCAGCGTGGCTGCGTATTCGAACAGCAACGCCAGAATGTAGCGGTGCTGCAGCAGGCCCCAGGTATGCGAACCCTCATAGCCAAGGCTGCCGTATTGACGCTCGGCAATAAACAACTTCCACGGATCGTGGGTGACCACAAAGTCACGCCCGCTGGCTTGCATAAAGCGGGAAAACTCGGGCAAGGCGACCCACTGACTGACCGGACAGTCTTGCAGCGCCTGTTCGATCGCGTCACGGCGATCGTCGGCGGCGCTCATCACGCGGCCCGCACTCTTCTGCCCCTTGATGGCTTCGACGCGGCTGAATTCATCCAGCAAGTGGTTGCCCAGCCATTTGTTCCACAACAGACGAAGCGTCTGCGCTGGCGCTACAGACATCGCCTTGATCCCGGCGGATGTTAATGTCAGGCGCGTACCCACGCACTTTGCCAAACCACCCGCCTGCAACAGCAACGGCCAGGCAAAGGCCTTGATCGGGCCAATGTGCTGCTCCCACTTATTGGCGGGCTCCACCCAGGGGTAAAAGTCACCAGCAGGTAACTTGGCCAACAGCAAGCGTTGGCTCGCCGTGCTGGCAACGCCTGTTTTTCCACCCAACGTGACGCGTTCTGTTTCGAGCATTCGCAACACCAGCGCCAACTCTTGCGCAGCATCCAGCTCGGTCTGGCGCTGCACCAAGCCGGGTACAGGTTCTGGCTCGGCAACAGTTTGAATTTGTGCCGACGCTGGTTTGGGGACAAACTCCAGCAAGCGCTGGCGCAGATCGGTGGGTATGCCCAGACTGCGCTCGGCAAAATGCCGGTAAATGAAAAGACCCAGAGCGGCCGGTTTGTTGCTTTCTTTGAATGCGGGTGACCGCTGGTACTTGGCCGGAAACTGCTGCGCGAGGAATTCGCCCCGATATTCGTGAGCTGCCTCGGCCACGGCCGAACGCGACAAAGCGTCAAGACGCTCCCAAAGTGCATTCAACCCGGGTCCCAGCAGTGCACAGCTGATGGCTGTGACCAGTTCTGCCTTGCGATTGGCCAAGGGTGGGACGGGCAGCTGGCGCGCTAACGCTTTGAGGTCATCCACACACAACAAATTGAGGGCTTCGGCAACGTCGATTTGCATACAAGTCAAGGTAGCTGTTTTTTTTAACCCGGATTGTGTCGCAATCCACTTGGCTAAACTTGACCTAAGCCGTGGCCCTGGAATGTTCCTCAGAAGGGTCTGCGCGCAAATTTCCATTGATTAGCGCTGAGTAGCATGCCTATACCTGCCAACCACACCCGCTTCAGAACCTTTGTCCAGCACATGGCGCGTCTGCTGGACCAGCACCCCGCCGAGCCCACCCTCCTGAAAGAAGGCAGCAAGCTGCTGGGCAAACTGGTGGCGCATGACGACTGGTTACAGGACACCTACGCTGCGCCTGATGCGCAGCGCTATCAGCAATATGTGCTGCATGTGGATTCGCTGGAGCGCTTTTGTGTGGTCAGCTTTGTCTGGGGGCCGGGCCAGTGCACGCCCATCCACAACCACACGGTGTGGGGCCTGATCGGCATGCTGCGCGGGGCCGAGTTGGCGCAAGACTATGCGCCCACCGCCGACGGGCGCTGGGCGGCGCAGGGCCAGGCCGTCAAGCTGATGCCCGGGCAGGTCGCGGCCGTGTCGCCCACCATCGGCGACGTGCACCGCGTCAGCAACGCACTGAGCGATCAGCCTTCCATCAGCATCCATGTGTACGGCGCCAACATTGGCTCGGTGGCGCGCAGTGTTTTTTTGGAAGACGGCACGCAAAAGCCTTTTGTTTCGGGCTACAGCAACACCACGCTGCCTAATTTTTGGGACTGCTCTGCCGAGATGAACGCCCGCCTGCGCCCGGCACACTGAGCCAGCCTGCCCATCATGATCAAGACTTATCACGACGTTCGACGGGCGCTGCTGGAGCGCACTGAAATTGCACTGCTGGACGTGCGCGAAGAAGATGTTTTTGCGCAGGCGCACCCGCTGTTTGCCGCCAATCTGCCCCTGCATCGCATCGCCGCCGACGCACCCAAACGCATTCCCCGCCTAACCACGCTGGTGGTGGTCTATGACGACGGCGAGGACCTGGCAGAACCGGCCAGGCAAACGCTGCAGGCGCTGGGCTACACGCAGGTGACGTTGCTGAGCGGCGGTTTGCAGGGTTGGCGCGACGCGGGCGGCGAGTTGTTTCAGGACGTGAATGCGCCCAGCAAGGCGTTTGGCGAGTTGGTGGAGGCCCAGCGCCACACCCCCATGCTCAGCGCGCCCGAGGTACAAGACTTGCTGGCGCGCCAGGCGGACGTGGTGGTGCTCGACGCGCGCCGTTTTGACGAATACCACACCATGGCCATCCCGGGTGGCATCAGCGTGCCTGGCGCTGAACTGGTGTTGCGCGTAGGTGCGCTGGCGCCCGACCCGCGCACGCAAGTCATCGTGAACTGTGCGGGGCGCACGCGCAGCATCATCGGCGCGCAATCCTTGATCAACGCGGACATTCCCAACCCGGTGTGCGCCCTGCGTAACGGCACCATCGGCTGGACGCTGGCAGGCCAGACACTACAGACCGGTGCCGATCGCCGTTTTTTGCCGGTATCGCCCGCGCAACAGGCGCAGGCGGCAACGCGTGCACGCAGTGTGGCCGACCGCGCCGGCGTGCAACGTGCCACGGCATCGGACCTGGCACGCTTTCAAGCCGGGTTGTCCCGCACTACGTATTGTTTTGACGTGCGCACGCCCGAAGAATTTGCTGCGGGGCATCTGCCCGGTTTCGAAAGTGCCCCGGGCGGTCAATTGGTGCAAGAAACCGATATGGCCATGCCGGTGCGCGGTGCGCGCGTGGTGTTGTTTGACACCGACGGCGTGCGCGCCAGCATGAGCGCCTCTTGGTTGGCCCAGATGGCGTGGGATGTGTGGGTACTGGACGGTGTGCCGCAAACCGACTGCTCGCAAACCGGTGGCCTGCCCGCGCCGGTGGCGCCCAACCCGCACCGCTACCGCCGCCCCTATGAAGGCACCGACAACGCGCAAGAGGCGATGCAGGCTTATCTGGACTGGGAATACGGTCTGGTCGCGCAATTGGAGCGAGACGGCACGCACGGGTTTTGGGTGCTGTGAATCGGCGAGGACCGGCTGTGTCCACGCACGGCGCGGCGACTGGGTCAGGCGCATGCGCCCTGCCGTGCGTCGATGTCTCCCAGCGCCCCCCGCCTTGGTTTGCACCTTCGGCGCGAAGCAGACACACCCAATCCCCTTAAAATCACGCCCATCCAAGGAGCGTTGCAGTCGGCCACATGGCCGGTCAGGCTTGGGTACCGTACAACGACGCTCACCTGCTTTTTGACGTTTACAGGTGAGTCGCATGTCTGAATCTTTTGTTCCTCCCATGAAGTTGTCCGGCCTGGAGCCGCTGACGATCGGCGTTGCGGCGTCTGCTTTAAGTGTTGGGGACAGAGCTAAAGATCTGTCCCCAATCGCTTCATTCGTCAACATCGGCGAGCGCACCAACGTGACCGGCTCCAAAGCGTTTGCCCGCATGATTTTGGCGGGCGACTTTGACGCCGCTTTGAGCGTGGCGCGCCAGCAGGTGGAAAACGGCGCGCAAATCATCGACATCAACATGGACGAGGCCATGCTTGACAGCCAGGCGGCCATGGTGCGCTTTTTGAACCTGATCGCCTCCGAGCCCGACATCTCACGCGTGCCGGTGATGATTGATTCGAGCAAATGGAGCGTCATCGAAGCGGGCTTGCGCTGCGTGCAGGGCAAGCCGGTGGTCAACTCGATCAGCATGAAAGAAGGTGTCGATGCCTTCAAACACCACGCCAAATTGCTGCGCCGCTACGGTGCCGCCGCCGTGGTGATGGCGTTTGACGAACAGGGCCAGGCCGACACTTACGAGCGAAAGATCGGCATCTGCGAGCGCGCCTACCGTATCCTGGTCGACGAGGTGGGCTTTCCGCCGGAAGACATCATCTTCGACCCCAATATCTTCGCCATCGCCACCGGCATCGAAGAGCACAACAACTACGCGGTCGATTTCATTGAAGCCACGCGCTGGATCAAGGCCAACCTGCCCGGCGCCAAGGTCAGCGGCGGGGTGAGCAACGTGAGCTTTAGCTTTCGCGGCAACGACCCGGTGCGCGAGGCCATCCACACCGTGTTTTTGTACCACGCAATCCAAGCCGGCATGGACATGGGCATCGTCAACGCCGGCATGATTGGCGTTTATGACGAGCTCGACCCGGTGTTGCGCGAGCGCGTAGAAGACGTGGTGCTGAACCGCAGGCCGGATGCGGGCGAGCGCCTGGTCGAGATTGCCGAAACCGCCAAGAGCGGCGCGAAAGACGAATCCAAAAAACTTGAATGGCGCGGCACGCCGGAGCACCCCGCCAGCTTCGATCAGCGTCTGAGCCACGCCATGGTGCACGGCATCACCGACTTCATCGTCGAAGACACCGAGGAAGCCTACCAGCAGATCATTGCCAAGGGCGGTCGCCCGCTGCACGTGATTGAAGGCCCGCTGATGGCGGGCATGAGCATCGTGGGCGACCTGTTTGGCCAGGGCAAGATGTTTTTGCCTCAGGTGGTGAAAAGCGCACGCGTCATGAAGCAGGCGGTGGCGCATCTCATCCCCTATATTGAAGAAGAAAAGCTGCGCGACGAGGCGGCAGGGCGCGACGTGGCCACCAAGGGCAAGATCGTGATTGCCACCGTCAAGGGCGACGTGCACGACATTGGCAAAAACATCGTTACCGTGGTCTTGCAATGCAACAACTTTGACGTGATCAACCTGGGCGTGATGGTGCCCTGCCACGAAATCCTGGCGCGCGCCAAGGCCGAGGCGGCTGACATCATTGGCCTGTCTGGCCTGATCACGCCGAGCCTGGAAGAAATGCAGTACGTGGCTGGTGAGATGCAAAAAGACGACTACTTTCGCATCAAAAAAATCCCGCTACTCATAGGCGGGGCCACCACCAGCCGGGTGCACACTGCCGTCAAGATTTCACCGCACTACGACGGCCCGGTGGTGTATGTGCCGGACGCCAGTCGCAGCGTGGGCGTGGCGCAAAACCTGCTGGGTGAAGCAAAAGACGCGTTTGTGCAAGAAACTCTGAGCGACTACGAACGCGTGCGCCAACAGCACGCCAACAAAAAGGTGACACCGCTGTGGCCGCTGGCCAAGGCGCGCGCCAACAAAACCCCGATCGACTGGGCACGCTACCAACCCACCGCGCCGAAGTTCATCGGTCGGCGTGTGTTCAAAAACTTTGACCTGGCCGACATTGCCAGGTACATCGACTGGGGCCCGTTCTTTCAGACCTGGGATCTCGCCGGACCGTACCCAGCCATTCTGGACGACGAGGTGGTTGGCCAAGAGGCGCGCAAGGTGCTTGCGGACGGCCAGGCAATGCTGAAGAAAATCATCGACGGTCGCTGGCTCACGGCTAACGGCGTGGTCGGCCTGTACCCCGCCAACCGCGTGGGCGACGACGACATTGCACTCTACACGGATGAGTCCCGCAGCACGGTGGCGCTGACCTGGTACGGCCTGCGCCAGCAAGCCGCGCGCGAACAGGAGGACGACGGCAGCTTTCACCCCAACCGCTGCCTGTCGGACTTTGTGGCGCCCACATCGGTTATATCAAAATCAGTAGCTGCTAGCGCAGGTACAGCAAGCGCTACAGGCCAAAAAGAGGCTCAATTGCCTGAGCCCAGCAGGTCCGCCCATGCAGGTGCGGCAGACTACGTGGGCGTGTTTGCGGTCACTGCCGGGCTGGGCATCGAGAAAAAAGAGAACCAGTTTCTGGCCGCGCACGACGACTACAGCGCCATCATGCTCAAAGCCCTGGCCGACCGGCTGGCCGAGGCTTTTGCTGAGTGCCTGCACCACAAGGTGCGCACCGACTTGTGGGGTTACGCACCGGCCGAGGCTTTGAGCGTGCCCGAGCTGATCGCCGAAAAATACCAGGGCATCCGCCCGGCTCCTGGCTACCCGGCGTGCCCTGATCACAGCGTCAAGCAAGCCATGTTTGATCTGCTGCAATGTGCAGAGATTGGCATGACGCTCACCGAAAGTCTGGCCATGAGCCCGGCCGCCAGTGTCAGCGGCTTTTATCTGGCGCACCCGCAAGCGGCTTACTTCAACGTCGGCAGAGTGGGCGACGACCAGTTGCAGGACATGGCGCAGCGCCGGGGGTTGGACGCCCAAGCTTTGGCGCGCTTTCTGGCGCCAAATTTGTCATAGCGCAGGCTTCTTTTGAAATCAGGTTGCCATCGGCAACCACTGGCCAGTTGGCACTGGCCCCTTTTTTTCACCGATTTTGCGTGATTTGTGATTGATCATTTGAGCCAAAGTAAGGAATTCTTATTTAAGAGGTCAAGCAGCAATAACTTGAACAGTGCGACCCCTAAGGAAATTCAATGCTGGCCAAAATGACCTCAAAAAACCAGTTGACGCTGCCAAAAAGCATCACTGTCCAAGTGGGAGCGCCGGAATACTTTGATGTGGAAGTGAAAGCCGGGCAAGTTGTTTTGACACCGGTGCGAATTCAACGCGCTGACGCGGTTCGCGCCAAATTGGCAGAGCTGAACTTGACCGAGCTGGATGTGGCAGCAGCTGTGGCCTGGGTGCGCCAATGAGGGTTGACCCCTTTTCCCAGAAGTCTGCCGCCAATGAATGGCGTAGCCAGTTTGATGCACAATCACTTCAGAACAAATCAACCGGAAGTCTGCAATGAACGCAATTACTTTGGAGCTAGGCAAGCGGGGTGGCAGACCTTGTATTCGCGGTTTGCGAATTTCTGTGTATGACGTGCTGTCCATGTTGTCCAGCGGCATGTCGGCGCAAGAAATTCTGGACGATTTCCCCGAGCTGACGGCCGACGATATCCGTGCCGTGCTGGCCTATGCCGCCCAGCGTGAACATCAAGTGGTTTCGTTACAGGTTCAATGAAACTGCTGCTTGATGAAAATTTGTCAAGACGGTTGGTGCCGTTCTTGCAACATGATTTTCCTGGTACCAGTCACGTTGTCTTGCTCGGGTTGGAATCAGCGTCTGACAGGGGATTAATTGGAGTCTGACCCCAATTAATCCCATCGCGCATCGGGCAAGGCCGAAGGCAAATTGACTTGACAGAAACGGGGAAAACTTCAAACAGACGATCCCTTTGTCGTTTATGAGCTTTTCAAAACGCAGCTTCTTTTTCTTGAATGTAATCGATTTTTACGATTAATTTGATTAATCATCAAATCATGGCTTGAACTTGAACCTAGTTTCTGTTGCATATCAAATGCGTCCAAGTCCCTTGAAAACTTAGCCTTTGCGGATCGTCTGCGTGCAGCGCTTAAAGGCGTTGGTGTCCGGCCGTCTGCAACTTTGGTTGCCAACGAATTCAACCTGCGTTACTGGGGTAAAAGCATCACCTCACATACCGCCCGCAACTGGCTGCTTGGCAAGTCCATCCCCATGCAAGACAAGCTGCGCGTGCTGGCTGAATGGCTGCACGTCAGCGCCGACGAGCTGCGTTTTGGCACGCTGGCGCCGGCCGTCAAATCGCAGGCGGGCAGTTTTGACACCACGGCTCTCACCATGCAAGACCGTGACATGCTGGCCAAGTACACCACGCTGTCAATCGCCGACCGCAAAACCGTGTGCGACGTGGTTCAGGCATTGGCAGTCGCAGCGTCTCTGAAGTCCCGCACTGCGTAGCTGGCATCGGGTGCGCAGGTTGGAATCTCGCCTCAACGCCTGCGAAGGCGTGTAAACTGCGCAACATGAGCACAATTACCTTTGACACATTCAAGTTTGTTGACCGACTTGAAAGAGCCGGGCTGTCACGCGAGCAGGCGGCTGCCATTGTCGAAGCACAAAAAGATGCTTTTTTCTGAGGCACTTGACTCCACACTGGCCAGCAAGGCCGATGTGTTGAGTGTCAAGACCGATGTGGCAATGCTGGATGCCAAAGTGGACAAGTTGTCATGGATGATGGGCATCCTGATTGCCTTGGCTGTGGCCAACTTTGCCAAACAGTTTTTCTAACAGCTCGAAAATTATTTCGTCATCCGGGGCAAGAGTACCGCCCAATTTATCTCTATCCCGATTAGTCGACGTTGGTGTCCAGCGGAATTACAAAGCACTGTGAAAAAGGGCCAGGCTCGGATAATTCATGGCCCGCTCAAAATTACTTTTTGACGATCTGCATAGGCTTCTTTTGAGATCAGGTTGCCGTCGAACAGGCGCTTCAATTCCACCAGTTTTTCCTCTTTTGATTTGGGCGCGGCCGTCTGCGCTGATACCGGGTGTCGCCACTCGCAAGCAAAAAGGCGCGATGGTGGTGGATGTGGCCAACATGCCGGTGGCAAATGCCGAAACACCGGGTTTTGTCGACAACCAGCGACGCTGATTGGGTCAGTGCAAGAGGGTCGGGCACAAGCAGATCAATGGGTCTGCGGCGATCCTTCTTCATAAAACTGTATTGCGTTGCGCCCGGCTTCCTTGACGCGGTACATGGCGGCGTCGGCCCGGTTCAGAAGTTGGTCGCGCATTGCTTCGTGGCCCATGAACAGAGCCACACCCATGCTGGCCGTGCAGCGATGTTCAATGTTTTCGGTTGCATGCCCCTCCACCGTCCGGTCGAGCACATAGGGCGCGGCCAGCGACAGCCTGATTTTTTCGGCAATCTCCTGCGCTTGCACCTTGGCTAGAAGCGGCTCGTTGTCCAATTCGGACAGCACGACCACAAACTCGTCCCCGCCAACACGCGCCACCGTATCAATTTGTCGCACGCATGCGCACAGGCGCCGCGCCACCTCCATCAACAGCAAGTCGCCCACCTGATGACCCTGCTCGTCGTTGAGTGGTTTGAAGTTGTCCAGGTCCAGGGCCATGACAGCGCCATAGCGTGCGCTGCGCTGGCTTGCTGCCATCGCCTGGGTCAGGCGGTCGCCCAGCATGCGCCGGTTGGCAAGCTTGGTGAGTGGGTCATGCAAGGCTTGCTGCTGCACTTCTTCTTCGAGTCGTCGGGTTTCGGTGATATCAATAAACCCCCACAAGGATTCACCCGTCTGATGATTGAGCATGCTGCCGCTGACGTCCACCCAGATGTGTTTGCAATCCTTGCACACGTGTTCAATTTGTGACCGGTAGATTTTGTCTGCTGCCAGCGCCGGGTAAGCGGCCGCACCAAAAGCCTGGTAAGCCGCTTCATCAGGATAATTTTGGCGGGTCGGTCGGCCCGCAAGTTCACCCACGTCGTAACCCAGCATCTGTTCAAAAGCCGGGTTGGCCCAGACGATCTTGCGCCCTCGCACCGTCACGATGCCGATGAACAGGTTGGTCAGAATCGCCCGCTGGTCATGCAACAGCTTGTCAATCATTTGGGCACTGCGAATGCGTTCGCTTACATCGGTTTTGACGGCCACATAGTGGGTAACGGCGTCGTCATCATTCTTGACCGGCGCAATCTGACTGTCTTCCCAATAAATTTGACCATCCTTGCGCCGGTTGACCAGCTCGCCCTGCCAGCTTCGGCCACTGGTCAGTTTTTGCCACATCTCGTCATAGACTTGCCTGGCCGTCAGGTGTGACTGCAAGATGCGCGGATTTTGGCCAATGACCTCGTTGGCGCTATAGCCGGTGACCTCGGTAAAGCGCGGATTGACATATTGAATGTTGGCTTGCAGGTCGGTGATCACCACCGAAGCCGGACTTTGTTCCACTGCGGTGGAAAGCTGGCGCAGCTTTTCGTCAAGCAGCTTGCGCTCGGAGATATCTTCGTATATCCCAAGAATGCCGATGGTTTCATTGGCCTGATTTTTCAGGGGCACCTTGGAGGTACGCAACCAAATGGTTTGGCCCTGCGGTGTGGTTTGCGGCTCTTCGTAGAAAAGCTGGGCAATGCCAGAGGCCATCACGGCACGGTCGTCAGCGCGATACAGGTCAGCCTGCGCGGCCCAACCCATCTGGTAGTCATCTTTGCCGATCAGGTCCTGCGGGCTGGGCATGCCGGCGTCGTGTGCAAAGGCGGCGTTGCAGCCAAGGTAGCGCAACCCCTGATCTTTCCAGAAAACCCGCACCGGTGCCGTGTCGATGATGGTACGCAACAGGTCGCGTGACGCGGCCGTGGCCGCCAGGGTCTGATTGCGCTCGATATGCCGACGCCAAATCAAATATCCAATCCACAGCAAAAAAAAGACCACTACCGGGGCCATCAAGGTCAAGGCATCGCGCCAACCGGCTTCTTTCACCTCGTAAACACCAAACCACTTTTCGTAAAGCGCGTTGTAGACGCCGTTGGCTTTGGTGACCGCCAGGCCCTCGTTGAGCCGGGCCAACAGGTCGTTTTGTCCTTTGTGGGTTGCAAAAGCAAACTTTTGGGCAAATCCGACGGACACGTTCAAAGCTTCAACATGGGTGAGCTGCAGCGCGTTGATGGTCTGCAGTCCCACCAACCGGCTGAGCAGCATGACATCGTGTTGGCCAGAGGCCAGCAGCTGTAGGCCGTCGGCTGCGGTATCCACCAGCACCAGTTGCTTGGCCCACCCTTTGCCTACCGCGTAGTCGTGCGCCAGATCGGCGTTGAGCACGATGATGGATTTGCCGCGCAGGTCATCTTCAGATTTGATGTCGGAGCGCCCCTTGCGCGCAAAAATGGCACCGTGAACCACGACATGCGGCACGCTGAAATCGGCAAACTGTCGCCGCTCGGGCGACTGTGCCAGATTGATCAGGACATCGATCTTGCCGTCTTTGAATTGCTGCAACAGCAGATGAAACGGCAGCACGCGCAAGGTGCCCGAGAGCCCCGCTTCAGATGCCACGGCCTGCCAGAGCTCCACCGTAAACCCGCCGACGGTGGCGTCTGTCAGACCGGTGGCAAACGGCGGGTAGTCTTGCTCGCTGCCCACCACCAGGGGGCGCGCTGGCGAGGACACCACCGGCGCTGCGCTGGCAGGTTGCGCCGAGGCAACTGTGCCAAAAAGGAGCGTCACAACAACAACGCACCTCAAGACGATCTGCAGGCCAAACATGGTTCCAACCGCTTCTAAATATCCTGCCAACCCTTGAAGACATTTCGTCTTCTCTTGTTGCGTATCTTATTCTTTTCAGCAGAGCCATACTGATTTATTTCTGGCAAATGTCTGTCAAACCAGGTCACTCCGGCCGGTCTAGCTTGGTGGACAGCAGAATGGTTGAAAACGTATCCACCACACCCTTGATGAGGCGAATTTTGTCGAGCACGGCGTCGAGCTCTTGCGTGGACTCGGTCATCAGCATGGCGCACAGGTCGTAGCGGCCGCTCACCGAATACAGCTTGGTGATCTCGTGGCGCCGGGCCAACGCGCGCACCACGTCGGGTTCGTTTTGCGACTCCATCGAAATCAGCACCATGGCGCGAATGGCGTTGGGCGCGCGGGTGCTGCCCACGCCGATGGTGTAGCCGGTGATGACGCCCGCATCTTCCAGCGCCTTCAGACGCATTTGCGCCGTGCTGCGCGCGCAACCCAGCGCCTTGGCCAGGTTGACGATGGGCAGGCGCGCGTTGACCTTGAGCAGTTCGATCATGCGGTGATCCAGGGCATCCAGATTGGGGTTCAGGGTAGTTTCAGCCATAGTGTCAAAAAAGTTGTCAATGTGACTGAATTTTGACACTGAAATCAGTCAGATTGCTTGTTTGCGTTGGCGGCGTTGATTTTTAGACTCATGGCATGGCTACCAGGTCTGGGCCCGGTATGACATGCGGCGCTGTCACTTCAAGCACAGTTGCCGTCACCTTCAGGAGACTTTCATGCTGCAAACCGTTGAATTCGCCACCCCCAAAGTCTTCATGACGTATGAAGAGCTGCAAGCCTACGACCCCGAGTCCGAGTCGTGGCAAAAACAGTTTGCCCGCCGTTATACGCACCATGACCAGTTGCGCGGCGTGTTGAACCATGTGGAGGATGTGAACGACACGGTCTATAACAAGTTTGCCATTGCCGTCACGCCCTACATGGCGCAACTGATGGA
Source organism: Comamonadaceae bacterium CG12_big_fil_rev_8_21_14_0_65_59_15 (assembly GCA_002786915.1). Taxonomy (GTDB): domain Bacteria; phylum Pseudomonadota; class Gammaproteobacteria; order Burkholderiales; family Burkholderiaceae_C; genus Rhodoferax. The sequence goes on along the minus strand of PCUV01000116.1, from coordinate 50,550 downwards.
CCGGGACGACCCGAGCTGCCCGATCCGCATGCAGTACCTGCCGTCTTTTCACGAAGAAACCAAACCCGGCTTTGCCACCCTGCTCGACCAGCTGGGCGAAGAGGGCGACACCATCCCCGGCACCAGCATCGTGCACCGCTACCCACGCCGGGTGCTGTTTCTGGTGAGCAACACCTGCGCCACGCTGTGCCGTTTTTGCACCCGCAAACGCATGGTCAGCCAGCCCAACGGCTCGGTGCACAAAGACGAAATTGACGCGTCGATTGACTATATTGCCAACAACAAAAACATCGACGACGTGCTGCTCTCAGGCGGTGACCCGCTGACTTTTACCGACGAGCGCCTGGACGAAATTCTGGGCCAGATTCGGGCCCGCGCGCCGCATGTGCGGTTCTTGCGCATTGGTTCACGCATGGTGGTGCAAATGCCCACGCGCGTGACACCCGAGCTGTGCGCGGTGCTGGAGAAACATCGCGTGCAGATGATCAACATCCACATCAACCACCCGAAAGAAATCACGCCGTTGCTGCGCCGTCGCGTCAAGATGCTGCAAAAGGCCGGCATCATGATGGGCCTGCAAACCGTGTGCCTGAAAGGCGTGAACGACAGCGTAGAAGTGATGCGCGAGCTGTTCATGCAATCCATTGAAATGGGCGTGCGCCCTTACTACGTGTATTCCACCGACATGGTCGAAGGCGCGCACCACTTTATCGTGCCGCACCGGCGCATGCTCGAGCTGTATGAGGGCCTGCGCGGCTGGATCAGCGGCCCGGCCGTGCCGACCTTCATCGTCGATGGTCTGGGCGGTTTGGGCAAGCTGCCCATCATCCCCAGCTACGTGCGCGAAGAAGCCCGGCCTGACGGCAGCGGCACCACCGTCAAGTGCCGCAACTACGCCGGCAAAACGGTTGAGATGCCCGGCCTGGGGCAAGACTTCAGCCTGCCCAGTGTGAGCAATTGAGACTGAAACCTTGTGGGTCAGACCACTTCGCAAAGCGAACCTGCTCTGACCCCAACTAAAACCACTGACATGAAAAAGATGCAGGTCATACCAGGCGGTCAATCTCACTGTTCACCCGCTTTGGGCATGGGGTATCTGACTCCGCGGATGTCCCCCGACTTGGGGCTAGCCCCAAGTCTCCTCCTTTATTTGGCAAAACCCCAAGTCCACGCTGCGTCAGACACCCCACGCCCGCCGCTGAACTTGCACAAAGACTGAAACCTTGCGGGTCAGACCACTTCGCAAAGCGAATGTGCTCTGACCCCAACTGATGAAGGATGTTTATGAACCACGGCTCCCCCTACGGCACGCACCGCGTGCTTGAACCCGCTGGCGTGCTGCCGCAGCCGGCCTGGAAGCTCGACAACACGATGCCGCTTTGTGACAACGAGATCCTGATCGACGTGCGCGCGCTCAACATTGACTCGGCCAGCTTCACGCAGATCAAAGCGGCGTGTGACAACGATGAAGCACGCATCGCCACGCAAGTGCAAGACATCGTGGCGCAGCGCGGCAAACTGCACAACCCGGTGACGGGCTCGGGCGGTATGTTGATTGGCACGGTGGCTGAAATTGGCTCGGCATTGGCTGGCAAGATCGACCTGAAAGTGGGCGACCAGATCGCCACGCTGGTGTCGCTGTCGCTCACCCCCTTGCGCATTGACCGTATCAAAAAAATCCATTTGCATCAGGACCAGGTCGAAATCCAGGGCCAGGCGATTTTGTTTGAAACCGGCCTGTACGCCAAGCTGCCCACCGACATCGATGAAAAACTCGCGTTGGCCATACTCGACGTGGCCGGTGCGCCGGCGCAAACCGCGCGCCTGGTGCAGCCCGGCCACACCGTGGTGGTGATTGGCGGCGGTGGCAAATCCGGCACTTTGTGCGTGTATGAGGCCAAAAAACAGGCGGGCGCCAAGGGCTGCGTGATTGGCGTGTCGCCGTTTGCCAAAGACTGCCAGCGCATGACGGAGCTGGGCTGGGCCGACCACGCCTTGCAAGTCGATGCCACCGATGCGCTGGCGCTGATGGAGGCGGTCTCAAAGGTGACCGAGGGCAAGCTGGCCGACGTGGTGATCAACTGCGTGAACATTAAAAACACCGAAATGGGCAGCATTCTGGCGACCAAGCAGCACGGCAAGATTTACTTCTTCTCCATGGCCACCAGCTTCACCGCTGCGGCACTGGGTGCCGAAGGGGTCGGCAAGGACGTGGAGATGATCGTCGGCAACGGCTACGCCACCGGCCATGCCGAGGTCGCCCTGAACCTGCTGCGTGAAAGCCCCAAACTGCGCGCCCTGTTTGAGCAGCTCTATGTCTGAATTTGTCGACTTGACGCTAGGTGAACCAAAGACGGTAGCTGAAATGGGGTCAGATCCCAATTCGGGCTCATATCTTCCAACCAGTCATCAACGTAACACCGAATTGGGCTCTGACCCCATTTCTGCGGGGCAGCCCACTGGATGCCGGGTCGAGCCCGGCATGACGGGCTCAACCAGCCCCCTCTGGCAGCGCATCCAGTCCAGCGGCATCAAGACCCTGGCCGTCATGGGCATGACCAAAAACACCGGCAAAACCGTGGCGCTGAACCACTTGCTGGCGCAAGCACATGGCGCGCAGGTGGCGGTGGGCGTAACCTCGATCGGGCGTGACGGCGAAGACCGCGATGCCGTGTTTTTTGTGCCCAAGCCGCCGGTGCGCGTCTGGCCCGGCAACCTGGTGGTCACGGCGCGCTCAACCCTGCAACGCGCCAAGGTGCGCACCAAGTTGATCGATACCACCGGCATCGACAGCCCGATGGGCGAGATCGTGCTGGTGAAGGTGTTGGCGCAGGGTGACATGGAAATTGCCGGGGCTTCGCGCAGCAGTGACCAGCAGCAGGTGATTGCCCGGCTGCAGCAGTGCGGCGCGGCGCTGGTGCTGCTTGACGGGGCGCTGGGGCGCAGCCACCATGCCTCGCCCGCCGTTGCCGACGGCGTGATCCTGGCCACCGGTGCCGCCATCGGCGGCGGCATGGCGGATGTGCTGCGCAAAACGCGTGACCGGCTGGCGATTTTGGGTATTGGGCAAGCGGACGTGGCCACCCGCGCTTTGTGTCAAACGGTGTTTGACAGCGGTGGCGTGGCGCTGTGGAATGCCCAGGGTGAGTGCCTGATGCACGCCAACATCTCTACACTTAATTCGGCTGCAGCGCTTATGCAGTATGCGCAAGCTGATATTCAAACCATAGCAGTCAGCGGCGCCGTGGGGCGTGCCCTATGGCAGGCCTTGATGACGCTGGCGTCAAGCCACCCAGGATTGACGCTGGTGGTGCAAGACGGCACGCGCCTGTTTGTGGAAGCCGCCGACCTGGCCGCCCTAACCCAACTGGGTGGCCAAGTACTCGCCTACCGGGGTATCCAGATCACCGGCATCACGCTCAACCCGTTTTCACCGCATGGCGGCAGCTTCGACGCCAACGCATTTCTGCGGGCAGCGCAGCAGGCCTTACCCGGCTACACCGTCACCGACGTGATGCTGGAAGACGCGCAGACGCTAGCAGATTTGGGGTCGGATTACCGCCGAACCGACAGCGCCAGCGCTCGCAAAAATTGCATCCCCGGCGGTACTCTGACCCCAATTCTGCGAAATGAACGTTCGATAGCTGAATCGGGGTCGGATCCCAATTCGGGCTACAAAAGCAAATCCCCCCCGCAACGCAGCACCGAATTGGGCTCTGACCCCCATTCAGCGGGGCAAACCAATCACGCATCCTGAGAAAAGAAAGAACAACTATGTCACATCTCAACCTAGACCCGGCACACATCGACCGCGCCCGCGCCAGCGCCAAACGCATTGCGCGCCAGGTGGCTGACCAGATGTCGGCCTGCACCACCACCACGGTGGAGCGCGCCACGCTGCGACTATTGGGCGTGGATGGCGTGGACGAAAACGACATCCCGCTGCCCAACCGGGTGGTCAGCCACCTGCAGAGCCAAAACCTGCTCGGCTACGGCGCGGCCGCGCTGCTGGCTAGTGCCATGCAAACGCATGGCCTGAGCGCACAGCAAGTCGCACAGGCGGTGGCTGACGGCAAGTTAAGCCTGACGCTGCCCGGCGACCTGCAAGCGGCACAACAAGCCGCCAAAGCACTGGCCCAGCAAGCCTGCAAGCACATCGCGGCGCAGCGCGCCACGCGCACGGCACACATCCGACAAGCAGGCGAAGCACCCACACCGTGGCTGTATGTGATTGTGGCCACCGGCAACATTTATGAGGACGTGGTGCAGGCGCGCGCGGCGGCCGAGCAGGGCGCAGACATCATCGCCGTGATCCGCTCCACCGGCCAGAGCCTGCTGGACTACGTGCCCTATGGCGCCACCACCGAAGGCTTTGGCGGCACCTACGCCACGCAGGAAAACTTCAAACTGATGCGCGCCGCGCTGGACGAGGTGGGCCACAAGGTGGGGCGCTACATCCGCCTGACCAACTATTGCTCTGGCCTGTGCATGCCCGAAATTGCCGCCATGGGCGCGCTGGAGCGGCTCGACATGATGCTCAACGACTCGATGTACGGCATCATCTTTCGCGACATCAACATGCAGCGCACCTTCATCGACCAGTTTTTCTCGCGCATGGTCAATGCTTTTGCGGGCATCATCATCAACACCGGTGAAGACAATTACCTCACCACGGCCGATGCCGTGGAAGCGGCACACACGGTGCTGGCCTCGGACCTGATCAACGAGCAGTTTGCCGAGCTCTCGGGCTTGCAGCCCAACCAAATGGGACTGGGCCACGCGTTTGAAATCAACCCCGAGCTGGAGAACGGCTTTTTGTGGGAACTGGCGCACGCGCAGCTGATCCGCCAGGTGTTCCCCGATGCCTGCCTGAAGTACATGCCGCCCACCAAACACATGACCGGCAACATCTTCAAAGGCCAGGTGCAAGACGCGCTGTTCAACGTGGTCAGCACCGTCACGCACCAGAACATTCACCTGCTGGGCATGATGACCGAGGCCATCCACACGCCCTTTATTCAGGACCGTTTTCTGGCGATCCAGAACGTCAAGTATGTGTTTGGCACCATGAAGGATTTGCACGACGAGATCGAATTCAAGGCCGGCGGTCAGATCGAACGCCGCGCCCAGGCCGTGCTGGCCGACACCGTGGCGATGCTGGCGCAGATCGAGCAGATCGGCTTGCCCGCAGCCATTGGCAAAGGCATGTTTGCCGAGATTGCGCGCACGCCCACCGGTGGCAAGGGGTTGGACGGGGTGATCACCAAGGCGGCCGATTACTACAACCCGTTTCCTGAACTGATGCTGGGGGGTTTGGGGTCAGACAACACGTCTTCGGAGAATGATCTGTCATTGCGGACTCGATCCGCAATCCATGACTCCGAATCCACTGGATGCCAGATGTTGAAACCCCGGACCAGATCCGGGGCCGGCATGACAACAGCAGATGTGGACGCTGACTCCACGAAACCCTCAGCCAGGAAGGTGCAACATGCTTGATACCCAACACACCGAACAATGGGTGAAGCCCTACGGCGACACGCTGGGCGACGGGCGCGTGCAACTGTCGTTCACACTGCCCGTGGCGTTGGACGACCGTGCCAAAGAAGGCGCCAAACGCCTGGCCGCGCAAATGGGCTTGACCGAGCCGGCCGTGGTGCACTGCGAAGACATGGGCCAGGGTTTCAGCTTTTATGTGGTCTACGGCCAGTGCCAGCACCAGGTGGACTTGAACAGCTACGCGGTGGTCAAGCCCGACTACGAGGTGCTGGACAAGGAGGCCATCAACGCGTTGATCGACGAGAAAATGAAGCGCCGCATGGTGGTGGTGGGCGCGTGCATCGAGACCGACGCGCACACCGTGGGCATCGATGCCATCATGAACATGAAGGGCTACAACGGCCACAAGGGGCTGGAGAGCTACCACAGCCTGCGCGCCATCAACATGGGCGCACAGGTGACGTGTGAGGAGCTGGTGACTCGCGCCATCGAAGAACACGCCGACGTGATTCTGGTGTCGCAAATCGTTACGCAAAAAAACATCCACCTCGATAACCTGACCAAACTGGCCGACCTGCTGGAAGCCGAGGGCCTGCGTGACCAGGTGATCTTGATCGTCGGCGGCCCACGCATCAGCCACGAGCTGGCCAAAGAGCTGGGCTACGACGCGGGTTTTGGCACCAAGTCGTATGCGGAAGACGTGGCCTCGTTTGCGATTCACGAGTGGGGCAAGCGGCATTTGTCGTGACGGCCGGAGTCTTTGGCGTCCAACATCCACACCAGCATGGCATTGAAGTTGCTGCGTCGTGGACAGGAGGGTTTTTGGGGTCGGATTCCAATTTGACTGCGCAGCACCCGCAGGGACGGCCGAAGGCCGGGTCAATTTGGACTCTGACCCCAATAACCCGGGTTCGACATGTAGCGTTTGGAGTGGACGTCCGATGCCAGCTTGGACGGTTCGCCACGCGGAGCAACCGGCACGGGCGGTCACCTCATGCTGGAGTACCAGAAATCGGTGTCCGCCCATACCGATCGCTCCACGAGATATTGGATGTGCGAAAGTTTTTGAAGACAAAGACAGTGCAAAAGAGAAGGTCAATGAAGTATTTTGAAAAAGGACACACCATGCAAACCATCACCAACCTGATTCGCCTGCGCATCAGCGCGCACGACGCTCACTACGCCGGCAACCTTGTGGACGGCGCAAAAATGTTGAACCTGTTTGGCGATGTCGCCACCGAGCTGCTGATTCGCAGCGACGGCGACGAGGGCCTGTTTGTGGCCTACGACCAGGTCGAGTTTCTGGCCCCGGTGCACGCGGGTGATTACATCGAGGCCAGCGGGCACATCGTCTCGATGGGCAAGACCTCGCGCAAGATGGTGTTTGAAGCGCGCAAGGTGATCGTGCCCGCAGGTGTGGCAGGGCAACCCTCGGCGGCCGACGTGCTGGCGGAGCCGGTTGTGGTCTGCCGCGCCAGCGGCACCTGCGTGGTGCCGCTTTCTTGTCAAAGAATCGTACGCTAGCCCTTGTATTGATTAATCTTGTTGCTATGAATAAACTCATCATCACCGCAGCCCTGACGGGCGCTGAAGTCACGCGCGCACAACAACCGGCGCTGCCCATCACGCCCGAAGAAATTGGCATCGCCGCCGCCGAATGCGCCGCCGCCGGTGCGGCCATGGTGCACGTGCACGCACGCCTGCCCGACGGCACGCCAACGCAGGACAAGGCGGTGTACCAGCAGATCATCGCCGAGGTCAAAAAACGCAGCGACGTGATCGTGCAGGTCTCTACTGGCGGCGCGGTCGGCATGAGCGCGGCCGAGCGCCTGGCGCCGGTGACGCTCAAGCCCGAGATGGCCACGCTGTCCATGGGCTCGGTCAATTTTGGTGGCGACGTGTTCATGAACCGCCCGTCCGACATGGAAGTGTTCCTGCACGCGATGACGCAACAGGGTGTCAAACCTGAACTTGAAATCTTTGACACAGGCATGTTGACCACTGCGCTGCGCTGGCTCAAACAAGGTTTGCTGGTTGGCCCGCAGCACTTTGACTTTGTGCTGGGCATTCCCGGTGGCATGGCGGGCACGCCCGAGGCGCTGCTGTATTTGCGCGCGCAATTGCCGCCCGACGCCACCTGGACCGTGGCCGGCATTGGCGCGGCGCAACTGCCGCTGGCGACACTGGCTGTTCTGCTGGGTGGGCATGTGCGCGTGGGCTTTGAAGACAACATCTTCTACCGCAAGGGTGAGCTCGCCAGCAGCAATGCACAGTTGGTGGCGCGCGTTGCCCGGCTCAGTGCCGAGTTGGGGCGGGCACTGGCCACGCCGGCTCAAGCACGCGCCATGCTTCACATCAAATAAGGTTCCAGCCGCGCTGGAAATGGAATCAGGCGCGCATCAGCGTGCTTTTGCCAAACAGGCTTTCCACCAGATCAACCGCCAGCTCGGCGGTCTGGTTGCGCACGTCCAGCGCCGGGTTGAGCTCAACGATGTCCAGCGACGCCAGACGGCCGGTGTCGGCGACCATTTCCATGCACAACTGCGCCTCCCGGTAAGTGGGGCCGCCGCGCACCGTGGTGCCGACACCGGGGGCAATGTCGGGGTCGAGAAAATCGACATCCAGGCTCACATGCAGATGCGTGTTGGCATCCACCAGTGCCAGCGCCAGTTCCATGGTGTGGCGCATGCCCATCTCGTCGATGTAGCGCATGTCAAACACCTCGATACCCATGTCGTGCACCAGGCGCTTTTCACCGGCATCGACGCTGCGAATGCCAATCTGGCGAATGTCTTTGGGGTTCAAAGCGGGCGTATGGCCCCCGATGCCAGTCAGCTCTTGCGGCCCCTGCCCGCACAGGCACGCTACCGGCATGCCGTGGATGTTGCCGCTGGGCGTCATGGTGGCGGTGTTGAAGTCGGCGTGCGCGTCAAACCACAGCACGCGCAGTTTTTTGCGTTGCTCGCGGCAGCGTCGCGCTACCGCGCTGATGGAGCCGATGGCCAGGCAATGGTCACCACCGAGCATCACTGGCAGGCGGCCTGCGCACAGCTCGGCGTAGGTCGCGTCGTGCAGCACCTGGTTCCACTGCGCCACTTCAGGCAGATGGCGAAAGCCGTTGACCGCCGCTTGCCACGGGTTGGCCGGGCCGCTCAAGTTGCCGCAGTCTTTCACATCGGCACCGAACCGGGCAATGGCTTGCGCCAGCCCCGCCACGCGCAGCGCTTCGGGCCCCATGCGCGCACCCAGGCTACCGGCGCCGATGTCGGTCGGTACCCCAATCAGGCTGACGGCTTGTGCACTCATGCGGCCATCTTGGCTTTGCCGCGTCCGGTCGCCTCGGCCACCGGTTGCAGCTCGGGCTGCAACAACATGAACAGGTCTTTGGGGTTGACCAATTCAGGGATCAGGCTCACCGGCTGGCCCAGACCGAGTTCTTTGGCCAGCTCGCGCATCAGGCGCAAGACTGAATAGTCTTGCAGCGCAAAACCGACCGAATCAAACAACGTGATCTGCTGTGCGTCCACCCGACCTTTGGCCTGGCCGGTGAGCACTTGCCACAGCTCGGTCACGGCAAAGTCGGCGGGCAGGTGTTGAAGGTCGCCTTCGATGCGGGTTTGCGGCTCGTACTCGACAAACACGGCGCTGGCGCGCAGCACGTCGGGGTGCAGCTCGGTTTTGCCGGGGCAGTCGCCACCCACGCCGTTGATGTGCATACCGCGCTCGAGCATGTCGGGCGAGAGCACGGTGGCGTTGGTTTTGTCGGCGGTCACGGTGGTGACGATGTCGGCGCCGCGCACGGCCTCACGCACGCTTTTGCAGACGGTCAGGCGCAGTGGCGTGTGCGCCAGATTGGCCAGCAGTTTGTCGGTGGCGCGGGGGTCGGTATCGAACAGGCGCAATTCTTCAATGCCCATCAGGTAGTGAAACGCCAGCGCCTGGAATTCACTTTGCGCGCCGTTGCCAATCAACGCCATCACCTTGCTGCCCGGTCGAGCCAACGCCTTGGCGGCCACCAACGACATGGCGGCGGTGCGCAGGGCGGTGCTGAGCGTGAGTTCACTCAAAAATTCCGGGATACCGGTGGCGACGTCGGCCAGCACGCCAAAAGCCATCACGCACGGCAGTCCGATCTGCGTGTTCTTGGGATGGCCGTTGACAAATTTGAACGAATAGGTTTTGCCGTCTGAGATCGGCATCAGCTCGATCACGCCGTCTTTGGAATGGTTGGCGACGCGGGCGCATTTTTCAAAGTCGTTCCAGCGTTGGTAGTCGGCACGGATGGTGTCGGCCAACCGTTGGAATACCGTGGGCAGGCCCAGCTGGTGAATGGCCGTAGCCACATCCTGGACGCTGAAAAATTGGGTAGTCACGGGGTGCGGTAGTTGCATGATGCGGTCTCCTTGGTATGGCGACCAGTGTCGCAAAACGCGGCAACAATGTGAATCGGCAGTTTTGTATGAATTACGGCAGTTATCTATCAAAATAACATTGTTTAATGCCATTGTGACAGTCTGGTGGGCGACAACGCAGCACAAGTTGATGCCGGGCTTGCTCTATAGTGAAGCCGTCTCTTTTTTATTCCATTCCTATGCTTATCTGGCAACACCCCATCAACATCGAGATACTGAACGCCTCCAGCGCCAACACTGCGGTCAGTCACCTGGGCATTGAATTTGTCGAGGTGGGCGACGACTTTATCCGCGCGCGCGTGCCGGTGGACGAACGCACGCGCCAGCCGTTTGGCCTGTTGCACGGCGGCGTGAACGTGGTGCTGGCCGAAACGCTGAGCTCAGTCGGTGCCTACTTTTCCAGCCCGGCCGGACACCAGGCGGTGGGGCTGGACGTCAACGCCAACCATCTGCGTGGCGTCAGAAGCGGCTGGGTGACCGGTACCACACGCCCGGTGCATCTGGGCCGCACCACCCAGGTCTGGCAAATCGACATGGTCAACGACGCAGGCGAACCCACCTGTGTGTCGCGCATCACCATGGCCATTCTGGCGCCGAGGTAATTTTGTATTTTTTTGGGGTGCACCGCTAACGCTGTCACTTTGAACCCGCACGGCGGCAGTCTTTGGCGGCCGTGTTGGACCATGCGGCAAGAGCACTTCGGGTTTTCCCTGGCATCCCACTGGCTCATAATGACCTGCGACAGACCGCTGCCACGTTGCCGCAGCAAGTCTGTCCGGTTCAACTTTCTGGAGTGTCCATGTTCCCTGAATACCGCGATCTGATCACCGAACTCAAATCCAGCAACGCGCACTTTGTCAGCCTGTTCCAGCAGCACAACACGCTGGACCAGCAAGTCAAGCGCATGGTGTCGCGCACCGATCCGGCGACACCAGTAGAAATTGAAAAACTGAAAAAAGAAAAACTGCGGCTCAAGGACGAAATCTACGCGTTCCTGAAAAAAACTGCGCAAGAAAAAAACTAATCGGCCGCCCGGGCCAGGCGTTCGCTGCGCCAATAGACGTCGTCGCCTGGTGTGCCGTCGCTGCGGTGGCGGTTAAGCACGCGCGCCAGTACAAACAGCAGGTCGCTCAGACGGTTCAGGTACTGGCGCGGCGTGTCTTTGAGCGGCTCTTGCGCGCCCAGCGCTACCAGCGCGCGCTCGGCGCGGCGCGCCACCGTGCGGCACACATGCGCCAGGGCAGCGGCGCGCGTGCCCGCAGGCAGAATGAATTCTTGCAGCGTGGGCAGCGCCTTGTTGTGCGTGGCCAATGCAACGTCGAGCGCCAGCACGGCCTCGGGCTTGAGCAGCTCAAAACCGGGGATCGACAGCTCGCCGCCCAGGTTGAACAACTGGTGCTGGATTTCCACCAACAACGTGCGCACCGGGTCGGGCATGTCTTCGCACAGCAGTACGCCGATGTTGGAGTTGAGCTCGTCGACGTCGCCCATGGCGTGCACACGCAAGCTGTCTTTGGATACGCGCGTGTTGTCGCCCAGCCCGGTAGTACCGTTGTCGCCGGTGCGGGTGGAAATTTGTGTCAGTCGCTGTCCCATGCGTGGTCTCCTGTGGCTTGCCGATGATGGTTTACACCCGATTATCCGGGCTTGATAATGCGCCGATGCAACCAATGTGAATTGCCAACATGGCCAGTGGCCAGAAAGGAGCTTGGTATGTTGCACGTTCGCCCGGCCGCCGTGGCCGGCAGTTTTTACCCGCAGCAAGCCGATGCCTTGGCGCACGAGGTCCATGATTTGTTGGCGTTGGCCCGCACCCAGCACCCGGCCCAACCCAGCACAATGCCCAAGGCCGTGATCGTGCCGCACGCCGGTTACATCTATTCCGGCAGCACGGCGGCGCTGGCGTACCAGCAACTAGCCGCTGCGCGCCAGACGATTCGCCGCGTGGTGTTGCTCGGCCCGGTGCACCGGGTGCCGGTGCGCGGCCTGGCGCTGCCCGGCGTGGTCGCGTTTGACACGCCACTGGGGCGCATTGCCATCGACCAGGTGGGCGTGGCGGCCCTTGCGGGCCTGCCGCAGGTGGTGGTCAGCGCGGCGGCGCACGCACAGGAGCATTCGCTGGAGGTGCAACTACCGTTTCTGCAAAGCGTGCTGGATGACTTTACGCTGCTGCCGCTAGCGGTGGGTGACGCCACCCCGGCGCAGGTGGCGCAGGTGCTCGACGCGCTGTGGGGCGGCCCGGAAACGGTGATCGTCATCAGCTCCGACCTGTCGCACTTTTTACCCTACGCCAACGCGCTACAGGTGGACCGTGCCAGCGTCAGCGCGATGCTGGCGCTACAGCCCACGCTCAACCACCAACAGGCCTGCGGCGCTACCCCCATCAACGGCTTGCTGCTGGCGGCGCGCCAACATCATCTGCAACCGCATTTGCTGGGGCTGTGCAATTCAGGCAACACGGCGGGCGACAAGCAGCGCGTGGTCGGTTACGCCGCGTTGACCTTCACTGCGGCCGCGGCTGTCATTGCGGACGCCGAGCCGCAATCCAGGCCCCCAGGTGACGGAGGCCGGATCGAGCCCGGCATGACAACCGCGCCTTCATACGACACCGCAGGCCCTGCTGGCGGTGCAGCCCAGCCTGACCCACGTGGCACAGTGCTGCTGGTGCTGGCACGCGCGGCCATCTCCAAAGCGCTGGGCCAGCCTGCCTACGTCGACGACAGTGCCGCCTGGCTGCGCGAACCTGGCGCCACCTTTGTCACACTCACGCAAAACGGTGCTTTGCGCGGCTGCATCGGGTCGCTGCAGGCACATCGCCCGCTGCTGGATGACGTGCAGGCCAACGCCATCGCTGCGGCGCTGCACGACCCGCGCTTTGCGCCCCTGACCGCGCAAGAACTCCCGGCCACCAATGTTGAAGTCTCGCTACTGTCGCCGCTACAGCCAATCGGCTTTGCCAGCGAAGCCGACGCACTGGCGCAGTTGCGGCCCCACGTCGATGGCATCGTCTTCAGCTACCAAGGCTGGCGCAGCACCTTTTTGCCGCAGGTCTGGGAGCAGTTGCCAGACCCGCACAGCTTCATGGCACAGCTCAAACGCAAAGCCGGCCTGAGCGCCAACTTCTGGGCCCCTGGCGTGCAACTGCAGCGCTACACCGTGGCCAAATACAAAGAGGGCGGTGCTCAATGACAAATGGCACGCCAACTTCCATGGGAAAACAGCCACCCCGAAACATCACAACAGCCGTCATTGCGGGTCGTAACCCGCGATCCTGTACACCCACCGCATGGATGCCAGATCGGAGCCCGGCATGACAGGCCGATCTGCGACGTTCACACCCGCGTTGGCCTACCCGGCGCGCTACTGGCACTGGGCCGACGACGGCCGCATGCAATGCGACCTGTGCCCGCGCGACTGCTGCCTGCACGACGGCCAGCGCGGTGCCTGCTTTGTGCGTCAGCGCCAGGGCGATCAGATGATTCTGACCACCTACGGCCGCTCATCGGGGTTTTGCATCGACCCGATCGAAAAGAAGCCGCTGAACCACTTTTACCCCGGCTCCAGCGTGCTGTCGTTTGGCACCGCAGGCTGCAACCTGGCGTGCAAGTTCTGCCAGAACTGGGACATCAGCAAGTCACGCGATATGGACCGCCTGATGGACGCGGCCACACCCGACATGATTGCCGACGCTGCGGTGCGCAATGCCTGCAAGAGCGTGGCTTTCACCTACAACGACCCGGTGATCTTTGCCGAGTACGGGATGGACGTGGCCGATGCCTGCCACGCACGCGGTGTGCAAACCGTGGCCGTTACCGCTGGCTACATGCACGACGCGGCGCGGCGCGACTTCTACGCCAAAATGGACGCGGCCAATGTCGATCTGAAAGCGTTTAGCGACGACTTTTATTTCAAGCTCACCGGCTCACACCTACAGCCCGTGCTCGACACGCTGACTTACCTCAAGCGCGAAACCAGCGTGTGGCTCGAGATCACCACGCTGCTGATCCCTGGCCACAACGATTCGGACGCAGAAATCAGCGCCCTGTGCCAATGGATCTTGACCGAACTGGGGCCGGACGTCCCGCTGCACTTTTCAGCGTTTCACCCCGACCACAAGATGTCTAACGTACCCGCCACGCCGCTGGCCACGCTGGTGCGCGCGCGCGCCATGGCGCTGCAAACGGGCTTGAACTTTGTCTATACCGGCAACGTGCACAACGCAGCAGGCGACGCCACCTTTTGCCCGGCGTGCCACGCGCCGCTGATCGAGCGCGACTGGTACCTGATCAAGCGTTACCGGCTCGATGCCAGCGGATGTTGCCCGGACTGCGGCGCCGTCCTTGCCGGACGCTTTGACGCCCAATTCGGCCACTTTGGCCGCCAGCGCATCCCGGTGGCCATCGGCTCATGACAGCCAAGTTTGTTAAAGCGGTATCCAGCCAGTGCTTGCTGCTATTTCTAAACCAGTAGTTCAGAAAATGCATGATTCTTTTTGGGCACAAGCACCGAGGTCAGTCAATCTTGTCCGATTCCGGATAATCAGGCTTCATTTTGGAGCACCGCCATGAACGCACCCGTTTCCCATTTGCAACCCGAAATCCACGCACGCGCCGTGCCAAGTGCTCTGCTGGAAGCCCTCAAAGCCCGCTTTGGTGCGCAGTTTTCCGCCGCGCAAGCGGTGCGCGACCAGCATGGGCGCGACGAATCGGCCTTTACCGTGCCACCACCGCAAGCCGTGGTATTTGCCCAAAGCACGCAAGACGTGAGCGACGCCGTCAAACTGGCGGCGCGCTACAAAGTGCCGGTGATCCCGTTTGGTGTGGGCTCGTCGCTGGAAGGCCATTTGCTGGCGGTGCAAGGCGGCATCAGCCTCGACGTCAGCCGCATGAACCAGGTGCTATCCATTGACGCCGAGGACCTGACGGTGACGCTGCAACCCGGTGTGACACGCACCGCGCTCAACGCGGCAGTCAAATCCACCGGGTTGTTCTTTCCGATCGACCCTGGCGCCGACGCCTCGCTGGGCGGAATGGCCGCCACGCGCGCCAGCGGCACCAACGCCGTGCGCTACGGCACCATGCGTGAGAACGTGCTGGCGCTGGAAGTGGTCACGGCCAGCGGTGAAGTGATCCGCACTGGCACGCGCGCCAAAAAATCCGCCGCCGGGTACGACCTGACGCGCCTGCTGGTGGGCAGTGAGGGCACGCTGGGCATCATCACCCAACTTGCCGTCAAACTCTACCCGCTGCCCGAGGCAGTCATGGCCGCCACCGTCAGCTTTGACAACTTGGCCGACGCGGTGGGCACCACCATGGCCATCATCCAGATGGGCGTGCCGATTGCGCGCTGCGAGCTGCTCGACGCCACTACCGTGCGCATCGTCAACACGTATGCCAAGCTCAGTCTGCCCGAAGCGGCGCTGCTGCTGATGGAGTTTCATGGTTCACCCGCAGGCGTGCAGGAGCAGGTTGAAACCGTGCAAGCCATTGCCGCCGAGCAGCACGGTCACGCCTTTGCCTGGGCCAGCACGCCCGAAGAACGCACCCGGCTCTGGACGGCGCGGCACAACGCCTACTTTGCCGGCCTCCAGTCGCGCCCCGGGTGCAGAGCCATCACCACCGACGCCTGTGTGCCCATCAGCCGCCTGGCCGACGCAGTGCTGGCCAGCGTGGATGAAGCGCGCGCCAGCGGCATCCCGTACTTTATGGTCGGCCATGTCGGCGACGGCAACTTTCACATGGGCTATCTGATCGACCCCGACAAACCCGCAGAGCGCGACGCCGCCGAGGCGCTAAACCACCAACTGGTGGCGCGCGCGCTGGCGCTGGGCGGCACCTGCACCGGCGAGCATGGCGTGGGTCTGCACAAAATGGGCTTTCTGCTGGACGAAACCGGCGCCGGGGCGGTGGCCATGATGCGCGCCATCAAACAAGCACTCGATCCGGACAATATCCTCAACCCCGGCAAGATATTTGCTATTGAATAGCTGGCTGCTGGTGCCCGTATTGCAACGGCTATCGGTTATTTTGTTATGAAACAACAGTACATTGAATTCACCACCGACAAGCGCTTTGTGCGCCGCGTGCGCGAGCTCAAAACCATCGAGGTGATGGTGGACATGTATTGCGCCGCGCACCACGCGAGCCAGCGCGGCAACCAGGCGCGCTGCAACGACTGCGCCGACCTGCTGGCTTACGCACAACGTCGTCTGGAGCGCTGCGTGTTTGGCGACACTAAGCCCAACTGCGCCAAGTGCGTGGTGCACTGTTATAGCAAGGACATGCGAGCGCAAGTACGTGTGGTCATGCGCTGGGCCGGTCCGCGCATGCTGCTGGCGCACCCCATCCTGGGCATCCGCCACCTGATTGCCGACCACAAGCCCATTCCGGTCCTGCCAACGCGGCGCGGCCGACCCCAGCCACAAGACGAACCGTAATCGGCCACGTTTTCATGCACACCCCTGCCACCTCCACTTTGTCTGCCGACACGCTAGCCCAGTTGCAAGCCTGGACCGGCAAAGCCGAAACGCTGGACGACGTCATCACCGCCGCACCTATGCGCGGGCTGGCCGCCATGCTCGACCGCGACGACACACTGCCCACGCCGGGCACGTTCCTGCCGCCGCTTTGGCACTGGCTGTATTTTTTGCCCCAGCACCGGCAAAGCGAACTGGGCTCAGACGGCCACGCGCGCCGGGGCGGCTTCCTGCCGCCGGTGCCCTTGCCGCGCCGCATGTGGGCGGGTGGGCGACTGCACTGGCAGCCTGGCAATCCGCTGCGTGTGGGCGACACAGTTGCGCGCCACTCCCGCGTGGGGTCGGTCGTGCACAAACGCGGGCGCAGCGGCGACCTGGTCTTTGTGCGCGTCGATCACGCGGTGCACAACGCGCACGGTCTGGCGTTGACCGAAGAGCACGACATTGTTTACCGCGCTGCCGCTCTCCCTGGCGAGGCTGCACCCGCGCCACAGGTGGCCCCCAGCACGGCCGACTGGCAACGTGCGGTGGTGCCCGATGACGTGCTGCTGTTTCGCTATTCGGCGCTGACCTTTAACGGCCACCGCATCCACTACGACCGCGCGTATGTGACGACTATTGAAGGCTATCCCGGCCTGGTGGTACATGGCCCGCTGATTGCCACGCAGTTGCTCGACCTGGTGCGCTGCCACCTACCGCAGGCGTTGCTGACCGGCTTTGACTTCAAGCTGCTGCGCCCCACGTTTGACGTGCACCCCTACCGGCTCCACGCCCAGCCCACAGCCGACGGCCACAGCGTACTGGTCTGGGCCAATGACCATGAAGGTTTCTTAACCTTGCAGGGCGCCGTGGCGCTGGGCTGAGTAGCCGTTTCACACAAGTCATGCAGTCTGAACCTTTCAACATCCGATCCTACCTGGCGCAACTGCCGCTGTTTGCCGACCTGGCTGACGCTGAGCGCGAGCGCCTGGCGCTGGCGTGCGAGACGCGGCGGCTGGCGCGCGGCGACACCGTGTTTCGCGTCGGTGAGCCGTGTCTGGCTTTCCATGTGGTGGTACTTGGTCAGGTCAAGCTGTTTGTGACCAACGTTGACGGCCAGGAAAAAGTGATTGAACTGGTGGGCCCCGGCTACAGCTTTGCCGAGGCGTTGATGTTTCTGGACAAACCCTATTTTTTGAACGCCCAGACGCTGGCTGACACGCTGCTGATCAATATTCGCAAAGATATCCTGTTCCGCGAAATTGAACACGAGCCGCGCCTGGCTATGCGCATGCTGGCGGGCCTGTCGCGCCGCCTGCACGGGCTGGTGCAAGACGTGGAAAGCTACACGCTGCACAGCGGCATGCAGCGGCTCATTGGCTACCTGCTGCGCGAGGTGCAGACAGGCAACGACGACCCGGCACCCCGGGTCAATCTTCCGGTGAGCAAGGCCACGCTGGCGTCGCGCCTGTCGCTCACGCCCGAATACTTTTCGCGCGTGCTGCACGAGCTGCAGGCGCAGGGTCTGATTGCAGTACACCGGCGCGACATTGACATTCTCGACGCGAGACGTCTGGCGGCCTACGGCGCGCGATAACCTCACCCACCCGTTTGATCTGCGTCAAACAGACGCTGGGCTTATCGATTTCGTGGGTTTTTTCTTAATCTGGTTCAAGTCGTGTGCCTGGGTAAACCCCTAGACTGGCACGCATGACTCAATCAGTTGGGGTCAGAGCACGTCGCTCGCGCGGTGGGTCTGAGCCGCAAAGTTATATGAATATTTCCAGCGTCGTTGTCTATGCCCAGTCGCAGCAGTTAACTGCGGTGCAAACCGCGCTGGCCGCTCTGCCCGGGGTACAGGTGCACGCGCAAACGGCTGACGGCAAGCTGGTCGTCTGCATTGAAGCCAACGACGACCGCGATGCCGCAGCTACCTATGAAACCATCGAACGCAGCGCAGGCGTGTTATCGATGGCGCTTGTTTTTCAGCAAACCGAATCCAACCCAGATCAGGAGATCACACCATGCAAGTCACCCGTCGTGAATTGATCAAGGCCAACGCCGTCAGTGCGGCCGCCACCGTCATTGGCATCAGCGTGCCCGGCGCGCAGGCGCTGGCACAAGCCGCACCCCCCAGCATGGACGGCGTACGCTGGGACAAGGGCGTGTGCCGCTTTTGCGGCACCGGCTGCGGCGTGCTGATCGGCACCAAAGACAACAAAATTGTGGCCACGCAAGGCGACCCGGACGCGCCGGTCAACAAGGGCTTGAACTGCATCAAGGGCTACTTCCTGTCCAAGATCATGTACGGCAAAGACCGGCTGACGCAGCCGCTGTTGCGCATGAAAGACGGCAAGTTCGACAAAAACGGCGAGTTTGCCCACATCAGCTGGGACCAGGCTTTTGACATCATGGCCGAAAAAACCAAGGCCGCGCTCAAGGCCAATGGCCCCCGCTCTGTGGGCATGTTCGGCTCGGGTCAGTGGACCGTGTGGGAAGGCTACGCCGCCGCCAAACTGATGAAGGCGGGCTTTCGCTCCAACAACATCGACCCCAACGCGCGCCACTGCATGGCCTCGGCGGTCGCGGGTTTTATGCGCACCTTTGGCATTGACGAGCCGATGGGCTGCTACGACGACTTCGAGCACGCCGATGCCTTTGTGCTGTGGGGCAGCAACATGGCCGAGATGCACCCAATTTTGTGGAGCCGCATCACCGACAGGCGCCTGACGGCCAAGCACGTCAAGCTCAACGTGCTATCAACTTTTAACCACCGCTCGTGCGAGCTGGCCGACCACACGCTTATCTTCAAGCCGCAGTCGGACCTGGCCATTCTGAACTACATCTGCAACTACATCATCCAGAGCGGCGCGGTGAACGAGGCGTTTGTCAAAGCGCACGTGAATTTTCGCAAAGGCGTGACCGACATTGGCTACGGCCTGCGCCCGAACCATCCGCTGGAGGCCAAGGCCACGCAAAACGGCTACCCCGGCGCGGACGGAAAGCCCAAGGGCAACCCGGGTGCGTCCAGCCCCATCACATTTGATGAATTCAAAGCGTTTGTGGCCGAATACACGCTGGACAAGGCGCATGAAATCTCTGGCGTGCCAAAGGATCAGCTGGAGGCCTTGGCCAAAACCTATGCCGACCCCAAGACCAAGGTGGTGTCTTGCTGGACGATGGGCTTCAACCAGCACAGCCGCGGCAGCTGGGTCAACAACATGATCTACAACGTGCACCTGCTGGTGGGCAAGATTTCCGAACCCGGCAACGGCCCGTTTTCGCTCACCGGCCAGCCCAGCGCCTGCGGCACGGCGCGCGAAGTGGGTACCTTTGCCCACCGCCTGCCGGCCGACCTGGTGGTCACCAACCCGGCCCACCGCGCCACTGCAGAAAAGCTCTGGAAGCTGCCCGCAGGCACCATCCCCGACTGGGTGGGTCTGCACGCCGTGGCGCAAAGCCGCGCATTGAAAGACGGCAAGCTCAACTTTTACTGGACCACCACCACCAACAACATGCAGGCCGGGCCCAACATCAACGGCGAAATCTGGCCGGGGTTTCGCAACCCCGCCAACTTTGTCGTGGTGTCCGACGCTTACCCCACCGTCACCGCCATGGCCGCAGATTTGATTTTGCCCTCAGCCATGTGGAGCGAGAAAGAAGGCGCGTTTGGCAACGCCGAGCGGCGCACGCAGTTCTGGCGGCAACAGGTGCGCGCACCCGGCCAGGCCAAGAGCGATCTGTGGCAATACATCGAG
Organism: Comamonadaceae bacterium CG12_big_fil_rev_8_21_14_0_65_59_15; assembly: GCA_002786915.1. Classification (GTDB taxonomy): domain Bacteria; phylum Pseudomonadota; class Gammaproteobacteria; order Burkholderiales; family Burkholderiaceae_C; genus Rhodoferax. The sequence continues at coordinate 30,427 of PCUV01000116.1, read as the reverse complement.
TTTTCCAAGCGCTTCAAGGTCGAAGAAGTGTGGCCGGCCGACCTGCTGGCCAAGGCTCCTGAGCTCAAAGGCAAGACCTTGTACGACGTGCTCTATGCCAACGGCCAGGTCAACAAGTTCCCGGTGGCTGAGATTCAAAAGGGCTTTGACAACGACGAGTCCAAAGAACTCGGCTACTACCTGCAAAAAGGGCTGTTTGAAGAATACGCCAGCTTTGGCCGTGGCCACGGTCATGACCTGGCCGCGTTTGAGAGCTACCACCACGCGCGCGGCCTGCGCTGGCCGGTGGTGGACCAAAAAGAAACGCTGTGGCGCTTCCGCGAAGGTTACGACCCCTATGTCAAAAAAGGCGAAGACATCCGTTTTTACGGCAAACCCGACGGCCGGGCCGTTATCTTTGCCCTGCCGTGGCAACCGGCCGCCGAACAGCCTGATGCCGAATACGACTTGTGGCTCTCGACCGGGCGGGTGCTGGAGCACTGGCACACCGGCAGCATGACGCGCCGCGTGCCCGAGCTGTACCGTGCCATGCCCGATGCCTGGGTGTACATGAACGCGGACGATGCCAAAAAGCGTGGCTTGCAGCGCGGCGACAACGTCAAGATCATCAGCCGCCGGGGCGAGGTCACGACCAAGGTGGAAACCCGTGGCCGCAACAAGATGCCGCCGGGGGTGGTGTTCATGCCGTTCTTTGACGAGCACCGGCTGGTGAACAAGCTCACGCTGGACGCCACTTGCCCAATCTCGAAAGAGACCGACTTCAAGAAGTGCGCTTGCAAGATCGTCAAGGCTTGAGGTTTGGGTGGATGACGTGGACTGCTGTATGACTACTCTTGGGTTGACGGTGACCCGCTTTACGCACGGGTATCTGGCGTGTCGCGCGTGTGGTCATGTCGGCAACGGTTTAACCCGCGGCGCACGCGGGGTGTTCAACTCCGCGGATGTCCCCCGGCTTGGGGTTCCCCCAAGCCTCCTCCTTGATTCCGCTACGTCAAACACCCCACGCACGCCGCTAGACGTTGTTGGTACGCCCTTTATCGCGTTGACGTTAGCTGAATGGGGGTCAGATCCCAATTCGGGCTCAGGTCTTCAAACCAGCCAACAACGCAGCACCGAATTGGGCTCTGACCCCCATTCTGCGGTTTGTACAGATGATCTGTATTTCCTGCTGTTGCCCTTCATTGAGCCTGCACACCATGTCCCGCCCCACTGATCGCCGTGAGTTTTTGCTCGACACCGCCAAAATGGCCTGCGGTGTGGGCGCGCTTGGGCTGGGGCTGGCGGCGTACAGCTCGCACAGCAAGGCGTTGCCCGCCGGGGCCATTCGGCCGCCGGGGGCGGGCACTGAGGACGACTTTCAAAGCGCCTGCATCCGCTGCGGCTTGTGCGTTCGCGACTGCCCCTATGACATCTTGAAGCTGGCCACGCCAGACCAGCACGTGGCCACCGGCACGCCGTTTTTTGTCGCGCGCGCCAAACCGTGCGAGATGTGCGAAGACATCCCCTGCGTCAAAGCCTGCCCGACTGGCGCGCTGGACCACCAGTTGACCGATATCAAAAAGGCCAAGATGGGCTTGGCGGTGCTGGTGGATCATGAAACCTGCCTGAACTTTCTGGGCTTGCGCTGCGACGTGTGTTACCGCGTCTGCCCGGTCATTGACAAGGCCATCACGCTCGACTTGCAACACAACGAGCGCACCGGCCGCCACACGCTGTTTTTACCCACCGTGCATTCCGACGCCTGCACCGGCTGCGGCAAGTGCGAAGCCTCGTGCGTGCTGGAGGTGGCGGCCATCAAGGTGTACCCGATCAAGCTGGCCAAGGGTGAACTGGGCAGCCACTACCGGCTGGGCTGGGAAGAAAAACGCAAGGCCGGTGGCAAGTCGCTGGTGCAAGACCGCAAACTGTGGGACTTGCCCGACCGCTTGCCCGAGGGCGTGCAACTGCCCGGCCACTTTGACCCTGGCAGCCAGTTGCCTACGCCAGCGTCTGCACCCGTGCCCGTGGCGGCGCAGGGCACGGCAGCCAGTGGCGGCATTCCAGATGGGCTGGCCACCTTACCGGGTATGCCAGCACCGATGTCCCAGGATGCACCACGATGAGCAGCACCAGACTCCCGCTGGCCGCAGAAGCCATTACTGAAAAAGGCTGGTGGCTTGCACACCGCTTTTTGGTGCTGCGGCGCTTGTCGCAACTCAGCATTTTGCTCTTGTTTTTGATAGGGCCGTGGTTCGGTTGGTGGCTTGTCAAGGGCAACCTGAACTACAGCATCACCCTCAACACAGTGCCGCTGGCCGACCCGCTGGTGTTGCTGCAAAGCCTGCTGACGCGCCATGTGCCCGAGCGCAACGCGCTGATTGGCGCGGCGCTGGTGCTGGTGTTTTACGCGCTAGTGGGCGGGCGCGCTTATTGCGGCTGGGTCTGCCCGGTGAACCTGGTGACCGATGCCGCGGCAGCCTTGCGCCGGCGTTGGGACATTCGCGGTGGGGCTGATTTTTCAGGCAACACACGGTTCTGGATGCTGGGGCTGATCTTGCTGCTGGCCGCCACCACCGGCGGCATCGTGTGGGAGCTGGTCAGCCCGGTGTCGATGCTGCCGCGCGGCTTGATGTTTGGCATGGGCGCGGGCTGGCTACTGATACTGGGCATCTTTTTGTTTGACCTGTTTGTGATGCAACACGGCTGGTGCTCGCACCTGTGCCCGGTGGGGGCCTTTTACAGCCTGCTGGGCAAACTCAGCCTGACGCGCGTCACCGCTGTCAAGCGCGCCGCCTGCAACGACTGCCTGGACTGCTTTACCGTGTGCCCCGTGCACCACGTCATCAAGCTGCCGCTCAAGGGCGAGCAAAAGGGTGCGGGATCGATGATTGTGTCGGGTGACTGTAGCAACTGCGGCCGCTGCATCGACGTCTGTTCCAAAGACGTGTTTACCTTTACCACCCGGCTGACCGGTGCTGCCGCCACCCCGGTCACAGCCACCAAGCTGCCATGATTTCATTTGAACTTTTACCTGTGGAGACCTGATCATGAAAAAGTCCCTCAAACTCAGCCTGATCGCTGCCTTGGCCCTCACCGTGGTGGCCTGTGCCAGCACGTCCACGTCGCTCGGCACCCTGCGCGATACCAGCGTGGATGCGCCCGATGCCGCCCCGGCTGACAAGGTGTATGCAGGCAAGCAGCCCGGCAAATTTGCGTTGATCGAGCGCACCTTTGTCGGCCAGCCACCGCTGATTCCGCACACGGTGGAAAACTTTGACATCACCCCCAAAGAAAACGCCTGTCTGGACTGCCATATCGACAGCGAATTCAAAGGCAAGAAGATGCCGTCACTGGGCAAAAGCCACTTGGTCAAGGGTGCTGATGCCAACGCCGCACCGCAGCTGAACATGCTGCGCTGGCAGTGCGACAGTTGCCATGTGCCACAAGTGGATGCACAGCCGCTGGTGGGTAACGACTTCAAAACCAACTGACACATCCGATGAAGACACTGGCGCGCAACGTACAACCGCTGTTGTCAGCGCTGCCGCTCTTTAGCGCTCTGTCGCCCGAGGAGCGCGAACGCATTGCTCTAGGCTGTCAGCCCAGGCAACTGGAACGCTGTGAGGTGCTGTTTCGCACCGGCGATGCCTGCGATGCGTTTTATGTGGTGGTGAGCGGTCAAATCCGACTGTTTGTGGCGTCGGCCAATGGGCAGGGAAAAGTCATTGAAATCATCGGGCCCGGCCGCAGCTTTGCCGAGGCGATTGTTTTTTTGGGGCAGGCGCACATCGTCAACGCGCAAGCGCTCGCCGACACCTTGCTGGTGTGTGTATCCAAGCAGGCGCTACTGGCAGAGGTTGAACACGACGCGCGTTTTGCGCTGCGTATGCTGGCGGGTATTTCGCGCCGCTTGCACGGGCTGATTCAGGACGTGGAAAGTTATGCCCTGCACAGCGGCATGCAGCGCCTGATTGGTTACCTGCTGCGCGACGTGGCGTGCGCAGGCAGCGACGACCTGACTGCACCCATGTGTCTGACGGTCAGCCTGCCCGCCAGCAAGGCCACCATTGCGTCACGCCTGTCACTAACGCCCGAGTATTTTTCACATGTGCTGCACGAGCTGGAGGCCAAAGGCCTGATCCAGATCGACAAGCGCGACATCCGCATTCTTGATGTGCAGCAATTGGCACAATTTGGTTCGCATTGATTCGCGTTTGGCAGCAACTATTCGTTGCTTTTTTTAAGCTGCCTTAAGGCCACAGTGCGCGGGCTTTTCTACAGTTGGCTGCATCAACTTCAGGAGAGCGCTATGCGATTGAATCGACGGCCGACGCGGGTGTTGCAAACACTGGCTGGGCTTATCACCTTGACACTGGCAGGCACCGTCTGGTCTGCCAACGCGGCCCCGGCCAAAACGGCGGCCGACGCGGCCATGGGCCAGAAATGCATCAGCTGCCACGGCCCGGCAGACGAGCCCGGCATTTATGTCGAGTGGAAAAACAGCGCCCACGCCGCCAACAACGTCGATTGCTACGACTGCCACAAGGTGGCCGAGGGCAACAAGGCCGGCTTCCGGCACAACGGTGCCCTGATCCAGGTGATTCCCACCCCCAAGACCTGCGCCACCTGCCACGCCACCGAAGTGGCGCAGCAACAGCGCTCGCACCACGCCAAGGCCGGCAACATTCTGGCCTCCGTCGATAACCTGCTGGGTGAAGTCATCGGTGGCCCGGCCGCAGTGAACGCCGGTTGCAAACAATGCCACGGCAGCACGGTCGAGCTCGACGCCAACAACCGTCCGACGGCGCAAACCTGGCCCAACACCGGCATTGGCCGCAAGAATGTTGACGGCACGCTGGGGTCTTGTTCGGCCTGCCACGCGCGCCACAGTTTCTCGTCAGCGCAGGCGCGCACCCCTGACACCTGCGGCAAGTGCCACATGGGGCCGGATCATCCGCAAATCGAGATTTACAACGAATCCAAGCACGGCATTCTGTACCGCGCCAATGTGGACAAGATGAACCTCAACTCCAAGAGCTGGGTGGCCGGTGTGGACTACACCGCCGCACCGACCTGCGCCACCTGCCACATGGGTGCCACCAAAGACCAGAAGGGCACGCACGACGTGGGTGAACGCATCTCGTGGACGCTGCGCCCGGCCATTTCTGCCAAGCTCAACATGATTCGTCTGGCCAATGGCGACGAGTTTGACCAGCCCGCAGGCGCTGCGCTGCCCAAGGTGGGCGACGCCGTCAAGGGTTCCACCGTGACCGAAATCCTGACCTGGGAACAACGCCGCAACAGGATGAAAAATGTCTGCGCCACCTGCCACACCGGCAACACCATCGACGGCCATTACAAGCAGTTTGACGACGTGGTCGATCTGTACAACGACAAGTATGCCAAGCCGATTGCCGCCATCATGAAAGAGCTCGAAGACAAGGGTTACCTGACGCACCAGCCGATGGATGCCAAGATCAAGTGGACCTGGTTTGAGATCTGGCACCACGAAGGCCGCCGCGCGCGTCACGGCGCCTCGATGAACGGCCCCGACTACACCTGGTGGCACGGCATCTATGAAGTGAGCCAACACACGTACTTCAAGTGGATCCCTGAGCTGAAAGAAGTGGTCAAGGCCAAGGACGGCAACGAAAAATTTGCCGAAGAAATGCTCGCGAAGTACTTCAAGCCGATCGCCGGTCACGACTGGTTCTTCAACGGCATGGGCAAGGATCAGATCGAGAAAGTGCGCAAGGGCTACGAGGAGCGCTACGGCAAGGGCAGCCTGAAGTAAACAGCGCTTTGCACCCAAGCAAGAACGGCTCTTTGCTCCGGCACAGGGCCGTTTTTTGACGTGAAGGAACGCCACCAGCGCTGAAAATTTCTCTGTCATTGCGAACGCAGTGAAGCAATCCATGGCTTCTGAATACATGGATTGCTGCGGCCTGCGGCCTCGCAATGACGACACTCTTTCATCATCCGGGGTGGCCGTCTGGGCCATGCCAATTAACAGGAAAAAACACCATGAGTTCAACACTGCAACGAAACCTGCTGCTCGCCAGCGCGGCTGTGCTTAGCGCTTTTGCGCTGTGGTCGGCGCAAGCGGCCATGCGCGTGGATATGCTCGCGCAAGGCGACCAGCAATGGGCCGCCGGGCAACTTGAGCAGGCGCAGGTCACGTTTGAACGCGCCGTGCGGTCCGAGCCCAACTCGCTCAAGGCGCACATGAAGCTGGCCGGGCTGCACCTGTCACGGCAAGACTTCAAGGCCAGTATTCCTGTTTACCAAAAGGCCATCGGCCTGGATGCCAACAACGACAAGGCCTGGCTGGGCATCGCCTTTGCCTACCTGCACACCGGGCAGGACGCATTGGCCGGGGCCGCGTTTGACTCCGCCATCCGCATCAACCCCGCCAACCGCGACAAACTGGCACCGGTGCTGGAGAAGTTGCAGGCGCGCTAGCCGACAATAGCGGGCATGATGTCGCCCGCCTCCCTCTGGTTTCGCCTGGTCCCAGCGTACGCGCTGGGCTATTTTTTGTCGTACGCGCTGCGCAGCGTCATCGCGGTGATTGCGCCCGAGCTGATGCGCGAGCTGGACATGACAGCGGCCGGCCTGCCTGATGGCCAGCTTCAAGGCGTTCACCCAATGGTCCCCAGCCGAACAATTGCAACAGCTAAAAATTAGTACGCTTTAACATATTGATTTTTAAGGATATTTAAGGTGGTTGGTAAAGTCTGGTGAACCTTGCAGGGTGCCGTGGCACCGGGATGAAGCCGCATTGGGCGAGGTCGGTGGTGCACACTTGCGGCGCAACGGAGCTTATTGACTTAACGTAAGCGATACGCAGATAATGCCCTACGCAGCTGACCTTTTTGCCGTTGTAATGGCACTTGGCGTTCTGGCCATCGTCGAAGCGGCCAACACAAGTTAAAACAAACTGAGTCCGTTCATGTTTGAACCCTTCCCCTGGACCCCCCAGCTCGAAACGGGAATCTCCAAAATTGACGCTCAGCACCGCACCCTGGTAGGACTGATCAATGCGCTGGCACGCCAACGTGTCACCGGGGGCAGCGCACCTGACCTGGCGGGCGTTCTGACCCAACTGACCAGCTACGCCGACTACCACTTTCGCACCGAAGAATCCCTCTGGAAAGAAGCTTTGGCAGACGACCCTTGGGTGCAAGAGCATGTAAACACACACCGGAGTTTCCTGTCGGAGGTCACCCGACTGACGCAAGTGCCCGAGCAAACACTTGACGCGGTGGATCGGCTGTTGACTTTTTTAACCACCTGGCTGGTGGATCACATTCTGGGCGACGACAAGCGCCTGGCGTTGGCGGTGCTGGGCGTGCAGGAGGGTCTGTCGCCCCAGGCGGCGTGCTTGCGCGCCCAGCACCAGATGTCTGACGCCAGCGCCGTGCTGGTGCGCGCCGTAATGGCCATGTACGAAACCGCTTCGAAGCAGGCGATGGCACTGCTGCACGAACAGCATCAAACCCGCCAGGCCCAAGCCGCGCTACAGGCCAGTGACGACCGCTGGCGTGCCTTGATGGAGGGCGCGGGCGGCGCCAGCTCGCCGCTGGAGCGAACGCTGCATGCCATCATCGACCACCTGCCCGCTGGTTTGGTGGCGGCCGACACGGTGAGCCGTCGTTTCATTTTTGCCAACCCGTGGTTCTGCCAGATGCTGGGCTATACCCTGCCCGAGTTGTTGTCGATGTCGTCCAATGACATTCACCCGATTGAAGCGTTGCCGCAGGTTGACGCAGACTTTGAGCATCTGCAAACGGATTCAACGAGTGCGTCGTTATCGCTTCCCGTGCGCCGCAAGGACGGCAGCACTTTTATAGCCAGCATTGAGCGGGTACCGTTTGCCTTGGGCGGGCAGGCCTGCATCATGGCGGTTTTCAACGACATCACGCAGCGCCACCAGGCTGAGCAAGCGCTGGAGCAGGAGCGCTTGCGCCTGAAAAATGCGGTCGATGCGGCGCAGGCGGCCACCTGGGAATGGGACATCGTCAACGACCAAATCGACCTGCTCGACGGTGCCGCCCAGATGCTGGGGTATGAACCGGACCAACTGCACCAAATCAGCGGTGATCGCTATATTTCTTGGATTCACCCCCATGACCGTGCTGCGCAAGCTGACGCCATGAGCGCGCACCTGCGTGATCAAGCGCCACGGTTTGTCGTTGAACTGCGGCTACGTCATCACAAGGGTCAATGGGTCTGGCTGCGCTGTCTGGGCTGCGTCGTGCAGCGCGGCAGCGATGGCCGCGCCACCCGTGTGGCCGGGATTGCGGTGGACATCACCGAACAGAAAGCGCATCAGGCGCAGCTTGAATTTGCGACCCACCACGACGCACTGACGGGGCTGCCCAACCGGCGTGACTTTGTGGAGCGTCTGGCCAGTGCCATGGCGCACGTCAAGGCTTCACAGCACATTGCAATCGCTTATTTCGATCTGGATGGCTTTGCCGTCATCAACCAGGTCGACGGCGAGGCTGTGGGCAGTGCATTGATTCTGGCAATCAGCCAAAGGTTGGCGCAAGCCACCCGCCAGCAGCAATTTCTGGCGCATATTGGTGGTGACGAATTTGCCTACCTGTTTGTCGGTCTCGACGCGCCAACCGACTCCGCCCCTGAAGTTCAACGCTTGCTGGGTGTTATTGCGCAGCCGCTGCAAGTGGCGCAACGCATGTTCACCATTACCGCCAGCGTTGGCGTCACGTTGTTTCCACAACATCAACCGATCGATGCCGAGCAGCTGCTGCGCCAGGCAGACCATGCCATGTACGCGGCCAAGCAGGCAGGCAAAAACCGCTACATTCAATTTGACCCCACCAGTGACGAAAACACCCGCTCGAGACTTTTCCAACTGGACGAGGTTCGGCAAGCGCTCAATCGACGCGAGTTTGTGCTGTTTTACCAACCGAAAGTGCATTTAGCCAATGGGCGGGTGAGTGGGTTTGAGGCGTTGATACGCTGGCAGCATCCGCAGCGCGGGTTGGTACCACCCGGCGAATTCATCCCGCTGCTGGCATCTACATCCCTGGCCATCGAAGTGGGTGACTGGGTGATCGAAAATGCGCTTGCGCAACTGGCACGCTGGAACGCCCAGGGTTTGGTGACCAAAGTCAGCGTCAATATCGACGCGCAGCAGTTACTTGACCCCGGCTTTGTGGCACGCTTGCTACGTCAACTGGCGGCACAGCCCAGCGTGAAAGCGCAGCAGTTTCAAATAGAGGTTCTGGAAACTGGTGCCTTGGGCAATATGGCACACGCCTCGGGCGTGATCCGCGAGTTGCAAAAGGCCGACATCGAATGCGCGCTCGATGACTTTGGCACGGGCTATTCGTCGCTGACCTTCCTGAAACAGCTGGCCGCGCACACGATCAAGATCGATCAAAGTTTTGTGCGCGGCATGCTTGACGACGTGGAGCATGCCGCCATTGTCAACAGCATCTTGTCCCTGGCACGCAACTTTGACCGCCGCGCGCTGGCCGAGGGTATTGAAACCGAGGCGCATGGTCGTGCATTGATTGAATTTGGCTGCGAATATGGTCAGGGCTACGTGATTGCCCGCCCCATGCCCGCTGCCGACGTACCTGGGTGGCTGGCACAGTGGCAGGTACCGCTGTCGTGGGCCAACAGCATGCTGGCACCCCCGCGTGACATTCCCATCTTGCTGGCCAAGGTGGAACACCGCGCCTGGATGCGGGAATTGCGCGCCTACCTGGCTGACCCGTTGCTGCCCGCGCCGGTCAACGACCCTCTGCAATGCCGTTTTGGCAAATGGCTGCAACGTAGCGGCACCACCAAGCGATTTCAGCGCAACCCCCTGTTTGGCAGTTTGCAAAACATCCATGAAGAGTTGCACCAGCAGGCTGCGCCCCTGTTGGCCCGCAGGCGTGCGCAGGCGCACGCCGACCTGAGTGCTGATCTGGCGATGCTGGATGCGCTCAGCCACAGTATGCTCAATCAGTTGCGCACCATGCGCTTGTCCGCTGCGAAAACCGGTTGGACCAGCTCGGATTTTGGGGAGTTGTAACACTTTGCGGGACAGATCAAAGCGCACGAAGTAAGCGTGACTGGTGTCCCCAACTGATTTAACCGTGGGAGCCACACCAGCGCATGAACCTGAGGCAAAATTGGTTAGAAAATCACCTATGACTCTGCCAGGTACCCATGAATATCACCACGTTGCACAGCACCGAACTGCCTGGCATGCTGACTGATTCAGCGCTGTTTCAGGGGGTGGACTTCACCTTGATCGCCAGTGAGCTGGGCCAGAGCCACCCCTTTGATGTTGAGGCCGGACACGTCTTGCTGGATCCCGACCGCGTCAATCATGACATCTACGTTATTTTGGATGGTGAATTACTGGTCTGCCTGGAGCCCTTGATGCCGCAGCCACTGGTGCGGCTTCGGGTCGGCGACTGCGTTGGTGAGTTGTCGATCATTGACGCCAGGGTGCCATCGGCCTATGTGGTGGCGGCCGTCAAGACCCGCCTGCTGACCATTGCCAAGCCGGTGCTTTGGCAAATGCTGGCTAATCAGCCGGTAATGGCCTTGAACCTGCTGCATGTGCTGTCGCAGCGCATCCGCGAAAACAACGTGGTTTTGTTGAGCAGCATCGAATTGCAACGCGCTTACCGCAGCAAGGCTGAGTCCGATGGTCTGACCGGCCTGCACAACCGGAGCTGGTTTCAGGAGGTCTTTCCCAAGCAGCTTGAACTGTGCGAGCGCACTGGGCAACAAGCTTGCCTGCTCATGCTCGACATTGATCACTTTAAGCGGGTCAATGACGACTACGGGCACCTTAGTGGAGACCAGGCCCTGCGCCATATCGCCAGCGTGCTGCGGTCAAACTTGCGCTCCACCGATCTGTGCGCACGCTACGGCGGCGAAGAAATTGTCGTTTTGATGCCGGGCTCCGATTTATTGCAAGCCCAGCCGGTGGCCGAGCGTTTGCGCCAGGGCGTTGCTAACGCGCCGCTGGTGCTGGCCGATGGCCGTGCGCTTGAGCTCAAGGTCTCTGGTGGGTTGGCACAGTGGCAACCCGGCACCACACTCGATGACCTGGTGCGCTCGGCCGATCAAGCACTGTATGAAGCCAAGAGCAGCGGTCGTAACCGGATCATGACCAGCTTGCTGATCAAGGATTTGCGCGCCAGCCAAGCCTGACCTGCGCACACATTGACCGTCCCATCTCCAAGACCGCCCAGTCCGCTCACCCTGTGGCACCCGGCACCAGGGCTCCAGGAGACATTTTGGGCTGTAGATAGGCAAAGAACTGGCGGTCAGCGCCCAGCATGTGATTGGCGACAACGTCCCGCGCCAAGAATTGAAACAGCTCACCAACCGACAGTGTGTCGGCGTCAAAGTGCTTGACCAGGGCCACGGCCTTGTCAACCAGCGCGCGGTGAATGGTGGCGTGCGCGGCAAAACCGGGGTAACCGGCGGCGCGAATAATGCCCTCTTCGTCCTTGAAATGCTGCACCACATGCGCGACCAGGGCGTTGACCAGCGTAGCCACTTCAGCTTTCGGACGCGCCGACAACACCGCTGCAAGCAATTGGTTGGCGTCAGCGAACAGGCCACGGTGCTGTTCATCTATCACCGGGTGGCCGCACTCGTAAGCGGCATGCCAGGACAAGTGCAGCAGACCAGCCGTCATGGCTTGGGCCCGGTCGTCGGACCCGGTTGGCTCGGGCGCAACTTGAACCTGATTGCGACCCCCCTCTTTGGCGCGGTACAGCGCAGCATCGGCGCGTTTGAGCCAGTCTTGCCAGGTCTCGCTTGCCAGGCACTCGGCCACCCCCAAACTGATCGTGACTTGCCCAACTAGGGCAAACGACGTATTGGCAACACTGGCCCGCAGCCGCTCGGCCAGCAGGGTGACGGTGGCCAGCGTTGTGTTCGGGCACAGCACGACAAATTCTTCGCCGCCCCAGCGCGTGAGCGTGTCGATAGCGCGCAGATTTGACTGCAACACCTTGGTCAACGTTACCAGTACTTGATCGCCCACCAGGTGACCGTGCAGATCATTGATTTTTTTGAAAAAATCAATATCCAGCATCACCATGCTCAAGGGATGGTCATAGCGTTTGAGACGGTCCATCTCGTTGGCGATGGTTTCTTCCAGTCGGCGCCGGTTCCAGGCACCGGTTAGCTGGTCGGTGCTGGCTTGCTTGGACAGCTCGGCCAGGGTCTGTTGCAGCTTTTGATTGGTGCGCTGCAACTGTTCAAGCGACTGTTGCAGTTTGTCGATGTTGCCCATACGTGCAGTGTCAAGCATTGCCGCGCCGATGAAGCGCAGTTGACCGTCGCGAGCAAGCAGCGGAAACTTGAACCACAGGCACTTGAGCGGTCGCCCAGCAACCCGGCAGTCAAGCTGGTCGCTACTGCAAACAGTGCCATCCATGAGCTGAGCGTCCGACTGTGCCAACTGTGCCGCTGCCGCAGCCGGGAACAGTTCGGCGTCGGTCAAACCGATGAATTGCTCGTAAGTCTTGTCAAAACAGCCCAGCACAGCCTGATTAGCCAGTTGATAGCGGCCGTCGGTGGTTTTGATGGCCATGCCAGCATCCAGCATGTGCGGCAGCAGCAGCGCGATCAGCCCGGATATCTGGATTGCATGGTCTTTGGCAAAACGTAAGATCAGGTCGTTTTCGTTCATATCTGTAGCCTTTTGGGTCAGATGTGCGCTGACCCCAACTGTTTAAATTCTATGGAGCTCTTGCAAGTCGCCGATGGTATCACAGGCGCGGTAGCTGACGCAACGCTGGCAAACTGCTGTCCGGCATTGGTTGGGCAATGCCGCAACCCTGCGCCAAATCCGGCTTAGGGTTTTACGCCGGACAGTCGACAATGGCGGTCATGAATACGCCCGCCTCTTTATGGTTTCGCCTGGTTCCAGCCTACGCACTGGGCTATTTTTTGTCGTACGCGCTGCGCAGCGTCAACGCGGTGATTGCGCCCGAACTGATGCGCGATCTGAACATGACCGCAGCCGGCCTGGGGCTGCTGACCTCCAGCTATTTTTTGGCGTTTGGCCTGTTTCAGTTGCCGCTGGGTCTGCTGCTGGACCGCTTTGGCCCGCGCCGGGTTGAAGCCGCGCTGCTGCTGGTGGCCGCTGCCGGTTGTGCGCTGTTTGGCGTGGGCGAATCCACCACCACGCTGGCGCTGGCGCGCGCACTGATCGGGCTGGGCGTGTCGGCCTGTTTGATGGCGAGCTTCAAGGCGTTTACCCAATGGTTCCCGGCCGAGCAACTGCCGTCACTCACCGCCACCATCATGGTCGCCGGAGGCTTGGGGGCGCTGTCGGCCAGCGTGCCGGTGGAAGCGGCGCTGCCCCTGTTGGGCTGGCGCGGCTTGTTCTTTTTGAGTGCAGCTCTGCTGGTGGCCACAGCGGCCTACCTGATGACAGTGCCTGACAAAGCAGTTGGCACGCAGCGCGAGTCGATCACGCAACAAATGGCCGCACTGCGGCACATCTTTGCCGACCGGCGCTTCTGGCGTTTTGCGCCACAAGGCTGTCTGGCCGTGGGCGGTTTCATGGCCATTCAAGGCTTGTGGGCGGTGCCGTGGTTGATGCAGGTGAACGGGCTGGACCGAAGCGACGCCGCCAATGTATTGTTCGGGCTGGCAGTGGCGATGCTGGCAGGCTTTTTGTTTGTGGCGACCTGTTCGCTCTGGCTGGCCCGGCGTGGCATCTCGCCGATGCTGTTACTCAGCGCGGGCATGGCCTTGGCACTGGTAGCCGAGCTGGCCATCATCGTCAACCTTGCGGCCCCGATGTGGCTGTGGCCGCTGCTGGGCGTCTCGTTCAGCCTGAGCAACATTGCGTATTCACAGATCAGTGCGGCGTTTCCGGTGGCGCTTTCCGGGCGGGTGAACACGGCGCTGAATTTGCTGGTATTTTTGGGTGCATTTGGGCTGCAATGGGGCATTGGCGCGGCAGTTGACTTGGGTGTCGGCATGGGTCTGGCGCGCTCCGATGCGTTCAAGCTGACCTTTGCGTTGCTGCTGGCGGTGCAGGCCGTGGCCTATGTCTGGTTTCTGATTCCGGTTAAATTGGAGCCTCGCACCCACTCTGGTGGGCATTGAACCATCCTCTTTTTTTCGCCATGGATTCATCTACTGAACCTTTCGCACCTGCGCTGCCATTGACCGGCCTGCGCGTGGTTGAATTTACCCACATGGTGATGGGCCCCACCTGCGGCATGGTGCTGGCCGACATGGGCGCCGAGGTGATCAAGGTGGAGCCGATCGAGGGCGACCGCACGCGCCATCTGCTGGGCGCGGGCGCGGGCTTTTTCCCCATGTTCAATCGCAACAAGAAAAGCATTGCCATTGATTTGCACAAGCCACAGGGCGCAGAGGTTGCGCGCAAGCTTGCGCTGAGTGCCGACGTGGTGCTGGAAAACTTCAAGCCCGACACCATGGCCAAGTATGGGCTGGACTACGCCAACCTGTCAGCACAAAACCGACGCCTTATTTACGTCAGCCACAAAGGTTTTCTGCCCGGGCCGTATGAGCACCGCACCGCGCTGGACGAGGTGGTGCAGATGATGGGTGGCCTGGCCTACATGACCGGCCGCCCCGGCGACCCGCTGCGTGCGGGCACCAGCGTCAACGACATCATGGGCGGCATGTTTGGTGCCATTGGGGCTTTAGGCGCGTTGATTCAGCGCGGCATCACCGGGCGTGGGCAAGAAGTGCAAAGCGCGCTGTTTGAGAACAACGTGTTTCTGGTGGGCCAACACATGCTGCAGTACGCCATCACCGGTCAGCCCGCTGCGCCCATGCCTGCGCGCATCTCACCGTGGGCGGTCTATGACGTGTTCACCGTGAAAGACGGCGAGCAGATTTTTATCTCGGCGGTGAGCGACGCGCAGTGGGCCACCTTTTGCGACGTGTTCGGATTTGCTGATTTGAAGTCGCAAGCGCGCTACGCCAGCAACAACGACCGCGTGCGCGAACGCCCCACGCTGATGCCGATTCTGCGCGAGCGCTTGGCGCACTACAGCGCCGCGAAGTTGACCGCGCTGATGCAAGCCAACAAGCTGCCGTATGCACCGATCCGCAAACCCGAAGAACTGTTTGACGACGAACACCTGCTGGCCACCGGCGGTCTGGCCGACATAACGCTACCCGACGGTGAGCGCGCGGGGCAAACCACCAAGGCCACGCTGTTCCCCTTTACGCTGGGCGGCCAGCGCCTGGGCGTACGGCTGAACCCACCCAGACTGGGTGAGCACACGGATGAGTTGCTGCACGGGTTGGGGCTGGGCGTGGAAGAGGTCAACGCGCTGCGGCAGAGCCAAGTGGTTTACCAAAGCACGCCCCAGCGGCCCACAGCATAGAGGGAAGTCGTCTCGTTTGATTGAACTGCGCTCACCTGCGCATGTCAGCGACGCGTGTTGACAACAGCTACACAGTCAACCACCATGACCACGCCTGTTTCCTCAATTTTCAAGGACAAACTCATGCGTGACGCCGCCATCAATCTGCGCGCCAGACCCGTGCAGCGTGATCTGATTGACCACGCCGCCAAGGTGCTCGGAAAAAACCGGTCTGACTTCATGCTGGACGCTGATTGCGACAAAGCCCGCAGCGTATTGCTTGACCAGGCCAAAGCTTTTTATGAACACTATGGCTTTCAGGTTTCACCAGTGCACCCGTTGACTTTGCTGCTGCGACTGCAACAAAGTTGAGCATTGTTTGGGTCGCTGGCGCTTGCAGGCGCAACGGGTACAGACGCTCACCACCGCCGATATGCCGCAGTACCGCTGAAGACCCCAATCACGCCGCCATCCGTGACAAATTTGTCAATTGCTGACGCGCGCATGACACTTTTGCGCGATCAAATCCGCCAAGAAGGGGGAAGAACTGACGTTTTTAAGTTGATTAACCGTCTAAAACGGTGTTTTTAGACATGGCACAAATTCTGCTTTTAGGTACTGCGTTTCGTTTTTTTTCTTAACTTCAGGAGTTTTTTATGCAACGTTCCAGTCAAAAGGGTTTTACCCTGATCGAATTGATGATTGTGGTTGCCATTATCGGCATCCTGGCCGCCGTGGCTCTGCCGGCATACCAGACTTACACCAAGAAAGCCAAATTCAGTGAAGTGGTGATGGCAACACAGGCTGTCAAGACAGCGGTTGAGCTGTGTTTACAAGAGAACGCTGGCACTTTGGCCGCTTGCACAACAGGGTCTGGTGGGGTTCCTGCTGACACTGCAGCGAGTGGCAAGTACGTGGCCAGTGTGGCAACTGCAAATAGCGTGATTACCGCAACTGGCAATGCGCAAGTTGATAGCAAAGACTACATCCTTACGCCTTCCTACTCAGCCACAACCGGTGTTTCATGGACTGCTTCTGGTTCATGCCTTGCTGCAAATTTGTGTAAATAATCAGTATCAATTTGAAACACGAAAGCCCCTCAACGAGGGGCTTTTTTTATGTGGAAAATAAAGTTGATTTATTTTGGAGACTATCTTGTTCAAACGTAGTCATACAACTGTACTCATATTGATTCCCTTGACAGGAATAATAAGTTATATTTATGGACACTTCTTGGATAATGCAATTATTTTTGATGATTTACCATTTTTTATGGTAGATAATAATGGCCATCAACCAGTGTCAAATTATCATTTCAGTGTATTGGAATTGCGTTCTCTTCCGTATGCCACACTGGCGTGGACAAAAGAATTTTTTGGATTGGCAATGGTCAATTTCAGAATCACTAATTTGATACTACATCTGACAAGCGTAGTCACGTTGTATTTGTTTGCTTTATGCATATTTGCAGAAATACTTAAAAAAACAGATCATAGCAAAAATATTAACCCACAACTGGCAGCTTTTTTTGCAGCCTTGCTATTTGGTCTTCATCCTGTGTCAACCTATGCTGTAGGATACTTGGTACAGCGCACCACGGTGATGGCTACTTTATTTAGTCTGTTGGCTATGCTTAGTTATGCAAAGGGTAGCATTCAAGGTAAATTATTTTTAATATGGCTTGCATTACCATTTTATTATTTTGCGGTTTTTTCAAAAGAACATGCCATTATGTTGCCAGCAGTTTTGGTGACTTTGACAATTCTTTTGCATGAAGACTGGCCAAACCAGTTAAAACAGCGTTGGAAACTTTTTTTGGCATTGGCTTTCATAGCAGTGGTGGTTATCCTGATCAAGCGGAATGTTCTTGGTTCAGCCTATGAAATTTATGCTGATGACATGCTGTCAGATCACAACATTGCCTATCCATTGAGTGTTTTGACTCAGACTTGGCTCTATTTCAAGTATCTTTTTTTATGGATAGCACCCCATCCGCTATGGATGTCCATTGATATGCGTGAGCCCTTTGCGTCAAGTTTATTGTCACCCTACCTGTTTGCTAGTGTCTTGTTTGTCGCCTGGGGCTGTATTGCCTTATGGCTTTTACTGCGTCGAAGTATCGCCGCCTTGATAGGTTTTGCCATGTTGTACCCCTGGTTAATGTTCATGACAGAATTATCGTCTGTTCGGATTCAGGAGGTTTTTGTACTTTACCGCAGTTACTTATGGGCACCCGGTCTGTTTTGTTTAATCCCTGTTATTTTTTTGCGTGTTGAAAAAAATACAGCCTCGCTAATTTTGTCGCTTATTGCAATCGCTTTGGTGCCTATTTCCATGGATCGATTGGTAACTCTGTCACATCCGGTCTTGCTTTGGGATGATGCAGCGCGACTCTTGGCTGGAAGGACGACGCTACCCGGGGCTAATAGAATTTATTACAACCGTGGCACAGAATTGCTGAAAATTGACAGTAATGATAAAGCCATTGAGGACTTCAAGATGGCAATTAAAATTACTGATAATATTGCAAATGTGCATGGGAACTTGGGTGTCGCTTACTTTAAACAGCAAGACTGGAAGAACGCTGCCTCATCATTTAGTCGTGCTATTCAGATTAATTATGATAGTGGCAACGGTGTCAATCCGAGACATATTTATGGTCGTGCACAAGCATATGAAGCCATGGGGTTTTTGGATCGGGCAAGAGCCGATTACTTGGTAAGTTGCGATCTGGTAAAACGAGGTTGTGAGAAATTGGAAAAACTATAAGGGGCTTTCATTCGTCGCATACTTCACCTAAGGGGATAAAGAGGGGATAAAGAGGGAAAAACATGGGGTCAGAAAACATGGGGTCAGGTCTTGTATTGAGACGTCCGAAAAGCGTAAGTCGCTCTTCTATTCATAGCTTAATCCCTTTAACCGGACCCTGAAATTTACGCCGCCCGCGCTAACCGACTGATCGGCGCGTAACGATGCTGCCGGAGCAAATGTTGCAAGGTAAGACCTGACCCTGTTACTTCTCAAGTTGCCTTCGACGGTCTCCACAACGATGTGAAAGTGGTTGTCCATCAGGCAGTAGGCGTGGCACACCCAGTTGAAGCGCCGACAGACATCACCCAGCAGAGCGAGCCACTGCTGGCGGTCTGCATCGTCAAGTTAGATGGCCTCGCTCCGGTCACCGCGCGAGGTAACGTGGAACAAGCCGCCAGGGACTTCAATGCGTAGGGGTCGCGACATGGGGCGATGGTAGTGTCGAAAATGTATTAATACAAGACCTGACCCCATTGACGCAGACGCCATGAAATAGCTGGACGCCATCCATCGAATTGACAAAACTAAAATTCGTTTTTACTATTGTCAAATGTACCAACAACGCCAACTCGCACCTACGTTACGTCGCGCCCTTGCCGGATTTGCGGCCATCCTGGTGACGGGACCTCGGCAGTCCGGCAAAACGACCTTTCTACGACATGAGGCCGGCGACCAGGTTGACTACATCAGCTTTGACGATCCTCTCGAACGAGATTTCGCCACGGTTGATCCCGCCGGATTTTTAGGCCGATTCACCGATCGCCCAGTGATTCTTGATGAGATCCAGTATGTGCCCGCGCTGCCGTCACATCTGAAGATGCGTATCGACCATGAGCCTGGCCGATGCGGCCG
This sequence comes from Comamonadaceae bacterium CG12_big_fil_rev_8_21_14_0_65_59_15, assembly GCA_002786915.1. Lineage (GTDB taxonomy): Bacteria > Pseudomonadota > Gammaproteobacteria > Burkholderiales > Burkholderiaceae_C > Rhodoferax. The sequence goes on along the minus strand of PCUV01000116.1, from coordinate 11,432 downwards.
CTGGCTGCTGACCGGATCACAACAGTTTGGGCTGATGCGTGATGTCAGCGAATCACTCGCTGGGCGGATTGCGATTCTCGAATTGCCACCCTTCTCGCAAGCAGAGTTTGTCCGATCTGATCTGGAAGATGTGTTGTGGAATGGCGCTTACCCCATTCCGGCCATGCATCCGGAGCGGCGCGACATCTGGCTGCGAAGCTATGTTTCCACCTACATCGAGCGTGACGTGCGGCAAATTCGCAATATCCCGGACCTGAGGGTATTCAATCAATTCCTCAACCTGGCGGCGGCTCGCCATAGTCAGGAATTTCATCCTGCTGACCTGTCGCGTGAGCTGGGCATCACGCAGCCAACGGTGAAGTCCTGGGGGGGCGTGCTGGAGGCGTCTTATATTGCCTATTTCCTGCCGCCCTGGTTTCGCAACTATGGCAAACGGGTGGTGAAAACGCCAAAGTTCTATTTCTACGATGCGGCGCTGGTCAGCTTGCTGACGCGTCAGCCGGATTGCGCTTCGGCACTCGCTGGCCCGATGGGTGGTCCGCTTCTGGAAGGCTGGGTCGTCACTGAAGCGGTGAAGGCCTTCATGTCGCTGGGGCGCAAACCTGACCTGTATTTCTGGCGCTCCCACGATGGGCTCGAAGTGGATTTGCTCATCGTGATTGATGGCAAACTGCAACTGGTGGAAATCAAGTTGACCGCGACCCCCGGCGCAGGCCATGTTGAACCGATGAATCGGTTTATTGCGGCGGCTGGTGACGAGGCGCACCGGCAAGGGATGATTGTTTGCAGAACGAAAACCGAGCGGGCGTTGCCAAATGGTCATATGGCAATACCATGGCAATCATTCCCAGATTGGCTACTCAAACGATTAGGGGCCCTGAAAACAACCAACCCATTGGTGGATTGAAGAACGCTCAAGCTTGCGCAAAAGAGACCTGGGTGCTTGCGGTGATTTAAAAAAGGTAGGCTGGGCTGGTTTCACTTGGGTTTGGGAAAATGTTGCGGAAGCAGATTTTTCATGCCCCTTACGCCAACGCATGGTCGATGCGGTTGCGCGCCTGATCAGGAAAACGTGGGGCGGGCTTGAAAACCTTGATGTCAGCGCAGCACGCGCCACACGCGCCAGCCCAGCAGCAAGGCCAAAATGACGGCGTACAGCGCCACCTCCGCCAGATCGTTCTTGGCCGCCCGCATCCAGAAAAAATGTAACACGGCCAAACCCGCGACCGCATAAACGCTGCGATGCAGCCGCCTCCAGTTGTGCCCACCCAGCCAGCGCACCGCGCGGTCCCATGAGGTCAACGCCAGCGCCAGTAGCAGCAGCCAGGCAGAAAACCCGACCAGAATGAACGGACGCTTGCCGATGTCCTTGGCCATGTCGGTGGGCTCCAGCCCCATGTCGAACCAGCCGTAGCACAGCGCGTGCAGCGTCGCGTAGAAAAAAACAAACAGGCCCACCATGCGGCGCAATCGCGCCAGTTCCGGCCAGGCCGCAGTGATGCGCAGCGGCGTCAACGCCAGCACCAAGCACAACAGGCGCAGTGTCCAGTCGCCACTGGCGCGCACCAGCGCTTGTGCCGGGTTGGCGCCCAAGAGATCATTGAAGGCGGCATACACCAGCCATGCCAGCGGAAGGAGCAACGTCACAAACCACAAGGGCTTGATCGCCAGGCGCTGCCAGCGCCAGACGGCAGATGCCTGCGTAGCCATGGTGCACCAGATTTAGAAAAACTTTTGCAAATCCATACCGGCGTAAAGCTGCCCCACCTGCGCCTCATAGCCGTTGAACATCAGGGTTTTGCGCTTTTTTGCAAACAGTCCGTCTTCGCCGATGCGCCGCTCGGTGGCCTGGCTCCAGCGCGGGTGATCCACATTGGGATTGACGTTGGAATAAAACCCATATTCAAGCGCTGCGGCCTTGTTCCAAGCGGTCTGCGGCTGCTTGTCAGTAAAACGGATGCGCACCAGGCTCTTGCTGCTTTTAAAGCCATACTTCCACGGCACCACCAAGCGCAGCGGCGCACCATTCTGGTTCGGCAACACCGCGCCGTACATGCCAAAGGCGAGCAACGTCAGCGGATGCAGCGCTTCGTCCAGCCGCAGGCCTTCCACATAGGGCCAATCCAGCACGCGCGAGCGCACACCGGGCATCGTTACCGGGTCGGCCAGCGTGACAAATTCGACATACTTGGCGCTGCCCAGCGGCTGCACGCGCCCAATCAGTTGCGACAGCGAATAACCCACCCACGGAATCACCATCGACCAGCCCTCTACACAACGCAAGCGGTAAATGCGCTCTTCCAGCGCGCTGAATTTCAGCAAATCTTCCACCGCAAAGCGGCCGGGCTTGGCCACCAGGCCATCGACCTCCACCGTCCAGGGGTGGGTTTTGAGCGCGCCAGCGTTGCGCGCCGGGTCGGCCTTGTCGGTACCGAATTCATAGAAATTGTTGTAGCTGGTGGCGTCTTTCACATCGGTCGGTTTGTCCATGCTCAAAGCACCCGGCACGTTGGAACGCACCAAGCCGCTCAAACGCCTGGCGCCAGCCGGTGCCGCAGATTGTGCAAATGCCACGCGATCAGTCCAACCCGCCAGCGCCGCAGCGCCCGCTAGGCCCGTCATGGCGCGCATCAGGTCGCGACGCGCACGATAGACCGGCTCTGGGGTGATCTCGCTGGGGCTGGTGTGGATGAATCCGCTGGTCGAAGAGTGAATCAGCATATGCAAGTCCTTCGAAAAGAAATAACAGGTTGTAAAGTGCGCGTGCCCCCCCAGCCAAGAGCCGCAACGCGTGCAGAGGAAATCTCATCCATCATGAGGGGGCCTTGGCAAGGAACTGTCTTTTGTCGGTTGAGCATAGACGTTCTTACAGAATTTTGCGTGCGGCTCGGCAATATCCCGCGCAGCGGCGCAGAAATGACATGGGCGGGGTGCTCAACACACCCCGCCCATCAGAATCCATGCAGGACAGATCCAAGGATCTGCCTTTTTGCCTTAATTAACGCAGCCCGGCAATGTAATCAGCCACGGCACGAATTTCACGGTCGTTGAGTTTGGCCGCCACTTGCGTCATCTGCACGCTGTTTTTACGCACACCGTCACGGAACGCCGTCAACTGCGCTATGGCATAGTCGGCGTGTTGACCGCTCAAGCGCGGATACTGCGCCGGAATGCCCGCACCGTTGGGGCTGTGGCAGCCCGCGCACGCCGGAATCTGACGGTCTGCAATGCCGCCGCGGTAAATTTTTTCGCCCAGCAACACCAGGTCTTTGTCCTTGGCCGCACCGGGGGCAGCCTTTTTGCTGCTGACCCAATAGGCAATATTGACCATATCGGCGTCGCTCAGCGGTGCGGCCATGCCGTTCATGACCGCGTTTTCACGCTTGCCGGCCTTGAACTCGATGAGCTGCTTGATGATGTACTGCGGATGCTGTTGCGCCAACTTGGGGTTGACCGGAATCACCGAATTACCTTCTGGCCCGTGGCAAGCGATGCACACAGCGCCAAAACTGGCTTCGCCTTTGGCTAGATCAGGTTTCACGGCCGCAGCAACAGCTTGCTGCGCGCCTACGCCCAAGACAGTTGCCGATAGGGCTGCAGCGATGATCATCGAGGGGAAAATCTTCATGGTCTGTAAGGTCTTACCGAGGTTGCAAAACTGACGGATTCTACAATGCATCACTTATCAGACACTTACTTCATGACCATCACCCCAGACGCCGCCAGCACCTCAGCCACCCCACCCGCCACGCCGGTCACGCCTGTCGTTGCGCTGGGTTGGCTGCACACCGCTCGGTTCCTTACAACGGCACCTCAGCTACAGTTTTTGCCCCCATTGGAGGTACCAGAAATCGCTTTTGTCGGGCGTTCCAACGCCGGCAAATCCACCTGCATCAACACCCTGACGCAGCAAAAGCAACTGGCCTTTGCCTCCAAAAAGCCGGGACGCACGCAACACATCAACTTGTTCGCTCTTGGCAAGCAGGGCGCAACAGACGCCGTGCTTGCCGATTTACCGGGCTACGGTTACGCGGCGGTGCCGCTGCAAGACAAGCTGCGCTGGCAGCAGGTCATGGCCAACTACCTGGTGACGCGCCCCAACCTACAGGCGGTGGTACTGATGTGCGACCCGCGCCATGGTCTGACCGAGCTCGACGAGATTTTGCTCAACGTGCTGCGCCCCCGCGTGGAACAAGGCCTGAAGTTTTTGGTAATTCTGACCAAGGCCGACAAGCTCACTCGCGCCGAGCAAAGCAAGGCGCTAGCTGTCATGAAACTTAACGCAGGGGGTGGCGAGGTGCGCCTGTTTTCAGCCACCAAACGCACCGGTCTTGAGGATGTGGCCACGCTGCTGTGGGACTGGGCGCATGGCCGATCTGCTATATCTAATTAATTAGATGGGGTCAGAGCACGTCGCTACGCGAGTGGTCTGACCCCAGTTATCACAGTTTTCAGGTTTCCTCATACACCGCGGGCTGGCCTGCCGGGCGATCCTTGAAGCGTTTATGCACCCAGTAATACTGCTCCGGCATGGCATCAATATAGGTTTGCAGGCAGGCGTTCATGCGCGCCGTATCGGCTAGCGGATCAGCTGTCGGAAAATCCGCCCAGGCGGGCAGCACTTGCACCGTGTAGCCTGAATCGGTCATGCGGGTAATCACCGGCACCACTTTGGCGCGGCCCAGTCGGGCAAAGCGTGACAGGCTGGGCACGGTAGCTGCCGACACGCCGTAAAACGGTACAAATACCGATTCGTGCGGACCAAAATTCATGTCGGGCAACAGGTACAGCGCATCGCCCGCTCGCAAGCCAGCAACGATCTGTTTGACACCGGCCAGACGACCAAACAGCTCGGGCGCCCCAAAACGCTGTCGGCCACGCAAAATCCAGGCGTCCATCACCGGGTTGGACTGGTCGGTATAGATGGTCGTGAAGTGCCGTGCCAGTTGCTGTGTCAGAGCCGTCCAGCCAGCGTCGAGACCGACAAAATGCGGCGCAAAAATGACCACCGAACCGCTGCCTTCCAGCTCATGGACCGCTCCAGCCAGCACCAACCGCTGGCGCACCAGCTTGGGTGCGCCATGCCACAACCAGCCCCGGTCAAGCCAAGCCTGGGCAAAACGAACAAACACGCGCCGCGTCAGTGCGGTACGCTGCACCTGCGTCAGCGCCGGGAAACACAAACTCAAGTTGGTCTGTACCACGCGCCGACGTGACCCCACCAGTGCGTACAAAAACCAGCCCAGCAGGGCACCCAGCGCACGCCCCCAGCGCAGCGGCAGATAGCTCAAGGCGCGCATCAGCAGCAAACTGATCTGACTCAGCATCGCGGGTCTGCCAAAAGGGTGCGGTACGGCATCAACTTAGCTTTCACGCGGCTGCTTGTAGCGCGCATAACCCCACAAGTACTGCCCGGGGCACTGGCGCACCAGGGTTTCCATGGCCTGGTTGATGTCTGCCACGGCGCTGGGCAGATCAGCCGACAACGGGTTGGGCAACGGCACCACATGCACGCAATAGCCGCGCCCCCAAGACAGTCGTTCACCCCAGGCCAGCAACACCGCAGCACCAGTCTGCTGCACCAGCCGTACCGACAGCGTCATGGTGTAGGCGTCACGGCCAAAAAACGGCGCCCACAGGCCCATGCCCAGCGGCGGCACCTGGTCGGGCAATAAGCCGACCGACTCACCCTGCTTGAGCGCCTTGATCATCTGCTTGACGCCAGACAGCGTGGTTGGCGCACTGGTCAGGCCCGGGCGCTGGCGCGCTGGCCCGACCAGTGCACGCAACCAGGCTTTGCGCGACGGTCGGTACAGCACGGTCATCGGCGCCTGTGCCCCAAAGCGCTGGGCATAGGCCTGCGCGGTGATTTCAAAGCACCCCAGATGTGGCGTCAGAAATAGCACCCCCCGCCGTGACAGGAGCGCCGACTGCACGTGTTCGACGCCGTCCCACAGCACCGGCACCGGTCGTCCCAACCACAGGCGCGGCAGCTCGGCCACCAACTGGCCGCTGGCCCCCACGGCCGACAACCAGCTTGGCGCCGCCAGCCCGGCCTGGCGCGCCTGGGCCAACAAGCGCTGACGGTAATCCGCAGACAGTACAAACGTCAGCCAGCCCCCCAGCCAACCCAGCGCGTGCAACACGCCCAGCGGCAGACCAGACAACAGCTTGAACAGGGTGATCATGAGGTGAGATAAACTACGCGTGTCGCTGAGTTACGGAACTACTTGCAGGGCGACGCGTATTGTGGCAGCCAACCCGGTCGCCATTGTGCCTTGTCAATTTGAATGACACATCTGCTAAAGCGTTCGCTGAAAGCTCCCTTAAAGCCAAAGCAACGCAAACCGGTTGTTTAACTTTTACAGGAGCTTTTTTACCATGGCGAACGACTTTCTTTTTACCTCTGAATCGGTCTCTGAAGGCCACCCCGACAAGGTGGCGGACCAGATCAGTGACGCCATTCTGGATGCCATCTTCACGCAAGATCCGCGCAGCCGTGTGGCCGCCGAAACGCTGTGCAACACCGGTCTGGTGGTGCTGGCCGGTGAAATCACCACGCAAGCCAATGTGGACTACATCCAGGTGGCACGCAATACGCTTAAACGCATCGGCTACGACAACACCGACTACGGCATCGACTACAAAGGCTGTGCCGTGCTGGTGGCCTACGACAAGCAAAGCAACGACATCGCTCAGGGCGTGGATCATGCGTCGGACGACCACCTCAATACCGGTGCCGGCGACCAGGGCCTGATGTTTGGCTACGCCTGCGACGAAACGCCGGATTTGATGCCCGCGCCCATTTACTACGCGCACCGGCTGGTGGAACGCCAGGCGCAACTGCGCAAAGACGGCCGCTTGCCGTTTTTGCGCCCGGATGCCAAAAGCCAGGTCACGCTGCGCTATGTCGATGGCAAGCCGCACAGCATCGATACCGTGGTTTTGAGCAGCCAGCACAGCCCCGAGATGAGCCTGGGCGAGCGCATGACCGACGCGTTTTATGAGGCCGTGCGTGAAGAAATCATCAAGCCCGTGCTGCCCAAAGCGTGGCTCACCAAAGACACCAAATACCTGATCAACCCCACCGGCCGCTTTGTGGTGGGTGGTCCGCAAGGCGACTGCGGCCTGACCGGGCGCAAGATCATTGTCGATACCTACGGCGGTGCCTGCCCGCACGGCGGTGGTGCCTTCAGCGGCAAAGACCCGAGCAAGGTGGACCGCTCGGCTGCCTACGCCACGCGCTACGTGGCCAAGAACGTGGTCGCCGCCGGGCTGGCGCGCCAGTGCCAGGTGCAAGTGGCGTACGCGATTGGCGTGGCCAAACCGATGAACGTGACGGTCTATACCGAAGGCACCGGCGTCATTCCTGACGACCAAATTGCCAAACTGGTGCAAGAGCACTTTGACCTGCGCCCCAAGGGCATCATCCAGATGCTTGATTTGCTGCGCCCGATCTACGAAAAGACGGCAGCCTACGGCCACTTTGGCCGCGACGAGCCCGAGTTCACCTGGGAACGTACCGACCGCGCCGCAGCGCTGCGCGCGGCAGCCGGGCTGTAAGCTCGGCGCAGCAAGACGACCTGGCGGCATCTTCTGGATACTCCCAAGGCCGGACAATGAGAACCCATGAAACTGCAAACACAACGCTGGATTGACCGCTGGGTGGGCCAGGCGTTGTGCGCTGGGGTGTCGCTGTGGGCACGCTTTTTTGCCCCCAAGGTTCAAGACAAAATACCTCGCCAACCTAGGCATATCCTGGTGATACTGCTATCAGAAATGGGCAGTGTCGTGCTGGCTGGCCCGATGTTTGCCACCCTGCGCCAACGCTTTCCAGCGGCCACCGTCCATGTGCTGCAGCTGAAAAAAAACCAGGAGGTGGCGCGCCTTTTGGGGCTGGCCCGGCCAGAGCATTTGCACGCGCTGGACGACAGCGCAGGCCTGGGGCTGCTGGCCGACATCTGGCGCGTGTGCCGCACCTTGCGTGCGCTGCCGTTGGACGTGGTGATCGACTGCGAGCTGTTTTCGCGCATCAGCAGCCTGCTGGGCTACCTGAGCGGCGCACCACTGCGCGTGGGCTTTACCCCGCACACGCAAGAGGGCCTGTACCGCGGCAGTTACATCAACCGCGCCATTCCGTACAACCCGTACCAGCACATCACGCTGCAATTTTTGTCCTTGGTGGATGCGCTGGACGACGCCTCCATGCCGCGCAACAAGGCCGCACCCGTTCGCGCCCTGCCCGCCAAAACCGGTTTGAGGGTTGACTTTGACGCGGCAGAGTTGCACGCCTATCAGCAAAAGATGGTCAGCGATCACCCGGCGCTTGCCGGGCGCAAAGTGGCGTTGCTGTACGCCGGTGGCGGCCTGTTGCCGGTGCGCGCCTGGCCAGCCGAACACTACGCAGCGCTGGCGCGTGGCCTGTGCCAGGCCGGCCATGCAGTCGGACTGATCGGCCTGCGCGACGACGCGGCGCTGGCGCAAAGCCTGCGCACACAGGTGGCCAGCGAGCAATGCATAGACCTGACCGGCTACACGCGCAGCATCCGCGAGCTGCTGATGCTGTTTCATGCCTGCCACCTGCTGGTCACCAACGACGGCGGGCCGGGCCACTTTGCCAGCCTGACGCCGATTCGTTCGCTGGTCTTTTTTGGTCCTGAAACCGGCCGCCTGTACGGCCCGCTGGGGCCGCGCGCCAGCGTGTTTGAGTCGGGCGCCGCGTGTTCACCGTGCTTGTCGGCATACAACCACCGCAACACCTTTTGCGACGGCGACAACCAATGCCTGCAACGCATCGCCCCCGGCCCGGTGCTGGCTCAGGCGTTGGCCTGCTTGCAGACGCCTCTCGCCAACGCCTGCGCATGAGCCTTTTGTACCGGGTGCAACGCGCCACGCTGTGGGGCCTGGGGCTGCTCGAGCGCTACCGGTTTATCAAATTCGGCATCGTCGGCGCCAGCGGCGTGGTGGTGAATTTGGCCGTGCTGTATCTGGGTCATGAATACCTGTTCAGCGCGCTGGAAACCGGCCCCAAAAAGCCCTATTTTTCACTGGCGCTGGCCATCACGCTGGCCACGCTGAACAACTTTAGCTGGAACCGGCTCTGGACCTGGGCGGACCGGGTGCGTGCGCTGGAGGCTGGCGAACCCCAACCCATCAGCCTGCGCTTGTTGGGCGTCGAATTTGGCCAGTACGTCACAGCCACCGCGTTTGGTAGCGGGCTGCAATATGTATTGACCCTGTTGCTGACGGGCATCATGGACTACCGCGCCGCCAACATACTGGCGATCGTGGCGGCCAGCGTCAGCAACTACCTGGCCAACGACCACTGGACCTTCAAACGGCACACGCCCCCATAGACCATGGCCCAAGCGTCTTTGCCCTCAAGCACGCAAAAGTCGGCAGCGACCTGGCCCTGGTGGTTGCTGTGCCTGCTCGCTGTTGGCGTGTATCTGTTGGGGCTGGACGGCCAATACGCGCCCACCAACGGGGATGAGCTGGTCTATACCCATATTGCCCGCCTGACCGCCGCCAGCGGCCAGTGGTTGCCACTGGTGTCTGAACTGGACCACATGCGCAACACCAAACCACCGCTGCTGTTCTGGCAGGCCATGGTGGCCGGTGGCTGGGGTAGCAACTGGAGCATGGCCGCGCTGCGCGCGCCCAGCGTGCTCTACACGCTGCTCACCGCCGCTGCCGTCGGCCTGATTTTGCGCCGTGGCACGCGCGACATACGAACTGCGCTGCTGGGCGCGTGTTTGTTTTTGGCGTTTTTTTGCACTTTCAGGTTTGGGCGCACCTACCTGACCAGCGCGCCAGAAACCTTCTGGCTCGGGCTGCCCATGCTGATGTTGCTGTGGCGCTTTGCCAAACCTACCGAGGTTTCAGACGCGAGCCAGCGTCAGGCCACCAGCACTGGCACCACCCACCCCTTGAGATCGCACAGGCCCGGCTGGGGCACGCACATCGGCTGGGGTTTGGCCATCGGCCTGGGGCTGGCGTACAAGTCATTCGCACTGGTCGCGCCAGTGGCAGCCACGCTGTGGTGCGCGCAGTTGGCGCCGCTACCAGAGCTGCGTTGGCGCGACGTGTTGCGCATCAGCTTTCAAGTGGGCTTAACTACGGTAGTCGCGCTGGGCCTGTTTGGTCTGTGGTTTGTGCTCGACCCCGACCCGGCAGCGGTGTGGCAAGAGTTTGTGGTGGGCGAAAACGCGGGCAAGCTGAACAACAGCGTGGGCTACTGGCGCACGGCTTTGGCCGGGGGGGGCTTTAGCATCTGGGCGCTGGCGCTGGGCTACGTGCAAAACGCCGGGTTGCTGGCGTTTGTGGTGCTGGGGTTGATGCTGGCGGGCGCGCGCGCCGCCTGGCAACGCTGGCGCTACACCACGCAGCACGCCCCACAGCACGCGCCGCTGCCTGCGTACCAAAAGCTGCTGCTGATCTGGCTGGGCGTGTGGCTGCTGGTGTTCATGCTGCCCAGCCAGCGCTCCGCGCGCTACCTGATACCGGTCATGCCGGCGCTGGCGATGCTGATGGCGCTGTATTGGCAACGCATTGCGCGCGGCTGGTTTGTGCCGTCGCTGCTGCTGTGTGGCGTGTTCATGGCCGTGCTGGCCCGAATTGCGTGGGCCGAGAACGACCTGGCCATGAGTTCAGTGGTCCAATTTGCGCTCACCCAAGGTGCGGCTGGGGTGGGGCTGGCGCTGGTGATCGCAGGACTGGTGCGCGCCGTCTGGACGCGCGCCTGCACGCTGGCTGCCACCTTGGCCGTGTTTGCCATTTTTGGCCTGGCCACCGCACCGCTGAACGGCAGTGCAGGCCATTACCCCACTGAGACGCTGGCGCGCGTACAGCATCAAACCATTGCGGTGCCCAGCAGTTTTAACGGCCAGTTTGAGCGCTTTGAGTTTGTGCTGCCTGGCAACCGCCTGGCACCCTACGACGGCGACGCGCGCGCATTCTTACCGGTTGCCGAGAACGCCGCCGAGCTGCAACGCCTGCTGGCCACGCACGACGCGGTGGTGTGGTTACAAACCCGTGCCGAAGGCAACCAGCCGCTGTGCCTGCCCGAATGCACCGTGCTGGCCCAGCGCTGGGAAGTGAAAGGCCGCCACCAAAGTGGTGAGATCACGCTGACCAACCTGTGGTACCCACAGCGCTGGCTGTTTCGGCGCGAATGGCTCATCAGCCGTTAGCTGCCATGAATGCAAGCCAAAGCCCCGGATGATGAAAGCCTGCCGTCATGGCGAGGCCGCAGACCGTGGCGATCCATGTCTTTAGAAGTCATGGATTGCTTCACTACGTTCGCAATGACGGGCAAATTTCAAATGGCGGCGGCGTTCTTTCAGGTTAACCGGACTTTAACGTAAGTTTCGCGTAATAAGCGCTTTCGACCCCCGCTGTCTATCGTAAGTCATTGATTTATATAGGACGCA
>PCUV01000017.1:16197-37120 GCA_002786915.1 Comamonadaceae bacterium CG12_big_fil_rev_8_21_14_0_65_59_15 | reverse complement strand
TGCCGCAGTCGCAGGATCGCCCGCCAGCAATGGCGGGCGCGGATTGAAACAACATGCCGATCGAAGATCGTGGACGCAGCTACCGGATCGCCCGCCAGCAATGGCGGGCGCGGATTGAAACAATTCTTCCAGCTTGGACCTGATCTGGTGAGCGTAAGGATCGCCCGCCAGCAATGGCGGGCGCGGATTGAAACGTCTCTGTAGTTTGCGGCCACATAGTCAACAAAAGGATCGCCCGCCAGCAATGGCGGGCGCGGATTGAAACAAAATGACACAGGTCTGCATCGCCTTCCAGGCAACGGATCGCCCGCCAGCAATGGCGGGCGCGGATTGAAACCCGCTGTCCGTGGTTGAGGGAAGCGTCGAATCAAGGATCGCCCGCCAGCAATGGCGGGCGCGGATTGAAACGCCTCGCTTGCTACGTGGCGCCGGGGCCACCACCAGGATCGCCCGCCAGCAATGGCGGGCGCGGATTGAAACGCACCATCCAAACTCCAGACAACACGCCTGTCAGCGGATCGCCCGCCAGCAATGGCGGGCGCGGATTGAAACTTGGCCTCTTGCGGGCCAATCAGCGGAAAAATCGGGGGGATCGCCCGCCAGCAATGGCGGGCGCGGATTGAAACGGGCTGAAGCGTCCACCCTCATCCGCGAAGCCATGGATCGCCCGCCAGCAATGGCGGGCGCGGATTGAAACCAAAACTCCACGCGCCATCGCACAGTGCGGTAGAAGGATCGCCCGCCAGCAATGGCGGGCGCGTTGAAGCCGCCCCTTTGAAAGACGTGTCACCATGGCGCTGTCGATACCGCAAATCGGTTTGAGCGACGGTCTGACCAGTGGCGACAAATGGTTGGAGGCACGCGCATTAGGGTGGCTGCCCGATGCGTGGGGGAACCTTAGCGTGGCGCTCTGATGCAAGGAGCGATCGTGCGCCCAACGAGCCACCCACTGCAATTGGAGCTCCATCATGCCTGTCACTTCCACCGCGAGTCACCCGACCAGTTTGAAATTGCCCGCTGAGCTTAAAGCCCAGCTTGAAATGGACGCACAAAATGCCGGTGTCAGCCTGCATGCGTTCATGCTTCAGACCTTGGCCGAATCGACTCGGAGAACGCGTTTGAAAGAGTCGTTTGCACGCGATGCCACGACAGCGTTAGACAACATGAAGTCCACTGGTTTGGGGCACGAGCTCGGCGCAGTCAAAACCTATTTCGCGGCGATGAAGAACCACCGTAAGGGTTTGCAGCCCAAGCCACACAACCTACAGCCAACGCGTCTGGGTTGATCCATGCCACGCGTGTTCCTGAGTCAGGCGGCATTGGACGACTTGCTGCGACCGGGAGAATTTCTGGCCTCATCTGATGATCCATTGGCTGGCGATCTGTTGGACTTTATTCTGGATGCATTGGAAGTGTTGACCCACCAACCCGCTATCGGGCGTCTTGTCGAAGGCGGTCTGCGTGAATTGATCATTTCCCGCCGACGAAGCGGCTACTTGGCACGCTATGAAATTGATGAGCCCCACGACTTGGTGTTAGTGGCGCGCATCAGACATCAACGCGAGGCTGGTTACCTGGAAGGTGAGCTATAGCGGCGCAAGCTCAAGCGCTGTGCCGCCATCAGCGCCGCCAAAGCCACGCCACTCAACACCAGCAGTAGCCACAGACCCGGTCCATAACCCGCCTGCGGTGACCACATCAGCCCCAGCAACAACGGCGCGGCTGCACGCGCCAGCGCCAGCGGAACACCCAGTGCACCGTTGAGTGTGGCCACGTGGGTCTGGCTGACGTAATGCGCAATGGCCGTGCCCTTGACGATGGTCAGCATGCCGTTACCCAAGCCGTACAAGACCACAAAGACGCCAACCATCACCAGCTGCCCCTGGGGTTGCACGGGGGTCAACAGCAACATCAGCAGACCCATTGGAATCAGCAGCGGCACCAACCGATTCACGCGGTGCAAGTCCATGCGGTGCTCAAAAAAGTAAAGCATCAAACGCCCGACGACCTGCATCACCCCGATGGCGGCGGGCATGCCGATGACCCAGACCTCTGGCAAGCCGTTTTCACGCAACAGGCTCACCATGTGCGCCGGAACGGCCACGGTGACCGACATCATCAACGTCACAAAAACGCCAATCAGCAAAAACGGCGCACTGCGCATCAACGCATGGGCGCTATCTTGACCCGGCGCCACAGCCGTGGCACCCGCCGCCGTATTTGGCCCACGGGGCGCACAGGCGGCCGGTGCGCCACGCAACACACGCCAGTGCAACGGCGCACACACCAGCAGATGCAGCAGCGCCAGGCACAACAAGGCATCACGCCAACCCAGTTGCCCCATCAACCAGGCCGTCAATGGGATAAACACCGTGCTGGCCAGCCCGCCCAGAAACGTCATGATGATGATGGCGCGCCGGAAGTCTTGCGAAAAACGACGGGTCACCAGAGCAAACGCGGGCGAGTACAAAATAGCCGCCATGGCCGTACCCAGCCCCAACCAGACGGCGTACAGGCCCGTCAAGGAATTCACCAGACTGAGCAGCACCAGGCAGATGCCCGCCAGCAGCGAGCCTGCGGTCATCACCGCACGCTCATGCCCACGGTCGATCCAGCGCCCTACCGGGTACGCCATCAGCCCCTCGGCCAGCAAGGCCAGGCTGAACGCCAGCGAGACTTGCGACCGGTTCAAACCCAGGTCACGCTCCAACGGGTCGATGAGCAAGGCAAACAAATAAAAGACACTGCCCCAGCTGATCAGCTGCGCCACCGACAGCCGCAACACCAGACGAGGGTTATAGGCCTGCATCGACCGTGCCCCGGTTTATCAGGCCGCTTTCAGCGCCCGGCGGTACTGCATGGCTTCGGCCACATGCGTCACCTGCGTGGTGCGCTCCCCTGCCAGGTCTGCAATGGTGCGCGCCACCTTCAGCGCGCGGTGCGTGCTGCGCGCCGACCAGCCCAGGCGCGCAGCGGCCACATTCAGAAACTTGGCCGCCGCTTCATCCAGCAGCACAAACTGGTCAATCTCCTGCCCCTGCAAGGCCTGGTTGGGTTTGCCCTGGCGTGCGATGGCCCGCGCGCGTGCGGCGACACACCGTGCCTGCACACTGGCACTGGACTCACCCGGTGGCGACTGCATCAGTTCACTGGCAATTACTGCGGGCACTTCCACGTGCAAGTCGATGCGGTCCACCAACGGGCCGCTCAACTTGCCCTGATAGCGCGCCACCTGGTCGGGCGTGCAGCGGCAGGTCTTTTGCGCCGAGCCCAGATAGCCGCAGGGGCAGGGGTTCATGGCGCCAATCAATTGAAATTGCGCCGGGAATTCACTGCGCTGCGCCGCGCGCGCGATGGTGATGCGCCCGGACTCCAGCGGCTCACGCAGCGCCTCTAACGCGGCACGCGGAAACTCAGGCAATTCGTCCAGAAACAGCACGCCATGGTGCGCCAACGAAATTTCACCGGGCCGCGGTGGTGAGCCACCCCCCACCAGCGCCACCGCACTGGCGGTGTGGTGCGGGTGGCGCGTAGGGCGCTGCGCCCAGCTATCCACCGAAAAACAGCCGCCCAGGCTGGCCACTGCCGCGCTTTGCAATGCCTCTTCGGTGGTCATGGGCGGCAGCAGCCCGGCAAAACGCTGCGCCAGCATCGACTTGCCCGACCCAGGTGGCCCCATCAGCAACACGCTATGGCCACCGGCAGCGGCAATTTCCAGCGCGCGCTTGGCACCCAATTGGCCCTTCACATCAGCCATATCAGGGTAGTGTGCTGCCACGCCTGCGGCGCTGGCAGCCATGCGCGCCCAGCCCGCACGCGGTTCAGCTTCGCTGTGTGCAGGGTCTGCGTTGACAGGCAAAAAATGCTGCACCACGTCCAGCAGATGCTGTGCCCGATAGACCTGCGCTGTGGGCACCAGGGCGGCTTCTTCGGCACTCTCCGGCGGCAATACCAGTTGCGTTTGCACCCCCGCAGCGTGCAGCGCCAGGCTCATGGCCAGCGCGCCCCGCACCGGGCGCAGTTCACCAGACAGCGACAACTCACCCGCAAACTCATAGCCCGCCAACGGAGCCGCCTCGATCTGGCCGCTGGCCGCCAGAATGCCCAAAGCGATCGGCAAATCAAAACGGCCCGAGTCCTTGGGCAAGTCCGCCGGGGCCAGGTTGACCGTGATGCGCTTGTTGTTGGGAAACTCCAGACCTGAGTTCTGGATGGCTGAGCGCACCCGCTCGCGCGCTTCTTTCACCTCCACGTCGGCCAGGCCGACCAGAGTAAAGGCGGGCAGCCCGTTGGCCAGATGCACCTCGACCGTGACCGCTGCCGCCTGTAACCCCAGCAGGGCCCGGCTTTGCACTAAAGACAGACTCATCCTGATTCCTCTCTAAAACGGTGCGCCGCATCGCCTTTGGATCACCGTGTTGCGCACCACAACAGTGCAAACTGTTTTTTTATACAGATATCTTAACGCATGCTCTTGCCCCTGCGCTGCATTCACACGTTGCACCGCAGCATGCGTGCCTGGCATGAACCCTGCTTAGCAAGCTTGTCATCAGACACCCTTCAGCTTTTAGGAGTACTTATGAAACTTGTTACTGCCATTGTCAAACCCTTCAAGCTCGACGAGGTGCGCGAAGCGCTCTCGGCCATCGGCGTGCAGGGCATTACCGTGACTGAAGTCAAAGGCTTCGGCCGTCAAAAAGGGCACACCGAACTGTATCGGGGTGCCGAATATGTGGTCGATTTTTTACCCAAGGTCAAGGTCGAGGCGGCCATTGACGACGCGGTGCTGGACCAGGTTATTGAAGCCATTGAGGGTGCGGCACGCACCGGCAAGATCGGCGACGGCAAGATTTTTGTCGCGCCCATCGAGCAAGTCATCCGCATCCGCACCGGGGAAACCGGCAAAGAGGCACTCTAAACCCGACATCAGACTTGAGGTCAACACCATGAAAAAACTACTCGCATCCCTTGCCCTGGGTATCGGTCTGTTGCTCGGCAGCAGCGTCGCCCTTTCTCAGACCCCGGCGGCCAGTGAGGCCGCTCCTGCTGCCGTGGCAGCGCCTACGGAAGCTGCGGCCCCTGCTGCAGCCGCAGTGACAACTGCCGAAGCAGCCGCTCCCACTGCAGCGCCAGCGGTTCATAAAGGCGACGTTGCCTGGATGATGACGTCCACACTGCTGGTTCTGTTCATGGCCGTGCCCGGCCTGGCCCTTTTCTACGGGGGTCTGGTGCGCAGCAAGAACATGTTGTCCGTGCTGATGCAAGTGATGGTGGTGTTCTCGCTGATCGGCGTGCTGTGGGCCATTTATGGCTATAGCCTGGCGTTTGGCGGTGAAGGCACCATCATCGCCGGGTTCGACAAACTGTTTTTGGCGGGCGTCAACATGGACAGCTTGGCAGACACCTTTTCTGCCGATGTGAAGTTGCCCGAATACGTGTTCATCGCCTTCCAGGCCACGTTTGCGGGCATCACTTGCGCGCTGATCGTGGGCAGCTTTGCTGAACGCATCAAATTCAGTGCTGTGCTATTGTTTTCCGTGTTGTGGTTCACCTTCTGCTATCTGCCAATCGCACACATGGTTTGGGGTTCAGGTGGTTACCTGCTGGGCAAGGGTGCGCTTGACTTTGCAGGCGGCACCGTGGTGCACATCAACGCCGGTGTAGCCGGTCTGGTCGGCGCCTTCGTGCTGGGCAAGCGCATCGGCTACGGCAAGGAAAGCATGGCGCCGCACAGCCTGACGCTGACCATGGTGGGCGCGTGCATGCTGTGGGTGGGTTGGTTTGGCTTTAACGCCGGCTCCAACTTGGAAGCCACGGCGGGTGCTGCGCTGGCCTTCATTAACACCTTGTTTGCAACCGCTGCTGCCGTGTTGGCCTGGTGCATGGGTGAAGCGCTGATGAAGGGCAAGGCCTCCATGCTCGGTGCTGCATCGGGCGCTGTAGCCGGTTTGGTGGTCATTACGCCGGCCTGCGGAACGGTGGGCCCCATGGGCAGCATCGTACTGGGCGGCTTGGCGGGCTTTGTTTGCCTGTGGGGTGTCAATGGCCTCAAGCGCATGCTGGGTGCCGACGACTCGCTGGACGTGTTCGGTGTGCACGGCGTGGGCGGGATCCTGGGTGCCATTCTGACGGGCGTGTTTACCGCCCCCAGTCTGGGTGGTACCGGCAAAGAGGATTTCTCGATTGCTAGCCAAGTCATGCTACAGGGTGAAGCAGTGCTGATCACCATCGTCTGGTCAGCCGTTGTGGCCTACCTCGCCTACAAGATCACCGACATGGTTGTGGGTCTGCGCGTACCGGAAGAACACGAACGCGAAGGTTTGGACATCACCTCTCACGGCGAATCCGCCTACAGCAAATAAGTCAGTCCCTGCCACCGGCCACCCGGCCGGGGCAGCAACTGCCGGGTTGTCTCCTCGGAAGTGTTTCCCACCGCAGTTCAGGGCTGCGGTGGGATTTTTTTTGCAGTACACAATACGACGCACGTATCACCCAGGCGCTGCTGAATGACAAATCTCCCCTCTACCGTCCACCCCGATTGGCAAACCGTTGTCGATCACACCGCCACGCTGGGCGAATCGCCGTTCTGGCACCCGACCGAGCAAACCCTGTACTGGCTGGACATTGCTGGCAAACAACTGCTGCGCGCCAACATTTACATGGGCACGGTCGAGGCCTGGACCATGCCCAGCGAACCCGGCTGCATGGCACCTGCGACAGGGGGTGGGTTCGTTATTGCACTGCGCCACGGCGTGTTTCGCGCGCACGAATGGGGCGGGCAGCTGGAACTGCTGGCCACGCTGGACTATGACCCCACCACGCTGCGCGCCAACGACGGCAAGTGCGATGCGCTGGGGCGCTTTTGGGTGGGCACCATCGACGAAACCCGGGTTGCCAAAAATGCCGGGTTGTATTGCATTGACGCGCGCCACAGCACAGCTGGCGCAGCGCCTATTGTCAGTTGCAAGATCGCCCCGTCGTCCGGGATGACCACCGCCAATGGCCTGGCCTTCAGCCCCGACAACACCACGCTGTACTGGGCCGATACACCCAGTCACACCATATGGGCGTGGGACTTCAATTTAGACAAGGCCGCCATGACCAACCAACGCGTGTTTTCTCGGCTTGCCTCCAAACCCGCCAATTGGTTACGTGACCCGGCATCGCCAGACAACGGTGGCTACGGCGGCCGCCCCGACGGCGCGGCCGTCGATGTGCAGGGTAACTATTGGGTCGCGATGTACGAGGGCAGACGCGTTTGTCAGTTTGCTCCGAGTGGGCAGTTGCTGGCCTCCATCGCCGTGCCGCTGCAATGCCCGACCATGCCGTGTTTTGGCGGCGAAGATTTCAAAACCCTGTACCTCACCAGCGCACGCCATCACAGCATGCCAGCGGAATTGACAAGCTACCCGCGCTACACCGCCGGGCACGATGCAGTCCATCATCGCCATCACAGCATGCCAGCGGAATTGACAAGCTACCCCTTGTCGGGGCAGATGTTGTCGATACGGGTGGAGGTACCCGGCTTGCCCGTCAATTTTTTTGATGATGGCGGCCGGCCGGGTTAGCTATTTCCATTGCCCCTGGCTTTGATTTTTTTGACTTTCTTGACGGCCAACTGTTTGAAGTTTGCTGACGAAATCACAGGCTGCCCACTCTGCTTCTCGATGTCCTTGCGCGTGCGCCCAGCCACTGCACCCCCGTCTTTGGCATCTTTTTGCAGCGTGATCATGCCCACCGAGTCGCGGTCACGGTGCAGCTTGGTGGTGGTCGCTTCGCCCAGCATGGTCAAAATCAGCTCAATGTCGGTCATGTGGTCGCGCAGGTTTTCGCGCGTCAGGGCTTTGACCTGCTTGTAGTCGTCCACCTTCAGACCAAAAGTACCCTGCATGATTTCATTGGTCAAAATCGCAAAGTCCAGATTGCTGGCTGCGCCACGCTCTTTCCATTCATCGGTCAGGTCCTGGCGCACCGCCATGCCACGCAGACGCTTGTCGATCCACTCTTTGGGGTAGCCCTTTTTCTCGTAAAGCGCCTGCATCCGGCCCATGGCCAGCTCGGGGTTTTCAATCTCGTCAAGACGCTCTTTGCCGATTTTGGCCAGCCAGCGTTTCAGTGGCTCTACTTTGGGTGAGGGGATGGACTGAATGACACGAAACAGGGTTTCGGAGTTGGCGCAGTCGGTCAGCCGTTGCTTACCATCCGGTGCAAGCATTTTCAACTGTCCGATTTTTTCGGACAGTTCAACATAGCCCTCATCCGTCAGCTTCTTCTTCAAATCACTCCAATACTTGCGCGCCCGGTCACCGCCCACCAGCACATCCACCACGTCGATGATCGAAAACCACCACTCACCCGCGTGAAATAGCTTGCGTATTTGCTGGCCTTCAAACAGCGCTAGATTCGATTTTTCTTCAGAACTCATGATGGACTCCTTGCCTTCCAGGTGCACCAGTTTTCAATTTTGGCATCTTATTTCTTCATAGCCATTTGGGTTGAAGTGCCCGGTTTTGCTTCCTCCCCCGCTGGGGGGCAGGGGTGGGGGCCGACTTGCCAACGCCGGTTCAGACCGCCACCGGTTGACGCCGATTGGCCAGCAGGCGCAATAGCGGGGGCACGGCCACCATCAGCAACGCGCCGACCCACAGACCTTTGCAGATCGGGCTTTCGATCAAAATGCCCAGCTCCCCATTGGTGATGGACAGCGCGCGGCGGAGGTTCTGTTCCATCATGTCGCCCAGCACAAAACCCAAGATCAGCGGCGCCATCGGCACGCCCTGTTTGCGCAGCAGGTAACCGACCACGCCAAAGGTGGACATCAGCATCAGGTCAAACGTGGTGGCGTGCACCGAAAACACCCCCACTGCGCTGATGGCCAGAATGCCCGGCACCAGCGCCCAGTTGGGCAGGCGCAGCACACGGGTAAACACGCCCACCAGTGGAATGTTGATGAACAACAGCATCACATTGGCAATGAACAGCGAGGCAATCAGCCCCCACACCAGCGCCGGGTTTTGCGTAAACAGCGCCGGGCCAGGGGTGATGTTGTAGAGCGACAGGGCGCCGACCATCACCGCTGTGGTGCCAGAGCCCGGCACGCCCAAGGTCAGCATGGGCACAAAAGAGCCTGCGGCTGAGGCGTTGTTGGCGGCCTCTGGCGCAGCGAGACCCCGAATGTCACCTTGGCCAAAGGTGCCGGACGCACCTGCCAGTCGTTTCTCTGTGGAATAGGCCATGGCGCTGGCGATGGTGGCTCCGGCACCGGGCAGCACCCCCACCACAAACCCCATGACCGCAGAGCGCAGGGTGGTCCACCCGGTGAACATCAGTTCTTTCAGGTTGAACAGGCTGCGCCCGGTAATCTTGATGATGCCGGTGTTGGCGTGGTGCTGTTCCAGCATCAGCAAAATTTCGCTGATGGAGAAAACGCCGATCACCACCACGATGAACTGGATGCCGTCGGACAAATGCAGGTTGTCGCCGGTAAAGCGGTAAACCCCCGAGTTGGAGTCAAGCCCGATGGTGGACAGCGACAGGCCAATCACCGCCGCCAGCGCCGCCTTCATGGGTGCGTCGCCCATCAAGCCGGTAATGCAGGCAAAGGCAAAACACATCAGCGCAAAGTATTCAGCGGGCCCAAACGCCAGCGCCCAGCGTGCCAGCAACGGTGCAAACAGCACAATGCCGACGGTGGCAACCAGTGAGCCCACAAAAGAGCTCCAGGCAGACAGCGACAACGCCACACCCGCCTGGCCGTTCTTGGCCATGGGGTGACCGTCCAGCGCGGTCATGATGGCCCCGGCATCGCCCGGCACGTTGAGCAAGATCGACGAGATGCGGCCACCAAACTCGCAGCCCATATAGACAGCGGCCAGCAAAATCAGCGCGGTTTCGGGCGGCAACTTCAGCGCAAACGCCAGCGGCATCAAGATCGCCACGCCGTTGATCGGACCCAGGCCAGGCAACATGCCCACAATGGTTCCGGTCAGGCCACCGAAGGCGGCCACCAGCAGGTTAGACGGGGTTAACGCAACACCAAAACCAGCCAGCAAATGTTGCAAGGTATCCATCAGCGCCCCCCGAAAATGAACGACAACACCCCGGTGGGCAGCACCACGTCAAGCAGCTTGTCAAACAGCAGGTAAAACAGCAACCCAATGCTGATGCCCCCCAGCAATGACTTTTTCCAGCCGCCCCCAAAGGCCATACCCACCGGCACCGCCATCACGGTCGTAGCCACGGTAAAGCCCAGTGTTTCAAACAGGCCGGCATAAACAAACACCGCCAACACCGACATGGCAAAAGGCATGAGCTGCGCGCGTGTCATGACAGCGCCGCGCAACCCCGGTTTGACGATCAGCCAGACACCGGCTGCGGCCATCAGAGCGGCCATCAGCATGGGGAATGAATTGGGCCCCACCGGCTCGTAAGAAATGGGGGCAACGTAGCCGCGTGCAGCCAGGGCCATACCGGCACCCACAGCCACACACACCGCGCCCAGAATGCGGTCACTCATGGAAATTCCTTGAAAGGGGGTGTGACCGGGCTCGCCAGCCCGGTCACCAGGTGTCACGTGTTATTTGGCAACATTCAGCCCGAAGTCTGCGGCCATGGTGCGATAAAACGCCACGCGGTTCTTGATGTAGGTGGTGAGTTCGTCACCCGTCATGGCAAACTTGAACAGACCGCGCTCGGCGCGCGCCTTGTTGAACTCGGGTGTGGCCATCATCTTGTTGAAAGTGTCCACCCAAACCTTGTAGTCGGCGTCGCTCACCTTCGGGCCCACGTAATAGCCGCGAATGATGGGCCACTCCACATCCATGCCCTGCTCTTTGGCGGTGGGCACGCCAGCCAGGCGGCCTTCCAGGCGCTTGTCGGACATGACGGCCAGCACACGAATCTTGGCACCGGCCTTGATCTGCTCTTCGGCCTCGGACGCGTCGCCGGAGTACACCTGAACGTGGCCGCCCTGCAGCGCCGTGATGGCTTCGCCGCCGCCTTCAAACGCGACAAAGCGCATGGCTTTCGGGCTCAACCCGGCGGCGCGTGCGGTCAGTGCGGCTTTCATCCAGTCCTGGCTGCCAATCGAGCCACCGGCACCAAACACCACTTTGGACGGGTCAGCCTTGACCGCCGCCACCAGGTCCTTGAGCGTCTTGAATGGGGAGTTTTCTGCCACGATAACGGCGCCAAAGTCACTGCCCACAGCGGCCAGCCAGCGCACGTCGTTTTCGTTGTAGCGGCCAAATTTACCCTGCGCAATGTTCAACAGCGAGCCACCCGAAAAGGCCACGATGGTGTTGGCTTCGGCCGGGCGTTGTGCAATGATGGTGTTGTAGGCCACGGCACCAATGCCGCCGGGCATGTAGCTGATGCGCATCGGGTCGGCAATGTATTTGCCTTGCATCAGCGCGGCTTGTGCCAGCTTGCAGGTCAGGTCAAACCCGCCGCCCGGTTTGGCCGCGGCAATGCATTCGGTTTTGTCGAGCGGTCCGGCCAAAGCCATGGCGGCTGCGCCAGACAAAATAACAGAGAGAAGCGTTTTGTTGAAAGTACCAGATTTCATGAAGTCTCCACAGGTTAGGTTGAAATACTGCCTGCGAAACACCGGGGTTGCGTCAGGAGTGACCACACTGTAGAAAAAACAGGCTTTCGAATAGCTTTCAGAAAAAATGCCAAAACACTAGGGGAAACCCGCAATTTACACAGGCGGTAGCTGAATCGGGGTCAGATCCGGCCGCGTAGCGGAACGGCTCTGACCCCGATTCAGCGGCTTGTACGGTTCATCACCCGGTGGGTTGATCTTCTGGCATCTTCCTGACTGGTAGCACGATGGCCACCGCCAACCCGTGTCCATTGAGCCCGGCGCTCACTCGCATCTGCCCCCCATGCCGCTCTGCAATCGAACGGACGATGGCCAAGCCCAGCCCCGAGCCGGGTTGCGACACCTGGCTGCCACGAAAGAATCGGTCACCCGCGCGTGCCATCTCTTGCGGGTTCATGCCGGGGCCGGTGTCGATCACGCTCAGGATGCATTCGCTGGCCGAGTGGTCCACGCGCACCGTGACCTGCGCGCCAGCGGGCGCATAGCGGATCGCGTTGTGCAACAGGTTGGACAGTGCCTCTTTCAGCAAGCCAGCATGGCCCATGACTTGCGATGCCGTGGCATCCGCTTCAAAACCCAGATCAATTTGCTGCGCACGTGCCTGCGCCCACCACTGGCGTGTGGCGGCTTCGGCCAGGGCGTTCAGGTTCAGCGGCTCCAGTTCGACTGCGGCGCTGTCCACCCGCGCCAGCGCCAGCATCTGGTTCGTCTGGCGCACGGTTTCATCCAGTTGTGCCTTGATGGCCACCAGCGCCTGCTGCTGCAGCGCCGGGTCGGGTTCCCGCAGGGCAAAACCCACCTGCGTGGTCAGTGTGGCCAGCGGCGTACGTAATTGATGCGAAGCGTCATCCACAAAGCGCTGGCGCGCCTCGGTATGCTGACGGTTGCGCTCGATGTGAAAGTTGATCGCTTCCACCAGCGGCTGTACATCGGCGGGAATGCCCTGCGCTGCCATCGGTGTCAGGTCTTGCGCGGCGCGCCCCTGCACCTCGGCGCGCAGACGCGCCAGCGGGCGCAGTGCCCAGCCGACGGCCAGCACCATCAAACCGGTGGCCACCACCAACAACAACACATCGCGCGCCAGCGACTGCAGCACCAGCGCCCGCGTGAACGCCTGGCGCGACTCCAGCGTTTCCGCCACCTGAATCACCAGCCGCTGCCCGGGGCTCTGGTTGCCCAGGGGCCGCTCCAGCACGCGCGCGTAGGCCCCTACGCGTACCGGTTCGTCAAAATACACCGCGTCCATGAAGCGCGGCTGACCGGTCACCAAAACCCCCGGCGGCAACGGCAGTCCACTGTTGCCAATTTCCACCAGACCGTCTTCGGTGGCTACGCGGTAATACACGTGACCGCTGGCGGTAAGCTCAAAAAACTCCAGCAGACGGTACGGCAGCTCCACCCCCAAGCCACCACTGACGGTGGAGATGTTGGCATCCATCGACTTGATGGCCCCCAGCAACGAGCGGTCGTAGGCGGCGTTGGCCGCATCGGTGGCAGTGCGCCAGGTTTGCCACAGCTCGGCTGCGGCCACCAGCAGCAAGCCCGGTACCAGCAGCAACAGCAGCGAGCGGCGCAGGCTCAGCGAATGCAGGCGCTGCAACATCAGGCATCAACCTCCAGCACATAGCCCAAGCCGCGCAGGGTGCTGATGCGCACGCTGCTGCCAGCCAGGCGTTTGCGCAGGCGGTGCACCATGACTTCAACCGCTTCGGGGTGCACGTCTTGCTCGTCGGAAAACACGCGGTCCAGAATTTCCTGCTTGGACAAGGGCTCATTGCTGTGCTGGATCAGCGCCAGCAGCGCCGCGTGTTCGCGCGGTGTCAGCGTCAGCGTCTGGTGGGCGAGCGTGAACTGTTTGCTGGCCGCATCAAAGCTTAGCGGCCCGCAGGCCAGACGCGGGTGCTCGCTGCCGCGTGCGCGGCGAATCAAGGCCACCAGCCGCGCTTCCAATTCGGCCAGCTCAAAGGGTTTGGCCAGAAAGTCATCGGCACCTTCGCGCAGCGTGCTGACGCGCTCCATGAGCGAATTGCGCGCCGTCAGAATCAACACCGGCAGGCGGTGGTCGGCTTCGCGCAAATTGGCCAGCACGTCGTGCCCGTCCAGGCCGGGCAGGCCCAGGTCCAGAATCAGCGCGTCGTAGCGCGTGGCCTTGAGCGACACGCGCACCATGCGCCCGTCATTGACCCAGTCCACCTGAAAGCCGCTTTGCTCCAGCGCGCGCACCAGCCAATTGGCAAGTTCGCTTTCGTCTTCTGCCAGCAAGATGCGCATGGTGGTGACCTCAGTTTTTCACAACTTGCTGGTGGCGTCGCCCGCCCGGTTGGCCACAAACTGCGACACCTGTGGGCCAACCACCAGCACCATCAAGAACCGAGCCAACTGCATAGCCATGACAAAACCGGCATCCACCGCGCTGGTGGCGGCAATCACCGCCACTGAATCAGCACCGCCCGGGCTGGAGGCCAGATACGCCGTCATCGGGTCGATCGCCGCCACCTCGGTCAGCACCACAGCAATCACCACGCCAACGCCCATCAACACCACAATCGATGCAAACACCTGCGGCAAGGCGCGCAGTGCGTGCAACAAAATGGCGTGGGTAAAGCGCAGACCAATGCTCCAGCCAATCATGGCGTAAGCCAGTGCCAGCAACACCTCGGGCAGTTCGATCGCCAACACGCCGGTGTACTGCAGCACGGTGCCCAGCAACAGCGGCACCACCATCGGGCCGGCCGGGATGCGCAGGCGCAGCGCCAGCAGCGCGCCGCCAAAGGCCAGCAGCATCGTCCAGCCCACGTCTGCGCCCTGCGCCACGACCCACCAAGCACCCGCACTGGCCACTGAGGGCGTGCTGTGCCCGGCAAACAGGCGCGCCACCAGCGCCGCCGTGGCGGTGACCACGGCCACGCGCAGATACTGCATGAAAGCCACCAGGCGCACATCGGCCCCATACGACTCGGCCATCAGCACCATCGCCGAAGCGGCCCCCGGCGCCAACCCCCAGACCGCCGTGGTGCCCGGGAACACTTGGCGGCGCATCATGATCCAGCCCAGCACCGCGCTGGCCACAATCACCGAGCTGGTCGCCAGCAAAAAAATGGGCCAACCGCCCGCCACCTGGGCTAGCGCCGCCGGTTGCAGGCTGTGCGCCATCAGACAACCCAGCACGCCCTGTGCCAGCGCAAATAGCGGGCTGGCCACGTGCAACTGCACGTCGCGGGACGACAACCAGATGCCTGCGGCCATGCAACCCAGCAGCACCCCGGCGGGCAGGTGCACCAGGGTAAACAGCCACGACAGCGCAGCACTAACAGGCAGCAAGACGACCCACCACAAGGCGGGCCGGGTTTGAAAGAGGGGGCGCCACATGGCGGCAACTATGCCACAGCCGTTTGTGTCAAACCGCGCCGGAATTTTGCGAATGCCGACCTTTCAAAAATTTCAAGCAGCACGGTATGACTTGGCCCTACCATTGCGCCTGCCCCAATCTGAACACCCCATGGAAAAGCTTTTGCAAACCTTTATCGACCGCATCCGCGATGCCGCCACCCGGCACACACCGTTGCGCCTGCGTGGCCACGGCAGCAAGGATTTTTACGGCAACGCCGCATCCGGCGACCTGCTCGACACCTGCGCCTACAGTGGCATCGTCAGCTACGAACCCACCGAGCTGGTCGTGACCGCGCGCGCTGGCACACCGCTGGCCGAGCTGGAAGCCGCGCTGGCTGAAAAGGGCCAGTGTCTGGCGTTTGAGCCCCCGCGCTACGTCACCCCCGGCGCCACCGGCACCGGTACTTGCGGCGGCATGGTGGCCGCAGGCCTGAGCGGCCCGGCGCGCGCCAACGCAGGCGGCGTGCGCGACTTTGTGCTGGGCGTGCAGATGATCAATGGGCGCGGCGAGCCACTCACGTTTGGCGGCCAGGTGATGAAAAACGTGGCCGGCTACGACGTCTCGCGCCTGCTGGCCGGCACACTGGGTACGCTGGGTTTGATCACCGAGGTGTCGCTCAAGGTGCTGCCCGTCACGCCCGGTGAGGCCACGCTGGTGTTTGAGCTGGACCAGACGCGCGCGCTGGCGCAACTGCAGCGCTGGGGCGGCCAACCCCTGCCGCTGAACGCCAGTTGCTGGGTGCGCGACGACACCACGGCGGGTGCGCCCGAGCTGCTGTTTGTGCGGCTGCGTGGCGCGGTGGCGGCGGTGGAATCGGCATGCCAGAAGTTGCTGGGGGAACTGCCGGGCCAGCGCATGGACAACGCGCAGGCGGCGCCAGACTGGACGGCGCTGCGCGACCAGCAACTGCCGTTCTTTACCCCGCCCTTAATCGCACCTGGCGACGACCCAACGCTGGCGCTGTGGCGTCTGAGTCTGCCCGCTACCGCACCGGCGCTGAACCTGGCCTGGCCGCAACTGGTGGAATGGCATGGCGCGCAGCGCTGGCTGTGGGCGCCGCTGGAGGCGCGCCAAACGCTGCAAACGATGACCCGCAACGCGGGTGGAAGCGCTTGCCTTTTCAGAGCTGCTGGCGCCGACAAAACGGGCGCTAGCGACCGCTTTGATGCATTAGACCCGGCGCTGTGGGCGATCCATCAACGGCTCAAGGCCGAGTTTGACCCGGCGCACATCTTCAACCCTGGCCGTCTGTACCTGGCGCTCTAATTCCATGCAAACCCAACTCGCACCCCCCTACCAGGGCACGCCGGAAGGCATCGAGGCCGAAGCCATTTTGCGCAAATGCGTGCACTGCGGTTTTTGCACCGCCACCTGCCCCACTTACCAGTTGCTCGGCGACGAACTCGACAGCCCGCGTGGTCGTATTTACCTGATCAAGCAAGTACTTGAAGGCAAAGTGCCGACGCAAAAAACGCAGGCCCATCTGGACCGTTGCCTGACCTGTCGCAATTGCGAAAGCACCTGCCCCAGCGGTGTGCAATACGGTCACTTGCTAGACATCGGGCGCAAGCTGGTCGATGCCCAGGTACCGCGCCCGGCCGGCGCGCGCGCACTGCGCTGGGCGCTCAAAGAGGGCCTGCCATCGCCGCTGTTTGCCCCCGCCATGGCGCTCGGGCAACTGGTGCGCCCGCTGTTGCCGCACGCCTTGCAAAACAAGGTACCGGCGCGCCAGAACGCCGGTGTAGTGCCCACGCGCAAACATGCGCGCCAGGTGCTGATGCTCGCGGGCTGCGTGCAGCCGGCCATGAGCCCGAACATCAACGCCGCTACCGCGCGCGTGTTTGACGCAGCGGGCATCCAGTGTGTGGTGGCACCCAAGGCCGGTTGCTGCGGTGCGGTCAAGTTCCACCTGAACGACCAGGACGGCGGCAAGGCCGAAATGCGCGCCAACATCGACGCCTGGTGGCCGCTGCTGCAAGCCGGTGCCGAGGGCATCGTCATCAACGCCTCGGGCTGCGGCGCCACCATCAAGGACTACGGCCACATTTTGCGCGACGACCCGGCGTACGCCGAGCGTGCTGCGCGCGTGAGTGAGCTGACGCGCGATGTCAGCCAGTGGCTGCCAGAACTTACCCCCCTGCTGCGCGACAAGGTCAGGGCCAGCGCCAACCGCATTGCGTTTCACCCGCCGTGCTCGCTGCAACACGGCATGCAACTGCGCGGCCTGGTGGAAAAGTACATGGTCGAACTCGGTTTTGACCTCAAACTCAACGGCTGCGAATCGCACCTGTGCTGCGGCTCGGCCGGCACCTACAGCGTGCTCAACCCGCAAATTGCCTACCAGTTGCGCGACCGCAAGCTGGTCAACCTGGACACCACGTTTGGCGCGGATGCGCCCGAGCAGATCGCCAGCGCCAACATGGGCTGCATCACGCACCTGCAAAGCGGCACCGACAAACCGGTGCGGCATTGGGTCGAGCTGCTGGACGAGGCGTTGTCAACAGCACCACCGACTGCGAAAAAGTAGCGAGTTGCCCACTATTTGAAAGTTAAGTGGCGCCGATGCCGCGGCAGTGATGCATAAAACAGGAACGGCGCACGCCCGGGTACACCCCGGACTGGGGAAACTGTCAATTGCTGAAAAGTTCGGAATGAGTACCCGAACGAACAAAGTTGATCCAGTTTGCATCCACCTGGTAGATCAGCAGGAAGTCACCCCCAATATGGCATTCCCGGTGATCTGCCCACTCCCCTTTTAAGCTGTGATCTAACCATTCAGGCGCAAGGGGAGCGTCATTGGCAATCAGCAACAACATGGCCTCCTTGAGTCGCACCATATCAAAACGTCCGGAGTGGGACAAGCGTTGCCAATCTTTCAGAAAAGCCTTGGCGTAATCGGCGGCGCGCGGCAGCACCGCCCGTTTACTTGCTGCTGTTTTTTTCAAGATCAGCAAACAGTTCGTTAGCACTTGCAAAGCGCGCGCGGCGTGTGGCCATCATGGCGCGCGACTCTTCCATGGCGGCACGTGTCTGCGCGTTGGGAACTTTGAGTTCAAGTGGAAATGCCTGGTCAACCACGACACGGCGAAGAAACAAACGCACTGCATCTGATACCGACAGACCCATGGCCGTCAAGGCCTGGGTGGCTTGCTCCTTAATGTCATTTTCCACTCGAATGTGGAGCATCGAAGTTTGTACTGTCATGGCGGTGGATCCTAAGTTACGACGTCATTATGTATCTCATTTGAGATTAAGACGTGACTCATTGCCGAAATAGCCTTGCAGATTCGAATGACGGCTATCGGACGGGCACTTTCAGTTTGAGGGCAACTCCAATGGGCACATAGTTTGCGCTCGCGACCGGCAGCAGTACGGTCGCTCGATTTGACGAAGGGCCAGCGTCAAGTTTTGGGAGAAAAGAATGAGGAAACGGTTGTCCCTTGCGGACCAACAGCGGGCATAAGGCATTTCGATTTGACGGTCGGCCATAGACCCATTGCGGTCAGCCACGCGTTACATTCGTGGGTCAACTCCGTTTAGGTTTGTAGGATGCCTGCCCGTGCAAACTGACCAGCATGCATTCACGCAAGCCTGAGGGCAGGCGTCGTACAAGCCTCGAGGGAGGAAACCGCGGGGTGCACCGTGGCTGCCAGCAACAACTACACAGCTATGGCGATTTGAAGACACCAGTGCGTCGTTGTCGTGGTCAATAGGGAGAACGCTGGCCTGCCTGGATGGCACAGACGGCGTTTATCCAATCGAAAGCGCCAAGGGCAATGGCAACAGCCAAGGTAAAAAGCACCAGTTTGGCAGCATGCGGCAAAGTTGATCCAAGCCAACTGTGACAGATTCAAAGTCGGCACGAGGATGGATCGCCTGGTCGTAACTCTTGAACTCATGGCACAGCAGAATTTTGTGGTGGTGCGCGAATGGCACGCTGGCGCAACAGTATGCGCACGATCACCATCGGCGCACCGCAGTGCGAACAAACAAAGGTGGGACGAACATCGCCCTTGCTTGCATCAGCACCAGTATCAAGATCAGAGGCAACTGGTATCGGTACAACCTGCAGCAGTTCACGCACCAAAGCCAACTTCTCTTTGCGTGCGTTGTTGGCGACCAGCCCATAGTGCCGAATACGGTGAAAGCCGCTGGGCAACACATGCAGCAAAAACCGCCGCATGAACTCATCGGGCTCCAGCGTCATGGTTTTATGGCGCATCTTGCCCGTGGCACGGTAATCCTTCCAGCGAAACGTCACGCCAGCCTCATCCATGGAGATCAGGCGTGAATTGGAGATGGCCACCCGGTGGGTATAGCGCGACAAATAAGCCAGCACTGCAGCAGGTCCTGCAAAAGGACGCTTGGCATACACCACCCATTCACACGTGCACATTGGGCGCAGCCATTTGGCAAAAGCCTTTGCATCAGCCAAAGCAGCGTACTCACCAAAGAACTGCAACTCCCCGCCACGGTATGCCGCCCCAAGCTCTTCCAGGAAGCGCCTGCGAAACAGCCGCGAGAGCACCCGCACCGAGAGAAAAAACCCTGGCTTGCAGGAAACCCAGCGCTGGCCGTCCAGTGACAGGCCGCCGCCAGGAACAATGCCATGCACATGGGGGTGATGTGTCAGCGCCGACCCCCAGGTGTGCAACACCAAGGTGGCCCCAATTTGCGCGCCCAGATGCTTGGGGTCAGCAGCGATGGTGCGCAAGGTCTCAGCGGCCACGTCAAACAGCAAGCGATAAATGACAGCCTTGTTGTAATACGCCATGGCGCTGATGGGTGCTGGCAGAGTGAACACCACGTGGTAATAGTCCACCGGCAGCAGTTCAGCCTGACGATCTTCAAGCCACCTCTTGGCCGCACTGGCCTGGCACTTGGGGCAATGGCGGTTGCGGCACGAGTTGTAGGAGAGCTGGTCGTGCCCACAACCGTCGCAGTGCAACGCGTGTCCCCCCAGTGCTGCGCTGCGGCACTGTTCTATGGCCGACATGACTTTGAGCTGACCCAGGCTCAGATGCCCATGCTGGGCGTTGCGCCAAGCAGGGCCATGGGATCGAAAGATGTCGGCAACCTCCAAGGCAAGGTGCCCCACGGCGCTGATTCCTATGCCGGTTTGAGGGTTTCAAGTGGGCTGATCACTTCACGCAGGACATCGGTGGCGACCTGGACGTAATGCGCCGTGGTGTCCAGGCGCTGGTGCCCCAGTAAAACCTGGATCACGCGAATGTCGACCTTCTGCTCCAGCAGGTGGGTGGCAAAAGAGTGCCTCAACGTGTGCATGGATACCCGCTTGTCGATTCCAGCCATCGTGGCTGCATCATGGATGGCACGGTTGAGTTGGCGGGTACTCAAGCTTTGCAAAGGATCAAGGCCCGGAAACAGCCAACCACCGTCAAGCATCTTGCCCTGTGCGTGTGCCACGCGCCACCACACGCGCAAGCGCTCCAGCAGGATCGGCGAGAGCATGGCGTAACGATCTTTGAGACCTTTGCCTTGTTCCACACGCAGCGTCATGCGCTTGCTGTCGATGTCGCCGACTTTGAGTGCCACAACTTCGCCCACCCGCAACCCTGTGCCGTAGGCCAGTGACAGCGCGGTCTGGTGCTTGATGTGTCCAACGCAGGCGATCAGACGGGTTACCTCTTCCTTGCTCAGGATCACGGGTAACTTCTGCGGCACCCGCACCGATTGCATCTTGGCCATCGCCTCGGGGCGGCCCAGCGTGATTTCGAAGAGGAAGTTCAAACCCACAATGGTGGCGTTGAGTGTGATGGGTGAAGTGCCCTGGTCAATTAGGTGCAGTTGAAATCGGCGCAGGTCTTCATCCGTGGCAGTGTCCGGGGACTTACCCAAAAACTTTGCAAACTTGAAAACCGCTCGCAGGTAGGCTTCTCGCGTCTTGGGCATGAGTTTGCGCATTC
>PCUV01000017.1:0-16151 GCA_002786915.1 Comamonadaceae bacterium CG12_big_fil_rev_8_21_14_0_65_59_15 | reverse complement strand
GCCTACACCGTTTGATAACCAGAATCGCTGATCGAAGGATACCGCGCGAGCGGTTTAGTCCCACGCAGCGTAAGGAGTCACTCCCGACGGGCTGCTTTCCGTGTGTCCAGATTGATACCAGTAAAACTCGTCATCGTTCAAAACGCTGAAATGCACGACTGTTGGTTCGCGGTAGAACCGCCTGTATGATTCGAATGCAGCTACCATTGCCGAGACGAATACCAATTGTTATTGGAGAAACGGTTTGAAAAGCACGTTTGTACGCATTGCTGCTGTCTCTGCCTTGAGTTTTTCATGGCCGGCCCTTGCTGACTTATACGCGGGTTTAGCCGCATTCAATCATCAGGACTACAAGGCAGCTTTCAAGGAAATTGAGTCTGCTGCGAGATCGGGTAACCCTACGGCACAAAAGGGGCTCGGGTATTTCTTCGACCAGGGATTCGGAACCACCAAGAGTTACACGCAAGCCCTTGCTTGGTATCGCAAGGCCGCAGCCCAAGGTGACGGCGATGCGATGGAGAAAATTGGCAACTATTACGCACAAGGACTCGGTGTCAAGCAGGACATGCCAACCGCTGTCGATTGGATGAGGCGAGCGATGGAGGCAGGGACAACGTCAGCTTATCCATTCATCTTACCCAGATTCACCAATGAGCCCACATCGAAGAAGCGATTCGATGACACCGTTGCGATCACCCTTGAAGGGTTTCGTCGAAAGGCAGAGCAAGGAAACACGATTGCACAAGTGAACCTTGGGTACATGTACATGATTAGCCTCAGCACGACGCCTGAAAATACAACGGAAAATAAGGCGCAGGCTGTAGGATGGATTCGCAAAGCCGCAGACAAAGGACACGCAGGTGCCCAGGGGATTCTTGGCTTAATGTATGCACGTGAAATGATTGGCGAACGAGATCAGGTGCAGGCTGCGAGATGGTATGAGCTTGCAGCCAACCAAGGCCATGCAGATGCCCAATACCAACTGGCACTTATTTACTCTGGGAGCGATTGGAAATATTCAGTTGAAAAATCAGTTCCGATAGACATGGTAAAGGCGAGAGAGTGGGCGGCAAAGGCAGCTCGTCATGGCTCCTCTCGGGCACAGACCGCCTATGGTGCCATTTTATTGAAGGGCGGTAATACCACAAAGGACTATGCTGAGGCTCTTTCATGGCTGCGAAAGAGCGCACAACAAGCCGATCCCGAGGCTTTTGTCTTAATCGGCGACATCTATGCCGCAGGAGCGGGAGTGGACAAAAACTATCCGCAGGCCATCACTTGGTATCGAAAGGCCATTGACAGTGCCGATAGCCAGGTTGCCTATGGGCGTTTGGGAAACATGTATGAAGAGGGTCTTGGCGTTCCGCTAGACAAGACTCAAGCATTGCAGTTTTATGAGAAAGCAGCCTACAACACCCTTGACGCTCAGCTTCACATCAAGCTCGCTCGCATGTATGAGGATGGCATCGGCACCCCGATGGATGGAAGCAAGGCAATGCAACATTACGGCTCCGCTGCACTCAGTGGAAACATCGAGTCCATGAAAAAGCTACAAGATGTATGGGAGAAGGGCCTGCTTGGACAGAAAGTCAACCTGGAGAAAGCGAAGTTTTGGAAAGAACGTATCGGCAAGGAGGGCTTACTGAAGTGAGCCGGTCATGTGGGCAATGCCATTTAGGTTAACGATGCTTGAACTTGCCGGGATCGTGGGCAAGCATTTGGACTGAGTTGATCACTATTCCAACCAACGATCGAGCACACCGCTTACGTAGCTCTTGTCCAGACGGTGTTCCCCACTTGGCACCACAGTAACAGAGCGATCCCATGCACCAGCCAAGGCCGTGACTGCAATCGGGTCGCTTTGCCAATCGAGTTCTCCCACATGAAACTCGCAGTGCAGCGGAATTGGATAGGTTCCAGCTTCAGTCATTGCCTGCAGTTGACCCGGACGCGGCGGTTCAAAGATCATCATGCGCTCTTCGTTTTCAAATGCTCCAACTATTGGCGATAGCAGCAGCACTTGGCCGATATATGGGAGTAAAAGTGTCTGAGCGTGTAGAAACAGATAGGCACCAAACGAGTTCGCGATAACCTTAGAATCTTCATGCCAGAACAGGGTTCGTAAATCATTGGCTACCAGATCGATTTGTTCACTAAAAGTTAGATCACGAAAAGGCCCTACCGTTTGACGTCCTGCTAGATCTAATCCACGAGCAATTAGCTCTGCGCCCAATCCAGTTTCTAAATGCCCGCCGTGTCCAGGTAGGTAGTAGACAGTCTTCATAACCAGTTACCTTATTTATCAAAACGCTTAACACACTGCTGAAACTGTTCGTAAGTACATGAATTGATGTTGACTTGCGTGATGACAAGTCGTTTAAATTCACATCTATTTGTCCATACCAAAAAGTTTTACGGCAAGTATTGACATACCCCCGCACATCAATCCTCCCACAATGGCAAAACTAATATCAAACTTATCAGACATTAGAAACAGGACTGTGAAAATAGTTGAAATGATAAGCCACCGTATCATTATGGTCCTTCGTCGTTTTGTGTGGAAGTTGCAAAGCAGGTGCAGATGGTGTAGGGCGTTTCGCCGTCATGATTTGACCGGGTCAAGGCTGGACGGAGTCCACCCGAAGGGCTTGGCCTTGATGCGGTCAAATCATGGCTGACAATGGAAAAAGGCTTGTCGAATCAACATGTTGAGGCGACAAGCCTTGTAAAGCATTGTCTTTTACCTCCATATCGGTGATGTCGCCTACGTCGTATCCCAAGGTCAATTATGGTATCCAAAAGCACCCCACTAAATTTGACATCGATTGTCAAGTTCCACACAAAACGGCATAGAGCCATCATTATGATGATTCCTTAAAAAATATAATTGGAGTTTATGCTTTTGTATATGGCTTGGTAAAACAGTGCCTCCCACATCCTTGTCGAGAGGCATTGTAAGTATGCAAAACGGTCTTATTCTTGACATCCCAGAAGCAAGCCACCTCTCGTCTGGAACGATCCATATCATCAACAGACATCAGTAGCAACGTTGAGTTAGTACGTTAATCTCGGCTAGCCTTTCATCGCCCACGCCAATGATAGATCCGTCCAACAGTTCCAAGGCTGCCTATTTTTCAGGCACCCTCTGGAAACCCATAGCTGGCACTGTTTTGGCACGTTGTCCACCTTCTGCACAGCCTAGACAAAAGAGACAGGGGGTAACGAGGAACATCATAGGACTTCCAGTGATTGAGCGGTATCCCCCATTCGAGGGATATTGAGGGATTAGATCCACGTGATTTGCGTCAAATCAACGCTTTGCTATTTGTCGGTAGATCCCCACCACAGCCTGTCCGATCTGGCATAGCTGGTGCTGATGACGCCAACAACTTGCCCTTGATGAGGTTGTACCCATAGCACCCGTCGTGCCAACCAGGGGCAACCAAATCACTCCACCCAATGTCGGCTATCTGGCGGGCGTTTCGGCTAGTCGGCAGACAGCTATCAGCCTTCTGGAGTCATTCCCGGCCAAAATCCCAATGCCCGGTAACGCTGCTCAGGAGCCGACCAACTCGCCACATTGTGTCACCGCATAAGGGCACTAAAGAGTCACTGAAGACCGCTGAGTTGTCAATTGGGAGACTGCTTGCCGACCCGCAGAAGAAGAGTCGGCCCAACCCAATTGAAACTATAGAAAATATAGCTGGTTGCGCAAGTAAAATAAGGGCTAAAGCCTCATTACCTGCATAAATCCCATGACCTTCCCAAACGCCTTTGAAAACCTGAACGTACTGGCCCAGCAGGCGCTGCTGTCGCCGTCGGCGCTGCATGACGCGGTGCCGGCCAGCAGCCGGGCGATGCAAACCGTGAGCCAGGCCCGTGCCACCGTTGCCAATATCCTGCAAGGCAACGACAAACGCTTGCTGGTGGTGGTCGGGCCTTGCTCGATTCACGACGTTGTCGCTGCCACCGACTACGCGCAAAAACTCAAAACACTGGCCGACGAACTGGCCGGGCAACTTTTCGTCGTGATGCGCGTGTATTTCGAGAAGCCGCGTACCACCGTGGGTTGGAAAGGGCTCATCAACGACCCGCGCATGGACGACAGCTTTCGCATCGAAGAAGGTCTGCACATCGCGCGCAAGTTGCTGATTGATTTGAACGACGCCGGCCTGCCTTGTGGCACCGAGGCACTCGACCCGATCACGCCGCAATACCTGGGCGACCTGATCTCCTGGAGCGCCATCGGTGCGCGCACCACCGAGAGCCAGACCCATCGCGAAATGGCCAGCGGCCTGTCCAGCCCGGTGGGTTTCAAGAACGGTACCGACGGCAACCTTGAGGTGGCCGTCAACGCCATGCTGTCAGCGGCACAACCGCACACGTTCCTGGGTGTCAATGGCGACGGGCAAGTTGCGCTCACACACACCCGCGGCAATGCTTTCGGTCACCTGATCCTGCGCGGCGGGGCGGTGCCCAATTACGACTCGGTGGCTGTTGCCGAAGCCGAGGTCACGCTGGCAGCGGCCAAGCTGCCGGTCAACATTGTGGTGGACTGCAGCCACGCCAACTCGCGCAAGAACCACGCGCTGCAAAGCCTGGTGCTCAAGGATGTGGTCGGACAGATCATTGACGGCAATACGTCGATCAAGGGCGTCATGCTCGAATCCAATTTGCAAGAGGGTAACCAAAAGCTGGGCGACCCGACCCAACTCAAATATGGTGTCTCCATCACCGACGCTTGCCTGGGCTGGGAAGCCACCGCAAGCAGCCTGCGCGAAGCGGCGCAGCGCCTGAAAAACATCAACCGCTAACGCGGTCTGAAACCGGGTCCAGGCCTGGCCCAGACCTCAGCTTTTCAATGCTGCCTCGATATCCTTCGCCAGGCTCTCGGGTGTGTCGGTGGGTGCGTAGCGCTTGATCACAGCGCCGTCGCGGCCCACCAGAAACTTGGTGAAGTTCCACTTGATGGCCTTGCTGCCGAGCAACCCCGGCGCTTCCTTGCACAGCCACTGAAACAGCGGATGCGCCTGTGTGCCGTTCACGTCGATCTTGGCCATCATGGGAAAGGTCACGCCGTAGTTCATCTGGCAGAAGCTGGCGATCTCGGTGTTGCTGCCTGCGTCCTGCTCACCAAACTGGTTGCACGGAAAACCCAGCACCACCAGGCCTTGCTTGGCGTAGGTAGCGTGCAGCTTTTCCAGCCCGGCAAACTGCGGCGTAAAGCCGCACGCACTGGCGGTGTTGACGATCAGCAGCACCTTGCCCTTAAACTTTTTCAGGGCCAGTTTTTTTCCATCAATCCCCTGGGCTTCAAAATCATAAACAGACGACATGGTCAACCTTTCGTGCAAACATCAACGCAACCCGCTGGACTCGCACTGTAAGGCGCAAACGATGCCCTTGCAGCGGCCAAGGCGTTTCTTGCCGCTTCAGCCTTGCGCCTTGTCGTTGCGCGCGATCGCCAGCAGGCGCTGCACCTCGGGCGCATGGTCGCGGCAATTGCGCGCGTGCCAGTTGCGTATCAACAGCATAAAACCGGCAATCACCAGACCAAACAAGGTGATCGCGCCAAACGTCGGCAGACCCAGCCCGGTGGCCAGGCTGTAAAGCGCACCCAAACCCAAAATACACGCCTGCTCATTGAAGTTCTGCACCGCAATCGACCGGCCAGCGCCCATCAGGTTGTGCCCCCGATGCTGTAGCAAGGCGTTCATCGGCACCACCAAAAAGCCACCCAACGCACCCAGCAGAATCAAAAACGGCGCAGCCATCCAGACGTTGCTGATAAAGATCAGCAGAATGATCAACAAGCCCATACCAATGCCCAGCGTGATCACGCGTGGCCCGTCCTCCAGCCGCATGCGCATGGATGCCACGATGGCGCCGAAGGCCATGCCAATCGCCACCACGCCCTGTAACGCCGACGCTTTGGTGACACCATAGCCCAGCGCCGCGGCCGCCCACGCCAGCACGATAAAGCGCAGGTTGCCCGCCACGCCCCAGATCAGCGTGGTGGCGGCCAGTGAAATCTGCCCCAGCTTGTCGCGCCACAGGCGCGCGTTGCACGACCAGAAATCTGGCAACAGCGACAGCATCTTGCCTGGCAGCGGGCGCATCAGCACCCCGGTGAGCGGAATGTGCGTGTTGAACCAGGCCGCCAGCAAATAGACAAAAATCAGCACCGCAATAGCCGCCTCGGGCGCGTTGTTGATGCCGGTGTCGATCAATGGAAAGTCCAGCGCCAATAACCTGTGTGCCATGTGCGGCGCCACCAATTGCCCGCCCAGCAAAACGCCCAGAATGATCGAGCCGATCGTCAGCCCCTCGATCCAGCCGTTAGCCTTGACCAACTGTGAGGGTGGCAGCAGTTCGGTGAGGATGCCGTATTTGGCCGGCGAATACGCCGCCGCGCCCAACCCCACCACGGCATAAGCCATCAGCGGATGCGTGCCAAACAGCATGAACAAGCAACCTGCCACCTTGATGAAATTGCTCATCAGCATGACACGGCCCTTGGGCATCGAATCGGCCAGCGCACCAACAAACGGCGCCAGTACCACATAAAACAGGGCAAACATTGGCACCAGCGCGGCCTGCTGCCACTGTGGCGCGTGGCTGGTGCGCAGCAATTGCACGGCGGCGACAAACAGCGCGTTGTCGGCCAGCGAGCTGAAAAACTGCGCCGCCATGATGGTGTAAAAGCCGCGTTTCATGAAGGTGGCAGACGCCCTTGTGCCGGGCTTTCGAAAAGTGGGAGTGTCTCCAAAGTGTGCGGGGTTATAGCACGTCGCGGCAATGTCAAAATCGCACCGTCACATTGCCCACACACCCATGCCCCGCCCTATCCTCGCCACCATCCATCCTGCTGCACTGCAACACAATTTAGAGCGCTGCCGTCAGGCCGTGCCAGACGCCAAAGTCTGGGCCGTGGTCAAGGCCAACGCCTACGGTCACGGCATCGAGCGCGCCTACCCCGGTCTGCGCAGTGCCGACGGCTTTGCGCTGCTGGACCTGGACGAGGCAGAGCGTGTGCGCGCCTTGGGCTGGCGCGGACCGATCCTGTTGCTCGAAGGCGTGTTCGAGCCACGCGACCTGGAACTGTGTTCGCGCCTGGACTTGTGGCACACCGTGCATTGCGAGGAGCAGATCGACATGCTGGCAGCGCACAAGACCAACGTGGGCCAGCGCGTGTTCCTCAAGATGAACTCGGGCATGAACCGGCTGGGCTTTACCCCCGGCCAGTTCCGCAGCGCGTGGAGCCGCCTGAATGCGCTGTCGCAAGTGGCAGAGGTTTCGCTCATGACGCACTTCAGCGACGCTGACGGCGCACGCGGTATCACATACCAATTGGATGCTTTCAACCGCGTCACGCAAGACCTGCCCGGCGAACGTTCTTTGAGCAACAGCGCAGCCACGCTGCGCCACAGCCAGCCGCCGGAAGGTGGCGAGCTGGCGTCAGACTGGATCCGCCCGGGCATCGTGCTGTACGGCAGTGCGCCCGACCATCCGCTGCACACCAGCGCGCAGTGGGCGCTACAGCCCGGCATGACACTTGCATCCAAATTAATAGCGGTTCAAACAATAGATACAGGGGCCAGCGTGGGATATGGCTCGACGTTTGTAGCCGAACAGCCGATGCGCATCGGTGTGGTGGCGTGTGGCTACGCCGACGGCTATCCGCGCGTTTGCCCCAGCGGCACACCCGTGCTGGTGGCCGGTGTACGCACCCGGCTGGTGGGGCGCGTCAGTATGGACATGATCACGGTGGACCTGAGCCCGCTGGATGCAGCGGGGGTGGCAGCGGGCATCGGTGCCGAAGTTACCCTGTGGGGTCGTGCGGCCAACGGCACCCTCCTGGGCATTGACGAGGTGGCCCAGGCAGCAGGCACACTCGGCTACGAACTGATGTGCGCACTGGCGCTGCGGGTGCCCGTACAGGTGGACGCTGCATGACGAAATACGTGACGGTGCCGCTGGAGCGGGTGCAGCTTGGCAAGCCCATCCCGGTAGATGTTTGGAGTGCCAATGGGCACATGTTGCTGCTGCGCCGTGGCCAGGCACTGGCCAGTGCCGATCACCGTGACAAGCTCAGCAACCACCAGGCCTGCATGACCGAAGCCGACGCCATGGCTTGGCAGCGCAGCCTAGAGCGCTCGATGCGTGCGATTTATCTGGAGGGCGTGGACATGTCGCAGGTGAGCGAGTTGCCCTTGCCCACCGAGATTGCCGAATCCGACTACCTGCCTGGTCAC
Source organism: Comamonadaceae bacterium CG12_big_fil_rev_8_21_14_0_65_59_15 (assembly GCA_002786915.1). Taxonomy (GTDB): domain Bacteria; phylum Pseudomonadota; class Gammaproteobacteria; order Burkholderiales; family Burkholderiaceae_C; genus Rhodoferax. Next base: position 7,896 of record PCUV01000017.1, on the reverse strand, counting down.
GAGGTGAATGGCGGTTGGCTGGACCTGCAAGACATCTTGCGCGGTCTGCTCTACCAGGGTGCGGCCGCAGTGAGCCCGCTGCCACGGCTACAGGCGCTGGAAGACAAGGCGCTGGCGTTGCAGGAAAAAGACGCCGACGAAGGTTTGTTTACCCTGTTTCAAACCCTGCCCGAACTGGAACTGGGCTATTGCGCCACGCACGCGCTGCTGTGCGGGCTCGTGAGTGTGCTCAGCGCCGAGCGCTTGGGTTTGCCAAGGCACAAGGCGCTGGTACTGATGCGTGCCGCGATGGTAATGAACATTGGCATGGCGCGCCTGCAAGACAGCCTGGCACAGCAGCGTACGCAACCCAACACAGCGCAGCGGCAAGACATTGACGAGCACGCGCAGCGTGGGGTTGACATCTTGCAAGAGCTGGGCGAAACGCAACAAAGTGTGCTGGATCTGGTGCTGTGGCACCACACCCCTGACGCCAGTGACTTGCAAGGTAGTTTGCTGACGCTGCTGCAGCTGTTGCATCAGTCTGATGTGCTGATCGCCAAGATGTCGCTGCGGGGCGTGCGTGCGGCCATGTTGCCACTAAAAGCCACGCACGCCATGGTGATGCAGGCCACCGAAACCACCGCCGGTTTGCGTCGCGCGATGGGTGCCGCGCTGGGCTTTTATCCGCCGGGAACCTATGTACAGCTGGTCAATGGCGAAACAGCGGTGGTGATCTCGCGCGGCACTCGGGCCAATACACCGCATGTGGCGAGCATCATCAACACTGCGGGTATGCCCATGGGCAAGTACGTTTACCGCGATACCAGCATTAGCACCTACGCCGTGCGCGCACCGCTGGAGCCACATACGGTGCACGTCATCGTCAACGCTGATCGCATACGCCAGTTGCGCCAGCACTACCGGGTTTGAACCACTCAAACCATAGCAGACCGAGCAAGCCCAGGGCAAACGCCGACGCCAGCCAGAGTGGCGGCAGTGGCTCAAACACAAACAGCTTTGCCAGCCAGGGCAAGTACAACGCGAGCGCCAGCAACCCCAGTGCGCTCCCGACCACCAACCATAGCGTGCGATTGGGTACGCTCAAACTGCGAAGCAGTGCACCCTTGGGCGCACGGTTGGAAAAAATCAACGTCAGATTGGTCGCCACCAGCGTGGCAAAAGCAAAAGCGCGCGCAGCTCCTTCGCCCAATTCTGACGACGCCCACGCATAGCCGCCCAACACCAGCGCCAGCGCACCCATACCCTGCGTCAGCGCCAACAGCAGGGACTTGCTGCCAAACAGTGGCCGCGTCACGTCGCGCGGGGGGCGGCGCATGACACCCGGCTCAGCGGGCTCGTTTTCAAACACCATGGAACACGCCGGGTCGATCACCAGCTCCAGAAACGCAATATGCAGCGGAAACAACACCGTGGGCCAGCCCAGCAACACGGGTAGCAACGCCATACCGGCAATCGGCACGTGCACCGCCAAGATGTAACTCATCGACTTGCGCAGGTTGTCAAAAATGCGTCGTCCCAGGCGCACCGCACCCACGATACTGGCAAAGTTATCGTCCAGCAGCACCACCGACGCTGCCTCACGCGCCACGTCGGTGCCGCGCTCGCCCATGGCCACACCCACGTGCGCGGCCTTCAGCGCGGGCGCGTCGTTGACGCCGTCACCGGTCATGGCCACCACCGCGCCGCCCGCCTTGAGTGCCTGCACGATACGCAGTTTTTGCGACGGTGCCACGCGCGCGCAAATGCTCACCTGCTGCAGACGCTGTTGCAACTGCGCGGCGCTCAGGCTCGCCAGTGCGTCGCCACTGATCACCGCATCGTCGCCGTCACACGCCAGTCCGGCCTGGCGTGCAATGGCCAGCGCGGTGGCCGGGTAGTCCCCGGTGATCATCATGACCCGGATCCCGGCACCACGCGCCTCGGACACGGCCTGCGCAATGCCGGCGCGCAAGGGGTCCGACAATCCCAGCAAGCCGACAAACTCAAAATCAAAGTCGTGCTCGATGGCGGGCCAGTCTTGCCCTTCAAACAGGGCGCGTGCCACGGCCAACACGCGCAAGCCTTGCGCGGCCATAGCGTTGACCGCCTGCGCTACCTGCGCTTGCGCCTGCGCGTCCAGATGACACAGATCAACGATGGCCTCGGGCGCGCCCTTGGCAGCTACCACATATGCCCCCCCGCTGGTAGCGCGCCAGACGTGTGACATGGCGCGCAGTTCGGGCGTCAGTCCGTACGCCTGCACCAGCGTCCAATCGTCGTGCAGGTGCTCGGTATTGGCCAAAAAGTGCTGCCCCAGCCGATGAAAAGCTTTTTCCATCGGGTCAAACGGATCGCTGGCGCTGGCCAAAATCGAATATTCAACCAGACCGTGAAAAGCCTCCGGCAAGTCGGTTGTGTTGGCATAGTTGACTGTCAACGCATTCGCATCCGGCACATGCAACTGTGCCACCGTCATGCGGTTTTCGGTCAACGTGCCAGTTTTGTCCACGCACAGCACTGACGTGGCCCCCAGCGTTTCAATGGCGGCAATGCGCCGCGTGAGCACGTTTTGCCGAGACAGGCGCCAGGCACCCAGTGCCGGGATCACCGTCAACACCACGCTGAACTCTTGCGGCAACAAGGCCATTGCCAGCGCGATCGCAGCCAGCAGGGCGGCGAGCCAGTCGCCATGGATCAGTCCATGGGCCAGCAGCAGGAACACGCTGGCACCAGCGGCCAGCAACGCCAATACCTTCACCAACTGAGCGGTCTGGCACCGCAGCGGTGATACCTCGGTGGTGAGCGACTGCAAGGCCACCCCGATGCGGCCAATTTCGGTGGCCGCACCCGTGGCAGTCACGCGCGCCAGCGCCTGACCGCGTACCAGCAAGGTGCCCGAATACAGCAATGCGGGTGTGTCCGGGTCAACCACCTTGTCAATGGGCAAGGGTTCCCCCGTGAGCAGCGATTCATCCACCTGCACGCCGGTGCCTTGCAGCAGTTGCGCGTCGGCGGCCACGCGGTCGCCTTCGGCCAGGACCAGCACGTCGCCACGCACTACCTCGCTGCCCGCAATGCGCGTGGCCTGCCCGCCGCGCAGCACCAGTGCGCGCGGGCTGGAGAGGTCGCGCAAACTGGCCAGCGCGCGTTCGGTCTTGCCCTCTTGATACAGGGTCAGCGCCAGCACCACCAGCACCAGCCCAAACAGCACCACGCCTTCCTGCAAATCGCCCAGCACCAGATACAGCACGCCCGCGCCCAGCAGCAGGGCAAACATGGGGTCGCTGAGCGTTTCGCGCCCAATAGCCCACCAACTGTGGCGCTCGTCGGAGGGCAACAGATTGGGGCCGTCTTGCACCAACTGATCAGCCGCCTGGGCGGCGGTCAAAGCCTGTACTTCAATGGAAACATCCTGCACCTGATAGCCTTTTTTTCGAGTCAAGCCGCCATTAAAACGCATCCGTGGCATTACTTCCTGATGTCAGTCCGACGTCAGTTCAAGTCCTGAAGCCGTTGATTTGTATAAAAAAGTAACTTTTGTCAGAGAAAACCCCTACTTGTGAACAGTCTTAAGCTGCTTAAGATTCGCTCGCATTCAATTTCTATAAGGAGACCTTTGATGCTCAAGACCCCCACTACCCAGCGACGCCTGTCGCAAATCGCCAAGGCAGGCTGTGTCGTTGCAGCACTGGCCGCTGGCTTTCTCAGCACGGCTCAGGCGGAAGATGCCAAACGCCTGTCGCTGGCCGAGCAAATCATCGCCGACATGAAAGCCGGCAAGATGGCCCCTCCCGGTGATGACGACCACGTGGTCAAGGAACTGATCGTCAAACGCAGCATCCCGATCACTTACAAATACATCAGCACCTTGATGAGCACCCCGAATGCCTTCGGCCCGGGCGTGGCTTGCACCACTTGCCACAACTCGCAAGACCCGAGCAAGAGCTACCGTGGTCTGGACCTGAGCACCTGCAAGGGCATCAACGAAGGTTCGCAAGAGAAACCCAAACGTGCCTTGTTCACACCCGGCAAGGAACCCAAGCGTGACATCCTGATCCGTCGCCTGCGCAACAACCGCATGCCGCTGGGCCAAAGCTTTGACAACCCCACCTACACGCCCAACCACATGCTGGTCAAGCAGTGGATCGACGACGGTGCCAAGAACGATGATCATTTCAAAAAGAACGTGCTGCCGCTGTTTAGCACTGCCAATGCCTTCGGACCTGAAACCCCGGCTTGCACCTCTTGCCACATGAGCAACCAGGAACCGCCCAGCTTCCACGAGCTGAACCTGACCACTCACGCCGGCATCTTGCTGGGTGCCGACTCCATTGCCAAGGGCGTGGACAAGGCCACCAAGGTGATTATCCCCGGCAACTCGTCGTTGAGCTTTGTCTGGCAACACTTGAGCGAAGACCGTATGCCGCCCGGCATCAGCCCGCAAGAACCGCGTGACCATCCGAACACCACGATTCTGGCCACCTGGATCAAGCAAGGAGCCAAGTGCGATTGATGGGATCTGGCAACGTGAACCGCCGCCACTTTGTGGCGGCACTCGCAGCAGGTGGGCTTTTGCCCACCTTTTCTGTTTCTGCAGCCACGCAGACACCACAGGTGCTGCGTCGCTGGGTCAGTGGCAACGCCACGCTGGCACCGCTGGCGCTGGTGGATGGCCATATCTTCTTCAACGGTGACATTTCGGTGGGCCGCATTGACCCGGGTCGTGATGCGCTTACCTGGAACGTACAGCATCACCTGAGTAGCAACGCAGTCTATCGACCGCGTGTCGCCGGTTCGCTGGTGATTTCGGGTGGCCAGAACGAATTGGGTGCCTGGCGCGCCAGTGACGGACAAGCGCTATGGCGCCACGAAAAGATACTGCAAGTGGGCACGCCATTTGTCGCGTCAGACCAGACCTATGTGGGCGACGGTCACTGGCTGCTGGCGCTGAACAATCAGAGCGGCCATATTGAATGGCGCTTTCCCGCAGACACCACCGACTGCACTGCGTCGTATGCACCCACCGTGGCGGGTGACACGGTGTTTTTTGGCCCGGGCGATGGCAAGCTGTACGCGTTGAACCGGGACGACGGCAAACTCAAGTGGCGGCTTGACGAAAGCCGAAACTGGCAGTACGTGCGTCAGATGTACGTAACCGGCAACACCTTGGTGGCGGGTACCTACACCGAACTGCTGTATGGCATCGACATCACCAGCGGCAAGATCAAGTGGCGCTTCAAGGCCGGCAATTTCATCAACTCGCACCATGTGGCGGGCGACACCGCTTATCTGTGGTCGCCCATTGGCTATATTTTTGCCATCGACGTCGGCAACGGCAAGGTGCGCTGGAAGCATCAGACCACGGTGTATGGCAATAACGCGGCCAACTGGGGCCACATGATGGCCGAGATCGTGACGTTTGAAAACCGCGTGTATTGCCTGGACATGAAGCAAATTCTGCACGTGCTCGACGTGGCCACCGGCCAAGAACTGCTGCGTCTGCCCTTTGCCCATGACCTGCGCCCCACCGTGTCACCGCTGCCAGGCAACCGTGCGGTGCTGGCCAGTGATTTAGGCGAAATCCAACTGGCGCAGTGGTGACGGGATGATCGGTATTTGGCATTTGTAAGAGTACTTTCGCCACTCTTACACTGAACTGGATGCGCGCCACTTACGAAGTGGCGGCCAGTTCTAGGTGCTTGGGATTGCAAGATTTTCTGGCCTTATAAAAAAGCGTGAGCAGTTATTTTTTATTTAGCTTCTTGCCAATTATTTGTGTGCCAGAGCTTGGGCTGCCAGCGATGAGTTGCCGATCCTTGCATTCGTGCATGGTTGAATTGGGAGCGGCTGCTTTGCAGCGCAAACCCGACGGCCACCAATACCCGATTCCGGGTGAGTCAATTTCATGAATCTGGAAACAGATCAGACACCGATCTCAGACGGCGACAGCGCGCCTAGACTGGCCACTGCTGCGAACTGTGTAGCAGTCGGATCACCTCGATGCGCTTTCCTTTGATACGGTAGACCACGATAAACGGCGTGCGGCTGATCACCAGCTCGCGAGTGCTCCTCAAACGCCCTGATCGTCCCATTTGAGGGTGTTGCATCAGCATGTCGACCTGGTGCTCAATCTCCTCATCTTGGCTGATCGCGGCCAATGGGTTGTCTTGGGCGATGTAGTCCAGTTGCTCAAACCGATGGGTGTTGGCCATTGGTAGCCACTCGATGATTTTCAAGCGACAGCCACCCGTGCTTTTTTGCTCCACGCCGCTCGCCGTTTGGCGCTCATGGCTTTTACTGATGCATTGGATACCCATGGCGTGTTTGGGTCTTGGGCTTCTTGGAGTCCGTGCTCGACCTGGGTGCGAAACCACGCATCGTGTGCCGCCGCTTCATGGGCCTTGCGCATACGCTGCGATGTATCGGCACGCCTGATATGCGTGACTGTAGGGTCGAATTGCTTGGTGTCAGTCTTGAATGTATCAATGCCGATTTGTTTGAGGTAGATCGCAAGCGTGTCAAATTTTTTAAAAATACGCACCTGACCACGCTTGACCGCAAGGGCTCGCTCGGTCGTGCCGTACTGAAACACAACACCCCAGCCCCCAGGCTGACCGACAACACTTGCCCCACGGATGGCACCAGCGCCTGCCAGGTGCTCGAGTGTTGCGTGGTCAATCGTTTCGGTGGTCATTACCTTTCCTTTTGAAGATGAAACATTATTTACAGTGTATCCAATTATAAGAAAACTGACCGCCGAAAGTCGGCTATCTGGAGGTTCAGTTAGCGGGGTGAATTTCCGCTTTGGGTCATTATGCGCATCTCTGCATAACTGCCCAATGCTGAAGTTCAGTTTCTCGAAATGCCAGCCCGATACCGGCCGTTGAACTCACCAGGCATCAACGAGCCATCCATGGGCCCACCATTAACCATGCGCCTGGGGGCTCTGGAATGGGCCAAGTACACCTATGCACACCCAGACGAAGATCCCCTCCGGTTGTTGGGCAGTGCCCGCCGTGGATTGCAAAGTCGGGCGCTGGCCAAACTGGATGATGAATTTGTCCTGGTGGTTGGCGACCATGTGACGCACTTGAGCCATGCCGACAACAAGCAGCTTGCCGCAATGACAGCGCATACCAAGCCGATGGAGCCTGAGTTTGTCGCTCAGCCAGCGCCGGTACGTGCTGCACCCCCTGTCGTGGTGGTCATCAAGCGTCGGCGCGTACAGGTTCTCCCATGAAGCACCTGTTTCGCGATACAACAAGCCTGTTCTATCCAGTCACCTCATTTGCTTTCCCATGCCCAATGACACACTACTGACCCTCAAACTACCTGAGGGCTACACCTTTGCCGATCTCAAACTCAGGCGCTGTGAATACGATGCCATCGATATGGACATGGATCTGGTGAAACTGATCTGCAAGATCAATGCGCTGGACTTTGACAAGGTCTTGCAAAACCCGGGGCCTGTGGTCACCAGCATCCTGACGATCTGGTACAAAACCCACTTGGCAGAGGGTGGCGAGCCCGATGCCTTGATGGAAGCGTTGAAGGTAGGTCGATAGGAACCTTGGATCTATTTCGGCAGGAATGCCTCGTCAATGGGAACGCCGTATCCCACAGCCAGACGGTTGATCTCGTTGGCCAGACCTGTGCTATCAACCCGCCGAGCCGCGTGGACAGCGCCGAGGTGCGGGAATACCCCAGTGCAGACTGGGGTAGAGCGTTTTAACATGCAGCAAATGGAGGTCAATGCATGAAATCAATTCTGATCCGTACCTTGCTGGCTGCCAGCCTCGTTGCTACTGCCAGCCTGACCCAGGCCACAGGCTTTAAGCTGAGCAGTCCAGACATCAAGGCTGGTGGCATGATCGCCAAGAGCTTCGAGTTCAACGGCTTTGGCTGCAGTGGCGA
>PCUV01000043.1 GCA_002786915.1 Comamonadaceae bacterium CG12_big_fil_rev_8_21_14_0_65_59_15 | reverse complement strand
AGGAACAGCAATCGAACGTATACCCAGGCGGCGAATCTGCTCAACCAAATCTCCCAGACCTGCATCAATATCACTTAATCGACTGCGTGATCGCCAATGTCCTTTGGTTGGGAAATTGATAATCCAGCGTGGACCACCTACCAGCCCCCCCAAGTCAAACACATGCACCTTGCCCAAACGCACTTCCCCTGCCGCGCATGCCTTTTCATAGGCTTTGAACATTGCCGGATAAGCCTGCTTGAACTGAAGTGCGATACCTTTTCCCATCACACCTTCCGTGTTGACGGTATTGATTAGTGCTTCAACAGGCGCTTCAAGCAAATTGCCTTTAGAAATTTCGATCATGTCAGCCTCAATAATACCAATCGGATCGCTCCACAACTTTGGGCGGGTTTGCCTGCCCTTGCAGCAGCGTCTCAACTACCTGTTTGGTGCTGGAATTATAACAACCAATCTCGCGGACTGCCGCCCACGGAAAGAAATCGGCCACCAAGAACTCTGCTGCTTTTTTATCTCGGCGAAACTCTCCCGCCCAATCAGTCGATCTAATGATTCCCCAGTCCAATTTAGACAAATCAGCCACATCTGCAAAGAAATCGGTCAAGTAAGCACCAGCGTTACCACTACTGAAAGCCCATTCCTTCCCCAGCCCCGTCGCTATTTCCATACTACTCACCAAATGCACAATCTGATTCTGGCAACCCGAAGTACGACCAGTATTTCCACGATTGATGGTGAATAGCATCGGAGAACGCGGACAGAAATAGAACGGCACAAATTCACCCACAAAACGATTGCCACAACACGGCACGGTAATTTCATGCAAACGCCGCTGCTTGATATTGCTATGTCCAATAATCGTCGGCTGCACACCCGCCATTTGCAAGTTCGCCTCGGAATGCATACCGCCAGCCGCAAGAATGTTGGGCAAATTGCTCACATCCGTGATGTGATAAATCAGAATCTTAGTCAAGTCCATAGTCATGGCAGCGTCACCTCACCAAGTTGCACCTGCCCTGACAGCGGCACAACTTGTTTCAGGAAAGCAGTTCATTGAAAGCCTTGAACACCAACTCGGCGCGATCAAGTGTAACCAGAACTTCAGGAGAATCGACATCAAGAATGTTAGTGTTCTCCAGTAACCATCTCGCTGGTGTGAAGTGATCAAACTCTGGCACTTCGGGTGGCATCAGCCTGAAGAGAGCCTCAGCCTTCTTGACGATCCGTTCCGTCTCGGCAGCTGCTAACAAAGTGTCCTTTGTGATTTTCTTGTCTAACGGAGGTGTGTAGGCTCCATTGAGAATGTCCGCAAAGAGTTCTGGCGCGAATATATCCTCGACATCGGCCTCCTGCTTACCAACGAAATCGGCAGCTGTAAAGAAATGTCCCGCTTTAAGAATCTGCTCCTTCTTGACCGCATCTATCTTCTTCCTGTCGGAGTTTGCGACATCTGAGAGCACTGCAACATTGATATTATTACCGCCAAAAAGTCGCACGAAGGGGGCGATTTTATCAATGCCTCCTGAAGGGCATAGAGTCCATCGTTGATCAATGCCTTCACGGCCACGCTTTCGTAAAGCCTGCGATAGAACTTGTAGGTAAAGGATGTCCGATGGCCCCTCGACAAGGAATGTGTTAGCGCCAATGAACATCGATTGGGTAACTTCATAACCCAAAGCACCTTGTAAAGGGAAAAGCGTGTCGTTGCTAACCTCCAGGACATCCGAACGAACTTTCGTTCCCTTAATATCAGGGCGGCCAGTCTTGGAGTTGAACGTGATGACATCCTCGACAATCCGTACATCCCCTAATCGATCCATGGGAACCATGAACGGTGAATGTGTGGTGAAGATGACTTGATGGTCTGGAAGCAACCGCTCGACTATATAGCGAAGCAGGTCGCCTTGAGCTTTTCCATGCAAAGTTAGGCCGGGTTCGTCAAGCAAAATAATGGCGTTGTTCTCGGCCTTCTTTAGTTGTTTGAACTGCGCGAGGAAAGAGAAGAACCAGACGAAGCCTGCGCTGCGCTCAGATAGCGGTAGTGTTGCTTTGTGGTTTGTGTTGCGGATGCGGATGTCGGCGACTATTCCACTATTGAATGGAGGTGAATCGCTGGGTTTCCCAGTGTCGATTTCGATAACAACTTCCAAGGCGTTATTCTGGCTCCAGAATTGGAAGATTTCCTCAGTAATCTCGTTACTGGCGGCCTCACACTTTGCCTTCAAGGCTTCCCTTCGATCTGCTTGGATTAGCTCATCCAAGGTTGTTCCTGCATATTCAAGGAACGATAAAAATATTTTGTCACCAATAGAAACTTTATTTTGCTGGCGATCCTGTTGGAGCTTGTTGAGAGACACCATCCCCGACATACGCTCGAAGTGAGATGTGAAAAAAAATCGTGGCTGACGAGCTTCAAGGATGTCGACAACCCCAAAAGTGAATCGTGATTTACGAATCTTCTTAATGTCTTGAAGCAATGCCTCTTGCTTGGGAGTCCGCTGTGCCAGAGCCGACAATGCTTTGTCCGCGCCTTGGCCGTCACTTACAGCATGAAGGACATTACGCTCCGTCGCGTCTAAAGAATGTTTGCCAACCAAATGCTCAAGGCATTTGGCTTCATCAACGTCAATTTCCCAGATGCGACCTTCTTCTTCGTAACGGAAACCGTAATGTACTTGGAAGACATCGCCTTTCAACACCCCCTGCCCAAATCGCTGCTCAACCAGCACTTTGTCTGAGTCATCTAGTCTCCACCAAGTTCTGACCACTTCCGCCTGCCCATCGGGATGACGATCGTCAAAGCGCGTGGAGAAGCGACGAGGATAGTCAATTGTTTCGTCAATATCAAACGACTGGGATTTTGATGGACGAAGTGCTCGCATTGCGCTCAGCAGCGCTGTCTTACCCGCCTCGTTCTTGCCCACCAAGCAAGTGAGATCACCAATCTCAAACTCTTCACTATCTTCTATGGACCGATAGTTTTGAACCCGTGCTTTTGTCAGCTTCATTAGATGCCTCCTTGATAGATTGAGTGTTACGTAGACTTTACCAAAAATATCTGCCCCGTCAGCAGGCGCGGCAGCAGCAGGTCGCGGGTGCGGCGGAGTTTTTCAATTGCGCGCTCTAGCTTAAGGATTTCCCGCATTACGGGAGAAGTAAAGCTTCCAAAGCTTTGGCAAATTTCAGCGGGAGGAACAACCAGTTCCTTAGCAATAAATTCTGGCCAATGGCCCTTGTAGTCGTTGAAAACTATTAACCCGTTAGTTGCCCAATGGAGCCAATAAATGTCCCGCTTCAATAATGGATTGGGCACAAATGGCAAAACGTTTTGGATTGCAGAGAACGGAAAAAGAATCAGGCGCTGATAGCAAGTGTGATTTGCGAACACGATGATTGGACTATCCTCCGTCGCATACACCCCAGGCTCGTCATCATGGTAGCCAATAATGCCAGACTTCCCCTGATCCAAGATTGGAACTGTCCCCATTGGACTTGCTGATTTTTGGTCATATTTCTTACCTGAAGGAACACGCTTCAATACATCCTCAACGACTCTAACTTCCCACCCCTGCGGAATCTGCCCAAGCGGTGAATCGACAAGCGAAACGGATTCATAGCCGGGGTAGCGGAAGTGGACAAACCATTCGCGGTAGAGGCTGTGTGCCATGTCTTCCAGTATGCGAATGCGCCGCTGATTGTTCTCGATCAGTTCGTCGTAAGCGGAGAGGATCCCTGCGATGCCTTGCTGGATGGGGAGCGGGGGAATTTCAATTTCGACCTTTGCAAGCTTTTCACTCGGCAAATGTTTGATGGTTGCGCCCGTAACGTATTGATCAAAACCTTTCAATTGACCGATGCGCAAGAAGCTATAGAAAAGGAAGTGGCAATCCAGAAACTCCTTCGGTCGGATTCTGTGCAGTGCCTTCTGGATCATCATTCCGGGCGCTTGATCTTTCCAGATCGCACAACGTCCAGGCTCACCGCCTTCACACATAACAATGTCGCCGAATCTAAGCCCGTAACGATCCATTTCTTTAGGCTCGAAGCGCATAGTTCGCAGGTCGTCGAGTGCGAACTCCCCCCAGCGAACGTTTACGTTTGCAAGATAGGGAAGCGGTTCTCCTCGATTCTTGTTCTGGTCAAGCATCTTCCCGAGACAAAGATCTGCCACTGCTCCAAGAGGTTTTCGCTCCCACTTAACCATTTTCATTCGCTCAAAATCCCCGCAACATTCGCGGCGATGGTCTGCTCCAGTTCGCGCGCCTGGGCATTCAGCACTTCCAGTTCCTCGTTCAGTGCTTCCAGTTTTTCCTTGAAGTCTTCGTCGCTGACTTCCTCACCTGCGGCCACGCCGACATAACGACCGGGATTAAGACTCCAGCCTTGCGCTTCGATTTCGGTGAGGGTGGCGGCTTTGCATAGGCCGGGGATGTC